>NZ_CAUASN010000031.1 GCF_958431955.1 uncultured Adlercreutzia sp. | reverse complement strand
CCCAGGATGGCACCCGCCACGCTGACGACGACGCCGACCGCCAGGCTGATGACGAAGGCGTAGAAGCCGAACTCGAAGTTCTTGCCCGTGACGTACTTCGCCGGCATGGGCGTACGGCCGCCGAAGGGCACCTCGCGCGACCAGTGCAGCAGGTAGCCCAGCACCACGAAGTTCAGCACGGGCACGCACATGATGAGCCCGAGCAGGGCGATCTTGCCCGCATAGCCCGGCGTGGCCTTAACGTCGGCCCAGGCGGCGGAAAGGCACCCGACGGGATAGGTCTGCCGCGACGCGGGCGGCACAGGCGCCTGAGGCGCATAGTTCATCTGGTCCATGGCGATCCTTTCTCGAAATCTCACGCGCCCATTGTGACAGGCGGCCCTTACTGACGCGCAATCAGTAGGAAAACCGTCATCTTTTCCACAGGGACGCTCGCGGCGGCGCGGGCGGGAGGGCCCTACTTCTCTAAGTCGCGCTTCTCCACGACGGTGTAGGCCGGCAGGATGTTGCGCTTCACGATGCGATAGCACAGGATGGCCGTGATGGGCATTCCCAGGCACAGCACCGTGCCCACCTTGAACGAGGCCATGGTGCCGAAGGCATCGATGATGGCGCCGGCCGTGGTGGGGCCGAAGGCCGCTCCGCAGGTGTAGCCCGCGTTCAGCCAGGTGATGGCCTCCGTGAGCCGCGCGTCGGGCACGGCACGCTCGCATACGCCGTTGGCCACGATGAGCAGCGGCGAGTAGGTGGCCGCGCCCAGAAGCGCCACGATCATGAGCGTGGGCGCCGAGTCGATGAGGAACATGGTGCCGAAGGAGAGGCCCACAGCGCAGGCCGCCACCACGAGCTGCTTGGGCAGGGGCGCCCGCAGGCGCACCATGCCGAAGAGGAAGCCCACGGTCATGGACACCGCGCCCGAGGCCATGAGCACAGCACCGGCGAAATCGGGGCTGTGCAGGTCTTCCGACAGCGACACCGTGGCCGTGTCGAACAGGCCGAGGAACGATCCGGCGAAGGCGTAGATGACGAAGAGCACCCGCACCGCCGCCGACGTGGCGAGCAGGCTCTTGCGCGGGGGCTCGCCGCCCGCAGCGGCCGGCTCGCCCTCCACCTCGGCCGCGGCATTTTCCGCCGCCGTGTCATCGCTCCACCCGGGCACGGGCTCGGTGCCCTTCGACGCGCACAGCATCACCACGCCCACAGCGAAGGCGGCGCCCCCGACCACCATGCCGGCCACCGGCGCGATGGCCGCGGCCAGGGCGATGGAGATGGAGGGACTGAAGATGAAGGCCGCATCGTCCAGCACGCTCTCGTAGGAGAACATCGTGCGCAGGTCGGGCGCCGCCTCGCCCAAGCGCCCCGAGCGAATGAGGTAGGTCCACCGCGCGCGAGCCATAGCCTGGGGGCTCGGGTAGAACCCCACGAGCAACGCGCCGACGAACAGCGGCCAGACCGGGCCCTTGAGCGCCACATTCGCCACGAGGACGACGAGCCCCACGAGAGAGACGGCGGCAGCCTTGGGAACCACGGCCGACTGCCCGCGCTCGTCGATGCGCTTGGACACCCGCGGCGTCACCACGAAGATGGACAGCGCGATGAGCGAGGAGGCGAGCCCCGCCGTGAGGAACGAGTAGCCCGACAACGTGATCATGGTGACCACGCCGATGTTCAGCATGCTGCCGAAGAAGCGCATGAGCAGGCAGGCGATGTCGAAGGGATAGGCCTGGCGCACCGCCAGCACCTTCTTGTACACTCCAGGGCTCACCGCCGCCATACCGCGCCTCCCGCACCTCGCGCACGCCGACAACAGGCGCCCGGCCGACGAGCCGAGCGCATCCGCCTCAGGGTAGCACGGCCCCTCGCGCAAAGGAAGGGCGAAATCGCCAACAACCCCCGCTGGCCTTTGGACAGTCCGACAAGCAGATTCGCCCCCTGCCAAGTTGTAGTACCATGGACGCCGAACAGTTTTCCGAAGCAAACACGCAAGGAGATGCGTCCCATGTACGACGGACTCACGAATCCCGGCCGCAACGACGAGTGCTGGTGCGGCAGCGGCAAGAAGTACAAGAAGTGCCACCTCGACTTCGACGAGCGCCTGGAAGCGCTCTATGAGGCCGGCGAGGACGTGCCCACGCGCGACCTGCTGAAGACCGCCGCCGACATCGAGGGCGTGAAGAAGAGCGCCGCGGTGAACGTGGGCGTGCTCGACTACGTGGCCGAGCGCATCGCGCCCGGGGTGACCACCGAGCAGATCGATCAGTGGGTGCACGACTACACGGTGGAGCACGGGGCCATCCCCGCGCCGCTCAACTACGAGGGCTTCCCGAAAAGCGTGTGCACCTCGGTGAACGAGGTGGTGTGCCACGGCATTCCGTCGGAAGACGAGGTGCTCGCCGAGGGCGACATCGTGAACGTGGACTGCTCCACCATCCTGGACGGCTACTTCTCCGACTCCTCCCGCATGTTCTGCATCGGCGAGGTGTCGCCTGAGGCCGCCGATCTGGTGCGCGTGACCAAGGAGGCCGTGGAGGAGGGCCTGAAGGCCGTGAAGCCCTGGGGGCATTTGGGAGACGTGGGCGCGGCCGTGAACGAGTACGCGAAGAAGCACGGCTACACGGTCGTCCGCGAGTTCGGCGGCCACGGCATCGGCCTGGAGTTCCACGAGGATCCCTTCGTGAGCTTCGTGACCGAGCCGGGAGAAGGCCCGATCCTCGTGCCGGGCATGATGTTCACCATCGAGCCCATGATCAACGCCGGCGCCCAGGAGATCGACATGACCGACCCCAACGGCTGGACGGTGCGCACGGCCGATAAGTCGCTTACGGCCCAGTGGGAAGTGCAAATCGTCGTCACCGAAGACGGCTACGAGCTGCTCAGCTGGTAGGATCCGTCCGCGCCGGGAGCGGAGGGGACCTTCCCCTCCCGGCGCTCCTCAACCATCGTTCTGACCTGGGGTTGGCAACCGCGGGGCGCTTGAAAATGATGCCGCAAGTTGATGGATTCGCGCGGTCGGCTACCGTAAAGTGGAATGCGTCGACACCGCCTTACCGATCATCGTTTCGCACCGAAAGGACGCACCGTGAGTTTCCGCGATAACCTGCAGCATTTGCGCGCCACCCACTCCATGACCCAAGAGCAGCTGGCCATGATGGTGGGTGTGAGCCGCCAATCCGTCACCAAATGGGAGGCCGAGCGCGCCTATCCCGAGATGGACAAGCTGCTGAAGCTGTGCCAGATATTCGACTGTACCTTAGACGACCTCGTGCAGGGCGACCTGACCTGCGCCGCGCCGAGCGCGGCCGCCCAGGCCCGCGCCGCCGTCATGCGCGAGAGCGCCGGCGGGCCGCCCCAGGACGTCTGCGGCTACGACGAGCACATGCGCGCCTTCGCCAACCACATCGCCGCGGGCGTGGGCGCGTTGCTGATCGGCATCTCGCTGCTCATCCTGGTCGGCACCGTCACCGAGTGCTTCGCCCCGAGTCTGGAAGCGCTGGGGCTCATCCCCGTGTTCACCGGCATCGGCATCTGGCTCGCGCTTGTCCTCCCCGCTTTCTTCCAACACAGCGAGTTCCAGCGCAGCCATCCCTACATCCAGGACTTCTATACCGCCGATGAGCGCCGCGAGGCCCAGCGCACCTTCTCTATCAGCCTCGTGGCGGGGCTTCTCCTCCTGTTCGTCGGCGTTGTCGCCGCAAGCCTCTCCGATGGGCACGGCGCCCTTGTCGAGGGCATTGCCTCCGCCGCGATGGTGGCCCTCCTCGCCGCGAGCGCGTGGCTCATCGTGCGCGCCTCCATCCTGCTGTCCCGCGTGAACGTCGCCAACTACAACGAGGCCCGCGAGCAAGCCGCGGCCGAAAGCGACATGTGAGGCGCACCGTAGCGTTTTGCGAAATGGTGGCGAAAATCCTACGGTCGCCATACGATTAGCGGGCCGCTCCGTTTTCGGGGCGGCCTGCTCCTTATGCTGACAGGTGTTCTATCGTCCCCATCCCTGAGAGGAGCTTTCCATGGCTGAGAACACCCATCCTGAGCCTGGCACCTCTGCCGGCTACACCGCCGAGGGCCGCGAGCTCGAGCAGGAAGCGCTCGAGAACAGCAGCTACCCTGTCGCCGAGGCCCATCCCCTTCCCGACGACGAGGCTGAAGGGCGCGCCCTTCAGGCCGAGAGCCTGTCGGGCGGCGAGCCCGCCCGCGTATCCGGCGACGTCGAGGCCGCCGCGACGGGAGATGCGAGCGAGATGCTCGGCGAAGTGCTGCAATCCCAAGAGCTGAACCCCTCCGAGCCGGCCGTGACCAACGACCCCGTGCCGCTGGAGGGCGCCGCGCCGGCCTGCACGCCCTCGGGCGCCGGCTACGTCGCCCAGGGCCGCGAGCTCGAGCAGCAGGCCGTAACCCAGACCTACCCGGGCCAGCCTGTGGCGGGGGCCGCCGTGGCCGCCGGCGCCGTCGCCGCCCACCAAGCAGCCTATCAGGCCGCCTACGGCGCGCCCGCGGCCGCCCAAGCCGCCCCGCGTCCGACGGGCACGGCCCACGCCGTCCCCACGGCAGCCAAGCCGGCCTCTGCCCCCAAGAAGCCCCACGCCGAGCTCGATCCCGAGCGCGTGTTCCTCATCTGCGGCATGGTGGTAGGCTGCATCATCGTCGTGTTCGGGCTGTGCATGCTGGCCTTCTACACCCCCGCCGAGGTGAGCGAGTTCTTCGACAGCTACCGCATGAACGGCACCGCCGGCTGGTCCGACACCGGCGCCACGGCCCAGCAGATCCTGAAGGCCGGGTTCTCCATGCTGCTCATCGGCCTGGGCGCCACCGACATCTGCGCCTTCGGCGCCAAGCTCATGAAGGGCCGCAAGCTCTCCCCAAAAAATCTTTCATGAGCTTCGCCTCAAAACAAGCGCAGGATCTCGACCCCTTGCGTCGAGTCTCTTCCTTGCTGTCGAACCGCAATTAACACCGATAGCCGAGTGAGCGGCAGGACTGATCCCGACAGCTAGCGGCACGCATCCATGGCAGATTTCTCCCCGTCAAACGGGAAGCGCACAGTGTCGGCGGAAATAGCAGCTACGAACCACTGCGTTCGCAGCGAAACAATACCGGATCTATCTCCGCTTCATTCCATTACTGCCCCGTAAGAGGGTCCGCTTCATTCGGCGGACCCTCTTTTCTATGGCCGTAACAGCTCGACCGCCGCAAGAGAACAACTTAGCTTTCAAAAAGCGCATCGAAGTCCTTGCGAGAATGGACGCCGAACTTATCGTAGATGCGGCTGCAGTGAGCACGTACCGCACCGTTGGAGATGAATAGCTCCT
This sequence comes from uncultured Adlercreutzia sp., assembly GCF_958431955.1. Classification (GTDB taxonomy): domain Bacteria; phylum Actinomycetota; class Coriobacteriia; order Coriobacteriales; family Eggerthellaceae; genus Adlercreutzia. The sequence goes on along the minus strand of NZ_CAUASN010000031.1, from coordinate 25,548 downwards.
CGCTAATTTGCGCCGCTGTCTTCCCTTCCAGCAATAGCTCGAATACCGTAGACTCACGCGCGGAAAGACCATGCGCAGCGGCCAGTCCTTCAAGCTCCCTGCGCTTGTCCCGCACCAAATCTGTCGCCGAGCGGGTCCCCTCGATGCCAAAACGTGGCATAAGCGCCGCAAAGCCGACGCCAATGCTCACAATGGCCACAGCGGAGACAACCGTCGGCCTCGTGCCCACCGGCAACGCCTTGAAGAGGACAATGGCCACATCTGCCGCCACAAGAGCCAACGCGCGTACGCAAGCTCCTGCCGGCATCGCTGATGTATGCGACTGGAAGGCGTCGGAACATACCACTACATAGATAAGCAGGTGGAACATCGAGAACCCTGCACTCAAGAGCACCTGGGATACCGACATCGGCAAACCGAGAAACACGACCCCCAAAAGCCCAGCCAGCATGAGCGGCAACGACAAAGCGTAGAGAATGGTTCGGTCGAAGCGGTCGCCCAGGCGCAACACGAGCAAGAGCACGACGAGCGAAGGCATCACCTTCCCCCAACCCGTTTCTAGGGGCGCATGGGACAAGTCGGTCATGCCACTTCCCAAGCCGTAGGCAAAAGCAAACAACGCTACGAACAGGAACAGCAGACCGTTGCGACGCACGAATGTTCCCGACGGGGGCAAATTGCGCGACACGGGGAAAGCAGTCGCCGTCCGCTGGATGCACCAACTGGTCACCGGCACTGAGACAAGAGCCATACCGAGTATTCCAAGCGCTCCCGTCATCACATCCGGCGAATCAAACAACGGCAGGAGCAAGAAACGTGCAACATAGGAAAATGCGAGCGCCTGCAGAGTCTTTATTGGCGGAATTGTCCCGAAAAACTCAATCCACTGAGCAAAGAGCATGCCGACTCCAAGCCCAACGCCGAAGAGCGCGCCGAGCATGATAATCGGCGCCACGGGAACGCCTAATGAGAAAATAACCGGCGCGAGAAACCCCGCCGCGCACAGAAGGCTTGGTGCGATCATCAGGCCATCGCTTTTTCGTGATTTATCCACTGTGAAGCAGAGCGCTACGTAGATGCCGAGGCCTGCAACCTTCCCGATATCGAGGAACATGAAAAAATTGGGGCCCGCAAAAAACTCAACTGCCGAACCGTGGTAGACCTCGTCGTTAAACCAAACCGGCCACTCATGCAGGCAGCGGTAGATGCCCACACCGATGCCAGCCCTCAACACCAGCTCCTGCTTCCGCAACGCAGCAAGCATCCTCTCGACCATCTCTCCGCATCCTTCTTCCAAAGATACACCTTCCATCGGCCCTATGGTACTGGCATTAAACATCGACGGCAACGTTTAAACACGTTTAAACACCCGTGCGCTGCGGCAGCAGGCTAAGGTGCTCGCTGCCGGCCAACCAATTAAGCCCATCGGCAGGAGGTCGAGAAGGTCGCCGGCGCCGTCGCTTCACAAGAGAAAGGAATTATCATGATGGCTACAGGGGAGAACATACTGCGTCGCGATTTTCTGAAGGGCGCTTTTGCAGGCGCCACAGGCCTGGCCGCCCTGGGCGTAGCAGGCTGCGCGCCGCAGACTCCAGGCTCCGACAGCGCTTTGTCTAACACCGGATCGGATGAAGCAAATATCGATTGGGACCGCGAAGCAGATGTCATAGTCATCGGGGGCGGAGGCTCAGGTCTCTGCTCAGCTATCGGTGCCAGCGAACAGGGCGGAAGCACCCTATTACTTGAGAAAGCCGCCATGGTCGGTGGCACTACAGCCCTTTCCGCCGGCATTACGCAGGCCGCGGGTACGGAATATCAAAAGAAGTTCACCGAATACCAGGATGACACGCCGCAGAACCACTTCGAATGGTACATGGCCTTGGGTGAGGGCCGCTGCGACGAGGAACTCGTGCGGGATCTCACCTTTGGTATGCCCGAGGTCATACGCTGGTATGTGGAGGATCTGGGACTCGTCATCGGCGACTTTTCCGGCCAGTCTCACGTGCCCTACGCAGATGAGCACTACGCCGTACGCATCCACCGTCCTGACGGGGAGGGAGGAGCTCTCATTGATGCTTTCAAAAGGAAGGCTGAAGAACAGGGCGTCGAAATCCAGACGAACACCGAGGTGACCCATCTCATCACCAACAGCGCCGGTGCGGTCATCGGCGTCGAGGCCAAGCAGGGTACCAAAGCTATTCACGTGAAGGCCAATAAGGGCATTATCATCGCCACGAGTAACGTCGACCACAACGCCGAAATGGCCAAGCGCCTATGTCCTCAGCATGCCTGGGCCCTTGAGGTGGCCGACTGTCTGAGCGCTCCCACCAACACCGGCGACGGAATCCGCATGGGCATGGAGATCGGCGCCGACCTAGTGAATCTCGATGGCAGCATGAATGCTATCCTCGATTTGAAACTCACATCCGGCCAAGATGTGTGGGGGCTCATCTTCGTCAACAAAGCTGGTATGCGTTATGTCTGCGAAGACGCGCACTACGCCTATAAGACCCGGTCTCAGTTTCACATGGAAAAGCAGACCGACCACCCCTGCTACGCCGTTTGGGGCGAGAGCAATCTGGAAAACTGCCGAGCATGGGATGCCGACACCATCCAAAACGCCATTAGCGAGGGCATTGTCATCAGCGCCTCTTCCCTAGAAGAACTTGCCGACAAGATCGGCGTGAATCCCATCGGCCTGCAAGATACCATCGACACATGGAACAACAGCATCGTCCCCGGCGGCGAAGATTACCAGTACGGGCGCATCAGCGGCTTCGAGACCATCGAGGGCCCTACGTATTACGCCAACCGCATGCGTCCCGAGATCATGGGGCCGACCGGCGGTCTGCGCATCGATGTGGAATGCCGGGTGCTCGACACGGCAGGCGAGCCGATCCCCAACCTGTTTGCCGCAGGCCTGTGCACCGGCGGCTGGGTCGGCGAGTTCTATCCCGGATCCGGTACCGCCATGGCGGCAAATGCTCATTTCGGCCTAAAAGCTGGTCGCAACGCCGCGGCTCTATAGCGAGGCGAACGTCTCATCATACAGCCCTCCCCCTGAGTGCCCCCGCGTCTCCCTCGCGGGGGCACTGCTGTGCGAGAATCACGAACCTTGCGAGATCTTTGCGCGTTAGGCATCACCGACATCTGCGCCTTCGGCGCCAAGCTCATGAAGGGCCGCAAGCATCAAAAGTAACGGATAAAGTTTTTGTTTTGCTTTTTCTATGATGCTGCTATAATGGTCAGCGACTTACGAGGAAGCGTCCAAGCTTCGCATAGATGAGGGTTCTGTTTTTGGAGGGGACAGAACCCTTTGTCTTTTCTCGACCCTGTTTCTTGCTAAAATGAATCTTGCAGTGGCTTCCGGAGCAAATGCCGATTCCAGCACCAGAAGGGAGGGGCCATGACGTCGAACAGAGCCCAACTCCCCATCGAGCAGCTTGATACCATCGTGAGCAGCATTGTGGCTGCTGTCCCCACTGACAGTGTTTACGTGTTCGGCTCATACGCCCGTGGCGAGCAGCGGCCGGAAAGCGACATCGACCTGTACGTGGTCACGAAGGACGATAAGCGCCGTCCCCTAGCCTACGGGGCCATGGTTCGCAAGGCGCTCCTCTGGATGAAGAAGCCCAAAGACGTGCTCTGCTCAAGCGCAGACACCTTCGCCAAACGATCCCTCGACATCTCAACGCCCGAGTACATCGTTGCCCGCGAAGGGGTGAAAGTCTATGGCTGATGCGGAGCATACGGGACGCGTCCCTCTTCCACCCAACTAACAAGGAGGCCCTCTCCGGCGTAGCGGAGAGGGCCTCATGGCAGAGGGCCGCAGGGGCGCTCGATGGCGGCCGCGGCGCTACACGGCGAACACGATCGAGCAGACGCTCAGCAGGATGGCACCGAACACGAGGGTGAACACCATCATGGGCCACACGAACCTGAACCAGTCGGACAGCTTCATGTCCAGCATCTGCAAGGTGGCCATCACCAGGCCCGTGGGCGCGATGTAGAGCATGGCGTACTGGCCGAACTGGTAGGCCGCCACGATGATCCAGCGGGGAATGCCCACCGTGTCGGCCAGGGGCGCGAAGATGGGCATGGCCAGCACCGCGAGACCGCTGGAGGAGGGCACCACGAAGCCGAGCACGAAGAAGATGAGCAGCAGGCACACGACGAACAGAGGACCGCTCATGCCCGCCACCAAGTTCGAGGCCGCGTTCAGCATGGTGTCGCTGATCATGCCCTCGGTGAGCACGTGGTTCACGCCGCGGGCCAGGCCGATGATGAGGGCCACGGGAACGAGGCTCGAGGCGCCCGAGCCAAAGGCGTCCACCATCTTCGCCTCGCCCACGCCGTCCTTGCCCGTGCCGCCGATGAACATCACGAGAATGGACAAGGTCACGAACTCAGCCGCCATCTGCGGGAACCACCAGCCGAGGTTCATGACGCCGATGATCATGATGACGAAGGCCATCACAAAGATCACCAGCACGATCTTCTTGCGCAAGCTGAACTCCCGGGCCGCCGCGGTGTCGTCGGCAAGCTCCCACTGGGCGTTGAACTTCTCGCGATCCTCGTAGGAGTAGCTGAATTTCGGATCGGCCTTCACCTTCTTGGCGTACCAGTGCAGATACAGCAGAAACACGATGGCACCCACCACGAGCGCGAAGGCGCGCACGGCGATGCCCTCGGTGAACACGGTGCCGGCGGCATTGGAGGCAATGACGGCCGAGAACGGGTTCACGGTGGAGAACGTAGTGCCGATGGAGCCGGCCATGAAGATGGCGCCCACTACCACGATGGAGTCGTAGCCGAGCGCGATGAAGATCGGCGCCAGGATGGGATAGAAGGCCACAGCCTCTTCCTCGAGGCCGCACATGGTACCGCCGAAGATCATGAACACCGACACGCCGAGCACAAGCAAAAACTCGCGGCCCTTGGTCTTCTTCGTGAGGGCCGAAAGCCCGCTCTCGAAGGCGCCGGTCACCTTCACCACGCCGATGAGGCCGCCGAGGCACAGGATGAACACCATCACGTCGATGCCGTCGATAACGCCCCAGACCATGGAGTACGGGATGTCGGCAATGGACACCGGGTGCGCGTCGAGCCCCTCGTAGGTGCCGGGGATGGACACGGCCTGGGTGATGGCGCCGTCGGTGAACTGGCTGATGTCGATCTTCACGCCGAGCTCGTCGAGGGTCTCCTGGTTGGCATCCAGCGTGGACACCTCGCCGGTGGGAGAGGTCATCTCAAGCTTGCCGCTGTCGGCATCGTAGGCGAGCTTGGAGTACTGGCCCGCCGGCACGAACCACGTGCAGATGACGGCGATGATGGTCACGATGAACAGGATGGTGAAGGCCGAGGGGAACGAGAACTTGCGCTTCTTCTTCTCGCGCGGCGGCTCGACGGTAGCGCCGGGCTTCGCCTCGGCGGTGGCTGCGGTCATGACGACCTCCTATCTCGATGGGTAACAGCGCCGGCCCGCAGCAACACGCCCGCGGCTCGGCTGTCTCGATGCACCGAGTGTAGGCCCGACCGCTCGCGCACGGCTAGGCATAAGGCGGTAATGGCGACCGCGCAGGTCGGGTATAACGTGGTGATACCGTGGAGATCTTCACCTAAACGACAGATAAACCGCAGCTAGACGCCATGGCGTTTTCCTTACGACAGAAAAACGCCCCCGACGGCGTCGGTCTCCAACCATGAGAGATTCGCTAAACTATCGGTGGCTGGCTCGGCGCACCGCCGCCCGCGGCGCGCGACATCCGTCTCCGATCCGAGGAACCCATGACCCTGCTGTTCTACTACACGCTCATCATCATGTTCTTCTACACCATCGTGGCGGCGACGAGCCTGTCGGCCTTCTACGTGTCCCACCGGCGCACCTTCCTGTACGCCACCGCCGGCTTCACGTTCTACTTCTTCGACGTGTCGCTCGTCTTCAAGGACAACTTCATCACGCCCGGCTCGGTGTTCGACGCGCCCTCCTTCTACGACGTGGGCAGCCCCTACGCCTCCATCATCACCGGCGGCGGGGCGTTTCTGTTCCTGTGGCTGGCCGCCTGCCGCTACTGCCGCGAGGGCCGGCACGGCATCCGCTACGTGCCCGTGGCCGTGTGGGCCGTGGCGAGTTTGGCGGCCTACCAGCTCATCGGCGACGCGCAGTGGCGCGAGTTCGTCTACTACAACCTGCGCGCGGTGCTGCAGCTGTTCTGCTACGCCGCGCTCGGCCTGTGGTACGCGCGCTCGTCGGATCCGCAGCGCCGCTCCATCATGAAGGGACACCGCACCGCCTACTTCTGCTCCATCGCCATCACCTGGGGCATCGTTTTGGAGAACGTGTACTTCCAGCTGATCTACGACCCGTCCCACCTTCCCGACGGCATGTGGGTCATGGCCGAGCGCAGTCCTATGGAGAACCTGCTGTTCATCTGCTACGGGCTCGCGGTGCTGCGGGGCGCCTCCACCTCGCTGCGCCTGCGCGCCCGCGAGCTGCCCGAGGGTGAGGACCCGCTGCTCGTGGAGTCCATCGACCGGCTCATGCCGCTGTTCTGCGAGGCCCACGAGCTGTCCCGCCGCGAGGAGGACGTGCTGCGCCTGGCCCTTATGGGGAAGGACAACCAGAACATCGCGAGCGAGCTGACGCTCACCGCCGGCACGGTGAAGGTGCACATGCACAACATCCTGAAGAAGACAGGCCACGCCAACCGCACCGAACTCGCCGCCGATTTCTGGGAGCGATAGCAGCCTCTCCGACTCAGGTAATGCCACGGGAATCCCTGAGATGATATGAGGGCGATCCCCTGAGGTCGCGCACAAGTCCCCTGTATGCGCGCCGACTTTTCAACTTCTTGAAAACGTTGCTCATGTCACCAACATATTGTGGTAGTATTCTCAATCGCTAACTACATATGGTGAACATTCGGAACTAAGGCGATTGCCCGCCCGTTCCGCCGACAGCAAGGAGCACCCATGGAGAACAAGACGATCGACGGCGTGAAGGTGGCCGTGAACTACGCCCAGGCAAGCGACGCCCCCGTCTCCGACGAGGAGATCGCCGCCTACATCAAGCGCGCCCACGACAAGTACCCCCATGGCCAGCTGGAGTCCCTCACCCTGGACGTCGACGGCGAGGACGTGGGCATCCACTACGGCATCGCCCCGGTGAAGTTCGACCGCATCCGCCGCATCACCGGCTATTTGGTGGGCACGCTCGACCGTTTCAACGACGCCAAGCGCGCCGAGGAGCACGACCGCGTGAAGCACGAGGTCCCCTCCTGCTGCATCAAGTAGCGTCCCGGCTCGGAAACGCGAGAGGCGCCGCTGCGGAATCGCCCGCAGCGGCGCCTCTTTTTCTATCGGATGCGGAAGGGGCGGCCTACAGCGGCAGGCGGCCCTCCAGGGCGCGGCCGAGCGTCACCTCGTCGGCGAACTCCAAATCGCCGCCGACGGGAAGCCCGCTCGCGGGGCGCGTCACCTTCACGCCCAAAGGCTTGATGAGCCGGGCCAGGTAGGCGGCCGTGGTCTCGCCCTCGATGTTGGGGTTCATGGCCAAGAGCACCTCGCTTACCTCCTCGCGGCCCAGACGCGCCATGAGCTCGGCGATGTGCAGCTGGTCGGGGCCGACGCCCTCCATGGGCGCGAGCACGCCGCCGAGCACGTGGTACACCCCGTTGAACACCGCCGTGCGCTCGATGGGCGGAATGTCGCGCGGCTCGCTCACCACGCAGATGACCGACCCGTCGCGCTTGCCGCTCGCGCAGATCTCGCACACGTCGCCCTCGGCGTAGTTGAAGCACCGGGCGCAGAAGTGCACGCCCGCCTTCACCTCGCGGATGGCGTCGGCCAGGCGCAGCGCCTCGGCGGCGTCGGTATTCAGGATCCAATAGGCCATGCGCTGGGCCGACTTGGGCCCCACGCCGGGAAGCCGCTCCAGCTCGTCGAGGAGCTTCTGAATGGAAGGCGCTGCCTGCACGGAAAACCCCTCGCGGCTACATCAGGCCGGGGATCTTCATGCCGCCCATGATGGCGTTCATGCGGGCGCTCGCGGCCTCGGAGGCGGAGCGCAGAGCCTCGTTCACGGCCGCCGTCACCATGTCCTGCAGCATCTCCACGTCCTCCGGGTCCACCGCGGCCGGGTCGATGACAACGGAGGTGATGGCGCCGTCGCCGGTGGCCGTGGCCTTCACCATGCCGCCGCCGGCGGAGGCCTCGAAGGTCATGGCGGCGATCTCCTCCTGGGCGGCCGCGGCGTCGCGCTGCATCTTCTGGGCCTGCTTCATCATCTTCTTCATATCCATGGAAGGGACTCCTTCTGTCGAGTTGAACGGTGCGGACTATTGTAGGCCATCGGGCCCTAGGACATTTCCTGGAATGTGATGCCGTCACCGAATCCGAAGGCCAAAGACGCGTTCAGCTCGTCGTCATCGGGCTCGGGCACGGGGTTCGGAGACGGCCCCGACACCGAATCGGGCTCCGGCGGCAGGGGCGTGGCCGCAGCCGGCGTCATAGCTGGCGCGGGCGCGGCGGCAGGGGCCGGCGACGCGGGGACGGACGGGGCGGCGCCGGGCTCCTCGAAGGGGATGTCGGCGTCGTCGTAGGGAACGTAGTCGTCGTAGGGGGGCCGGTCGTCGTCGGGCGCGGGCTGCGGAGCGGACTGGGCGGCAGGAGCGGCCGAGGCGGCGGGGGCGCTCTCCCACGGGGGAACTTCCTCGGGGCCCTTCTGGGCCGGCTGCGATGCCGGGGCGGCCAGGGTCGGAGCCGGTGTCGGGGCGGCCGGAACCGGGGCGCTCGCTGAAGGGACGGACGGCGCGGGCGCGGCAGCGGAGGCCCCCACGCTCGCCGCGGCGCGGGCGGCGGCCGCGGCCACGGGGTTGGGCTGGGCCACCCCGCCGGCCGAGGGCGCAGCAGCCGATGCCGCGCGTGCGGCCGCGCCTGAGCCGGCCTTGCGCAGCTCGAAGGGGATGTCGCAGCGCGCCTCCTGGCGCAGGGCGGCCGCCAGCTCCTGCTGCACGTCGGGCTTCTGCACCGCGCGGAAGGCGAAGTCATTCTCGGCGGGGAACTCCACGATAAGGGCCTTCCCGTCGAAGACGGCCTTCGTGTTCATGAACAGCACGCCGTAGGCGGCCTTCGATTTCTTGAGCGACGCGAGCACGCCGGCCCACAGCCGCTGCAGCGAGGCGGCGTTGCCCAGCAGGGCCGCCACCTCGGAGGATACCGAACCCGAAGCGGCCGCAGGAGCGGCCTGCGGGGCAGCGGCAGGCGCGGACACGGGCGCGGGCGCACTCGCTGCCGGAGCCGGGGCTGCTGGAGTCGACGCGGGCGCAGGTGCCGAAGTCGGCTGCGGGGCGGCCGAAGCCGCAGGAACCGGAGCCTCCGCCGAGGCCGCAGGCGCAGGCTCGGGAGAAGTCGAGGAACCCATCGGTGCGGGCGCAGGAGCCGGCGCAGAGGCAGGAGCGGGGGCCGCGGGCGCGCTCACCGGAGCCGCAGGCGCGGGCGATGCCGCGGCCACCACGGCCGCGCCGGCCAGCTGGCGCTCCAGCTGCTCGATGCGCTCGGCCAGGGCCTCCAAGGTGGTGTCCGACTCGGGGCGCACCATGCGCGTCAGGGCGATCTCGAAGGTGAGCCGCGGGTTCGTGGACGTCTTCAGGTCGCTCGCCACGTCGCCCAGCACCTCCAGAAGCCGCGCCAGGCGGTCGGGCCCGAACAGCGGCAGCTCCTCGGCCAGCTCGCGGCGGGTCGACTCGCTCACATCCAGCACCACGTCGGCGCCGGCCACGGCCATCACGTACATGTTGCGCACGTGCTCGGCCAGATTCCCCACGAACTGCGCCATGTCGGCGCCGGTCTCCACGTACTCGGCCACCCACTGGAAGCACGCGGCCGCGTCCCGCGCGCCCACGGCCCGCACGATGTCGGCCAGGTCGGTGGAGTCCACCGCGCCCAGCATGCGCTCGGCCACTTCCATGGTCACCGCCCCGTCGCCGAAGGCGATGAGCTGCTCGAGCGACGTCAGCGCGTTGCGCATGCCGCCCTCGGCCCGATGCGCGATCAGATCGAGCGCCTCTCCCTCGAACTCCACCCCCTCGGCCGTGCAGATGGCACCGAGGCGCGACACCATGGCCTCGGTGGAGATGCGGCGGAAGTCGAAGCGCTGGCAACGCGAGTGGATGGTCTCGGGCACCTTCTGCGGATCGGTGGTGGCCAGAATGAACACCACATGGCTCGGCGGTTCCTCCAGCGTCTTCAGCAGCGCGTTGAAGGCGGCCGTCGAGAGCATGTGCACCTCGTCGATGATGTACACCTTGTAGCGGCCGCGCGTGGGGGCGAACTGCACGCGCCCGATGATCTCCTCGCGCACGTTCTCCACGCCGGTGCGGCTCGCGGCGTCCAGCTCGTAGACATCCGGGTGCTCGCCGGCGGCGATCATCTCGCAGTCGTCGCAGGTGCCGTCGGGCTCGGCCGTAGGGCCGCTCTCGCACAGCAGCGCCTTGGCCAGAAGGCGCGCCGTGGTGGTCTTGCCCGTGCCGCGCGGACCGGTGAACAGGTAGGCATGGCTCACCTTGTCCTGGGCGATGGCGTTCTTGATGGTGCGTTCGATGTGCTCCTGCCCGACCACATCCTCGAAGATCTGCGGTCGGTACTTGCGGTAGAGGGCCTCTGCCATAGCCTATTCCCCGTCTTTCTCCTCAGATGCGGAAGGTGCCGCCGGCGCGACAGCCCGCCCGCCATCGGCGTCCGCCGCCGGCTCCTGCTCGGCAGCCCGCTCGGCGGCCACCCGCGCGCGGGCCTCGGCCTTGGCGGCGGCCTCGGCGCGCAGCACCTTCTCCTCGGTCAGCTCGCGCTGGTACTCGGCCTCGCTCACGCGCTCCTCGGCCTGGGCCACCGGGTCGCCCGCCTTGGCGCGGCGGCTGTTCAGCGCCGCCTTGATGACGCCCACGAACGCCGGCGCCACCGACACGGCCACGATGCCCAGCACGATCACCTCGAAGTGCTCCTGCACGAAGGGCACGCCGCCGAAGAAGTAGCCCACCAGCACGAACAAGCTCACCCAGCTCACGCCGCCGATGACGTTGAAGAACGTGAACTTCCCGAAGTTCATGTGCCCCGTGCCCGCGATGAAGGGCGCGAAGGTGCGAAAGAACGGCATGAAGCGCGTGATAACGATGGTCAGCCCGCCGTAGCGCTCGAAGAAGTGGTCGAGCTTGGCCATGCGCTCGGGCGTGAGCGCACCCACCTTCCCCGAATCGATGATGCGGCTGCCGAACAGGCGCGCGATCCAGTAGTTCGAGGTGTTGCCCAGAATGGCCGCCACCCAGAACACGATGAGGGTGGCCCACACGTTCAGGCCGCCGCCGTCCGCGGAGAACACGCCGGCCGCGAACAGGAGCGAGTCGCCCGGCAAAAACGGGAAGAACACGAGCCCCGTCTCCACAAACACGATGAGGAACAGCGGCGTGTACACCCACACCGGCCCGAGCGCGATAATCCACCCGGCGATGAACCCGCGCGGGTCCTTCAGCAGGTTGATAAAGAAGTCGATGATGCCCATGAAGCGTCAGAACCTTTCAAACGGCGCCGGCGACTGCGGCGCGACAAAGCCATGAAAAAGTGCCCCGAATAGGCATGGGCGCTCGTCAGCGGTCCCTTATGGCTGCTTCCTCCCGGACCTGACCAGGTTCGGAACATGTCGCCGCCCATACCCATTCGAGGCACTCGAACTCGTAACACCACAGTATAGGCGATGCGCGGCGCGGCGGCGGCCTACCCGCGGCGCCGCAACCAAACTTCCACAGGGAGGCGCGCGGGCCCGATGCCGGCCGCAACCGCACAGGCCCGACGCCGCTCCGGGGCGTTCTCGCGTCAATTATTGCCGTTCGCGTTAAGGAATTTGTAAGAAGTCGCCCGCGGGGAACCGCGAATTGCTACTATGGGCCTGCTGAGAAACAACGCTTAAACGCCGCACCCGCGAAGGAACCTATGTCCCGACCCGACTACAGCTGCTACGACGACGAGCCCCGCCGCCCCCAGGGCGGCCTCTCGCTGTCCACGGGGCGGCTCGAAGGGCGTCCCCGCTCGGCGGCCGACGCGCGGCGCACCCGCCACAACCCCCTGCGCGACGACTACACCGACCATCCGGCGCCCCACCGGGGTTCTTCCCGCGCCGGCGCCTCCCCCACCCGCCAAAGGCCCGCAGGGGCGCCGAACCGGAGCCGCGGCGCCTCGCGGGGCCGCGGCGTGCCGGCCTCTCACGGCTCGCACCGAGACGATGCGGCCGCATCTCCCCGCGGGAGCCGCACGCGCCATTCCGGCCTCGCGAAGGCCATCTTCACAGGCGCCGCATCGCCCTTCGCGCCCAAGGCCCACGCCATCGGCAGCCACGGGAGCGCCCCGGCCGGCATCTTCGCCGGCGGCCTCAACGTGCGCCGCATCGGCGCCGCGGCCCTCGTCGGGGCCGTGGCCATCATCCTCGTCATGGCCATCGCCCACGTGGGGCCCTTCGCGCCGGCCGCCGAACACGACGGGACGAAGCACGTCGGCGTCCTGGGCGCGAACGCCGTGCAGAGCACCGGCGCCGCAATCGGCCAGAGCGTCGCCACCCAGGTGAGCCTGGCGCGGCCCGTGGAGCCCGATCTGGCGAAGCTTCCCGCCCACACCCCCACCCGCGAGGAGATCACAGCCCTCCCCGACCAGACGACCCCCTTCGCCTTCGCCCTGAGCACCGACGGCGATGCGGCCGCGCCCGAGCTGTCCGAGCGCTCGCTCACGAGCCTCGACCACGCGCTCGCCTACTACAACGACAACGGCTACGAGGCAGGCTACCTGCTCATGGACCTCGGCACGGGCCGCGGCATCGCCGGCAACCTGGACGCCTCCATCTACGGCGCGAGCTCGTTCAAGGGGCCGTACTGCGCTTACGTCGTGAACAAGGAGTTCCCCAACGACATCAACCGCACGAGCTCGACGCGCCTGGCGCAGGTGGAGAACACCATCGTATGGTCGGACAACTCCTCCTACGGCAAGCTGCGCCGCACCTACGGCACCGACGGCATGGAGGAGTGGCTCTCAGAGGCCGGGGTGAACACCGCCCTGGTCAACGACACGTACTTCCCCCATTACACCACCCGGCAGTCGGCTCTCATGTGGCTGAAGATCTACGACTACCTCACCACCGCCGACACCTCGGCCGCCCAGTGGCTTTCGGATGTGTTCGCCCGCACCGAGGTCTCGTTCCTGCGCAACGGCGCTTCGGGCACCACGAGCGAGGGGCACACCGACTACCTGCCCGAGGAGGGCTCCGGCACCGAGGAGGGCGTGGAAGAGGGCGCCGAGGGCACGGAAGCGGAAGCCGGCGCCGAGGACGACGGGGCGGTCGAGGCCGAGGCCGATGCCGAGACCGATGCCGGGAAGAGCGTGGCAGATCTCGGCGAGGCGCTCGTCTCCGTCACGGGCGCGAGCGACGCCGCGGGGGACCTCGCCGTAGCGGTAACGGGAGAGCCCGACCTCGAGGCAGACGGGGCCGACCCGTCGGACGAGGGAGACGGAGCCGCCGTGGCCTCCATCGGCAGCAACATCACCGTACGCAACAAGGCCGGCTGGATCGACGGCGAGGAAGACGACGCGGTCTGCGACTCGGGCATCGTCACCATAAACGACCGCGACTACCTCATGGTCGTCATGACGAACGCACCGGACTCCGCCGAGGGCGAGCAGGCCTTCGCCCGTCTCGCCCGCACCCTCTTCGAGATCCGCAGCGACTTGGTGTAGGAGAGAGGCCCCTCGCGAAAGGAACCCCATGGTCGACCGCCCCGAAAACTCTCTCGCCCCCGCCACGCGGCCGCCGTACTACGCGGGACACCCCATCGAGTTCGCCGGCTACGTGGACGACTTCGACCGCGCCATCTGCGCCATGGAGTTCTCGCTGGACGACGGCGCCTCGTGGACGGCCTACCCCACCGAGGCCGTGGACAAGAGCCGCGGCGTGAACTGGCGGTTCGTCTATACACCCCCGCAGGCCGGGCGCTACCTTCTGAAGGTGCGGCCCGTGACCGAGGACGGCGAGCCGTCGCCTTTGGTGGCCGGATTCGCCTTCGAGGCGCTCCCCCTCGCCCGCACCTTCGGCACGGCGCGCATCCGCGGCGTGGGCGGCTCGTTCGCCGAGGCGCGCATCTTCCGCTCCCGCGAGCTTGCGGCCATCACGCCCGAGGAGGCGGCCTTCCTCTCCCAATCCCTCGGCGTGTCCACCGTGTACGACCTGCGCACCGCCAGCGAGGTGGCAGCGCACCCCGAGCCCTACATCGTGGGCATGAAAACCATCGCGCTCACCCCCGCCGCCGAGACCCGGCGTAAAGACGCCGACAAGCGCCTCGTGGCCGGCGTTATCGGGAAGTACGGCGCGCCCGAGGAGCGCATGAGCGCCAACTACCGGCGCTACGTGAGCGAGTATCCCCTCGTGGGCCAGGCGCTGCGCTCCATGGCCGCCGAGCAGAAGCCGGCGCTCATCCACTGCGTGAACGGGAAGGACCGCACCGGCGTACTCTGCGCCACACTTCTGCGCGTGGCCGGCGCCGACGAGGACGCCATCATAGAGGACTACCTGCGCGTGAACGAGGACCACGCCGACCTCATCGTCGCCGAGGCGTCGCGGCTCGATGCGGGCATGACCGACTACGAGCGCGCCTGCCTCCTGTCGTTTCTGGAAGCACGGCCGGCCTACCTCACCGCCTACTTCGACGAGATCGACCGCCGCTACGGCGACTTCTCCACCTACGTGCGCGAAGGCCTTCACCTCACCGCCGAGGCCCAAGAGAGCCTCCGCGCCCTGGCGGGGTAGGCAGCTCAGAATTCCTTGTCGAGCCAGACGCAGTTCACGCCGTTTCTCGCACAGAGGTCTTGGAGCTTGCGGTCGATAGTGAACAGCGTCGCGCCCTCTCGACGGGCGAGAACCAGATAGAAGAGGTCGTATGAGGAGTGCTCGAGCCGAACAGACTCGGTGAGAGCCTCAGCCCACAGGTCTCCGTCATCGTGCATGTCGTCTACGAGGGAGATGGCATCCCGGGCGCAATCGAGAGCCTCCGCCGCCGTCAGGTAACCCCCGCGCACGTATTTCGTCATGGCATGGGCGACTTCCGCGCAAAGGAGCGACGGCGCCGCTATGCGCTCGTCTTCCAGCCGCAACTGCTCAAGGCCCTCCCCATAGACCGTGCCCAGCGCTATAGCGATGGCCGCGTTGGCATCTATGACGATCACCGGCACTCCCCCGCAATCTCCTCAGCCAGCTCCTCGAACCGCGTGTCGCGTTCGGCGCGAGCCTCGGCCAGCAGAGCCGACGGCTCGGGCACAGAGCCCGCTGCGACGCGTCGGCGCTCTTCCGCCCGCGCGAATATGGCGCGGCGCTTTTCCAACCGGCGCTCGCGCTCGGCGGACGACTCAAAGGAGACGATGCGAGCGCCCCTCGACCGCTCGCTCGCCGCATCCCCGTGAATCATTCTATCGACAGCCGCCACGGTCTGCTGCGCCATGCTCCGGTGGTGCAGCGCCGCATAGGCCCGCAGCTCTTCGTACAGCTCATCGGGAAACTCCCGCACCTGCAAAGCCGGCATCGTCTCTCCTCTTCCCAAGCAGATCCATTATGCATGTATTTTACATGCAGCGTAGGAATAGAACAAGGTCGGGACAACGGACGGATCCCTAGCTCGGGTCGTTGTACACCACGGCCGAGTCGGGACGCGCCTGGCAGATAAGCGTGAGATCGAACTCCTGCGCCAGGCGGATGGTCTCGTCGGTGGGCACCGCCTTCGTGGCGAGGATGGGAATGCCCGCGCGAATGGCCTTCATCACCATATCCTCAGGCAAGCGGCCGCTCGAGAATACGAGCGCCCGGCGCAAATCGAGCCCCTCGCGCAGCGCCGCGCCCACCACCTTGTCGAAAGCGTTGTGCCGGCCCAGATCCTCGCGGCAGACGAGCACCTCCCCGTCGATGGCGAGATAGCAGCTATGAGTGCCCGTAGTGGCGCGATGCAGAGGAGAGTCGCCCGCGAAGGCCCGGGCCACCGAGAACACCCACTCCTGATGCCACGGAATAGGCACGACGTTCGCAGGACGCTCGTCATCGGCGAAATACCGGTTGAGCGTGCGGTTGCCCGTACAGCAGGTCGGCACCACCTCCGCCGCGTCGCGGGAGAAGTCGGCCTGCGACGCCAAGGTCACCTGAGCTCGCGTACCGTGCTCGCATAGGTAGACCTCCCGGATGTCCTCGACACC
Organism: uncultured Adlercreutzia sp.; assembly: GCF_958431955.1. Classification (GTDB taxonomy): domain Bacteria; phylum Actinomycetota; class Coriobacteriia; order Coriobacteriales; family Eggerthellaceae; genus Adlercreutzia. The sequence continues at coordinate 9,285 of NZ_CAUASN010000031.1, read as the reverse complement.
CGAGGCCAGGCCCTCCGTGAACAGGCGCCCCACCACCAAATCGACCAGATGGTTCGGCGTGCACACGACATGCATCGTCGGCACCGTATTCACCAACACGTCCAGTCCGTGCTCGATGAGCACCAGACGACTCACGTCTTCCGAGGCACCGTCGGAATGCAGAAGAACGCCTCCGCACGAAGTGGTAGTTTCTTCCTCCCGATGTCGGTCGATCACGTTCACGGAACGCATTCCGCCTTTCTTGCCTGACTAACCAAGAGGCCCGCCTCCCCTCGGGGACGCGGGCCTGATAAACAATGCTCTACAATGCACGCCCCTACAGGATGCGCAGGTTCACGTCCTTCAGCTGGCGGCCGGTGACCGCGGAGGGCGCACCGGTCATGGGGTCGCTCGCCGAGGAGGTCTTCGGGAAGGCGATGACGTCGCGGATGGAGTCCTTACGGGCCAGCAGCATCACCAGACGGTCCAGGCCCAGCGCGATGCCGCCATGGGGCGGGGCGCCCAGCTCGAGCGCACGGATGAGGTGGCCGAACTTCTCGTCGATCTCCTCATCGGAAAGCCCCACAACGCGCAGGATGCGGCGCTGCTCCTCGGCGTTGTGGATACGGATGGTGCCGCCGCCCACCTCGAAGCCGTCCATCACCAGGTCGTAGCTGTAGCTGCCGCAGGCCAGCGGGTCGCTCTCGATCTTGTCCACGTCCTCGTCCAGCACGTGGGTGAACGGATGGTGCTCGGCGGCGTACTTCTTCTCGTCCTCGTCGTAGCGGAACATGGGGAAGTTCACCACCCACAAAAGCGCATGACCCTCGCGAGGCACGTCCAGCGCGTCGGCCATGTGCAGGCGCAGGGCTGAGAGCACGGCGTTGGCCACCTCGGGCGCGTCGGCCGCGAACAGCAGCAGGTCGCCGGGCTCCACTTCCATCTCGGCCTTGAGCGCCGCCCATTCCTCGTCGGTGAAGAACTTCTTGATGGGGCTCTTCTCCTGGCCGTCGGTGGTGAACGCCACCCAGGCCATGCCCTTGGCGCCGTTGGCCTCGGCGATGCTCGCGAGCTTCTCCACCTCGCCGCGGGACCAGTCGCCGGCGCCCTTGGCGTTGATGGCCTTCACCACGCCGCCCGACTGGGCGACGCTCGCGAACACCTTGAAGCCGGTGTTCTTCACGATGTCGGTGATGTCGTGGAGCAGCATGCCGAAGCGCACGTCGGGACGGTCGCAGCCGTAGTCGCGCATGGCGTCGGCGTACTGCATCTTCTGCAGGGGGAAGGCCACGTCGGTCACGCCGACGGCCTTCAGGGTCTCGGCCATGACGCCTTCCATCATGTTGGTCACGTCATCGCCCTCGACGAACGACATCTCGATGTCCACCTGGGTGAACTCGGGCTGGCGGTCGGCGCGCAGGTCCTCGTCGCGGAAGCACCGGGCAATCTGGTAGTAGCGCTCCACGCCGGCGCACATGAGCATCTGCTTGAACTGCTGGGGGCTCTGGGGCAGGGCGTAGAACTTGCCCGGGTTCGGGCGGCTCGGCACGATGTAGTCGCGTGCTCCCTCGGGGGTGGAGTTCGCGAGAATCGGCGTCTCGATCTCCAGGAAGCCGCGCTCGTCGAGGGCCCGGCGCATGGCCTGGGTCACCGTGTGGCGCAACTTCAGGTTGGCGAGCATCTCCGGACGGCGGATGTCCAGATAGCGCCACTTCATGCGGGTGATCTCGTCGGTCTCGATGCCGTCCTCAATGGAGAAAGGCGGCGTGACCGAGGTGTTCAGCACCTCCACGGAGCTGGCCAGAACCTCGATCTCGCCGGTGATCATATTCGGGTTCACGGCCTCGGGCGCGCGCTCGCGCACGCGGCCGGTCACCTTCAGCACGTACTCGCGGCCCAAGTGCTCGGCCGCCTGGAAGTCTTCCGCGCTCACGCAATCGGGATCGACGACCACCTGGGTGTAGCCCTCTCGATCGCGCAGGTCGATGAAGATGAGGCCGCCATGGTCGCGCGTATGCCACGCCCAGCCCGTCAGCGTCACCTCTTGGTTCACATCGGTGGCACGCAGCTGCCCGCAGGTGGCCGTATGCATGCAGTACTCGTTGCGGAAGTCTTCCATAGTCGTTTCGTATCTCCTAGGTTCCATAAAAACACGTGCCCGTAATCGTACCCCAAACCACCCGCATACGCCAGCTATTCCGCACGTTCTCCGCAGCAAGCGCCGCCGACGGCGGATGCTACTTCTCGACTAAGTCGATTAGCTCCTGACGCGAGTGCACGCCGAGCTTTCCGTAGATGTTGCGCGTGTGGGTCTTCACCGTGTTGCGGCTCACCACCAGCTCCCGCTCGATGAAGTGGTAGTCGCGCCCGCGGGCCAAGAGCATGAAGATGTCCCGCTCGCGGGCCGTCAGGTGATAGGCGTCGGCCACAGCCTCGCAACGCGCCCGCATCGACCGGTCCGGCACCTCGGCGGCTTCCTCGCGCAGGGGCTCAACGTCCCGAATCGCGCCCTCGAAGCTGTATCCGCGCAGAAACAAAAACGTGTAGATGACAAAGCCCAGGAAGAAGAGCATGGCCACCGTGGTGCCGGGAAGCACGGCTGCCAACTGCCAGAGGAAGAAATCGACGACAAGCCCCATGGTGAATGCCATGGAGGCGAAGGCGACCAGCGGCACGGCGGCGAACGCATTGCGGGCGGAGAGCGCGAACACGAGCAAGTAGATGAACAGCACGAGCATATCGGCGGCCCCGGCCAGGCAAACGCTTCCGAGCCGTTCGACACCGGCTCCAGCGCCATCCCACAGCACGCCGACGACGAACCCCACGATCGTCAGGCAAATCGCGGCGTAGAAGAGCCGATCGATGAACACGTCGCCCCGCGCGCGAACGAAGACGAGCCCGACCGCCGCCAGGGCCACCCCCTTCGACACCACACCATCTACGGCACTTCCCCCCATAGCCTCCATCTGCATAGAGGCGAAGCTGGTCAAGCAGGCCAGGATGGCGATCATGGTGAAGAGCTTATTGGAGAACGGAAGGAACGACGCGGGGTGCTCGGCCTCCATCGTCCGCGCCGACGAGGCGCTCTCCATGAGCTGCAGCACGGGAGCGGCCGCCCGAAACGCGAAAGCCGTGGCCGCGGGCAGCAGGAGGGCCGCGGCAAACGCCGCCGCGCCGCTGCCCCTCGCACCCAAGACCGCCGATGCAGCCGATCCGATGCACTGGACGAGGAATCCCGCCGCAAGGGCGGCCGTTCTCCGGCGAACCGACAGGCGGCTCGCCGCCATGGCCGTCAGCGCGAAGGCCCACAGCAAGCCGAGACTGCACAGCGCGAAACCGAGCAGCAGCGCCCCATCGGATCCGGCGTGCAGCCCCACGCCGATGCCCGCGAACCCCACCGCGCCGGCCAGGGCCGCGAGCTGCGTCCACCACAGCTCGGCCGTCACGCGCGGTATGCGCCGCCCCGCCATCAGCACCGCGCAAGACGCCGCCATGCCGAGAAAAGCCGCCCCTCCTTTGAGGGGCAGGGGGAAGGCCTCCGCGCCTCCGTGACGAAAACACGTGAGAAGAATTCCCAATCCCCACAGGCAGCAGCCGAAGCACAGCGCCACGCCGGAGGCCGATGTGCCGAACTCGAGGAAGCGCTTCCCGTATTTCCCTTTTTCGCCCATAGAGCCATCATAGCCCATCGGCCCTCGCGCCATGGACGAGAACGCCCTGCGCAAGGGGCCATTTTCCCAATTTCACCCCTCAGGGGCGAAGAATTTCAGGGGTTTCGCGAACGCCGGGTGAAGGCAGAATCGCCGCGGAGGCCTATGGTTGCGATACGGCGATGCCGCAAGGGAATCGGCACCGCCTCGGCAAACCCAAAGGAGGGAATGTATGAAAACCGATATCACTCGACGCAGCTTCCTCGGCATGGCCGCTCTCGGCAGCGCCGCCGTCGGCGCCGGCCTGGCGGGCTGCGCGCCCACGCCCAAAGCAGCCGCCCCGAGCGAGGAGCTCGCCGAGACCGGCGCGGCGGCCACCGACTGGGTAGGCAGCGCCCCGGAAATCGCCGCCGAGGACATCGTGGAGACCAAGGAGACCGACCTGCTCATCATCGGCGCCGGCAATGCGGGCATGTCCGCCGCGGCCACTGCCGCCGATTTGGGACTTGACTTCATGCTCTGCGAGAAGAACAACAACGTGGGCATGTGCCGCTGGTGGATCGGCGCCGTGAACACTAAATTCCACAAGGAAGCCGGTATCGAGGTCGATGAGGCGAAGCTCCTCAACGAGCTGACCCGCTACGCGTCCAACAAGTGCAACCCCCAGGTGTGGAAGACCTGGATCCGCGAGAGCTCCGAGATGATCGAGTGGCTCGACGGCATCATGCCCGGCACGCTGTACCTGGACACGGTCGGCTACGACCACCACACCGGCGGCACCGACTTCTACGTGCCGCCCATCCAGCACATGGACGCCACCATGGCCCAGGATCGCGACGAGGCCTTCCAGGCCCATATCGAGGGCCTCGGCCACGAGATCTCCTTCGGCTACAACCTGCAGAAGCTGCTGCGCGAGGACGGCGGTGCCGTGACGGGCGCCATCTTCGAGACGGAGAGCGGCATGGTGCAGGTGAACGCGAAGAATACCATCCTGGCCACCGGCGGCTACGCCGACAATCCCCAGATGATCCGCACCCTGTCCCCCATCGTCGACCGCTGCGTCACCCAGTGCAGCTTCGAGCCCGGCCGCGACGGCTACGGCATTCGCGCCGCCCTGTGGGTCGGCGCCGTGAAGGACGCCGACGGGGCGCCGATGATCTTCGACCGCGGCCTTGTCGCTCCGGGCGTGGACGCTGGCTACGACGGCGACGGCGACGACGCGGCCTTCCCCGCGCCGGCCGGCCAGTTCATGCTCGGCAGCCAGCCGTTCATGAAGGTGGCCCGCACCGGCAAGCGCTTCGTGAACGAGTCGACCCCCTATGACTTCATCTGCCACGCCGCTGCCACCCAACCCGGCGGCGTCTGGTGCCAGATCATGGACAGCAACGCCCGCGAGGACATGGCGCGCTTCTCCACCGTGGGCTGCTCCAAGTTCTGCGAGCTCTTCTTCGACGCCGAGACCCCCATCGCCGACATTTACAAGGATTACATCGACGCCGGCCTGGTCATGACAGCCGACACGCTCGACGAGCTGGCCGACAAGCTGGGCTTCGAGGGCGCCAGCAAGGAGAACTTCCTCGCCGAGTGCGAGCGCTACAACGAGCTGTACGACAAGCAGGTCGATGAGGACTTCGGCAAGGAGGCCTTCCGCCTGTCGGCCCTGCGCACGCCCCCGTTCTTCGGCGGCTGGTACGGCGGATCGCTGCTCACCACCGTCGACGGCGTCCAGATCAACGAGGATATGCAGGTGCTCGATGCGAACTGCGACGTCATCCCCGGCCTCTACGCCGCCGGCGACTGCTCCGGCAGCCTCTTCTCCGGCAACTACCCCGAGTACATCGTCGGATGCGCCTGCGGCCGAACCATCACCTTCGGTCGCCACGCCGTCCGCCACATCGCCGGCGATCTGGCCTAGCACCCAATTCCCCACGGCGCCCCTTCCCTCCCCGGGGCGCCCCTCCCAAACCGAGGGCCCGGCATCCAACCAAGGACGCCGGGCCCTTCAAGCGTTATCTCAGCCGGCCCTTCTCTCGGAGCTTACGTGTCGAAGGCTCCCCTGCAGCGCGATAAAGACGCTTGTCAAGGGCGGAAAGAGCGAGGTGCTCCTCCGCTCTCAGCGTATGGCTAGTCGATCAAATCGCGCAGGACGTACTGGAGGATGCCGCCGTTCTCGTAGTAGCGGCCCTCGGTGGGGGTGTCGATGCGCACCGTGGCGTCGAAGGTCACCGCGCTGCCGTCGGCGCGCTCGGCCGTCACCTGCACCACGGCGGGATTCGGCAGACCCGCCGAGAAGTCGATGGGCGCCACGGTGATAACCTCGGAGCCGTCAAGGCCAAGCTCGTCGGCATTCTGGCCCTCGGCGAACTGCAGCGGCAGGATGCCCATGCCGATGAGGTTTGATCGATGGATGCGCTCGAAGCTCTCGGCAATGGCCACGCGCACGCCCAGCAGCATGGGGCCCTTGGCCGCCCAGTCGCGCGAGCTGCCCGAGCCGTACATCTTTCCCGCCAGCACCGCCGCCGGAGACCCCGCCGCGCGGTAGTTCTCGGCCGCGTAGTACAGCGGCGCGATCTCGCCCGTAGTGAAGTCGCGCGTCCAGCCGCCCTTGCGACCATCGGCCAGTTTGTTCGCCAGCTTCACGTTGGCGAAGGTGCCGCGCATCATCACCTCGTGGTTGCCGCGACGGCTGCCGTAGGTGTTGAAGTCGACCGGGGCCACGCCATGGGCCTCGAGGTATTCCGCCGCCGGCATATCGGGCGCGATGGCGCCGGCCGGGGAGATGTGGTCGGTGGTGATGAAGTCGCCGAAGTTGCCGAGCACGCGGGCGCCCTCGATGGGAGCCTGGCCCTCCACCGCGCGGCCCATGCCGTCGAAGTACGGGGGCCGGCGCACGTAGGTGGACGCCTCGTCCCAGGCGAAGGTGTCGCTCGGCTCGGCACCGAGGGCCTGCCAGGCGGCATCGCCCTCGAACATGCCCGCCGCGCCCTGCTCGTACAAGTCGGCGGTCACGAACTTATCCACCAGTGCGGCCACCTCGGCCTCGTCGGGCACGATGTCGGCGAAGTACACCGGGTTGCCCTCGGCGTCGGTGCCGAGCGCATCGTGGGCCAGATCAATATCCATGGTGCCGGCGATGGCGTAGGCGATCACGTTGGCCGGCTGCATGAGGTAGTTCTGGGACACGTCAGGCGAGATGCGGCCCTCGAAGTTGCGGTTGCCGGACAGCACGCTCGCCAGCTCGATGTCGTCGGCGATGGCATGCATCGGCTCCATGAGCGGGCCCGAGTTGCCGATGCAGCTCATGCACCCGAAGCCGCAGGTGTAGAAGCCCAGATCGCGCAGGGGCTTGGTCAAGCCCGCGCGCTCCAGCAGAAGCTCGGTGGCGCGGCTGCCCGGGGCGAGGATGGTCTTCACCCAAGGCGCGGGCGCCAGGCCGCGCTCGGCGGCGTTGCGGGCCATAAGGCCCGCGGCAATCATCATGGCCTGGTCGGTGGCCGTGGTGCAGCTCGTCACCGCGGCAATGGCGATGGCGCCATGGGTCAGCTCGTAGTCGGTGCCATCGATCTCCACATGGGCCGTAACGTTATCGAGGCCGCGCTCGGCGCAGATGGCGCGGAAGCGCTCGCCCGCCGCATTCAGGTCGATGCGGTCGTGGGGACGCGAGGGGCCGGCGATAGAGGGCTTCACGCTGCCCAGATCGAGCTCGATCACCTCGGCGTAGGCGCGCGGCGCCGCCTCCGGGTCGTTCCAGTAACCCTGAGCCTTCGCGTAGGCCTCCACGAGCGCCACCTGGTCATCGGAGCGCCCGGTCAGGCGCAGGTACTCCAGCGTCTTCTCGTCCACCGGGAACAGGGTGCACGTGCAGCCGTACTCGGGCGTCATGTTGGAGATGCAGGCGCGCTGCGTGGCCGTAAGGGCCGACACGCCCGAACCGAAGCACTCCACGAAGCAGCCCACCACACCGCGCTCGCGCAGCATGGCAGCGAAGGTCAGCGACACGTCCATGGCCGACACGCCGGCAGCAAGCTCGCCGGTGAGCTTCACGCCGATGACGCGGGGCACGAGCGTCGTGATCGGCTGCCCGAGGGCCGCAGCCTCGGCCTCGATGCCGCCTACGCCCCAGCCGAGCACGCCGATGCCATTGGCCGTGGGCGTGTGGGAGTCGGTGCCCACGAGCGTATCGAAGTAGACGACCGGCGTGCCGTCGGCGCCCGTGAGCCCCGCCGGCGACTCCATGACCACGCTCGCGAACTTCTCGATGTTCAGCTGGTGGCAGATGCCCTGTCCCGGCGGCACGATGCGCACGTTCTCGAAGGACTCCTGGGCCCACTTGAGGAAGTCGTAGCGCTCGGCGTTGCGGGAGAACTCCAACTTCATGTTCTCGTCCATGCAGCCTGCGCATCCGGCCGCATCGGCAATGACGGAATGATCGATCACCAAATCGCACGGCACCTGCGGGTTGATCTTCTTCGGATCGCCGCCCAACTCGGCGCAGGCCTCGCGCATCACGGCGAAGTCTACGAACACCGGCACGCCGGTGAAGTCCTGGAACAGCACGCGCGCCGGCGAGAACTCCACCTCGTCGCCCGTCTGGCCCGCCAAGCCTGCCTCTACGATGCGAGCGGCCATAGCGGACGCCTCCTCGGGCGTGCGTCCGCAGCGCAGCGCGTTCTCCAACAGCACCGTCAGCGAGAACGGCAGCCGCTCGGCTCCCTCGATGCTCGCAACAGGATAATAGGTATAGGCAGACGAACCTACCTTCAGCGAAGACTCAAAGCTCATGGACTCCCCTTCTATTTCTCGCAGTTCTCGACAATCTGGGACGCGCGCTTCTTCAGCATGCCGCGCCCATTGGTGGCATCGAAACGCATCCGATCAGCCAGAGCCGTCTTTACCTCAGGCGCCAACTTGCCCTGGGAGAAGTCGATGACGGCGATGAGCATGTCCTGGAACTCCAGGTCGCCGTGCCAGCACTGGATGCCCTCGTCGATGAGCGACCACACCTTCTCCGAGCGCTTCTCGGTCGTCGCGCCCAGACGGCACAGAAACCGCATGGCAGCCAAACGGAGCGGCCCGCTGTCCTCGTCGAACAGCGCCGTCTCCGCCCCGGGAATGGCCTTCTCGCAAGCACGGCCGTCGAGGGGGATGAGCTGGGCCAGCGCATCGAGGCATTCCCAGCGCGTCTGAGCCTCCGGTCGCTCGAGGGCGTCGACCAGAGCCGTTATATGAGAGGCCAGCGCATCAGGGTCCGCCGCTGCAACGCCGGCGATTATCTTGGCAGCCTGCTGACGCCCTCTGCGACTTCCGTCGGAAAGCGCCTCGACCAATTCGCTCAGGGCCGCGGGATCCGCAATGGCCTCATCAATCTGCTTCTTGTCCTCGGGGGTTTGGGATTTCAAGGGAACCAGTCCTCTCTTGTTCGACCGCTATGACTGTCCGCACGTTTCCACTGAGTATTATACGCGCCGATAGAGCGAACGGACGCACCCGACCCCAGCCGAACGGCCGACGGAAACCCTATCTTCGGCCAGATAACAAAAAGACGCCCCACGGGGCGCCTTATCCTCATGCAAATGGAAAGGGACGCCCGACGGCGTCCCGGAGAATGCAAAGCGCCCCCTGCGAGCGGAACGACCTGTCCTCCCGCGGCCTTGCG
>NZ_CAUASN010000030.1 GCF_958431955.1 uncultured Adlercreutzia sp. | reverse complement strand
CGCCCGCCCCAAGATGCCGGCGCTCACGGTGATGCCCCCGGCGACGAAGGACGACAGCCCCAGCGCGAGCGCGCCGAGCGGCAGCGCGGCGCCGTCGGTCCCGCAATCGGCGAGGGCCTGGTAGGTGACGACGGCAGCTGTGGCGATGCCGAGCAGCCCGAAGATCACGAGCAGGTACGAGAACATGCGGAGATACCAGGTGGCGGTATCCTTGCGCTCGGACGTCACCGCGGCTCCTTTCAACGGACGGCGCGCCCCGCGGCCCGGCACCGCGCTGCGGTTTCAACTTGGTGGCAGCTTGCGGGCATGTTGTGGGCTTGGGGCCTGAAGATGGGGGTCATGATACCATAGCGCCATGGATTCGACGCTTCTCCAACAAACCCCCTTGCAGCCCGATCCCGGCATTGGCAGCGGGAGCGCCAGCGAGCGCACGCCCTGGGGCCTCAAGGTGTTCGGTGTGCTGCTCATGGTGGGGGGCGCCCTGCTCATTCCGCAGGTGGTCGGCGTCATCGTCACGGTGGTGGAGGTGTTCGCCACCGGGGCCTATAGCGACGACTCGGTGCTGACGATCATCCTCTCGCTCGTGCTCGCCGCCGCCGTGTGCTTCGCCATCGTGGCGGGGGTGGTGCTCGGCGTGCGCCTCGTGCGCGGCCGGCGCCGGCGGGCGCGGCTCATCGCCGAGTCCATGGCCATCGCGCTGTCCGTGGCCTTCGCGAGCGACCTTATGCTGTACGGGGTGAACGAGGGGCTGTGGCTTCTGGGCGTGGCGGCCCTCATCCTCGTGGCGGCCCATGTGGTCGTCGACCCGTCGCTGTCCGACGAGCGCGAGCTGCAGCGTCGGCTGCGCCTCATGGAGACCCGCGAGGAGCTGGAGGAGGGCACGCTCGGCTTGGACAAGTCGGGTGCGGGCTTCATCGAGCTCGACTTCTTCAATCTGTTCTGGATCTTCGTCATCGCGAGCGTGGCCGGGGTGGTGATCGAGTCGATCTACCACGTGCTCGTGGTGGACTTCGGCCATTACGAGGACCGCGCGGGGCTTCTGTGGGGGCCCTTCTCGCCCATCTACGGCTTCGGGGCGCTGCTCATGACGCTCGCGCTCAACCGCTTCCACAACGCCCCCGTCGCTGTGGTGTTTTTGGTGAGTGCGCTGATCGGCGGGGCCTTCGAGTACTTCGTCAGCTGGTTCATGGAGTACGCTTTCGGCGCGGTGGCCTGGGACTACACCGGCACCTTCCTCAACATCAACGGCCGCACCAACTTCATGTTCATGTGCATGTGGGGCGTGCTCGGGGTGGTGTGGGTGCGCCTGGCGCTGCCGGCGCTGCTGCATACGGTGAACCTCATCCCGTGGCGTTGGCGTTACTCCATCACGGCGGTGTGCGCGGCGCTCATGATCTTCAACGGCATGATGACGCTCGTGGCCCTCGACTGCTGGTATTCCCGCCTGGCGGGTGCGGCCCCCGACAACGCGCTCGAGCAGTTCTGCGCCGAGCATTTCGACAACCAATGGATGGAGCACCGCTTCGAGTCGATGAGCATCGACCCGGGCGCGGCCCACCGGTCCTCCTAGGAGCGCACGACCATGGTAGACGATCCGTACAAGGTGCTGGGGGTTGCGCGCGACGCCTCCCCCGACGAGATCAAGAAGGCCTATCGCAAGAAGGCCCGCGAGAACCACCCCGACCTGAACCCGGACGACCCGGCGGCCGAGGAGCGCCTGAAGAAGATCAACGAGGCCTACGACCGCATCACGAACCCCGAGAAGTACGCGCGGGAGGACGCCCGCCGCCGCGCCCGGGCGCCCTACAGCCCGGGCTATACGGGCTACGGCACGCCCGGGGGCAACCCCTTTGCGGGCGGCGGCTCGGCTACGGGCCCGGGCGGCTACCAGTACCAGTGGGTGGAAGTGGACTGGGACGACATCTTCAACAGCTGGGCCCGGGCGAGCGCGGTGCCCAAGCCCGAGGTGTCGGCGACCGACTCGGCGGAGCTGCGCCAGGCGGTGCTGTTCATCGACGCGGGCAACTACAAGGCGGCCCTCTCGGTGCTGGCGGCGCTGCCCCTGGCCGCGCGCACGGGGCGCTGGTACTACCTGGCGGCTTTGGCCAACTACGGCGCCGGCAACGCTGTGGCCGCGGTGGACCAGATTCGCGCGGCCCGCAAGGCCGAGCCCACCAACGCCGACTACCGCCAGGCCGAGGCCGTCATCGGGGCGCGGGCGCGGGCTTACCAGCAGGAGAGCGAGCGCCGCGGCTTCTCGGCCGGGTGCGATCCTTCCACGCTGTGCTGCTGCGCGGTGTGCGGCCCCACCCTCTGCCAGCCGTTTCTGTGCTGCCTGTAGGGGTGCGCCTTCGGGCCGTTTCCCCTGTGCTAAGATGAGCGATTGACTGAAATATGCGCCGCTTTCGCGGCGCTTCCCGTGTGAGGAGGTTTTCGTGCCCCAAGCGACAGATTGGGCCGATGTGCGCGTGGTGGGTATCCCGCGGGCGCTTCTGTTCTACCGGTTCGGCGTGCTGTGGACGACGTTCTTCGAGGGTATCGGCCGCACGGTGGTGGTGAGCGATCCGACCGACAAGGCCATCGCCGATGAGGGCGAGCACCTCTCGGTGGACGAGTGCTGCCTGGCGTCGAAGGTGTTCATCGGGCATGTGGCGAGCCTCGTCGGCCGCTGCGATGCCGTGTTCGTGCCGTGCTATCCCACCGACGACCACCGTGCCGGCTTCTGCACGAAGTTCCAATCGGTGACCGATATGGTGAAGAGCACCTTCCGTGACCAGCATCTGCGCGTCGTGTCCTGCGAGGTGCGCAACGCCCGCAAGGTGAAGGACGTGCGTCGCCCCTTCGAGGAGATGGCCGCGCGCATGGGGGTGTCGCCCCGCGATGCGCGCCGGGCGTTCAAGGCGGCCTGGGAGGCCCAGGAGGCTCACGACAAGGCCCAGGCCGATGCCCAGGTGCGCCTCATGCGCGCGCTGGACGAGCGCCGTGCGGCCGCCGCGGCCGCCCGCGAGGCCGGCGAGGGATCGGGTTCGGGCGAGGCGGCTCCCCTGGGCATCCTCGTGGTGGCGCACCCCTACATCACCCACGACCCCTATATGTCCGGCGCGGTGATTGACGCGCTGACCGACATGGGCGCTACTGTGGTGTACGCCGATGCGGTGGATCACGACCGCGCCTACAAGAAGAGCTTCGAGTTCTCCGACACCATGCCCTGGCTCATCAACCGCGAGCTCATCGGCGCCATCCTCATGTTCGAGGACCACATCGACGGCATCGTGCTCATCAGCGCGTTCCCCTGCGGCCCCGACTCCATGACCGACGACGCCATCATGCGCTGCATCCAGGGCAAGCCCATTTTGAACCTGATGATCGACGCGCAGTCGGGCACGGCCGGCGTGGAGACGCGCGTGGAGAGTTTCGTCGACATCCTGCGGTTCCAGCAGAAGGGAGGCTATGTCCGTGGCTAAGCCCCAGACCATGATCGAGCAGGTGCGCTCGAAGGTGTCCGTCGAGCGCGAGCGGCTGCGGCCGCCGAGCCTGCACGCCGACCGCAAGGCGGCCAAGCGCGCCCGCCACAAGGCCAAGCACCACAAGTACACCAAGGCGGCCTTCTTCCGCTACTGCTACTACGACCCGGCGTTCAAGTTCTTCTGCGAGCAGGTGCTCGATGTTGACTACCTGCCCCTGCCCGAGGCCACCCGCACTGCCAGCGAGGTAGGCGTGCAGAATTCGAGCGACTACGTGTGCACGCCGTTCAAGCACATCCTGGGCGACTTCGCCGAGGCGCTCGACCTGGGCGCCGACATCCTCATCCAGTTCGGCGGCCCGTGCCGGCTCGGCTACTACGGCGAGCTGCAGGACTCCATCCTGCGCGACATGGGCTACGACTTCATCATGCTGAACTTCGCCCACGGCATCGAGAAGGGCTACATCGGCTGGGCCAAGGAAGTGCTGAAGACGGTGAACCCCGACGTGGATATTCCCCACGGCGTGGTGCAGCTGAAGGCCGTGGCGAAGATGATCGCGCACCTGGATTCCCTGCGCGACTTCTACCTGGCCAACGCCGGCTTCGAGCGCGAGCGCGGGGCCTTCGACGCCGCCTGGGCCCGCGCCATGGACGCCATGCGCGCCTGCACCGACGAGCGCGACGTGAACCAGGCCTTCCGCGACGCCATGGGCGAGATGCGCGCCATTCCGCTCGACAAGCCGGCCGACCCCATTCGCATCGGCATCGTCGGCGAGATGTTCACCGCCATCGACGAGCGCAGCAACCTGGAGCTCGACCACAAGCTTCTGGCCATGGGCGTGGAAGTGCACCGCATGCTGAACTTCACGAACCGCTACCTGCGCTACAACGAGCCGAACCTGCGCGTGGGCGCGAAGGACTACCTCACCTACGACATGGGCCCCACCTCCACCTTGACGGTGCTCGCCGCGAAGAAGTACGCCGAGGGCGGCTTCGACGGCATCATCCACGCGAAGTCGGCCGGCTGCACTCCCGAGATCGACTGCATCCCGGTGCTGCAGAAGGTGAGCGAGGACTTCGCCGTGCCCATTTTGTACCTCACCTACGACTCCCAGACCTCCGACACCGGCCTGGACACGCGCCTCGAGGCGTTCTACGACATGCTCGCCATGAAGAAGGAGAAGAGAAAATGACGAAGGCTTATCTCGGTATCGACATCGGGTCCATTTCCACCAAGGGCGTCGTCATCGACGAGGACCGCACCATCGTCGCGCGGTCGTATCTGTGGACCGAGGGCAACCCCACCGAGGCGTCGAAGAACGTCGTGCGCGAGCTGGAGGCCCAGCTGGCCGAGGCCGGCGGCGACTTCCAGATCGTGGGTGCCGGCACCACCGGCAGTGCGCGGCGGCTCGTGGGCGCCATGCTGGGGGCGTCGGTCATCAAGAACGAGATCACGGCCCATGCCGTGGGCACCACCTACCTGCACCCCGACGTGCGCACCATTCTGGAGATCGGCGGCCAGGACTCGAAGATCATCTGCGTGTCCGACGGCATCGCGGTGGACTACGCCATGAACACCTTGTGCGCCGCGGGCACCGGCTCGTTCCTCTCGTCCCAGGCCCACCGTTTGGGCGTGGAAGTGGAGGAGTTCGGGGAGGTGGCCCTCGCCTCGAAGAAGCCGGCGAACATCGCCGCCCGCTGCACCGTGTTCGCCGAGAGCGACCTGGTGCACAAGATCCAGGTGGGCTACGCCCGCGAGGACATCATCGCGGGGCTCTGCAACGCCGTGGCGAGCAACTATCTGAACAACGTGGGCAAGGGCAAGAAGATCGCCGCGCCCGTGGTGTTCCAGGGCGGTGTGTCCAAGAACGCCGGCGTGGTGCACGCCTTCGAGGAGCAGCTGGGCATGCCCGTGACGGTGGATCCGGACGGGCACCTCATGGGCGCTTTCGGCGCGGCGCTCCTGGCGGCCGATGCCGGTCCCATCGAGAATGCCGAGTCGGGCCCGTTCGCGAGCGGCACCTTCGACTTCGAGGCCATGCTCGACTTCGACTTCAAGACCCGCGAGGTGGAGTGCAACAAGTGCGCCAACCACTGCGAGATCATCTGCGTCTACCGCGACAAGGACATTATCGACAGCTGGGGCAACCGCTGCGACAAGGGCGCCGTGAAGACCACAGCCTAGGGCGGCTGCGGGAGGGCGGCGGGGCCGTTGTCCGAGCCCCGCTCCGCTGTTCGCCTTCGGCTCAGGCGCTTCGCTCCTTCATGCTTTGACTGGGTGGTCTTCGACCACCCTTTCTTTTTTGGCGTTCAGAGGTCTCGGCCAACGATTCCGCCGCCCTCCCGCGTCTTCCTTAGTTGATTTCCGCCGATTGCGAAGGGGCCGCTGGCCGAGCGGCCTCTTCTCTTTTTCGGGAGAGTCGATAGCATCAGAACATTCGACTTTTCACGGAAGAGACTTTGAGAGCGAGGTAGATGCGGTATGGCATTGGGTGTGGGAAGAAAAGAACTGGTCATGGTGGGCGTGCTGCTCACGGGCACGCTTTTGGCGGTGCTGAACCTGACCATGCTGTCGCCGGCGCTGCCGGCCATTATGGCCGACCTGGGGGTTGATGCCACCACGGCCCAGTGGCTGACCTCGGTGTACGCTCTGGTCGAGGCCGTGGTCATCCCACTTTCGGCGTACCTGGTCGGGCGCTTCACCACTCGCCAGCTGTTCATCACGGCGCTGTCGGTGTTCACGGCGGGAAGCCTGGCAGCTGCTCTGGCCCCGAACTTCTGGGTGCTTCTGCTCGGCCGCATCATGCAGGCGGCCTGCACCGGCGCGGTCATGCCCATGGTGTTCACGGTCATCCTGCTTGTGTTCCCCCGTGAGAAGCGCGGCACGGCCATGGGCGTCATCGGGCTCATCATCGGGTTCGCCCCGGCCGTGGGGCCGTCGTTGTCGGGCCTGCTGGTGGATTCCGTGGGCTGGCGCGCCCTGTTCGCCATCGTCACGGCTCTCGGCGTGGTCGTGGTGCTGCTCGCCGTGCGTCTGCTGCGCAACTACGGCGACTTCGCCCGCACCACCTTCGACAAGCTCTCGGTGGCGCTCTCCACGGTGGGCCTCGTGTGCCTGCTCTACGGGCTTTCCACCTTCGCCTCCACCACGAACATGGCCCTCACGCTGGGGCTCATCGCCGTGGGCATCGTGCTCGTGGCCCTGTACGTGCGCCGTCAGCTGAAGCTGCCCGAGCCCATGCTGAACGTGCGCATCCTGAAGGCGCGGCCCTATGCCACGGCCGCCTGCGTCATCATCATCGTGCAGGCGTCGCTTCTGGGCTGCGAGGTCATCACGCCGCTCTACATCCAGGGCACCCTCGGGTTCACAGCCACCATGTCGGGTCTGGCTATGCTGCCTGGCGCGGTCATTGGCGCGTTCACGGGCCTTGTGTCGGGTCGTTTGTTCGACCGCTTCGGCGTGCGCAAGGTGGCGGTGCCCGGTGTTATCGTGGCCGTGCTCGGCGCCTCGGGGCTCGCGCGCTTGGGCATCGATGCGAGCTTCATCACCGTGGTTCTCACCTACACCACGCTCGTCATCGGCCTGCAGTTCACCATGACGCCGCTGAACACGTGGGGTGTGAACTCGCTGGACAACCGCGTGATCCAGCACGCCCAGGGCCTTTCGAACACCATGAACCAGGTGGCCGGCTCCTTCGGCACGGCGGTGCTCGTGTCGGTGTCGGCCCTGGCACCTCTGGTGGCCCCCGATCTGCCGGCGGCGGAGCAAGCCTATCTGGGCGAGCACATGGCCTACTGCACCACCTTCGGCCTCATGTGCGTGGCGGCGCTTGTCATCATCTTCCTGGTGCGCAACCGCCCGACTGCGGCGGTCACGCCCGCCGAGCGCGCCGAGGAGCCGGTGGACTTCGCGGCCGGCATCTCGGGCGTGGCGGTGGACGGCACCGCGGACGAGGTGCTGGACGGCGCGCCGGGTGCCGACCGGGTGTACCGGGCTGCGGATGTGATGAACCGCGAGCCGGTCTGCGCCCGCGAGGGCGATACCATGGGCGCGGTGGTGCGCCTCATGGCCGACAACCAGACGAGCGGCGTTCCCGTGGTGAACGAGGCGGGCGATCTGGTGGGCTTCGTGACCGACGGCGACGTGGCGGCCTACCTCGGGCGCACCGAGATATCCCTGGCCGATGCCACGCTGAACATCTACCGCTACGTGGACGACGCCGCCGAGATGGACCGCCTGAAGGAGCTTATCGGCCTGAACGTGATGAACGTGGCCACCAAGCGCGTGGTCTCGGTGGAGTGGGACACGCCGGTGGACGAGGTGTGCCAGCTGTTCGCCTCCAAGCGCATCAAGAAGGTGCCCGTGGTGCGCGACGGCAAGCTCGTCGGCGCCCTCTCGCGCCGCAACATCATGACCTCCCTCGCCGAGGCCATCGAGCTTCTGGAGAAGTAGGGCGTCGAGATTTCCTCCGGAGCTTTCGGGCCCGTAGCGCACATGCGCTGCGGGCCCGTTCTTCTTGACGGCCCCGGTTAGGTGTGTTATACGTATAACAATCTAGATAGGAGGTTGCGATGGCCGAGAACGTACTGGTAAGCGCGCGGGTGCCGCAGGCGAAGAGGGACGCTTCGAGGGGTGTGCTCGCCTCCTTGGGGGCGAATACGTCGGATCTTATCAACAGCGCCTTCGATTACCTTCTCGAAAAGCGCGAGCTGCCGGCTGCCGCCGCTCCTCCGCGGCCGAGCTGGGAGGAGCTCGACGCGTTCCTGGCGGTCTCGACGATCGACGTCGACTGGGGAGGCGATGCGCCCGATGGCGACTACCGGGCGATCCTGAGGGGCGGAAAGCGGGAGCGCTATGAATCTCTTGCTTGATACCAACGTTCTCATCGACTACCTGGGCCGCAAGGAGCCGTTCTTTCCCGCTGCTCAGAAAGTGGTCATCGCGGGGTTTTTCGGCGACGCGCGACTGTGGGCTCCTGCCCAGTCCTTCGTCGATGCCTTCTACGTCCTGAGCCGTTACGTCGAACCGGCGCGGTTGCAGACTGCCATTGCGAAGACGCTCACGGTGATAGCGCCTGTCGATCTGACGGGGGCCGCCCTCGAACGGGCAGCCCATCTTGGCTGGGACGACCTCGAGGACTGCCTGATCGCGCTTGCCGCCGAGAAGACGGGTGCCGACTACCTCATCACCCGCGATGCCAAGGGGTTCTCCCGATCCGCCGTTCCGGCGCTCTCGCCCGATGCATGGGCCCGGGTTATGCGCGAAGAGCACGGCCTCGACTACGGCGAGGTTCCGCTCTAGGGAGGCGCTGCCCTTTCCAAGCCTCCTTCCCTATGCGGCGAAAGCTGATCGGGGATGCGGCGAAAGTCGAGCGAAACCTGACCGCGATCAGGTGTTTTATCGGGCCATCACCAACCATGGGTGATGGCCCGATCTGCTGATTTATCACCAACGGATTCCCCTGTTTTCATCAATAGCGGACGTTTCAAAGCCTGCTCGCTTCTCGGTAAAGTGCTGGCAACGCACGAGAGGCGAGGAGAGATTCATGAACGACACTGCTACGAGGAACGAGGCGCAGGCCCAAGCTGCCGCGGCTTCTGCCGCCGACCCGGCTCGGCCGGTCGAGGCTTCCGGAAAGACCGCTCATACCTACGAGGAGGTGCGCGCCGCCATCACGGCGAATCGCGCGAACACGCTCGCCCTGCTCGGCTGCTTGCGCGAAGTGCCCGAGCCGCGTCCCTTCCGCGAAGCCGAGGCGGCCATGGAGGGCTCGCGTGCCATGGCCCTTACCATGCAGAACCCCCATGCGCTCTATGCCATCTTGCTGAAGTGCGGGGCGGTGGAATCCATTCCGGTGTCCGAGGACGATGCTGCGATGGTCGAGGCGGTCGCCGAACCCGATGCGGTCCCGGCAGCCGAGGCCGAGGTGGCCGAGGCTCATGCCGATCTCGCCGATCTCCCCGATCTCCCCGATCAGCCCACGGACTACCTGCTGTGCATCACCGATCTGGGGCGTGCGGCCTTGGACGAATTCGAGCCCACGAAGCGCTTCGGCGAGCTTCTGGCCGTCGAGCCGGACGGCTATGGCGACGCCTATCGGCGCGTGCTCGCCCTCTGCGAGAACGGCGCCTCCAAGGCGGCTATCGAGGACGCCTTGGCGGGCCATCCTGCCCTCGCGTTCCCCAAACAGATCTACCCGGGCTATTTCATCTCCAAGTTGGAGACCGTTGACGGTATCTCATGGGACGGCGCATGGCGCACGACCGAGGAGGGGCGCCGCATGCAGGCGCTGCTCGCCTAGGCCACGCCCGTTCCTGGGACATAGATCGAAAGAGAAGAGAGTAGAAGGAGGAGGCTTATGAGCCAAGCTACGCTTACGCGTCGAGGATTCTTGAAATCATCGGCGGCCATGGGCGCAGTGGCGGCACTGGGCATCAGCGCTGCCGACAGCCTGACGGCGGTTGATCCGGCCCACGCCGACGAGGCGGGCGAGGTGAAGATCGTCAAAACCTCGTGCCGCGCCTGCATTGCCAGCTGCGCCGTGCTCGCCCATGTGCGCGACGGCCGCGTGGTGAAGATCGAGGGTAATCCCGAAAGCCCCATGTCCCAGGGTGGCGTCTGCGCCAAGGGTCTGGCGGGCATTCAGGCGCTGTACCATCCCAACCGCAACAAGTACCCCATGCGCCGTGTGGGCGAGCGCGGTACCAACCAGTGGGAGCGCATCTCCTGGGAAGAGGCCCTCACCGAGGTGGCCACCAAGATCAACGAGGTGTCCGACAAGTACGGCTCCGAGGCCATCTCCGTGTCCACGGGCGGCGGCGGAAACCCGCACTTCTCGAATGTGAAGCGTTTCGGCGAGGCCATCAACACCCCGAATGTGTGGGAGCCGGGCTGCTCGCAGTGCTACCTGCCCCGCATGGGCGCCTCGCTTCTAGCCTACGGCGCCGGCAAGCCCAACAACCTGTCATTCTCCGACTCCAACGGCTGGGACTACTACTACACCGACAGCCCCGTGACCTCACTGGTGCTGTGGGGCACCGATCCGTCCAACTCCTCGGTGGCCACGGGCGGCCGCGCGCTGGCTGAGCTGCGCAACCGTCCGGAGGGCCTGCGTACCGTGGTCATCGACCCGCGCTACACCCTGGATGCCGCCAAGGCCGAGGTGTGGCTGCCCATCCGTCCGGGCACCGATGCCGCCCTGCTGCTCACCTGGACGCGCTGGATTCTGGAGAACGAGAAGTACGACGAGGAGTTCTGCCGCACCTGGACGAACATGCCCTATCTCGTCAATCCCGAGACGCGCCTGACGCTGAAGGCCACCGAGGCCGGGCTTCCCGGCACCGACGCCGACTACGTCGTGTGGGATGCGGAGAAGAACCAGCCGGTGGTGGTGGAGTTCCCTATGAACGAGGGGCTGAAGCCTGCCCTGTTCGGCACCTACGAGGTGAACGGCATGCAGTGCTCCACGGGCGGCCAGCTCTTGAAGGAGTCCTGCGAGGAGTGGACGCTCGAGAAGGGGGCCGAGATCTGCTGGCTCGACGCCGGCCAGATCGAGCGCGCGCTGGAGATCTACACCGACCCGAACGGCCAGTCCGGCATCATGCAGGGCGTGTGCATCGACCAGTACGTGCAGTCCCAGCAGTGCGCGCTGGGCGCCCTCAACCTCGAGTTCCTCATGGGCAACGTGGAGAAGCCCGGCACCATGCTCCAGAAATTCGCCCCGGCTCCCTGCAAGGATCAGCTGGGCAACACGCCGCGCCTGCTCTCCAAGGAGAAGGTGATGAAGCGCTGCGGCACCATCGAGCACAAGGGCATCCTGTGCTGGGACATGGCGCACATTCCCTCGGTGTTCAAGGCCATGAAGGACGGCGACCCCTATCAGATCCACATGTGGATCGAGAGAAGCGGCAACAAGCACGTGGTGCTCGGCAACTCGTCGTGCCTCGACGAGATCGTGCCGAACCTCGACTACGTGGTGCAGTGCTTTATGTACCCCACGGCGTTCTCGGTGCTCTGCGCCGACCTGCTGCTGCCCACCACCGAGTGGCTTGAGACGAACCTCACCATTCCGCAGCTGAACACCATCGTCATGCGCCAGGCGGTCACCCATCTGTTCGAGACCGTGGAGGAGGGCATCATCTGGACACAGATCGTGCAGAAGTGCGCCGAGCTGGGCAACGAGCACTGCCCCAAGGCCTTCGACGAGGAGGCCTGCATGACCACGCCGTTCTACAAGAACGAGTACGAGAAGCAGCTGCAGCATCTGAACAAGCTGGAAATGAGCTGGGAGGAGGCCTGCGAGCAGGGCGTCATCGAGTGGGCCAAGCCCGAGGAGTACCGCACCTACCAGACCTACCTGGCCGATGACGAGGAGAACCCCGGCAAGCCCAAGGGCTTCGGCACTCCCTCCAAGAAGCTTGAGGTGTACTGCGAGTCCAACATCATCCTGGGCCGCACCGGTGCCCCCTGGTCGCAGTGCGCCGAGGAGAAGCCCCTCGTGCTGCCCCCGGCGAGCGCCGACTACGAGCCTCTGTGCTACTACCAGGAGCCGGCCGAGTCGCCCCTGACCGATACCGAGTACCCGCTGGTGCTCACCGAGGGGCGTCTGCCGATGTACCACCACGGCACCCTGCGCAACATTCCCTACCTGCGCGAGATATATCCGGTGCCCGAGATGTGAATCCACCCCGAGGATGCCGAGAAGTACGGCATCGCCGACGGCCAGTGGGTGAACATCGAGAGCCGCCGCGGCAAGACCCACGGCAAGGCCCATGTGACCACGGCCATTGCCAAGGGCGTCGTGTACCAGGAGCGCTTCTGGGCCCCCGAGCTTCTGGATTCCGACGATCCGGCCCAGGCCTACAAGGTGATGAACATCAACGTGCTCACCAAGAACGACCCGCCTTACAACCCCGAGTACGGCACCTATACCCTGCGCGGCTTCCAGGTGAAGGTCAGCCCCAGCGACGATGAGATCTTGGACAGCGTGTGGGTGAAGCCCGAGCAGTTCCAGCCCTGGATGCCCGCCCCCAGCGATGCGACGGAGGATGTGTTCGACTATGGCGCGTAATTGTATTGTTGTGAACCTGGACCGCTGCACCGGATGCTTCGGGTGCGAAGTGGCCTGCAAGATGGAAAACGGCGTGGCCCTGGGCGAGCGCTGGTCGAAGGTGTTCACCGTGGGGCCGGTGGGGGAGTACCCCGATATGACCCGCTATGCCCTGCCCACCATGTGCCAGCAGTGCGAGAACGCCCCCTGCGTGTCGGTGTGCCCCACCGGCGCCAGCTACCGCGACGAGAACGGCGTCGTGCTGGTGGACAAGGAGAAGTGCATTGGCTGCAAGTACTGCATGATGGCCTGCCCCTACGGAGTGCGCTCGTGGAATGTGGCCGAGAAGTGCGCCGAGAAGTGCACCTTGTGCGGGCACCTCACTTCCCAGGATAAGCTTCCCGCCTGCGTGAAGAGTTGCGCGGCCGGCGCTCGCTTCTACGGCGATTTGGACGATCCGGGCTCCGACGTGTCCAAGGAGCTGGCGAAATACGACGCGGCCGACATCCACACGCTGCAGGACGTGGGCAACGCCCCAGCGACCCGCTACATCATGACCAGCATGATCGGGCAGTGGCAGGAGCGCGTGGAGCCCAAGGACCACCCGCACACGGCCGCCTATCCCGTGGCCGAGTAAGTTAGGAGCACCCATGGAAATTCAATGGTCCCTCGTACTGTTCACCGCCCTTTCCGGGGCGGGGGCGTGGCTTGTCGCCTGCGCCGGCCTTGACGCCTTCCGCGGCCTGGCCAGAAAGACCGTCGCTCCGGCTATCGTCTGCGGCATCGCGCTCATTATTGTGGGAGGCATCGCCTCGGCGACGCATCTGTCCCACGTCGATCGCATCATGGCCGTGCTGGCCCATCCGGCTCCGGGCATCTTCCTGGAGGCCCTGCTCCTCGGCATCGACGTGGTGGTGGCCGCGGTGCTCTTCGTGCTGTACAAGCGCGAGGCCTCGGCCGGGGCGCTCAAGGCCCTCGGTGTCGCGGCTGTGGCCATGGCTGCCATCTTCAGCTTCTCCTGCGGTTCGAGCTACATGATGTCCTCGCAGCTGGCCTGGAACACCGTGGCGCTGCCCTTGGGCTACCTCGGCACCGCCATGGCTTCCGGCACCGCCCTGTGGTACGTGCTCTGCGCTGTGCGCGGCGAGGAGGCCTCGGCCCTTTCCTTCGCCGCTATCGAGACCCTCGTCGGCTCCGTTGCGGCCTTGGTGACGGCTTTGGCCTACGGTGCGGTTTCCGGGGTCATGGCCGGTGACGCCTCGGTGCTGTTCTGGGTGGGCGTCGTGGTCTGCGGCGGTGTGGCCCCGCTGGCCTGCTCTGCTGCGGGCCTGAAGAAGGCCGAGGGCGCTTTGCCCCTGGCCATTGTAGCCGCCGCCGGCGCGCTCATCGGATCGGTTGCCTACCGCGTGCTCATGTGGACGGCATCGGTCGCGCTCATGTCGCTTTTCGGCGTGGGCATCTAGTTTCACCGTATTCCGCCGCCCGGCCGCATTCCCCCTCCCTACGGCCGGGCGGCCCGAGAGGTTTCAAGAGGAGTTGCCCTATGGAAGAGATGACGATCCCGCTTTGCGAACGCTCCGAAGTACGCGAGATGCGCGCGGCCAACGACGCCCGGGCCGCCTTCGCCCGCTTCCTCGCCAGCCTGTTCCTCTACGAGCTGACCGACGACCAGATCGAGGCCTTCGCCGCCGTAGAGCCGGCCGGCGATGGGTCGACCATCGACGAGGGGCTCGCTGCCATCCGCGAGTACCTGCGCCATCGCCACGGCGGCACGCGCCAGGAGCTGGCCGTCGACTACGCGCGGGTGTTCCTCGGCGCCGGCAGCTACGACCGCATTCTCGCGCCGCCCTACGAGTCGGTGTTCACCAGCGAGGAGCGCATCCTCATGCAGGACGCCCGTGACGGAGCCGTGAGCTACTACCGCCGTGGCGGCCTCGATCTTCCCGCCGACAATACCACGCCCGAAGACCATCTCGGCTTCGAGCTGCAGTTCGTCGCCGAGCTGGCGGATCGGGCGAATGCCGCCATCGACGCCGGCGATGCGGAGGCCCTGACCGAGGCCGTCGACCTGGGGCGCAGCTTCTTCGTGCACCATCAGGCCAACTGGCTGCCGGCGCTCTGCGATGCCGTCGACGAGTTCGCCCAGACGGACTTCTATCGCGCCGTGGCCACCATGACCCGCGGCTACGCGGAATCCGAGGGCGCGTTCTTCGCGGAGGCCGCCGAGCTTTTGGGCCTGGGCGACGCGGTGGGGGAGGTGCGCCCGGTGTGGGCGTCCGATGACGGGGCCCCGTCATGAGCGCTCTGAGCCGCCGCAGCTTCATCGGCCTGGCCGCCGCCTGCGCCGCGTGCGCCGGCGTCGGCGGGGTCGGCGTGGCCTTCGCCGGCGAGGGGGAGCTCCTGCGGCCCCCGGGCGGTCAGGACGAGCAGGGCCTGGCGGCGGCCTGCCTGAAGTGCGACCGCTGCCGCAGCGCCTGCCCCACGGAAGCCATCGCCGTAGCTTCGGTGGGCGACGGCTTTCTGCGGGCCCGCACGCCGGTGCTCGATTTCCACAAGGGCTACTGCGATTTCTGCGATCGGTGCATCGAGGTCTGCCCCACCGGCGCCCTGTGCCCCTTCGACGAGGAACATGAGAAGCTGGGCGTGGCCGTGGTGCAGAAGGACCGCTGCCTGTCGTGGTTTCAGGGCTGCAACGTATGCGAGGACTCCTGCGCTTTCGGAGCCCTCACCTTCGCAGACGGTCATCCCGTGGTGGACGGGGCGCTCTGCAACGGCTGCGGTCAATGCGAGTTCGAATGCACTGCGCTGGTTTACGGCACGTTTGCCGGGGGCACGCGCCGGGGCATTGTGGTGATCCCGCCGAAGGCGGCCGCGTCTTTGGGCCGCACGGTGGTGGACGACGGTGGCGAGATGGGGGTGTAGCCGTGAAGCTCTCGACGAAAAGGGCCCTGGCAGCCGTCGGCGTGCTCGGGCTCGTGGGCGTGGGCCTTGCCGTGCACACGGGCACGGGGACGCCCTCAGCTTGGGGTATTGCCAACATCGCGGCTATCTGTCCTTTGGGCGGTATCGAGGCGGCCATTGCCTCCAAGACCGTCGTGCCGCCTCTTCTCATCGGCCTTGTGCTCGTGGTTGCCCTCGTGGCCCTGGTGGGCCGCGCGTTCTGCGCCTGGGGCTGCCCGGTGCCGCTGGTGCGTCGGATCTTCGGCGTGAGGGAGAAACCGGGCGATAAGCCCGGGCCGGCGGAGCGCGATGGCGTAAACGATTCCCGCAACTGGGTGCTCGGTGCCACCGTGCTCACGACGGCCGCCTTCGGGTTCCCAGTGTTCTGCCTTATCTGCCCGGTGGGGCTTACCGTGGCCACCTTCATCGCCCTGTGGCGTGTGTTCCAGTTCAGCGAGGTGACGCTGTCGCTTCTCGTGTTCCCGCTCATCTTGGTGCTGGAGGTGGTGCTGCTGCGCAAGTGGTGCCATCGCTTCTGCCCCCTTGGGGCCCTGCTCGGCCTCATTGCGCGGCTGAATCGCACCTTCAGGCCGACTGTGGCCGCAGACTCGTGCCTGCAGTGTGCCGGCGGGTCTTGCTCGCGTTGCGTCGAGGTGTGTCCCGAGGGAATCGATCTGCACCATCCGGCCGAGTCGGTTTCCCTGGCCGAGTGCACCAAGTGCGGCGAGTGCAAGGACGCCTGCCCGGCCCACGCCATCAGCTTCCCCTTCCTGGCGCCCAAGAGGGTGCCGTCGCCAGAAGAAGTGTCGGCCGCTTCTCCCGCGATCGCGGAGGCGCGCCTTCCGGAAGACGAGGAGCCTGCAACTGTGGTCTAGGGTGATGGCGACGAGCGGGACGCGATCGCCCCGCGCGTATTCCAGCGGAGGGGAAGAGCCGAAAGGGGTGGTCTGCTTTCGGATCGTCCCGAAAAACGAGAAGGGGAGGGGTTGTGGCCGTCGTCGAGGGTATACAATGGGAGTCGTGGGAGGGGCGCGCAGGAGCCGCCCACGCAAGCACGGTTGCGGCCGGGCGCGCTGCCCGCCGCCGTTCGTTGAGGGGACGGATGTTCAAGCGGTTCAGCGATAATCAGGAGGCATTCGCCTCGAGCGGCGAGCTCGCGCCGACGCGCCTCGGCATGGCCGTCGAGGAGCAATGGCCTGCCTTCAAGCTCGTGGGCTTCGGCTTCTACTATGCTTGGATTTGGGTCTCCTACAACAGCGATGTGCTCGTATCCCCTGCGGCGGCTTACGATTTGCCGCCCGACACCTTGTCGCTCACCTATCTGGTGTCCACGCTGGCCCTGGGCTTGTCTCTCATCGCGTTGGCTCTCGCTCGCGGCGCCGCCCGCAGGGTGGTGGCGAGCAACGGAGCCTTGGGCGCCATCGCCGTGGTAGTGGGGCTGGCCACGGTGGGCACGTATATCTCGTCGAGCATGGGCGTCGAGGGCAATCCCCTTCTCATCGCCAGCGCGGTGCTGACCGGTATCGGCACGTCGGCGATCGTGATGCGGTTCGGCGTGATCTACGCGAAGGTGCCGGCCCGCGAGGCGACCATGTACACGGCCGCTTCCTTCGTGTTCGCCATGATGATCTACTTCGTCGCCGTGGGGCTGCCCGATCCGGTGGGGGTGGGGTTTGCGGCCGCGCTCCCGGCGCTCGCCGTGCTGTCCACGCTGACGAATCCCGAGTATGCGGGCATCGGGTCTGCGATGCGCCCCGAGGGAGCGAAGGTCCTCAGGGGCTTTTTCGTTCGCCTGCTCATAGCGGTGGCGGTGTTTTCCGTTGTCGTGGGCGTCTCCCGCGGTTTCGCGGTGCCTCACTCCTCCATCGCCGCCCTCAACGACGAGGGCTCGCTTGTCATCTTCAGCACGGGCATGGTCGCCTCGGTCCTGTTCGCCATAGTGGGCCTTATGCGGCGTCAATTCGACGTGAGCCGCCTGTACTACCCCATTATCATCGCCGTGGCCGCCGGCATTCTCGTCACGCCCCTGCTGGGCGGCACCGGATTCGGCAGCCAGTTCATCACGGTGGCCTACAACTGCTTCGTGCTCGTCATCTGGTGCCTGCTCGCCTATGTGGGCTACTCGTCGGGCTTATCCCCCGTTTTGGTGTTCGGCCTCGGCCGCGGGGCCTCGGCGCTCGGCACGACGTTCGGCTGGATGGGCGGTTTGGAAATCGTGCGCAGCCAGGGCGATGGCAGTCTGTCGTTGGAGGTTATCTCGGTGGCTATGGTGTTCGCCCTGCTCGTGGTGTCGATGCTCGTGCTGAATGACCGGCTCATCGGAGATGCCCTGCGTGTCGGCGGAGTCCGCGGCGAGGGCGGGGACGTTCCGGCCGGCGCTGGACGAGGGTTCGCGCATGTGGGGGTGGACGCGCTCGCTTCCGAAAGCGACACGGTCGAAGATCCGGCCGATGCCTCCGAGGGGCCCGAGACGGGCCGCGACGATGCTCGGGATTCTTACGGCTATGCACGCGGCGGCTCCGATGGTGCATCTTCGGACGGATGCGATCGTGCCGTGGGGGAGGAGCAGGGGGAAGGTGTCGGCGCGCCGCGCCGGCCCGGCCGCTATCAGCTGCGCTGCGACGCGGTGGCAGAGCGCTACGGGCTCTCTCCGCGCGAGCGCGACGTGTTCGACCTGCTCGTGCGTGGCCGCTCTATTGAGTACATCGCCCAGAGCCTCACCATCTCCTTCAATACGGCGAAGTCCCACATCCGCCACATCTACGTGAAGACCGACGTCCACTCCCGCCAGGAGCTCCAGGAACTTCTCGACCACGAGAGGTAGCAAAGACCGGCCGGGTGGCCGCCGCAGCGGCTTTCCCGCAGACAAGGGCCATCTGCAAGGCGATCGGCGAGGATCTCTCTTCGAGGTGTCCCTTTCGTCGGTCTCCCATTCGCAATGTATAGCAAGTGGTAGCTATGATATACTTTCTCGAAACAACTTGCGAGGAGGTTGCCATGCCGACTGGTCAGATGAATGTGCGGATTGACGACGATGTTCGCATCGCGGGCAACGAGGCGTTCGAGAGCATCGGATGGACGCCGTCTCAGGCGGCTCGGGAGGTGTGGGCCTACGCGGCGCGGAATCGCCGCAATCCGCGCAAGCTGAGGGAGATGCGTCGGCTTCTGGAAGAGGCGCCGGTGCGATCCGGCATGTCGAAGGCCGAGGAGGCCGCTCGCATCGTGTCGGAGGGGCTGGCGAGCATGGGCATCGACATCAAGCGGTGTGCGCCGTCGGGTCTTTCCGACAAGGAACTCTACCACGAGGCGATGATGGAGCGCATGCGGGCGAGGGGCTTGATGTGAGCGACGGGAATCCCGTGCTGCTGCTGGACACCAATATCTGGCTCGATCTGTACTTGGAGTACCGCCCGGGTCACGAGGTGGTGAAAGCCCTCATGGATTTTGCCGAGGCCGCGAACATGACACGGGCCTATGCGTCTGTGTCGGCGAAGGATACCTTCTATATCATTTGCAGCGAAGTGAAGCGTCTGGCGCGAGAGGAAAAGGGCGGCCTCTCCCAGGCAGATGCGCTGACAGCCCGGTCGGTGGCCTGGGGCTGCGTGCGCAACATGGCCCAGAATGCGGTGGCGGTGCCGGTGGGGGAGCCGCAGGTGTGGCTGGCGTCCCACTACGAAGACCTTCATGGCGACTTCGAGGACGATTTGATGCTGGCCGCTCTGGAAATCTCTAAGGCCGATTTCTTCGTGACGGGCGACGAGGTGCTGCGCGGGAAGGCCCCGGCCGCCGCGTTCGATGCCGCTGACATGCTCGCCTATCTCCGTATGCGGGACGAGGCGGCGGTGTAGGCAGCGCGTTTCCCCGTTTGCCTGGTTCGCTATCCTGTCGATTTGGCCGTGAGGAGCTTTTTCCAAACATAGGGAAAACTTGATAGGGGTTGACTTAGGTTTCCTTCTGCATACAATGTGCTATTAGCACTCGCAATGGGAGACTGCTAACGTGGATGTCGCCGCAGGTCAACGACTGCCTTTCAGCGCCCGAGCAACCGCGAGACCTTGCCTGCGCGCGGCCTACACTGAGGCGGTATGCGCTCCCACCCGTAGGAAAGAAGGACTGAAAACCTATGAGAAAGTTCAAGACTGAGAGCAAGAAGCTGCTCGACCTCATGATCAACTCCATCTACACCAACCGCGAGATATTCCTGCGCGAGCTCATCTCCAACGCCTCGGACGCCGTGGACAAGCTGTACTTCCGCAGCCTCACCGATCCGAACGTGGCCGTGGCGCGGGACGATTTGGCCATCACGGTCAGCTTCGACGCCGAGGCCCGCACGGTCACCGTGTCCGACAACGGCATCGGCATGACCAAGGACGAACTGGACCGCAACCTCGGCACCATCGCGCACTCCGACTCCTTCGAGTTCAAGGCAGCCCAGGCGGAAGCTGCCGCCGACTCCGAGCCCGGCGAGGCGAAGGGCCTCGACGACCTCACCGACGTGGACATCATCGGCCAGTTCGGCGTGGGCTTCTACTCCGCCTTCATGGTGGGCAAGAAGGTTCGCGTCGTCTCCCGCGCCATCGGGTCTGACGAGGCCTGGGCCTGGGAGTCCAACGGTATCGACGGCTACGACATCAAGCCGGCCGAGCGTGCCGAGCACGGCACCGACGTCATCGTGTATTTGAAGGACAACACCGACGAGGAATCCTTTGACACCTTCGCCACCGAGCACGGCCTGCGCGGGCTCATCAAGCGCTACAGCAACTACGTGCGCTACCCCATCCAGATGGAGGTGACGAAGAGCCGCAAGGTGGAGGCGCCCGAGGGTGCCGAGGGCGACGATGCTCAGCCGACGTGGGAGAGCTACACCGAGGTAGAGACCATCAACTCCATGATCCCCATCTGGAAGCGCAAGAAGTCCGAGGTCTCCCAGGAGGAGTACAACGAGTTCTACAAGACCGACTTCCACGACTTCGAGGACCCGGCCCGCACCATCTCGGTGCACGCGGAGGGCTCGCTCAACTACGACGCGCTCATGTTCGTGCCCGCCCGCGCGCCTTGGGACATGTACTCGAAGGACTACAAGCGCGGGCTGGCGCTGTACTCGGCCAACGTGCTCATCATGGACAAGTGCGAGGAGCTGCTGCCCGACTACTTCGGCTTCGTGCGCGGCGTGGTTGATTCCTCCGACCTCACGCTGAACATCTCCCGCGAGACGCTGCAGCACAACGGCCAGCTGCGCGCCATCGCCCGTCGCCTGGAGAAGAAAATCAAGGCCGACCTGGCGAACATGCGCGATGACGACCGCGAGGCTTACGGGAAGTTCTTCGAGCAGTTTGGCCGCACGTTGAAGTTCGGCATCTACCAGAGCTACGGCATGGCGAAGGGCACCCTGGCCGACCTGCTTTTGTTCTACTCCGCCAAGCAGCAGAAGATGATCACGCTCGACGAGTACCTGGCCGACGCCCCCGCCGATGCCGATGCCATCTTCTACGCCGCGGGCGACTCCATCGAGCGCTTGGCTGCCATGCCGCTCGTGACCACGGTGCTCGCCAAGGGCTACGACGTGCTGCTGTGCGATGCCGATGTGGACGAGTTCTGCATGATGGCCATGGGCACCTACGGGGAGCATGCGGTGGACGGCGACGAGGAGGCCAAGCAGCCCTACTTCATCAAGAACGTGGGCGCCGAGGACTTGGGCCTGACGACCGAGGAGGAGAAGAAGGAGGCCGAGGAGGCCACTGAGAGCAACGCCGAGCTCTTCGACGTGATGCGCGAGGGGCTTGCCGGCAAGGTGGAGCGCGTGGTGGTGTCCACGCGGCTCACCGATGCGCCCGCGGTGGTCACGAGCGAGGGCGGCGTGTCGCTCGCCATGGTGCAGGTGCTGAAGAGCCAGCCCGGTGCCGAGGAGCTGCCCGATCTGCACCTCGTGCTGGAAGTGAACGCGAAGCACCCGGTGTTCGCCACCTTGCAGGCGGCCCACGAGGCCGGAGACGACGACAAGGTGCGTACCTACGCGGGCCTGCTGTTCGACCAGGCGCTGCTCGTGGAGGGCATCATGCCCGACAACCCGCTCGCCTTCGCCCAGGCAGTCGCTGAGCTGATGAAGTAGCTGGGACGACTTCAGCCTGGGATATTCCCACAAGGAGCGCCGCGGCCGTCCTTTAGGGGCGGCCGCTTCGCTTCCTGGCGCACTTGCTGGTAAGGAGCAACGCGGCGAAGGAGGCGCCCATAAGGACGAGGCCCACGGCATCGAAGGTAATGAACAGGTCGATGCTGCTGGCGAGCAGATCGTGGCCGGCGGGTAGCGTGACGCGTATGAGTGACTCGCCTACGAGGCCCACGATTTGCTGGGCCAGCACCACGCCTGCCAGCGTCTTGTGCCGTCGCGGCTGCCAGATGACAAGCGGATAGGTGCAGTTCCACATGAGGAAGGCGACGCCGATGCCCTGTACGCCCACGCGGCCCGGCACGCCCGCAAGCTCGTAGGCACCCATATAGGCTTCGGACGTGAACACGAACCCGAGAGCGCACTGCACGTTCACGACGAACACGAAGGCGAAGCAGATGCGCACGATCCAGGTTGCCGCCGCGAGGCCGTGCGGCGCTTTCCGCGGGCTCGCTCGATCCGCGCCGCCTCTACCGGCCGCCTCGCCTTGCATGGTCGCGACACCTCCCGCTTTCTGGCCATCCTGGGAGGGGATTGCAAGATCGGAGTCAGAGGGCCTCATTGCGGCCCCCTTTCTAGTTGGTTCAGCTGCCGAAAGGCATAGAAGGCCACGGCGCTGGAGGCGGCCACGTTCAGGGAGTCCACCCCGTGGGCCATGGGGATGCGCACGGTGCAATCGCAGCGGGCGATGGTGGCGGGGGCCAGGCCGTCGCCCTCGGTGCCGAACAGCAGCGCCAGCTTCGCGGGCTTACCGGTGTCGGCCGCACGCTGGGCCAAGAGCTCGTTCAGCTCATCGGGGGTGACCGAGTCGTCCGAAAGCGCCATGGCGGCGCAGGTGAAGCCGTGGGCGTGCAGATCGGCGATGCCCGCCTCGCTCCAGGCGCCCTCGCCGGGGCGATTGGGCGTGTCCGCATCGCCGATGCGGGTCCACGGCACCTGGAAGACCGTGCCCATGGACACGCGCACGGCGCGGCGGTACAGCGGGTCGTAGCAGGCGGGGCTTGCGAGCACCGCATCGACGCCGAGGGCGGCGGCGCTGCGGAAGATGGCCCCGACGTTGGTGTGGTTCGTGATGTCCTCCAACACGGCGACGAGCCGCGCATCGGCGAGCACGTCGGTCACGCTCGGCAAGACGGGGCGGCGGAAGGCCCCCAAAGCACCGCGCGTGAGCTCGAAGCCGGTCAGCTTCTCCAGCTCGTTGTGGGGCGCGACGAAGACGGGAAGCCCGGGCGCGCGAGCCTCCATGCGCTCGATGAGTGGCATCATGGCGTCAAGCCACTTCTCCTCCATGAGTAGGGATAAGGGCTCCATGCCGCCTGCGAAGGCCCGTTCGATCACCTTCTCGGACTCTGCGATGAACAGCGCGCGCTCCGGCTCCAGCTTGCTGCGCAGCTGCGCCTCGGTGAGCCGTGCGTAGGCATCGAGCCGCGCATCGTCGAGCGAGTCTACATATATAAGGGGCATGGTGCACCTTTCGAAAAATTCCTTCTTTTGGCTTAGAAAACACGGTTTTGTTACGCAGGGCGGCCGATAAGTCCCACCCGGCAAAGCTTCACCTGGGAAAACGCGGCGACTGCTCGCGCGTCACCCTCTCATTTCGGCCCTGCGCGTCACAAAAACGTGTTTTCTAAGCCAAAAACCGCTCAAAGAGTATCAGATCGCAGCGACGATCGCCTTGGAAGACGGCGAAAACAAAAGTGCCCGTCTCTGAAAGACGGGCACTGGAAGATCTGCCAGAGCTAAAGCTTAGGCGAGGGCGGCCTTCAGAGCCTGCATCTGGTTGGAACCCAGACCCTGCAGACGACGCTCGGCCGGAATGCCCAGCTCCTCCATGAGCTTCTCGGTCTTCACCTTGCCGAAGCCGGGGAGGGCGTTCACGAAGGCCTTGACCTTCATGCGGCCGATGACCGGATCGCTAACCTGGTCGAGAACCTCGGCCGGGGTGGTCAGACCCATCGAGAGCTTGTTCGTGATCTCGGAGCGCTTGGCGCGGACGATGCGGGCCTTCTCAAGGGCGGCGGCGCGCTGCTCGGGGGTCATAGTAGGTGCGGGCATATCACTTCTCTTTCTTCTCGGTGCCCCGGTGCTTTCACCAGGGCATTCACTCAAGGAACGGCAACACTGCAGGGGGCAATGCAACCGTTCCGCGCTTTTGGCGTAGATGATAATAATGGAAATGCCCCGCTTGTACACCCCTTTTCTCGGTAAAGTCGCGGTTTCTTCCCAAATTGGGCCGCTTTTTGGCTCCGAAATGGGGATTTGATGATGAAATCGCTGATATATGCGTTAGTTTCGTCCGAAATCGGGAAGCGGGGGTAGGGAAAGGGAGCCAGGACAGGGAAGGGCCAGAGCGGCGAAGGGATTGGGGTAGCGCAGGAGCCAGGACGGCGAAGGGGAGCCAAGGGGGCGGCGGCGAAGCGGGGGAAGAGGGGCCAAGATGAGGCGCGTCGTCACGTGGCGGGAGTATAATGCCACGGCGAGACACCAGGCACTGTGCGACGGAAGGACATGTCATGACCGATAAGCTGGTAGCGGAGGTGGAGGCGGTCGACCACCCGAGCTTCAACGAGTTCGTAGCCACTATCGAGGCGCTGCGGGCGCCGGACGGCTGCCCGTGGGACAAGGAGCAGACCCATCGAAGCATCGCGGGCAACATGGTGGAGGAGGCCTACGAGGCGGTAGACGCCATCGAGGCCGATGATACGCCCCATATGCTGGAAGAGCTGGGCGACGTGCTGCTCCAGGTGGTACTGCAGTCCCAGATCGCCGCCGATGAGGGCGAGTTCACCATCGATGACGTGTGCCGAGTGGTGAACGAGAAGATCGTGCGGCGGCACCCCCACGTGTTCGGGGAAATGACGGCGGGGGATGCCAACGAGGTGCTCGACGTGTGGGATCAGATCAAGATGGCCGAGAAGGAGGCCGCCGATGCCGCCGCCGATGCGGCCCCGGCGGGCCTGCTCGACGGCGTGCCGAAGAGCTTCCCTGCGCTCAAGCAGGCCCAGAAGATCTCGCGCAAGGCGGCTTCGGCCGGCTTCGAGTGGGAGACGGTGGATGATGTGTGGGCCAAGGTGGACGAGGAGGTGGCCGAGCTGAAGGCCGCCTACGCGGCCGCGCCCAAATCACCCAACGGCAAGGTGGACGGCGCCGCCGACCCGGCCGCCCTGGCAGCGGTGGAGCTGGAGATGGGGGACGTGCTGTTCAGCCTGGTGAACGTGGCTCGCAAGATGGGCGTGCACGCCGAGGAGGCCCTGCGCGCCACCTGTGGGAAGTTCCGCACGCGCTGGGCCTTCATGGAAGGCGCGGCCGCAGGCCAGGGGCGTCGCGTGGAAGACCTCTCGATGGAGGAGATGGAAGAGCTCTGGGGCATGGCGAAGGCGCTGGAGGCATAGGAGCGCCTGCGGCTCGGGGTGCGGAGAGGTCCCAGGGCGCGCCGCTTCACGCCCCGGCTGCTACGCTTCTTCCGACTGCCGCTCGTAAACTTTCTCGCCGCCGACATAGGTGGCCTGCACCCGGGCCTGCTGCAGATCTTCGGGGGCCAGCGTAAAGGGGTTCGGCTCCAGCACGACGATGTCGGCGAGCTTGCCCGCCTCTAGCGTGCCCAGCTCGTCGGCGCGCTGGGCGGCCACGGCGCTGCCAGCCGTGTAGGCGCGCAGGGCCTCGGCCAGAGTGATGCGCTCCTCGGGAAGCCAGCCTTCGTGCGGCTCGTGGGTATCGGCATCGCGGCGGGTGACGGCGGTGTATACCGCGTCCACAGGATCGATGTCGGTCACGGGCGAGTCGGTGCCGAAGGCCAGGGTAGCGCCGGCGTCCAGCAGGCTGCGGAAGGGCCACATATAGGGAACGCGCTCAGGCCCCAGGTCGCGCTCGGGGCCGCCCGGATCCAAGGTGATGTGGCGCGGCTGCACGCTGGCCACGATGCCGGCGTGCGCCAGGCGCTCGATGTCGTCGGGCTGGAAGTTCTCCAAGTGCTCGATGGTGTGATGGGCTCCTGCGCTCGCCACGGGGTGCCGCTCGAAGATATCGATGCAGCAGTGGATGGCCTCGTCGCCGATGGCGTGGATGCGCACGGCCGATCCCTCGGCCGCGGCCGGCGCCACGAGGGCCTCCATTACCTCGGCGTCCACGGTGGGACGCCCGCAGTCGCCCTCGAAGCGGGCGTTGGTGTAGGGCTCGTGCACCCACGCGGTGTGCTGGCTCGATACGCCGTCGAAGAACTGCTTGAACCCGCAGGCGGCCACGAGGGGCCCGCGGCAGCGCTCCCGCAGCGCGGCCAGCCGCCCGCGGTCTTCGAGAAGCGTGGGGAACAGCGATACGCGCACGGTCAGCTCGCCGGCTGCTTCCAGCTCGGCATACAGGTCGTCGCGCACGAAGTCGAGCCCCGGCATCGCCATGAGCGACACGTCGCAGATGCCCGTGATGCCATGCTCGTTGCAGTAGGCCGTGAACGACCGATAGGCGTCGAGCAGCTCCTCGCGGGTGAACTCGTCCACGATGCGCGGCATGAGCTCCATGGCCGCCGCCTCGCGCACGATGCCGGTGAGGCGCCCCTCGTCGTCCTTGTCGTAGCTGCCCCCGGCAGGGGGCACCGACTCTTCGGTGATGCCGAGCCGCGCGAGGGCACAGGAGTTCAGCCACAGCGTGTGGGCATCCCCCGAGTACATGGCCACGGGCCGGTCCGGGTAGGCGGTATCGAGCGACGCGCGGCTCGGCATGCCGGTCGGATTCCACAGGTAGTCGCGCCAGCCCTGGGTAAGCAGCCACGACCCGGCGGGCCGCCGCGCCGCGAGGGGAGCGAGACGCGCCACGGCGTCGGCCTCGTTGTCGCCCACGAAGCGCTCCGCGAGGGGCGACAGGTACAGGGCGGAATGGAACACGTGCATATGGGCGTCGTGGAAGCCCGGCATAATGAGCGCGTCCCCAAAATCCTCCATGGCGGTTTTAGGTCCGCGCAGGCCGTCGGGCAGCGTCTCGGCGGGGCCCGTCCACAGGATGCGGTCGCCGCGCAGGGCCACCGCGCCGGGGCACGGGGCATCTTGGGCGCCGGTGAAGACGGCGCTGCTTACCAGGATTCGGTCGGCAGGTTCGATGGCGCTTTCCACGGACGATCACGCTTCCTTTCATCGCGTTCGCTTCGCTGTGCAGTATACGCCCTTCCCTAAAATTGTTCACGTGCACTATAACTTTTTTCATGCTGGGCTGGGAAAAGGGAAGGCCGATACGAGAAATACCCGATTTGAATAACCTGTTGTCATAAAGTCTGTTTTTGTCAACAACCTTGCGCGTTTTTGTTATATATCAATACAAGAATAAATTTCACCTGGTAATTTACTAGGCAGCAGCTACCTTTCACCTGCTGTGGCGTCCGCAATCCAAAGTCTCGATCCTCGAACGGCGTCAATCGTGGATTCTGATTGAATAAGTAAGGGATTGGAAATTTTTTATTGCATGTGAACAAAAATGATGGTACTTTGAACCCGTCGGCAAAACCGATCGCGACCGCGAGGGTCGCAGGGCCGGAAAGCGCCGACGATGCGCAAGGGAAGTTATCCGATCGTTCTGCTTCGGGTTTCATGACTTGACCTGGGGCAGGGGGAAATGTTCTAAGGGGCGTTTAAACGAGGTATAGAAGGCGCTGCAGGGGCATAATTACAAGTTATACCCTCATCTAATACCGCTTTACCTCTTTTCTCCTCGGGCGTTTCTGCGACATTGGGTGCATCCACCGCGCCGACCGCGATGGGTTGGGGGCAGCCGCCCGCAGCTTCTCAACTATGATGGTGCGCTTCTACGCGCCGGATTGGAGAGTCACATGCAAGGAGTAAACGTCAAGAGCGAGATCGGGAACCTCAAGAAGGTTATCCTCCACCGTCCTGGGAACGAGCTTTTGAACCTCACCCCGAATACGCTGGAAGAGCTCTTGTTCGACGACATCCCGTTCTTGGAAGTTGCCCAGGCCGAGCATGACGCGTTCGCCGACATCCTGCGCGGCGAGGGCGTGGAGGTTGTCTATCTGGAAGACCTCATGACCCAGGTGATCGACGCGAATCCCGAGCTGCGCGAGCAGTTCCTCGACCAGTGGATCTTCGAGGCGGGCATCCGCACCGACATCTACAAGAACATCATCAAGGACTACATCAATGCCGAGTACGCCGGCACCAAGGACATGGTCATGAAGACCATGGCGGGCATCAACCTCCAGGAGCTGCCCACCTCTGACACGCATCTGCTGGTGGACATGGTGTCCGACCGCTGCAAGCTCGTGTGCGCCCCCATGCCGAACCTGTACTTCACCCGCGACCCGTTCGCGATGATCGGCAACGGCGTGTCCATCAACCGCATGTACTCGCTCACCCGCAACCGCGAGACCATCTACGGCGACTACATCTTCCGCTACCATCCGGACTTCGCCGGCACGCCGACCTACTATGATCGCAACGACACCTTCCACATCGAGGGCGGCGACATCCTGAACATCAACGAGCACGTGCTGGCCATCGGCATCTCCCAGCGCACCGAGCCCGACGCCATCGACGCCATCGCCCACAACGTGTTCAACGACGAGACGAGCACCATCGACACCATCCTGGCGTTCAACATCCCGAACTCCCGCGCCTTCATGCACCTGGACACGGTGTTCACCCAGATCGACTACGACAAGTTCACCATCCATCCCGGCATCATGGGCCCGCTCACGGTGTTCGAGATCACGCCGGACGGCAAGGGCGGCACCAAGATCCGCGAGCGCAACGAGGATCTGGAGAAGGTGCTCTCCGAGTACGTCGGATGTCCCGTGCAGCTCATCCCCTGCGGCGGCGGCGACCGCATCGCGGCCGAGCGCGAGCAGTGGAACGACGGCTCCAACACGCTCTGCGTCCGCCCCGGCACCGTCGTCGTGTACCAGCGCAACAACGTCACCAACGACGTGCTGTACAAGAACGGCATCAACTGCCTGGTCATGCCGTCGGCCGAGCTCTCCCGCGGCCGCGGCGGCCCGCGCTGCATGTCCATGCCGGCCTGGCGCGAGGCCCTGTAGGCCCATCGCGCAACCGCGCGCCCCGCGTCGGCCCCACGGCGACGCATCTGCGCCCGCGCGGCGCACCCGTTACGGCTTTTCCGGCCCAGTCTAGCCAGCCAGCGCTGGGTCGAAAAAGACGCGTGGGTCCCCGGGTTTTCCGGGGGCCCGCGCGATATAACCTTCACTCCTTCTAGGGAAAGGAAACGAAACATGCCTATCAATCTCAGCGGTCGTCCGTTCCTCCGCCTGCTCGACTTCTCCACCGAGGAGATCGAGTACCTGCTGAAGCTCTCCAAGAACTTCAAGGACCTCAAGCGCACCGGCACCCCGCACCGCTACCTCGAGGGCAAGAACATCGTGCTGCTGTTCCAGAAGACCTCCACGCGCACCCGCTGCGCCTTCGAGGTCGGCGCCATGGACCTCGGCATGGGCGTGACCTACCTCGATCCCGGTTCCTCCCAGATGGGCAAGAAGGAGTCCATCGAGGACACCGCCCGCGTGCTCGGCCGCTTCTACGACGGCATCGAGTTCCGCGGCTTCGCCCAGACCGACGTGGAGGATCTGGCCGCCAACGCCGGCGTGCCCGTGTGGAACGGCCTGACCACCGAGTGGCATCCCACCCAGATGCTCGCCGACATCCTCACCGTGCAGGAGAACTTCAACTACGACATCAAGGGCAAGACCCTCGTGTTCATGGGCGACGCCGCCAACAACGTGGCCCGCTCGCTCATGGTCGTGTGCTCCAAGCTCGGCATGAACTTCGTGGCCTGCGGCCCGAAGGAGAACATGCCCGACGCCGAGCTCGTGAAGACCTGCGAGGCCATCGCGGCTGAGAACGGCTGCACCGTGACCCTGACCGACGACGTGGAGAAGGGCTGCACCGGCGCCGACGTCATCTACACCGACGTGTGGGTGTCCATGGGCGAGCCCGACGAGGTGTGGGCCGAGCGCATCAAGCACCTCGAGAAGTTCCGCGTGACCAAGGAAGTCATGGCCATGGCCAACGAGGGCGCCATCTTCCTGCACTGCCTGCCGGCCTTCCACGACACCAACACCACCATCGGTGCCGACATCGCCGAGCGCTTCGGCGTGACCGAGATGGAAGTGGAGGACGTGGTGTTCGAGTCCAAGGCCTCCAAGGTCTTCGACGAGGCTGAGAACCGCATGCACACCATTAAGGCTGTCATGTACGCCACTCTTTGCGGCTAAATCGCTCTTGCAGAGGGGGCGGGCCGAAATCCTGCCCCCTCTTCTTACTTTTTGCCAACGGAATCGGTGCGAAAGCACCCGATCATCAGGGTCATTTTAGAATCGAATCCGTTGCATGTCCCGTACCCCACGTGACCGCGGTCTCGCCTCTCTTACATGCAACTTAAGGCTGGCTGGCGGTTACCGACAAGATTGAGGTGAAGCAAATGGCTTACGAAAAGGGCAACGGCAAGACCGTCGTCATCGCCCTGGGCGGCAACGCCCTCGGCAACACCCCGCAGGAGCAGCTCGAGCTCGTGCAGAACACCGCCAAGCACATCGTCGACATGATCGAGGAGGGCACCAACGTCGTCGTGTCCCACGGCAACGGCCCCCAGGTCGGCATGATCAACAACGCGTTCGCCTACGCCGCGGCCAACGACGACAAGACCCCCGACATGCCCTTCCCCGAGGCCGGCGCCATGAGCCAGGGCTACATCGGCTACCAGCTGTCCCAGGCCATCCTGAACCAGCTGAAGGAGCGCGGCATCCAGCGCTCCACCGCCTGCATCGTGACCCAGACCGTGGTCGACGAGAACGACCCGGCGTTCCAGAACCCCACCAAGCCGGTGGGCGCGTTCATGGACGAGGAGACCGCCAAGGCCAAGGCCGAGGCCATGGGCATCACCGTGAAGGAGGACGCCGGCCGCGGCTGGCGCCAGGTGGTTGCTTCCCCCATCCCCAAGCGCATCGTCGAGTTCGACGCCGTGCGCGACCTCGTTGAGGACGGCTACATCGTCGTGTCCACCGGCGGCGGCGGCGTGCCGGTGTTCGAGACCGAGAACGGCTACGTGGGCACCCCGGCCGTCATCGACAAGGACCGCTCGAGCGCGCTCATGGCCGCAGAGCTCGGCGCCGACATGCTCGTGATCCTCACCGCCGTGGAGAAGGTCTGCATCAACTTCAACACGCCCGAGCAGGAGGCCATCTCCGAGATGGACGTGGCCCAGGCCGAGGAGTACATCAAGGAGGGCCAGTTCGCCCCCGGCTCCATGCTGCCAAAGGTGGAGGCCTGCATCGAGTACGTCGAGGCCTTCCCCGAGGGCAAGGCGCTCATCACCTCGCTCGAGTGCGCGGCCGCCGGCCTGCGCGGCGAGACGGGCACGGTCATCGTCGCCAACTAAATTGGTCGAAATAGGGGGTTGCGCCGAGGGTGCAGCCCCCTCTATAATGAGTCTAATTTGACTGCAAAAGCGCGTCTTCCGCGAGGGTGGAAGACGCGCTCTTTTATTTGATTCATATGCACAACGAGTCAACAAGAAAATATCTCCCAAACTGGGAAGTTTTTTGTTGCAGGTGAACAAAAATGGTGCTATATTATCGGCATCGGCAAAGACGGTCCGATCACTTTTCTGGCTTTGCCGATTCATCCTATTCCTCATCGTCGCGAGCATGGTTAAGGCATGCTCAAGAAAGGAATGAACCATGGCAAAGATCGTCAGCTCTTGGAACGACTGGGATCCGCTGAAGCGCGTCATCG
>NZ_CAUASN010000029.1 GCF_958431955.1 uncultured Adlercreutzia sp. | reverse complement strand
GTGCTCAACGGCGAGCCCGTCGATGTAACGCTCTCATACGCCGGCCAGGAGGTCGCGGTGACGCGGGCCGGGGCCGTCGTGGAGGACGCGCCCCAGAAGGGCGTCATCGAAATCGTCAAAACCGACGAGGCCGACGGGCGCGCCGTGCCAGGCGCGGTCTACGAGGTGACGGCAGCCGCGGACATCGTGACCCCCGACGGCACGGTGCATGCGAGCTCCGGCGACGTGGTGGCCACCGTCACCACGGGCGATGACGGCAAGGCCGAGACGGATGAGCTGTACCTGGGCGATTACAACGTGCGTGAGACGGCCACGCCCGACGGCTGGGCCATCGACCACGAGACGCACATGGTCGAGCTCTCATACGCTGGCCAAGAGGTAAAGGTGACGCGTACCGTGCTCGAGACGGCCGACGCGCCCACCACGTTCATATTGCTCAAGAAGGCCGAGCTGATCGACGGCGAGCTTGTCGACTATGCAGGCTCGGAGTGGCACGTGTGGGCCGAGGACGCGGCGGGCGAGATAGCGTACGATGCCACGGCCACGACCGGCGAGGACGGCAGCTTCGTCCTCGAGCGCATCCCCCACGGCGACGGGCTCGCCTACTACTGCCAGGAAACCAAGACAGGCGATGACTACATCCTCGACCCGGAGGTTTACGAATTCTCCGTCGACGAGGAGGGCCTGATCGCAGGCGAGCCGGCCTACGTGTTCTTGAACACGAACTACCACAAGCGCATCATCGAGGCCCATAAAGTCGACCAGGACACAGGCGAGCCGGTTGGCAAGACCGGATTCGGGCTGTACCGCTGGATCGGGGAGGGGGAGCCCGACCCGACGTTCGGCGGCCGTCAGGGCTTCCATGGCGTGTTCGCGGATGATCCCGACGGCGAGGTGGACGGGAGCCTGTGGGAGATGGTCGCCGAGGGGACGACCGACGACATGGGCGCCGTCATCTTCGAGGGCCTGGAGTTCGGCTGGTACATGATGGTCGAGGCGGTGCCGAACCCCGATTACGCCGAGTGGTGGGAGTCGGCGGGATCCACCTGGGGACGCTACCTTTTCAAGGCCGACAAGGACAGCGACGTCCGGCAGACGCAGACGTACGGCAACATGGCCATATCGCTCGAATGCAACGTGAGCAAGGCGACCATCGACCGCACGAGCGCGGCGTTCCAGTCGGATGAGCGCGCACCCGTTCGCGTCGACAACGTGGGCAAGGAGCGCTACCGCTACGACGTCGCGTTCGACGCGGGTTCCACCAACGTGAGGGCAGACCAGTACGCGGTCGTCGATCCTTGCGAGTTCGTCAACCTGGGAATCAGGCTCGACACGCTGGTGACGCCTGCAGCCTATGGCGACACCGACGGGTTGGTCAACGTATGGTACCGGACGAACATGACCGATACGTCGGCCGTGTACTCGACCGCCAGCGCGACCGCCGGCAACCCCCCGAACCAGATGGCCGACGGAACCGACCGCATCGGCACGGTCGGGTGGCGCCTTTGGAGGGAGGGCGTCGCCGCCGGCGCCCGCACGCGCCTCGACGTCGACGGGCTCGGCCTCGCCGCCGGCGAATACGTCACGGGAATCATGCTCGAATACGGGTCGGTCGAGGTAGGGTTCCGCACGCTGCAGGACATGAGCTACCTGGTGTACGCAACGGAGCCCCTGGACAACAGCAACGGCGAGGTGGTCATCCCCAACAGCGTGACGAGCCATATCACCCGCAACTGGAGAGACGGGCAGGGGCTGTACGACGACGCGCATGACAACGTGATCACGCGGGTCATCGACACCTTCGGCTTCGCATCCTCCTATCACGGGTTCTCGACGGGCACGGCAGGCAACGGTGGCGCGCTCACCGCGACGGGCGACCGCGTCCCGGCCCTGGAGGGCGTGGCCATGCTCCTCGCCGCGGTGGCCGCCGTCCTGCTGGGCATCTGGGCCACGAGGCGCGAAGAAGGGGAGGGGGCATGAGGAGGGCCCTGGCCGAGCATGCAGAGGACATGCTCCGCTACATGCTGGACAACTCCGACGACGTGCGGAGGATCGTCGTCGGCCG
Organism: uncultured Adlercreutzia sp.; assembly: GCF_958431955.1. Lineage (GTDB taxonomy): Bacteria > Actinomycetota > Coriobacteriia > Coriobacteriales > Eggerthellaceae > Adlercreutzia. Next base: position 29,605 of record NZ_CAUASN010000029.1, on the reverse strand, counting down.
GAAGAAGCTCGTGAGGGACCTGCAGATGAACCCGACAACGGTGTCCGTCGTCCTCGGCTACCTCAAAGAGCTCGGCCTGGTCGAGGTGAACGGCCGCTATGCGGAGAACGGCGCGCAGTTGGAGAACGGGTACACGGTGACCGAGGCAGGATGCGAGTTCGTCGCCGAATCCCCCAAGGCTAGGAGGTAGCGAATGGCATCGGAGGAAGAGGTCGTACGGTTCATCTTCAACGGTGCGAACGAGATGGCCGAGCTGATGTACCAGCTCATCAAGTGGGCCCTCGAGCGCCGCGAGAAGGGGAGGGACGACGGCCGGCGCGACCCCTCGAAGATCAGCGGCCGCATAGCCCCGGAGGACGCGGCGAGCTTCGCCGCCGACCTCGCCGCGGCGGGCATAGGGGCCGAGTACGTGGCGCAGGCCGACGGCGGCCTCGTCTACTCGTGCGACGCCAAGCACTTCGAGACGCTCAAGGCGCTCACCAAGGGCTACGCCGCGAAGTACGACGCCATGCACCCGGAATCCGTTGACAACGTCTACTACGAGACGCTGCGGGACTGGCGCGGCTGCTCGCTCAACGAGTGCTTCGAGGTGGCGTCCACCGTGGAGGTGGCCGCCGTGAACAAGATGCGCGCCGACCTCGCAGCCATGGGGGTCTACTTCGAGGTGGCCCGCCGCCCGGAGAACCTCGGCTACGTCGTCAAGTTCAACGCGAAGGACGCGAGCATGGTGGAGCGCGCCCTGTGCGAGCTCGACCAGGCGTACGGGCATCCCCAGAGCGCCCAGGACGTCGCGCGCGCCGTCGCGGGCTACCTCCCGTCTCCCGCCGAGGGCGTATGGAAACGGGAGGGAGCCCGCTCGACGCTCGAGGCGAGGAACGCCGGCCAGGACGAGGTGCTGGCCGCCGCCCACGTGTACCCGGAGAACGGGGGATGGCACGTTTACGGCGAGGCGGCGGGGGAGCGCTTCGGCGACGGCGTCTACGGCACCGAGCGCGAGGCCGTGCAGGCGGGCGAGCTGCTCGTGGAGCAGAGGGCCGCCGAGCTCGGCTCGAACGTCGAGATCCCGCGCCAGGGAGCTGCCGCGCGCGACCTCGACGGGCGCAAGGCGGGCGACTACACGCTGACCATGACCACGGTCGAGTGGGACCGGGCCGCGAACATCATGGGAGGCCCAATGGAGGAGGACGGCATCCCCTTCTCCCTGTCCTTCGACGAGGCGGCGGAAACCGCTTCGCTCACCTTCGCGTCCGAGCACGCCGCCGGCGTCAAGGCCATCGCAGACCGCTATATCAAATCGTCGAAGGAGAACCTCAAGGACTTCACCACTGCGCGCTTCGAGGATTGGGACGAGTTCTGCGAAGTCGCCGAGACGGGGATGGTGAGGGACGACGCCCTGCAGGCGATCAGGGCGGAGTGGATCGACGTCGGCGATGGCAGGTACAGCCTGGAGGCGTACGCGAACGCATGGGACGCCGAAGCCGTCGTCGGCGTGTCGGTGTACGCCAAGGCCGTCGTGGAATCCGACCCGTCCCTCGAGGGATGGGAGGTATGGGGGAACGCCGACGGGCCCAATTTCGGCGAGCGCGGATTCGATGACCTCGCAGAGGCCATGGAGTACGCGGAGTCCCTGGCGGCGGGGGAGCTCGCCGAGAGGGGCTACGAGGTCGCCGTGGGATCGCGTCCCGAAGCGCCCGCACAGGAGCGCGGCGAAGCCGCTCCCGAGCTCGACGCCCCAGCACGCCAGGAGCGAACCGTGGAGCAGGCGGACTACGTCGTCGAGCCGCGCGACGTCGGCCCGTCGGAAACGGTAGAGACGGTGGTCGCCGCCACCAAGTCGGCGGAAGTGGCCGACGATGCGGGCGAGGCGCACATCGGAAGCTCCTTGGAGGAGATGACGAACCCTGACGGGCTCGATCTGCCGAGCATCGAGCGGTTCGGCTCCGCCGAAAAGCTGGACGGCGCGAAGATCGGCGACGTCCTGCAGGCATGCTCCAAAGACGTGAAGATGATCAAGGCGCAGCTCGAGGCCAAGCGCCAGCAAGGCGTGGAACGCGGGGCGAAGGCGGCCGTGCAATCTAAGGGCGCGGCGCGCTGATGGCCAAGAACGGGAAAAACGGGGTGCCCGTCGCAACGACGGCGCGCAAGCGGGAGGCGAGCCAGGGGTTCATCGCCCTCATGGCCGGCATCTCCTTGGTCGCGTTCGTTGCGGTCAACCATGTGGCGGGCTACGTCATCCCCGTCGCCTCGTCGCGCGGGCCCGCGGCGGCGCTCACGAGCATCCCGGTAGCCCTGCTCGACTTCGCGCGGAGCCCTTGGGCGCTGAGCCTCGACCCGGCCGCCGTGGCCGTCGGGCTCGCGGGGCCGGCGGCCGTCGTTCTCGTGTACCTGCTCGGCGGCAAGAAGGCCGACAAGCCGACCATGGCGGGCATGGAGCACGGCACCGCGCGCTGGGGCGAGGAGGACGAGAAGGACAGGCACGCCGACACGGATAACCCGCTGAACAACATACCGCTCGCCCAGGGCGTCGAGCTCTGCCTCGACCCCGATGCGATAGGGACGCGCCGGAAGGGCTTCGTGGAGATCAACCGCAACGTGATGTGCTTCGGCCCGCCAGGCACGGGCAAGACGTTCTATCTGTTCGTCCCCGCGCTCCTGCGGTTCTGGCGGCCCACCGACCCGTCGAGCATCACGAGCGACACGAAGGGCACGACCGTGAAGCGGATGCTGCCGTACCTCATGAGGCACGACCGCGTGGTGAAGGTTCTCAACACCAAGGATCCGTCCAACAGCCACGGCTACAACCCGCTCAAGTACACGCGCAACGATTTGGAGGTGCTCATCGCCGTCGACACCATCATGGGCAACACCACAGGACGCAAGCCCGATGAGGGCGTCGACGGGGACTTCTGGGAGAAATCCGAGAAATCGGTGTTCGTGTCCATCATCGGAGGCTTGCGCGAGCTGAAGGAGATAGCTCCGGGGCTCGACGTCGAGGTGAACATACCGACGATGGCGGACATCCTGCTCACCGCCGAGGCTTCGAGCGACGACGAGGATCCGAACACGCCCACGACCATCGACCGTTTCTTCGCGCTGATCGAGCATCTGAAGCCGGACAGCTACGCCTGCCGCACCTACAAAGGCCTGAAGCTGGCCGGCAAGGGCCGGACGATGAACTCCATCCTGGTGTCGTGCGCGGTCAGGCTCATGCCCTTCAACCTCCCCGTCATCCGCGAGCTCATGTGGCGCGACGAGATGGAGATCGACCGCATACCCTTCGAGGGCACCAACTTGTTTGTCGTGGCCGACGATGCTGGCGGCCAGCTCGACTTCGTCTTGGCCATGTTCTACCAGCAGACGTTCCGCACCCTCTACAACATCGCCGACAACCTGCCGGGGGAGAGGTTCCCGGTCCCGGTCGTGTCGTTCATCGACGAGATGTTGAACATGGGCAACATACCCTACAAGGAGAGGATCCTCATGACCGCCCGCTCCAGGAACATGCCGATAGTGATGGGCCTTCAGAGCATGGATCTCGCGAAGGAGAAATGGGGCGAGAACATCTTGGGCGCGATCCTCGACGCCTGCGACACGATCGTCTACATGGGCGGCGGCCGCTCGAAGGAGAGCCGCGCGTACATCTCGGAGTCCCTGGGTACCCAGACGGTCTACGAGCACACGGTGAGCGAGACGGTGAGCGCCCGGATCATGGGCAGCAACGATTCCGCTCAGTCGTCGTACCAGTCGCTCGGCCGCCCGCTGCTCGACGAGGCCGAGGTCGACAAGATACCGCGGGAGCAGTGCATCGTCCACTTCTCGGGCGCCGCGCCCCTCATGGTGGGCAAGTACCGCACGCAGGACACGGACGAGTACAAGGACTCGCCCTTCGCGCCCGACCGAAGGGGCGAGGCCGTCACAGGGCCCTTCCCTTTGCAGGAGATGAGGGAGCACAACGCGAGGGTGCGGGCATCCCTTGCCGCTTGACGACATGGAAAGGCCCCGGTCCGTCTCCCACGGTCCGGGGCCGAGAAGCGATCACGGCCGCAACGAGGCGGCTTTGACCAAGGAAATGATATTCGAAAGGAACGGGACATGAAAGACCAAACATCGAAAACGGCCAAGAACAGGGCATCTGCGCTTGGGAAGGCGAAGGCGGCGGCGCTGTCGCTCTTCGGGGCCGGCGCCGTGTGCCTCGCGAGCGCGAGGCCCGCTTACGCCGTGGACGTCAACGGGCCAAGCTTCAACTACATGATCACCCAATACGTGGGGCCCGGCATGACGGTCATGGGCTTCGCGATCTTGGTGGTAGGGGGTTACAACTACTTCAACTACAAGGACGAGGAGGGGCCGAAGGCCAAGGCGGGCTTGGCCGGGATGGTTGGCGGCGGCATCATGGCGGCCATAGGCGGCGGCGCCGTCCTCATGCTCTCCATGAGCTGAGGCCGCAATGTCCTTCACCGTCCCCTACCACCTCGACCCGCTCGACTACGAGCGGAAGGCATTCGGGCCTTTCACGTCTCGCGAGCTCAAGTACGGCGGCATCGGCATCGTCCTCGCCGCAGTTGTCGGCGGCGCGCTCTGGTTCGCCCCTTTGAGCGTGCCCGAGCTCTTCCGCGTGATGCCCGCCATCGCGGTGGCGTTCCCCTTCTTTTACGTGGCCAACACCAAGGCCCCGCCCGGCTACGAGTCGCCGGAGGAGTACATGAGGGAGCGGCTCGCATCCGCGTTGAGCGGGGAGGACGTATACGTGTACGGCTGCGACGACGAGGACGAGTACGAGGTGATGGAAGATCCGCCGGCGAAGTCGCCCAGGGAGAGGAAGGAGTCTGCCAAGCATGAGAAGAAAGAGCGAGAGTACGTCCGCGGCAAAGCGCGAAGCGCACGATAGGGCGGATGCTGCCATGCCGGACGTCGCGGGCCTGACGGTGAAGCAGGCCGAGATGGCGCTCGCCGAGGCGCGCAACCGGGAGCGAGAGCGCCGCGAGTACGAGCGGCGCAAGGCGAAGGGCAAGCCCCTGTCGAAGATCACCCAGGATGCGATCCGCTACGAGAAGTGCTTCGAGAGCGGCGTCGTGAAGGTCGAGAAAGGGCTCTACTCGATAACATGCGACGTGGACAACATGGACTACCGCAACCTCGGCGAGAGCGAGAAGGAGGCGCTGTACGTCCGGCTCCTGCGGGTCTACAACCTGTTCGAGCCGACGACGCACCTGCAGTGGTCGGTCATCGTGCGCGTCGTCGGCCGCCGGTCGATCCTCGACGAGGTGCTCATATCCCACCAGCCGGACGGGCTCGACCGCCTGCGCGACGAGGTCAACGAGGTGCTCACCGACCGCGCGTCGAAGGGCAAGACGGACATAGAGACGCGCCTGCTGCTCACGATCTGCACCAAGGCCGACAACGAGGCCGAGGCCCAGAGCATCCTCGACGGCCTGGTCAAGGACATACGCCCCGACTTCGAGTCGATGGGATCCGGCCTGACGGTGCTGAGCGGCGCGGAATGGCTCGAGATAGTGGCCGGCGTGTTCTGGCCCTCCGACGTCCTCGTGTTCGACTGGGCAACGCTCGTCGACACCAAGACCGGCAAGGCCACGGGGCTCACCACCAAGGACGCCGTGGCCCCGATGTCCCTCGCGTTCGAGCCGCGCATCCTCAAGCCGCGCCCGAACGGCACCACCTCGGTCGTCAAGGACAGCGGGATCTACCGCTGCAACGATTTCTACGCCTCGACGCTGCTGCTGCGCAAGTCGCCCGGCATGATAGACGACAGGATGGTGAGCGTCATCACCTCGACGCCCATGGACATGATGTTCACCATCCACATGCAGCCCACGTCGGCCGAGAGCTCGCGCAAGGCGACCGACGCCTACATCGCCGCCGTCGAGGGCGACACGCACGACCGTGCCAAGGAGGCGCGTCGCGAGAACATGCCGGCGGGCGTCTACATGACCTCCAAGCACGTCGACCGCGCCCAGGACGCGGAGGAGCTCAAGAAAGAGGTGCAGTTCGGAGGCCACAAGCTCTTCTACACGACCATGAGCGCGCATGTGCGCGCCGAGACGCCCGACGACCTCAAGCTCGAGCAGATACCCAAGCTGCAGCGGGCCTGCGGGAGGTGGGGCGTGAGCGCGACGCCGCTGTCGGGGCGCGAGCGGCAGAAGGACGCCATGAACGCGACCCTTCCCATAGGCAAGAACTTCATCAACGCCCCGTCCACGATGACGACCGCCAACGTCGGCGCGCTCATCCCGTTCACGTCGCGCCGCTACCAGGATCCGGGCGGTATCTACTGGGGGGTCGACGCGGAGTCGGAGGACTTCATCATGCTCGACCGGACGGCGCTCGGCGCGCCGCACCAGATGGTGTTCGGGATCACGGGCTCGGGCAAGTCGTTCGGCCTGTGCCGGGAGAACCTGCAGATCCTGCTTCGACGCCCCCGTGCGAAGGTCTACATCGCGTCCCCCGGGCTCGCATACAAGCCGTTCGTTCAGCTCCTCGGCGGTAAATGGTTCGAGGTCGGCGCCGGCTCGAAGGACTACTTCAATGTCATGTCCATCAACATCGACCAGGTGGAGGACGTAGAGCAGGCCATCGCGGACAAGGCGGAGTACCTCATGGGCCAGGTGGAGTGCATGCTCTACAAGGGCGCGGTCATGGACGGCAAGGACACACGGGCTGCGAAGGAGGCGACGCTGCTCTATTCTTGCATCCAGGATTGCATACCGAAGGTCTACGGCCGCTACCTCGACACGCACCGGGCCGAGGACGTCCCCGTGCTCGCGCAGCTCGCCGATGAGCTGGGCGACATGAAAGTCCCCGTCGCGCGCGACGCCGCCCAGGCGCTCAGCCTCTTCACGACCACTACGGCAGTCGGCGGTCAGTTCAGCCAGCGCGACGGATCTCCCTTCGACGACGATGATTGCAGGCTGTTCGGCGTCGGGTTCCGCAACGCCGGCGACATCATCAAGGCCCCCGCATTGTTCGCCTTCACGGACATGTTCTGGAGGCAAGCCGTAATGAACAAGGTGAAGGGCTATGAAACGTGGGTGCTGTTCGACGAGTTCCAGACCTTCATGGACTGGCCGATCGCCGCGCAATATTTCTTGAAGGCGTGGATGGAAGGCCGCAAGTACGACCTGTACCAGACGGGCGCCACCCAGAACGTCTTGGCAGTGCTCGAGAACGCCAAGGCGTCCCGCGCCCTGGACAACTCCGGCGTCGTCACCATGTACAACATGGCCCACGACGACGCGAGGGAGCTCGCCGAGCGGCTTCACATGTCCGAGCGGCAGATGCGCTACACGGTCAACCCGCCCGAGGGCCACGGCGTCTTGTCGGTCATGGGGTCGGTCATGCCGTTCAAAGACTCTTGGCCCAAGGGCACCGAGACGTACAAGGTGTTCACTTCCAAACCCAAGGAAACCAAAGGGCGAGCGATGTAGGCCATGTACGTCAACATCGGACATAGCGAGGACGTCATCGCCGCCTGGCAGGACGACGCCAGGCCGGAGGACTCCGCGACGTTTGCGGGCGACGCGCCGCAGAGCAACGCGCGCAGCGCCGATGCGGCGGCGCTCGAGACATCGGGCATCAGCTTCGCGGCCGGCCCGGCCGCGCCGGCCGGCACGATGTTCGACTCCAGGCTGTCCCCCGCCCCTCCCGGCGCGGCGGCGAGGGCCGCCGGCGCGCTGCAAGGGGCCGGCGCGCAGGCGTCCGCCGTCCCGGCGAGCCTTGGCGCGGCAGGGGACACGGGCAGCGCCGCGCCGCGTCCGGCCGTACCCGCGCCGGCGGGCTTCGAGTCTGCGGGCGCGCCCTCGCCCGCCGCCGGGTCCCCGTCCCCTGGGAGCGCGGGGACCGCATCCGGGAGGGCTGCGGCCCCCGCCGCGCTCGGGATCGCCGGGACGGCGTGGGGCTACTTGGAGAGCACCGTGGACGACGGCCGCGACACGTCGTCGGAGGCCGGATCCGACATGTTGGTCGGAGGCGCTTCCACCGTCGCGCGCAGGGCCGCGAGGAGGCCGGGCCGGGCAGGATCGGGACAGGGCCCGGCCGGGCCCGCGGGCCGCGCCGGGCTGCCCGGCGATCCCGCGCGCCCGGCCGGCCGCGCGCCCGGCGGCCCGGGAGCTGCGGGCGTCCGCGGCGCCGGGTCTACGGCCGCCGCCGCGCGCTCCGCAGCGCCGGCCACGGCGTCCGGCGCTGCGTCGTCGGGAGCTGCGGCGGGCAAGGCCGCAGCCGGCGTCGGGCGCGCGGCGGCGGCGAACGCCGGCAAGGCCGCCGCGGTCGGGGCCGGCAAGGGGCTGGCCGCGGCCGCGGCCGCCGTCGGCGCGCCGACGGTCGCGCTCGCAATGGCCATGCTCGCGGCGCTCGCGCTCTGCGGGCTCGTCCTCTGCATGTGCGGCGCTGGCGCGTCCTCGACCCAGGCGAGGGCCGTCGGCCTGTCGGAGGAGGTGCAGGCGCTGAGGCCCTACGTGTCCTACTACATGCACCAGGAGGGCAAGGGGGAGTTCGTCGAGCTCGCGCTGGCGGTCTGCCAGCATGAGAGCGGCGGTGCCGGCTGGAAGATAGCCGACCACGACCCGTTCCAGTGCGCCGAGTCGACGGGGGCGTCCCGCCCGGGATTCCCCGATGCCGGCACTGTCGCCGACCCCGTGACGGGTGCGGACGGCGACGACTGGTGGTGCTCGGCCAGCGTCAAGCAGGGCTGCGCGTACCTGTCCGACAAGCTGCGGCTCTGGGGATGCGACGACCCTTGCGACCTCGAGGCGTTGAAGAACGTGCTGCAGACGTACAACTCGGGCCCTGGCTGGCATGCCTACGCGCTGTCCAACGGCGGCAGGTGGAGCGAGGATCTGGCGCGAAGCTACGGTATCGGCACGCCCAACTACCCCTTGCGCGTGCTGGAGCATTACGAGGTGTCCTACGGAGCGTCGGGCGACGGGGCGGCCGTGGCCGAATGGGTCAAGGCGCGCGAGAACAAGTGGCTGGTGTACTCCCAGGATGCGAGCCTGCGCGTGGATCCCGACAGGACGGGCGCCACCGACTGCTCGGGCATGTGCAGGGCGGCCTACCTAGCCGTCACCGGCATGGACATAGGCTGGTACACCGGCGACCAGTCGCTCGGAGGCAAGGAGATAGCCTCGGGGTCGAGAGGGCAGGGCGTCTCCGCCTCCCAGCTCGAGCCGGGCGACCTCGTGTTCTGCAACTTTAACGGGTACAACCCGACATGGGATCACGTCGAGATGTACGTGGGAGACGGGCAGCTGATGGGCATGGGCCACGCGCCCGGCCCCCATTACTCGGGGGATGTATCGAGCTATGTGGCGAACACTTACAACTGGCAGGTTAGGCGGTACTTATAGTGAAGATGAAGCACGACAACCTATGGAGGGCGAACCCCGACACGGCCGAGGAGATGGACGAGATCGAGCGCCGGCGGAAGCGGGCCATGCGCACGGCGATCACCCTCCTCGCCCTGGCCGTCGCCGTCAACGTCGCCGTCAACGAGTTCTCATGCGTCGGCCCGTCCCCTTCCAAGAGGGACGCCGCGCCCGCCGTCCAGCAATCCGCGCCGGACGACCGGGGGGGAGCGGGGCAGGCCGGCGCCGATGCGGACGGCGAGGAGCCCGCCTTGTCCTTGGACATCGCCCCCGATCAGGCCGAGGCAACGCGGGTCGACCAGGATGCGGTGCGCGCCGCGCTCGGGGCGTACTGCAAGGAGAAGGGCATCGAGGCGTCTCGCGCGTACGTTTCGGCCGTGCTCAGCTTCCCGTCGTCGACCGCCTCGTCCTACCTGGAGGTGGAGCTGCTGGATTCCGACGGCTCGAAAGCGGCCGACGTAGGCGTCGCCTACTCCCTGGACTACGGCACGTGCACGGTCGTCCCCTTGGAGTCTTTGACCGGAGGGTCTGAGAAGCCCGAGCGCATCGAGCGCGGGGGCGATGCTTTATGAGGCGCGCGCCGGCGTACGAGGGTGCCGTCGCTCCCGATCCCGTCATCAGCCATCTGTCCGCAACCGTAGATCGTGCAGCCCGGTGGAGGCGCGTGGTCTTCCGCACGAGTTTGGCGGGAGCATGCGTCCTGATCGCGATGCTCGCTATGATGATCCTCGCGGATACGGCCTACGGCGGGTGGATCGAGGATCTGACCGGCCTGTCGATCTCCGGCATAGTCAACAACTTCTTCACCGCCCTCGGCCTCGGCGACGGCGTGGCGGCGATAATGCAGTCGGCGTCCGACACCTGGCTGTCGCAGCTCGCGTCCTACAAGTTCGACGTGGACGCCTCGCGCGTCGCCGACGTCATCGCCGTCATCAACAAGGCGGCCGCGCCGGTGGGCGAGTCGCTCATCATGGTGTTCCTTTTCCAAGGGGTGTTCAAGAAGGTCACGGCGACCGACGGCAGCTTCATCCATGGGGAGGGGCTTTACGAGCTCGTGATGATGCTGGTCAAGTTCTTCTTGTACAAAACGCTGATCGACCTCGCGCCGCTGCTCATATACGGGATACTCCTCGCCGGCGACGGCATATCGAACGCCATCTCCCAGTACGCCCCGGGCGGGTCGGCCGGCGTGTCCTTCGACCAGGCGGCGCTGTCCGCGGCCGTCAACTCCGCTCTCGGGCAGACCGCCGGCGACGCCTCCGGCAACGCCGGCATAGCAGGGGCGCTCGGCTCCTACATCGGCAGCCTGCTCCTGCTCTACCTCGGCGCTCTCTTCTTCTGGGTGATGTCGATGATCGTGTCCTTCGCGGGCGAGGCCGTGATCCTGGCCAGGTTCGCCGAGGCGAGCGTGCTCACGGGATTCTGTAGCATTCCCGTGGCGTTCCTTCTCAGCGAGGAGTGGGCCGAGGCCGGCAGGATGTACTTCAAAGAGATCGGCAGCGCGGCCATCATGATCGCGGTCGTCCAGGCGGTCGTCATCATCACGCCCATGATCCTCGAAGGGGTGATCGTGACGTCGGGCGGCGACATCTGGCAGATCATCCGGGGAGGGCTCATCTACACGGCGACGCTGCTGGTGGTCGTGCTCGGTTCGACGATGACGACGTACAAGGTCGTCGGGAAGATGATGTGACATGAGGCATGGATCGAAGACAGCCGCCGTCGTCGCGCTCGCCGCGGCGCTCTCCCTTGCCGACGCCTCCCAGGCTTGGGCATGGGGGTACGGTGCGGCGCTGGGGCAGGACGGCATGACTCTCGACAGGCTCGTGAGCGAGGTGCTCAAGCCCATCGTGCAGCTCGCCGGGTACGTCCTCACCGCATTCGGGGCGTACCGGTACTTCCAGAACCGCTCGGACGACGGGCCCGCGGCGCGCCAGGCGCTCGGCATGCTCGCGACGGGAGGGGTCATGGTCGCCTTCACGGCCTACGACCTCGGCCGTGGGAGCCTGAACGGCTTCATGCGCGAGTTCGCCGTTCCGGGCCTGATCGCGCTCGGCACCCTTTGGATGATCAACGGCTTCTACGACTACTTCTTCCACTCGGACGACGCAGTGGCCGCGAAGAAGGGCCTGCAGGCCGCCGTGTCGGGCGGCGTCATGGCGCTTATGGGCGGGGCTTTCGGAACCATCTCGTTGGTGTACTAGATCGGAGGCGGATATGGGCGAGTGGGTCACATTGGCCGACGGGTCGAAGCTGTTCTGCCCGTACCCGTTGGAGCAGCGGCCGCTGCGGGAAGAGGAGTCCGAAGAGCCGAACTCGCAGAGCTGGCACGTCGCGCTCGCGCTCGCCAGCGTCCTGGGGTTCACCGGGGCGCACAGGTTCTATACGGGCAAGATCGCTACGGCAATCGTATGGCTGCTGACGGGAGGCCTGCTCGGGCTCGGCGCGCTCGCGGACGTGGCCGCCATCGCGGCCTCGCGCTGGAAGGCCGCGGACGGGACGCCGCTGCGCCGCAGGGCGGCCAAGGGGAGCCTCGCCGCCGCGGGGATGGCCGTCGGCTGGGCCTTCGTCGCATGGATGACGACCGCGGCGGCGGTCGCGTTGACGGCGCTCACGGTCGCGTTGATGGCGGCTTGAGAACCAAGGTATTGGAAAACTGGAAAACTTGAATAGTCGAGTTTTTGAAAAAAGGGAGAAAGACATGGCCGAGCACTACACAAAGGCATCGATAGGTGAGATAATGGCACCGTGCCCGAGCGCGAGCCATCTCCCAAATCCAGGCGGCGCGCGGGCGGCGAGAAGCGACACGGGACCGAAATCCCGGATTCACAACGGAATAAGGATCGAGCGATGAGCGCGCAGGGCGGCGCAACGGGATCCGTGCACGTGAACGTGTTCGGCGGGCCCGGCTCCGGCAAGTCGACGATGGCGTACGCCGTCGCGGCGGAGCTCAAGGCGCGCGGCTACACGGCCGAGTGCGTCGGCGAGGTGGTCAAGGACTGCATCTACGACGCTGCGCGCGGCGACCAGGAGGCGGCGCGCCTGCTGGACGGCAGCGTGGAGAGCCAGGAGGAGCTGTACCGCCGGCAGTCGGCGCGCGAGCGCCGGCTCGACGGGCTCGTGCAGTTCGTCGTGGCGGACTCGCCGGCCATCATGGGCCTCGCCTACCTCGCCCCCGACGCCGACGAGGACAGGGCGGCGAGGCTGGCGGCCCTCGCGCAGGACGAGTTCGAGGCACAGGAGTCGGTCAACGTGATCGTCGCCAGGGAGGGGGCGTACGACCCCCGCGCCCGGATACACGCCGAGGACGAGGCCGAGAGGATCGACGCGGACGTCCTGGCCCTTGTCGAGAGGGCCACGGCGGGGCGGTACGAGACGGTGGGCCGCGGCGACGCGGGCAAGGTTGCGGAGATGGCCGTCGAGCACGGCTTGGCAGAGAGGACCGGAGATGATGAACTACGACGAGCTTTACAGGGAGCTGGAGCGGGACGCCAGGGAGGCGGGCCTGGAGAAGGAGCACCTGGAGTGGCAGCTAGGCCTCGAAGGCTGGGCGAAGGATCCCGTGGCGGTGGCGATGCGCGACTGGCGCCTGCAGCACGCGCCGGAGACGCTGGAGGGCAAGAGCGAGGAGCAGGTCGGCAGGGAGATGGCCATGGTTCACCTGCTGGCGGAGTCGCGCAGGACGGCCGCCGCGCAGGCGTGGATGCGGTCCCCGCAGAGCTCCCAGGCAAAAGACGCGCAGCAGAAGGCGGCGCTGATGAACGCCGCCGCGGCGGCGGAGAACGAGGCCATGATCTCGGAGATACCGGACATAGCGATAAGCCTGTAGCGGCGCGGCGCCGGCCCTCCAGGCGCGGCAGGAAGGTGATGGAGGGCCAGATGTCGCTCGACCTGCTGTTCGAGCCGTCGGACGCCGCCCCCGTGTTCGAGCCGGCGTCGCCGGCCCCCTCGCCCGAGCGGGCGGCGCACGCCGCATCGCCGGAGAAGGGCACGGCGGCCACGGAGCCGTCCCGCCGTCCCATCGGGGACGCCTCGCCGGCTCCTTCCCGCACGAGGATCGCGCGGAACATCGAAGCGGTCATGGTCGCGAAGGAGCTCGAGCGCGAGGGCCGCGAGGCGACGCCCGAGGAGGCGGCCAGGATGCTCTCGTTCGTCGGGTGGGGCGGCCTCGCCGAGGTGTTCGACGAGACGTCGGACGCCTACGCGGCCGAGCGCGAGAGGCTCAAGGCCGGCCTCACGGAGAGGGAGTACGCCAAGGCGCGCGAGTCCACGCTCACCGCTTACTACACCCCGATCGAGGTGGCCCGCGCGGTGTGGGACTACCTCGCCATGGCCGGGTTCTCCGCCGGCAACGTGCTCGACCCGGCCGCCGGGACGGGCCGGTTCGCCGACGCGATGCCGGAGGGCATGGCCGGCCTCGCCAGCATCACCATGGTGGAGCCCGACCCGGTGTCCGCCCTGATAGCGCAGCACGCGCACCCCGGCATGGCCGTCCAGTGCAAGGGCTACGAGGCGACGACGCTGGCCGACGACTCGTTCGACGTCGCCGTCACCAACGTCCCCTTCGGCCAGTTCTCGGTCTACGACCGCCGCCATGCCGGCGAGGGGATGCTCGTCCACGATTACTTCTTCGCCAAGTCGCTCGACCACGTGCGCCCCGGCGGCCTCGTCGCGTTCATCACCGCCTCGGGAACGCTCGATAAGAAGTCGAGCTCCGCGAGGCGCGAGCTGGCGGCCAGGGCCGAGCTGGTCTGCGCGGCGAGGCTGCCCGACAGCACGTTCAGGGCGTCGGCGGGGACGACCGTGACGAGCGACGTCGTCGTGCTGAGGAAGAGGCACGAGAGGATCTCCAATGAGGAGGCCGCCGGCCTCCCATGGGTCGGTACGGTGGAGCATTCGGACGGCGTGCGGGTGAACCGCTGGATCGCGGAGCACCGGGAGGCCGTGCTCGGCGAGCTCGAGGTCGTGTCCGGCCCCTACGGCCCGCAGCTCGCCTGCAAGGGCGACTGGGCCGAGGCGGCCGCCTCCCTCGCGGGGAGGCTCATGGAACTCGCGTCCGGTTCCTACGAGGAGCGCCCGCTGCCCGCCGCGCGCGGCGGCGCGGCCGCCGCCGACTTGATCGAGGCCGACCCGTCCGTGCCGGACGGCTGCTACGGCGTCGTCGACGGCGCGCTGTGGTACCGCGAGGGCGACACCATGCGCCTCTACGGCGGGCCCAAATCGCAGGAAGCGCGGATCCGCGCCTTGGCGGGGCTGAGGGATCTTGGCAGGGAGTACCTGGCCCTGCAGTCGGCCGGGGCCGACGACGAGCCCATCGAGTCGGCGCGCACGGCCTTCAAGGCGGCCTACGAGCGGCTCGTGGAGAAGCACGGCCGGCTCAACGACAAGCCCAATGTCATTGCGATGCGGGGCGACGCCTACGCGCCGCTGCTGTCGTCGTGGGAGGATCCCGTCGACGGGGAGTGGGAGCCGGCCGCCCTGTTCGATCGGCGCACCGTCCGCCCGGTGCCGAAGCGGCGCACGGCGGCCGACGCCGCCGAGGCGCTCGCCATGTCCCTCAACGCGGTCGGCCGCGTCGACATGGGCTACATGGAGTCCGTATCCGGGCTCGCGCCCGAGGCCATCCGCGCCGGCCTCTCCGGCCGCGTGTACTACGACCCGGCCCTGTCGGCCTTGGTGACGGCGGAGGAGTACCTTTCGGGCAACGTCCGGGTCAAGCTCGACGAGGCGAGGCTCTACCGGGGGGACGAGGACATGGAGGCGAACATCAAGGCGCTCGAGTCGGCCCTGCCGCCCGACGTCCCGGCCGAGGAGATCTCCCTCGAGCTGGGGGCGACGTGGGTACCGGCGGCGGTGTACGAGCAGTTCGCCTACGAGGTGTTCCAGCTGCCCAGGAGCCACAGGGTGGAGGGCTCCCGCGACCAGATCTCGGTCGCGTACTCGCCCGAGCTGTCCCAGTGGCGCATATCGAACAAGGGCAAGGTGTACGGCGCCAAGGTCGACCGGGTGTACGGCACCCGCGCGCGCAACGCCCTCGACCTCATGGAGGCGTCCCTTAACCTGCGCGACGCGGTGGTCAACAGGACGATGTACGACCCGGCCGCGCGGAAGACCGTGTCCGTCGTCGACAGGGAGGCCACCATCGCCGCCCAGTCGAAGCAGGACGCCATCGCCTCGAGGTTCCGTGACTGGGTATGGGAGGACGGCGCGCGACGAGCGGCCCTGGTCGCCGAGTACAACCGCCGCTTCAACTCCCTTGTGCCGAGGCAGTTCGACGGCTCGCTGCTGTCGTTCGAGGGGATGGCGGCCGACATAGAGCTGGCGAAGCACCAGAAGGACGGGGCCGCGAGGATCGTGTTCGGCGGGAACTCCCTGCTCTGGTACTGCGTCGGCGCGGGCAAGACCTACACCATGGCCGCCGCATCCCAGGAGCTCAAGAGGATGGGGCTTGCCTCAAAGCCGCTGTTCTCTGTGCCGAAGCACCTGGTAGGGCAGTGGGGCATCGAGTTCATGCGGCTCTACCCGCAGGCGTCGATCCTCGTGGCCACCGACGCCGACTTCGAGAAGGACAACCGCAAGCGCTTCGTGGCGCGCATCGCGGCGGGCGACTGGGACGCGGTCATCGTGTCCGAGACGCAGCTCGCCAAGATCCCGTTGCCGCCCGAGCTGGAGGCCCGCTACATCGAGGAGGAAAAGATCAGGATCGAGGACGCCATCGACCAGGCGAGGATGTCTGACGACGCCGCGAAGAGGCTCACCGTCAAGCAGCTCGAGGGGCGCCGGAAGCGCCTCGAGACGCGTCTCGAGAAGACGCGTAAGCACGACCAGGACGACATGCTCGACTTCACCGACCTGGGCATCGACCGCATCTTCGTCGACGAGGCCCACCACTATAAGAACCTGTTCACGGAGACGAAGATGCGAAACGTGGCCGGCCTGCAGGCCGGCGACAGCCAGCGCGCGTCCGACATGCTCTACAAGACGCGCTGGATCAACGAGCGGACGGGCTACAAGGGGGTCGTGTTCGCGACGGGGACGGCCGTGTCCAACAGCATGACCGAGGTCTACAACATGCAGCGCTACCTGCAGCCGCAGACGCTCGCGCTCGCCGGGCTGAACGGCTTCGACGCATGGGCGTCGATGTTCGCTCGGAAGACCACCTCGCTCGAGCTCAAGCCGGAGGGCTCCGGCTTCCAGGTAAAGACCAGGTTCTCGTCGTTCACCAACTTGCCCGAGCTCATCACGATGTTCGCCTCCGTTTGCGACGTCAAGACCGCCGCCGACATAGCGCTGCCGGGCATCCCGGAGGCGCGGCGCGAGAACGTGGCGCTGGAGCCGTCGCCTGAGCAGGTGCGCATGGTGGCGGAGCTCGGCAGGCGGGCCGACGCGATCAGGTCGGGATCCGTCGACCCGGCGAGCGACAACATGCTCGTCGTGACCAACGACGGTCGAAAGCTCGCCCTCGACCAGAGGCTCGTGATCCCCGACCTGCCGGACGGGGACTGGTCGAAGACCTCCGCGGCCGCGCAGAAGATCTGGGGCATATGGAGGGACAGCGAACCGGCGCGCGGCGTCCAGATCGTGTTCTGCGACCTGAGCACCCCGAAGCCCGAGGGCTTCAACGTGTACGACGACCTGCGGGGCAAGCTGGTCGACATGGGCATACCCGCGGGGGAGATAGCCTATGTTCACGACGCCAAGACGGAAAAGGCCAAGGCCCGTCTCTTCGAGGCCGCGCGCTCCGGCGAGGTGAGGGTGCTCATGGGCAGCACCCAGAAGCTGGGCGAGGGGACTAACGTCCAGACGAGGCTCGTGGCCCTCCACCACCTCGACTGCCCGTGGCGGCCGTCCGACCTCGAGCAGCGGGAGGGGCGCATACTGCGCCAGGGCAACCGGAACAAGGAGGTCGGCATCTACCGGTACGTCACGAAGGGGACGTTCGACAGCTACATGTACCAGACCGTCGAGCACAAGCAGCGGTTCATAGGCCAGGTGTTCGGCGGATCCGGCGCAGCATCCCGCAGCGCCGATGACATCGACCAGGCGGCGCTCTCCTACGCGGAGGTCAAGGCGCTCTGCGCCGGGGACCCGGACGTGAAAGAGCGCCTAGAGTTGCAGAACGAGCTGCCCCGCCTGGCCAGCCTTGAGCGGGCCCACAGGAGGGACCAGGCGGAGCTCCGGCGGCTGCGCGACGAGGTGTGCCCCGCGAAGATAGCCTCGGCCGAGGAGGCGATCGAGAGGCTCGGGGGCGACGCCGCCACGGTGAAGGCGCGCAAGGGCCCCGAGGGCGGCTTCCCCGGCATGACCGTGATGGGGGCGTACTGCGAGAAGAGGACGGACGCGGCCGATGCGCTGAGGGCTGCGCTCGTGGCATGCGCAGAGTCGTACGGCGAGGCCCAGGTGGTCGGCTCGATCATGGGGCTGGACGTGACGGCGACGTTCCAGGCGGGCACGGGCTGCTTCCGCGTCGGCGTCGGACACGCGCCTGCCATGACCTTCGAGGGGGCGGACAGCGGGATCGGGGCGGTCACGAGGATCGAGCGAGAGGCGAGGAACATGGAGCGCTACGCCGCGTCCGCGGCCGAAAGGCTCGAGCGGGCCCAGGCGGAGCTTGCCGCCGCGAGGGAGGGCGTCGGGAAGCCCTTCCCGCAGCAGCGGCGCCTGCTGGAGGTAAAGCAGCGCCTCGCCGAGCTGGACGCCAAGATCGGCGAGAAGGGACACGATCCCTCCCTGGCCGCCGTGGCGGAGGCGAGCGAGATAGGAGGCGACCAGCTCTCGCTCGAGGACTCCGGGCTCGTGCTGTTCGACCGGGCGGAGCTGATCATGGTTAACAGGGGGATAGACAGGGGCTGGGACGTCTCGGTCTACGCCTACGAGGGGCTCGACGCTTCCGCCATGGAGACGGCGTCCTACTTCGCCACGCCCGTCATGGGGGTCGGCGCGGAGGACAAGGGCTTGAGATGGGACGGGATGGCGAAGGCCGTCGAGGCGGGGGAGGCCGCCTACGGGGCGGAGGACGTCAGGGGAGCGGTGCGCGAGGCCGTCGAGCTCATCGCCAAGTGCTCGGACGGGCTGTCCTCGTCGGACCAATGCCAGCTCGTAGAGCTGGCCGGATCCGTCGCGCTGCGCGGCGGGCGGCCGCTAGCCCTGGTCAAGTCGCTGGCGGCCGACCGGGACGCCAGCGAGGGCCAGCCCAACGGCATCGGGTTCTACGGGCTCGTGCGAAACGTCCGCGACGCTGCGCTGGCGTCCATCGACGCCGGCGGGGACTTCGTGGCCGTGGGGAAGGACGTCTCGAGGGCCATACTGGGCGCGAGCATGCCGTCGGCGAGGGCCGCCTGGAGCATCGCGTCCGACATCGCCACGCGCACGGCCGCATCGGCCGCGGAGAAGGGGCTCCGGTGCCCTGCCAGGCACATGCTGGCGAGCGGGGCCGAAGGGGCCGCCCGCGCCGCCGCCCCGTCCAGGGGGGCGGGGAGATGACGGCGTGGTCGCGAGCGGGCTCGTCCTACGTGTGCGAGTGCCGCCCGGGTTACGAGGCGGTCGTCGAGCTGTCGGGCGCGTGCGCGTACGCCGCGCCCTGGGGCACGGTCGAGCGGGCGGAAGGGGCCGTGCTCACCGTCGTGGAGCAGGCGACCGGCCTCGCCGTAGCCAAGCGGCTGAGGATAGCGGGGGCGACGTCACCTGGCGACGTCGACGACGTCGCCAGGAGGGTGTCCGATGCGCGCATCGGCGAGGAGGCGGCCAAGGCCGAGGATCTCGCGACCAGGGGATGGCACCTCGACGGGCCCGCCGGCATCCTCTCGGTGGCCGCGCGGGGATCGCGCGCCGCAGCGGAGCACCCGCTGTCGCTCGGCCGCCTGGGCGGCGCGCCGGGGGGCGCGCCCTGCTTCGCCGTCGCCTCGGCCGGCGGGGACGGCTACGCGGCGTCCTGGCTCCCGGACGGCGCCCTCGGCTCGGCCGCCGTGGAATCGGGCCCCTGCCCGACGCCGTCAGAGGCGCTCGCGCGCCTCGCCGAACGGCTCGTCGATCAGGGAATGCCGGCGGCGGGCGGCGAGGACGACGACCTCGCACGCTACGAGAGGCTCTACGCCGGCGACATGGAAACCTATAAGAGCACGAACCTGGACGAGCTCATAAGGGCGTGCCGTGCATCGGCGCGCTACGGGGCTGCCGAGAAGGGAGGCGGTGGGCGATGACGTCCTTGCCGACGACGGTGGCCGACGCCACGGCAGAGGCCGAGCGGGTCATAGAGGAGTGCCGGGAGGCCGGCGATGAATCCCGCCTGCTGTCCTGCATCGCGGCGACGGCAACGTACGATCCCGGCACGCGCCGGGTGAGGACTTACGGGCCCCTCAACGCCGCCCTGGCGTGGGCCCACGGCGCGGGATCCGGCTGGTGCCGTCCGGCCGAGGACTGGGAGAGGGACGGCCGCGCCGTCGCCAGGGCCGACATGGCCGTCCCCGTCCTCGTGAGGGGCGCCTCCGGGATGGCCCTCATGCGACGCTACCCGTACGAGGCGACCGAGGGCGACGGGGCGGTGACGGAGCCCGTATGCGGCCTCTCGTGCGACAGGCGGGCCGTCGAGGACATCCTGTCGTCGGGCGAGATAGACTGCGCCGGCGCGTACGGCATGGTCGAGGCGTACTTCGGCATGGGGGACGTCGTCGCCCCTGCGGGCGGGGGTTTGGGCCAGGAAGGGATGAAGGAAGTCATCGCGAGCTTCAAGGCGGCCGCCTCGGCGGTGCATCGGGCCTACGAGGGGAGGGGAGGCTCGTACCGGCCGAGGCGCATCGAGCCCGCAAGGCCCCTGCCCGTCCCGGCCGAGGTTCTCGCACCGTCGGAGGTGCTGGACGGCGAGGGCGTGCTGGACGCAGGCTGGGATGGGTACGTGCGCGTCGTGAAGCCCTTGATCAACCTGCTGGCCGCCAGCTACGCGAAAGGGGGCTACGACGCGGGGTGCGCCCTCGAGTGCTTCCGCGCCGCTGCAGCCGAGATCAAGGGAGGGGCGTCTGCGGAGGACGCGTGCGCGCTGATGCGGCGGTACCTGCCGGAGCTTGCCGAGGACTGCCAGCTCGAGGCGGAGATAGCGAGAGCGACGGAGGGATTGAGATGACGGTCGACGGGCTTTACTGGGATGAGGCCGGCAGGGCGGATGTCGGGATGATCGAGCCTGGCGACACGGTCTACTGCATATGCCGCGGCGCCGATGGCTTGTTTTCCGTCTCGAGCGGCGTATGCGTGGATCCGCCGGTCAGGTTCATCGACTTCGGCGACGGCGCGCAGTTCCTCGGCGTCGCCTCGACGGTCGAGCCGTCGGCTCTGCGCAGGTTCGGGCTCGTCGGTTCCGTGTTCGTCTCGAGGCGCGCGGCCGATCGCCGCGCAGCCGAGCTGAACGCGGCACGGGAAGGAGAAAGATGAGAAGAGGCATCGCAGCCGACGCGCCGCTTTCCGACGCCGGCGAGGAAAGGCTGTCGGAAGAGGATCGGAGGGCGCTCAAGATGATCGAGGAGCTCTTCCCCGGAGAATACCGCGCTGCGAAGCGCGAGGTGGCGGCAGCCATCGCGTCTGACGCGCCGTCGAGCTTGGGCGGGCTCGCGGCGATCCTGTCGCAACGGGGGAATCCCGACGGCGCGGTGCTGGCAGGGAGGATCGTCGAGGCGCTGCTCACCGACAAGGCGACGCTGATGGACGCGGCGAGCATGCTGTACTTCAGCGACGGCAAGGTGGTCGACGTATGGTGACGGTGCGGCGCGAAAACACAACATGCGATATTCGCGGAATCGGCGCGTATGGTATCATTGTCGCTCAGGAAAGGAACCAGGTGATGGATTCCGGCGGGACGCCGGGAACGAACCCCAAAAAAGAAAGAAACCGCAGACGGCGGTTTCGTGATATTGGAAGAGCTCTTTGTCGTTGCTCTATTATCGCTGACCGGGAGAGGTGTGTCAACCCCTCGGTTTGCTGCGTTGCAGGCAACCGCATCGGCTCGCAGCCGTCACGATTCCGCGCCGGACGACCAGAAGGCGCAATGGAACACAACCGCAGCACCACTACCTTCATCTTCAAAGCAAGCAGCCACCACGGGCTCTCGACCCCGTGGTGGCTGCTTGCTGCCTTTTCCGGCATGCGCCGGCCATGGGCAAAAAGCCCGGTCTGCGCAATCCGGAACCGCGTGGCCAACCAGGATGCGCGTCGATCGAGGATCTCGGCCGACCGTCCAGATTGGACAACATGGCGGTATTGCGGCAAAAGGAAGCTGAAAGGAGGTGATGCGGCAGGGGGAGCGACGGCTTAGGAAAACAACGAGGCCCCGGTTCGCCCCCGAGGCCCCTGCGGTTTCCGAAAACTCGAAAACCAAAGACTTTTGATAGAGGTGGATTGTACCACCCTTGGGTAGTTATATGCAAATCTGCCCCGGAAAGCCCTCATATCGCCCCATACGACGGCGTACGGGGCCGGTTTTCGAGAGTTGCCGAACCCGTGCCGCCAGGGCATGGAACGACCGATACGGGACATACAGCAGCACATAGATTACGTCGGCACGCTTGCCGAAGAAGAACCCGATCCCAAGACCCGCTGGCAGCTGCAGAAGCGCGTTGCGGCGAGCGTCTGGCAGAGGGACGCCAAGGCGTACTACGAGGAGCAGGGCGCGGAATTCTTTGATTTCGGGCAATGGCAGCTCGACCAGGCCTACGCGAGCTACCTCTACCACGAGTCCATCAAGCGATACCGCAAGCGGCAGGGCGACAGGCAGATCCTCGCGCGCCTCGACGAGCTGAACAACGTCCCGCGCGAGGACGGCGGGTACAAGGTCACGGGCGCGCGCCGCAAGGTCATCCGCGCGATCGTGGGGCTCGCCACGTCGAGCGGCGTGCTCTACTGCAGCTACGACGGCCTGGCGCGTGCGGCGCGCGTATCGCCGAGGTCGGCGCACTCGATCCGCGCGGAGCTCGAGCGCCTGGGCGTCCTCAAGCGCGTCCGCACGGGGGGCAGGGCCGAGGACGGATCGCGTCAATCGAACAAGTACATCGTGAAGTGGGACAAGCTGCGCGACATCCTCGGGATCGCGTGCTGCTATGCGTCCAATTGGCATGGAGAGCTCCAGAGAACAGTTGAGCGCAAGCCCTTCCATAACGTGTACTACAACTACGAGGGATACGCGCACTACAGCAAGTCGGCGCGCCAGAAGCGCCGCGAGCGCCAGCGCGCTCGCGAGCATGCGGCGCTCGCGGCGCAAGCGCCGAAAGTGGATAACCATGTGGAGAAAAGCGCACCAGAAAAAAGGACGAAGGCCATGGGGCTTGAAAACGAAGCTAGTGATCAGGGTTTTTGCGCACTAACCGATCTTAAAGAGCGTAAAACATCTAAAATCCTTCAACCTGTGAGATCTCTCCTGTCCTATTGCCGCCGCATTGTGGAAAAGCGTACGCCGCTCCGCGGCTCCTCGGACGCCCGCCACGAGGGCGGGATGCCGGAATCGCTGCGCGATACCTTGGACAACCGCCCTGCGGGCGGCACAACCTGGTGCTTCGACGTCTCAAAGCTCTCCCAAACATCCCTACAAAGACTCGGCCGAGTGGCACCGGGAAGGATCGTACCCCTCTTGGCCGAGATCGACCAGATGACGCGCAGCAACCCTTCGCTCGAAACACCGGAGGACATGCAATGGCACGCCGAGGAGCTCCTGCACATCCTCGCAGATGCGGACGGCATCCCCCGATGACCGAAAGGCATCGGCCGCATCGGCACGGCTTCGCCGTGCGGCAGTGAAAAAATGATCTGCCTCCCGGTGCCGGCAGTCAAGGGGAATTTGGGAATCCTTGCCTGCCCTCTGTCTTACCGACCGAACGGATCCCAACCGCCCGGCGGCTCGACGCACCTCGCCTGGCTATAACGTTGTGGATGGCGGCCTCGATGTTCGATGCCGCGTCGCCCCCGAGCCCAGCAATCAAGAGCGCCGAGCGTTCGGCGATCGCCTCTATCAGGAGCCCGCTGTCGTTTCGATCAGCGCTGCAGGCGGGGCTCGCGCCTTTCTCCGGTCGAGGCGGCCGGATCGCCCCGGATCTCGCCTGCAGGGCCATCCTGCCTATCTCCCTATGCAGGATCGATTCCACTACGTAGACGTCGGCCTCGTCTCCGTACGGCGCGAAGAGATCGTCGGCCGCCTCGACGATCCGGTTGAGGGAATCTGGGATATGACCTGCGCTTAGATTCAATTCGCCAACCCGCTACTGCTCGCTTTTCATTGTGTCTTCGGACCGCCCTCGCCGCGCAGCTTCGCCCTCGCGGCGTCGCTGTAAGGATTGCTCATGTGATGGAGGTTCTTCGGCACGCTGATGTAGACCCCCTCGCCGATGCTCGCGATCTCATCGTCCGGCACGAAGCCGAGCACGTCTGCCACGTCGCATCCTTCGACGCCGAGCGCTCGGAGCGCCTTGATGAGGGCGTCGATCGTAGTCCCCCTGTAGGCGACCACCTTCCCCGTTTTCAACCTGGATACGTTGACGTTCGTTATCCCGGTCGCAGCTGCTATCTTGTCGAGGGATATGCCGTGCTGCAGCATCAGCGCCTCGAGCTTCACGACTATGGCCATGGGCTGTTATCCATGGCAGGCCTTGCGGATCCTGGGTCCACGAGTCGCTCCTTTCGCGACTATTTCATTTCCTTGCTGAGTGCTAAACATTATATATATTGAATAAATCATTGCATATAACAAATGAGAATGGGGGAATGGATGACGTAGAGCTTAACAAGCGAAGGAAGCGACTTGGGAATGCCGTCCGCGTCGAGCGGGTGGAGCAGCGGCTATCCCAAGAACGCCTGGGCCGGATGGTCGGCACCAACCAGACCTACATCAGCCTGCTCGAGGCAGGCGAGATAAACGTGACGTTCAACAAGCTGTGTCGCATCGCGGAGGCCTTGGAGGTAGAGGTGTCCGACCTGGTGCGCTAGAGTGCCCCGGCGTTGCCGGGCACGATCTCCTCTACGTACCATCGGCCGTCGTCGCTATGCCAAAGGTGCTTTGTCCTTCCGCAGATCTCAACGGTATAGCGGATCCCGTGGCCGCCGACCTTCATGCTCGCCGCGCGCCTCGATTCGAGCACGCGATCCACGACAAAGCATCGTCCGTCTCCCCAGTAGATCGCCAGCGGTCGCTGGCGGCCGTCGGGGTCGATGTCCACCACGGCCTCCACGTAGGTCTTCTTGCGGCTCTCGATTCCATGCATTTAGCAGCTCCTCACGAGTGGAAGAAGCTGACGGGGTGGACGGTGTTGTCGGCCTTGGCGTCGACGCTGGCCGCGCCTTCGTCGACGAGCTGCGCGCCCCATACGACGCACTTGTTGCCGTAGCGACGGCGCAGGTCGTCGACGGAGGCGTCGAGCTCGCGCATCTCGGTGCGGCGGGGAAGCGGGTCGAAGAGCGACGCCTGCAGGTCGGCGTCGGCAGGCTCGAGGTCGGAGGCGCGCACGTGGATCCCGCGCAGGGGATGGCTCGCGTCTAGCGGCTCAAGCTCGCGTAGGAGGCCCCAAGCGGCGCGCGCTACCTCGAGCGTCACGTCGGTGGCCACCGGCAGCTTGCACTGGCGCGATCGGGTGCAGAGGTCGTCCGCGGCCCTTGCGCCGACCGACACGGTGCGGGCCCTGGCGCGGCCCTCGCGCATGCGCTGGGCGACGCTCTCGGCGAGCATCCAGACGTACGCCTTGGCGGACTGCGGGTCGCATATGTCCCTGGGGGCCGTGAGCCCGTTGCCGTAGCTCTTGATCTCGCGCATGACGTCGGCGGCGTCCCGGTCGTAGGGCTTGACCTCGGTAGCGTCCTGCCCGCGCGCGAAGCCGCGCAGCACGAACCCCATCTTGCCGAGCCTGTTGCGCAACAGCTCGTCCGAGGCGCACGCGAGCTGGCCTATCGTGTCGATGCCCGAGGAGTGCAGCTTGCGCTCCGTGGCGGGCCCTACGTAGAGCAGGTCGCGCACAGGGGCCTGCCATACGACCTCGCGGTAGTTCTCCCGCGTTATCACCGTGACGGCATCGGGCTTCTTGTAGTCGCTGCCGAACTTGGCGAAGATCTTGTTCCACGACACCCCGACCGACACGCTGATGCCGAGCTCGGCGACCATGCGCTCGCTTACCTCGCGGGCTATCTCGGCGGGGGAGAGCCCGAGGCACCGGCGGGTGCCCGTGACGTCGAGCCAAGCCTCGTCGGGTCCGAAGGGCTCTACACGGTCGGTGTAATCGTAGTAGATCTCCCTGGCTCGCCGCGACACGTCCATGTAGAGCCGGTAGTCAGGGGGCACGACGACGAGGCCGGGGCATGCCTTCCGCGCCTCCCACAGCGCCATCGCGGTCTTGACGCCGGCGCGCTTGGCTATGAGGTTCTTCGCGAGCACGATGCCGTGGCGCGCCTCCTCGTCGCCGCCCACCACGACGGGCTTGCCGCGCAGCTCGGGCCGT
The DNA here is from genome assembly GCF_958431955.1 of uncultured Adlercreutzia sp. Taxonomy (GTDB): domain Bacteria; phylum Actinomycetota; class Coriobacteriia; order Coriobacteriales; family Eggerthellaceae; genus Adlercreutzia. The sequence continues at coordinate 3,774 of NZ_CAUASN010000029.1, read as the reverse complement.
GCCTGGCACTCGATCTGCGCGTAGCAGCAGTTTATGTCGCTGTGCAGGACGTCGCGGTCTGGCATGATGACCTGTTACCTCCGTAATAGAGAACAAATGTTTGATACAATTGTAGGCCCGCATGGGTGCCGGAGGCAATCGAACAGTTTGTGGAGTGTTTGGGATCCTAGCCGCTCCGGCTCTCGTTGAGGCGCTTTCGGATGCCGTCGTGGATCGGGTTGCTCATACAGTGGAGCTCTTTCGGCAAGCTGACGTAGACGCCTCTTGCGATCGTGTCCAATTCATCGTTCGGTACGTAGCCGATCGCATCAGCCCTTGGAGTGGAAATATGGGAGCTGTTCGCACCTGCAGATGTTGTCGATGAGGTAAGAAAGGGGAGGGGCCGGTAGGGTATCGCTTCCTCGTCGTGCGGTCAGTAGGCCTCCTCGCGCTCGCAGGGAAGGTCGAGCCACACTCCGTAGTAGCGCTCCTTCACCGTGTCCACGTACTCGCCGTCGTACTCTATCGTCACCAAGCGCACGTTGTTCATTCCCACGTATCCACGAACCTTGGTCTTGGCATCGCGCTCCGGAGTCCCATGGTAAAACTCGCGGTTCGTCATCTTTCCGGGCATTCCGATCCCCTCTTCCGATGAGTGCATTTTCTGTCATGTAATATGATCGGAGCATGTAGTATCATTTTTAAATATGGCATCATTTTGAAGAACAGAGCCTTTGGTCGAGCCCCTGCGCTCCCCGTGTTCCCATAGTCTCGGCTTCCCAGACTGACGGCATGTCGGATACGCGCACCGTCGCCATCCTGCCGCTCTCCCCAGGGCGCAGATTCAGAAAACCGTGGAGATCGAGCGGTATCTTGATCAACGCAGATTCTCGTTCGTCATCGATTTTCTTGCTCATGCACCTGGGCGATATGTGTGCGCAAGGAAGGGTAGTCGTCCAGATTTCCAGGATCTCTCCTTCCACGGGTGTGCAAGTATCGCGCGGCCGTGAGGAAGAATGAGGCCGTGGAAAAGACGGATCCGACTGCGAACACGAGCAATAGGAGCAGCATGTGAGGAAACAAAGGAAGACTCCATCCGCTGTTGGCGACGAGCATGTAGCCGATGGCGATCGTCCCCATCCAGAATACGAAGGCGCTCATCGATGCCTCGACCAATTCTTTCTTCACAGGTGCTTGCCCTCTCCTCGTCATTCTTTCCATTCCCATGTCTCCTATCTACCGCCATGCCACGCATGATCGTAATGGCGTCCCGCTTCAAGTGTCAGCGCACGTGCACGAGCAGCGGACACAGCGGCTTCATGCCTTTCTTCTTGCGGCCTGCGTTCAAGCGCTCGGCCTCTTCAACCGCCTTCTTGATCGAATTGAGCCTGCGGAAATACGTTGTGCGCTTCAAGCCGAGTTGCCGCATCCCTTCTTCTACCGAATGGTTCTGCTGCCATGCAAGGTACTCGGCGCAGGTAGTCTCATTATTAAATATGGAATCATGTGGGAGCACCACGCCCTTGCTCGGACGGCCTGCGCGCCGCGTCCTCATGGTTTCCGCGTCCTGGACGTCCGGCATGTCGGACACGTGCACCGTCGCCGTCTTGCCGCTCGATGAAACTGCGCAATCGACCTTGATTCCCAGCTCGCGGGCAATGGACATGAAGTGATCGAATTCCTCTCGCCTGAACCCGCTTGCAGTAAACGTGCATTCGGTTGGATGCATATCCAAACGCTCCGATCTCGCAATTAATTATGGGACTAGCATACGCGATTAGAGTTCGAATTTCAATATTAAAATTGGGACGGCCGTGCGAAATTGATAACACATATTATGTAAACTTAGGCTAACTTTTTACGCGCAGCGGCCTTCGGGTTGATTGAATTCTCGTAAGTTAACGTTTATGCAGATCAGATGGTTGTTTACCTCTACCTTTTCAATTTCGAGGTCGCGGCGTTCCGTCTATTACCTGCACTTTTTCAATCGACCGCCTTCGCAGTCCGTTATGTGTAGACGGCAACCGTTTGAGACAGCACCAGGTCAGGCCCGCGTCGCTGGTTTTGAAAGACTGCAGGTAAAGAAATCGGCGATATGATGCGGTGCCCCAGACTAGCTAGATCAGGGTTATCGCGTGGGGCACGAGGTGCGGCGTGAGGTTCACCTCCTTCGGCTCTATCTCCTCGACCCCGTACGCGTCGAGGAGCCCTTGCGGAAGCACGAGGCGCGCCATCTCGACGGGCGCCATCCAGTCCATCTTGCCGCGAAGGTAGCTGTTAACGTGGCTCATGCACGCCGCCATGTCGCGGCAGGTCAAGGCGTCGAAGTTCGTTTTTCCCTTCGGCAGTATCCGCCTAAGCTCCTCGTGGCAGCGCTCGCAACGTCCCTTTTGCTGGCTCTGGAGCGGATCGCAGTAGAAGAGGCTCAGCCGCTTCACGCCGTTCCTGCCGTGCTCGATGCGCTCCGCATCGCTGAACTCGCTTCCGCGGTCGCAGAGGATCAGGCCGAAGGCCTGGGAGAACCGGGGCCCGCAGAGCTCCTGGAGGGTGTCGAGCGCCTCGACCACGCTGGTCGCCGACTTGTCCGGTAGGAGGATGTAGAACTGGAACCCTATGCGCCTGACGAACAGCGTCAAGATGCACTGCGAGTCCCTGCCCTGCCTCCCGACCACCGTGTCCATCTCGACGGCGTTGTCGCGGTCGGCCTGGTCGAGGGCGCAGAAATCCGTCCACCGCCTCCCCTCGAGCACCTCGCGCGGAATGTTGGAGGATTTGGCGGACTTCGACTTCGACCTGGGCTTGTAGCGTACGGCCTTCGGCAGGTCGAGCTTCGACAGATCCCCCGCCTTGGCGCCGCCGAGGTAGTTGTAGAGGCTGCGCACGCCGAACGGTATGGCGCCGGGGTTCGCGGCGAATATGTGCTGCGGGCTCTGGCCTTTGGCGAGGCCGTCCGATATCAGGGTTATCGCGCTCTCGAACGCCTCGGGGTCGCAGTCTATCCCCTGCCTGGACTCGCTGCGCCTGGCGTCGGCTGCGTCTTGGGCCCATTTCGCCTGGTAGTACCTATAGGGATGACGGCACCCGCCGCCGACCCTGCTCGGGCAGGCGTTGCAGCAGAACGGGCTCCTTGCCAGCTTCTCGCACGGCTTCGCCTCGAAATCGGGACAGAGCGAGTTACAGAGGAAGTCCTTGCACCTGCTGCAGCGCGCCCTGCACATGCCCTTGCACAGCCCGCGCACCTCGCAGAGCCCCGCCTTCGAGCAGATGTTGCGGGTTCGGACCACGAGCATTCCCTGGGGGTCGTCGGTCCAGTTGCGCTTTACCTCCTCGGCGACCACCTTGGGCGCGCGGCCAATCGTCCTCGCGATCCACGCTATCCTGTCCCCTCTGTTCAGGCCACGCTCTATCGCGAGCCTGTCGTCGTAGGTGAGTGGGCGCCTACCGCCCTTGGAATCCCCCATGAGGGCCTCCTTCCTGTCGGTCCTTCGCCTACGGGAAGAAGGAAAAGCACAAACGGCCATGGCCACGGTTCGGAATCCGCATTTACATGATTTATGCAAGACTGGAGGTGAAGTTTTTACCTACGAGAATTCAATTTACGTTTTTTCGACCAGAAGGGGTTGCCGAGCGATAGGAATTGATCCCCGAAGTGATTGTTCAAGATATTGGCGCCCGCGCAGTAGAAACTGAGGAGCGAAATAACAAGCTCGCTGATCGCGGCGAGCATATGCGTCGCTTCTCGAGCAACCCCGAACGCGCTTAGAGCCAAGCCGACGAACAGAAAATCAATGGCGA
>NZ_CAUASN010000028.1 GCF_958431955.1 uncultured Adlercreutzia sp. | reverse complement strand
GCCGATGCCCATCATGGCCGTGCCCGCGTCCTTCATGACGGTGCGGATGTCGGCGAAGTCGAGGTTGATGAGGCCGGGGATGGTGATGAGGTCGGTCACGCCCTGGATGCCCTGGCGCAGGGTGTCGTCGCAGATGCGGAAGGCGTCGATCATGGACGTCTTCTTGTCGACGATCTCGAGCAGGCGGTCGTTGGGGATGACGATGAGGGTATCGACCTTCTGGGAGAGCAGATCGATGCCCTGGTCGGCCTGGTTGCGGCGCAGGCGGCCTTCGAAAGAGAAGGGCTTGGTGACCACGCCCACGGTGAGGGCGCCGATCTCCTCGCGGGCGATCTCGGCCACGATGGGGGCCGCGCCGGTGCCGGTGCCGCCGCCCTCGCCGGCGGTGACGAAGACCATGTCGGCCTCGGCCAGCGCCTCGCGGATCTCCGCACGGCTCTCTTCGGCGGCCTGGCAGCCCACCTGCGGGTTCGCGCCGGCGCCGAGGCCGCGCGTCAGCTCCTCGCCGATGTGGATGGTCTTGTCCGCATCGGACATGAGCAGGGCCTGGCGATCGGTGTTGACCGCGATGAACTCGACGCCCTTCACGCCGGCCTCCACCATGCGGTTCACCGCGTTGGTGCCGCCTCCGCCCACACCGACGACCTTGATGACCGCCAGATGATCTCCGCCCGGGATATTCGCCATGGTTGTTTCCTCCGCACTAGCTGCGTTTCACTGCTGCGTTTCTCAATCGTTCTTCGCGCGCCCGCGCGGGCGCGCCCTATCGCGCCGCCCTGGGAGCGGCGATTATGTGGGGATATTGTACACGAAGGCTACCCGTTTGCAACGCTTCCCGCGCGCCAAAGGCGCGAATAGCCCTCCATTTATATCAATTCTAAACAAATCGCGGGCGCAAGGGGCCTAGACGGCGCGCCAGGTGGGACGGTCGGTGACGCGCACGTTGATGTAGGACACCTTGCCGGGATGCTCCGCCATGATCTCCAGGCAGATGCGCTCCTTGTCGCGGATGTCCTCGGCGGCGCCGAAGGCGATCTCGATGCCGTTGTCCAAGGTGAGCAGCGTCGAGGCGGCATCGGTGGCCGACACGGTCTTCACCTGGTCGGCGAGCTCGGTGGAAAGCCCGTCCAGGATGGCCAAGGCGTTGCTCACGTTGCCGTCGGTGCAGTAGGTGCCCACCTCGGGGGTGAGGCCGAAGGGCACGTCCTTGATGTGCAGGACGGCGTCGGCGTCCTCGAAGATCTGCGGGCTGATGGACTGGCCGAGCTCCGAGTCGCGGTCGGGGATCTCCATGAGCCACATGCCGTCGGAGGCGATGGCCCAGTGCTGGGTGGTCTTGGCGTTGTCGGCGGCCACGTCCACCACCGCGGCGATCTTGCGCTCCGTGACGACGATCTCCAGCGTGTTGGGGAACAGGCGGTTCACGTGCACGCTGTCCACCCAGGCGTCGCGCACCACGCTGTTCTCGATGGCCGCGGTGTCCACGTTGAGCAGGGTGGTTCCCTGGGGCACGGCGGCCAGCACGGCCATCTCCTCGTTGGTGAGGTGGTCGGCGCCGGTTACCTTCACCGACTCGATGGTGAAGGTCGGCGAGAAGTAGAGGCAGGTGTAGGTGCCCCCGAGCAGCACCGCGGCCACGATGAGACCCACGACCACGCGGAAGGCCGCCGAGCGCTTGGGACGCGCCACGGTGCGGGGCGCGGGCGCGCGGCGGGCGGCGCGGTCCAGATCGCCCAGGCGCACGGAGCTGACCTGCCCGCGGGCGCTCGTGCGCGGCGTGGGCGAGCCCGATCCGGCGCGGGCGGGGCGCGAGGCGCGGGCGGACGCGCGGGCGTGCGGGCGCGCGGGACGGTCGGAAGCGGACACCATGCGGCGGGCGGCGCCCGCGTTGTAGCGGGGGTTGTTGGAGCCGCGCCTAGCCATGGGACTCCTCGCGCGGGGCGCGCGGGGCGTCGCCGAAGCCGATGAGGCGCACCTCGGGCTCCAAGCTGATGCCGTAGTTCGCCTGCACGCAGCGGCGGATGTGCTCCATGAGGGCGCGCACGTCGGCGGCCGTGGCGGTGCCCGCATTCACGATGAAGTTGCCGTGCACGTCGGACACCCGGGCGCCCCCGATGCTCGCCCCCTTGAGGCCGGCCTCGTCGATGAGGCGGCCCACCGAGGCGCCCTCGGGGTTCTTGAACACGCTTCCGCAGGTGGGAAGCGCCAAAGGCTGGGTGTGCTGGCGGCGCGCGAGGTTCGCCTCCATCTTGTCGCGCAGTTGGAAGGGATCGGCCGGCTCGGCGGCCAGCTCGCATTCCAGGATGACCTCGTCGGGGGCGAAGGAGCTCTCGCGGTATCCCCACGTAAGCTCCGATCCGCGGCGCCGGACGAGGCCGCGGCCGGGCTGGTAGGTGGCCACGGTGACCACCTGGGAGCCGATCCACTCCTCGCGGGACCCGGCGTTCATGCGCAGGGCTCCGCCCACCGTCCCCGGGGTTCCCACGGCGAACTCGAAGCCGCGCAGGTTGCGGCGGAAGGCGTCTTGGACCACCGACGAGAGCGTGGCCCCGGCGCCCACCATGAAGCGCCCGTCCTCGAAGCGCGATGAGCGGAAGTCGCGCCCGAGGGCCACCACCACCCCGGAGAAGCCCTCGTCGGCCACGAGCACGTTGGAGCCGCGGCCGATGACCACCCAGGGGGTGCCCTCCTCGGCGCACACGTCGATGAGCCGGGTGAGCGCGCCCACGGAGTTCGCGCGCACGAAGAAGCGCGCCGGGCCGCCGATGCGGTAGGTGGTGTGGCGGCTCATGGGCTCGTTGGGGTACACGTCGCCGTCGAAGCGGTCGTCCACGAGCAGCGACTGGAGCGGGGAAGCGTGCCGGGCCATGGCGTCCCCTAGCGTCCCAGCTCGTCGACGAGCTGGGGGGCGATGGCGGTCACGTCTCCGGCGCCCATGGTGATGACGAGGTCTCCCGGCTCGGCCACCTCCAGCATGGCCGGCACCACGTCGATGCGCCGCGGCACGTAGCGGGTGCGCGGGTGCCCGTGCTCCTCCACCGGCGCGAGGAAGGTCTTGCCCGTGATGCCCGGCACCGGCGCCTCGCCAGCGGAGTACACGTCCATGAAAGTGACGGTATCGGCCCCGTCGAAGGCGGCGCCGAACTCGTCGCGCATCACCTCGGTGAACAGGGCGGCGCGGGAGTAGCGGTGGGGCTGGAAGAGCACGTGGACGCGCTTGAAGTCGAGGGCGCGGGCGGCGGCGATGGTGGCGGCGATCTCGGTGGGATGATGCGCGTAGTCGTCCACCACGGTGACACCGGCGGCCTCGCCGGCCAGATCGAAGCGGCGGCGCACCCCCGAGAACTCGGCGAGCTTGTCGGCGGCGTCCACGACATCGAGGCCGAGGGCGTCGATGAGGGTAAGCACGGCGGCCCCGTTGGCCACGTTGTGCAGGCCCGGGTTCTGCTTGATGCGGCTGGCCACCATGCGCCCGTCGGGCAGCTGCAGCGTGAAGCGGGTGCCCACGCCGGCCGTCTCCCAGCTCACGATGCGGGCGTCGCAGTCCTCGGCGAAGCCGTAGGTGGTCACGGGGCGCCCCGTGGAGCGCGCCACTTCCACGAGTTTGCCGTCGTCGCCGCACACGACGACGGGGCCGCCCTCGCGCACGCCGGCGAGGAACTGGCGGAACTGGTCGTAGATCTCCTCGAGGCCCGCGTAGTGGTCCAAATGATCCGCCTCGATGTTGGTGACGATGGCGGCCGCGGGGGCGAGGTAGGTGAAGGACTTGTCGGACTCGTCGGCCTCCACCACGTAGTAGGAGCCCGTGCCCGAGTGGGCGTTGGTGCCGTAGGCGCGCACGATGCCGCCGATGAGGAAGGTCGGGTCGCACCCCATGGCGTCCAGGGTACTCGCGAGCATGGAGGACGTGGTGGTCTTGCCGTGGGTGCCCGCCACGGCGAGCGTGTCCAGACCGCGCCCCAGGTGCGCGAGCATCTGGGCGCGGTGGCAGATCTCGAGGCCGCGGGCGCGGGCCTCGATGAGCTCGGGGTTGTTCTCCAGGATGGCCGTGGACACCACCACGAGCGGATCGCCCTCGGGGATGTTGGCGCCGTCCTGGCCGATGAAGACGGTCACGCCGGCGTCGCGCAGCTGCTTGGTGTAGCGGCTCTCCTTCAGGTCGGAGCCCGTGACCTCCATGCCTTGGTCGTGGGCCACGCGCGCGATGCCGCTCATTCCGACGCCGCCGACGCCGATGAAGTGAAGCCTGTCCGTGCTCATAGAAAACCGCCTTCAAGCTGTAACGTGTTCAAACCTCGCTATTGTACAGCACCCGGGGCCCCTGTGGCGGCCCCTTCCACGACATCTGCCAATAGAGCGGCCGCCTGGACGGTTTTCCGGGCGCGGGCGGCGGCCGTCTGGGCCGCGCGCACGTCCGCGTCGTCGATGAGGGAGAAGAGCGCGCGGGCGAAGGCGTCGCCTCCCACCTCGGCGTCGGGGACCATGAGGGCGCAGCCGGCGTCCACGTAGGCCCGGGCGTTGGTGGTCTGATGGTCCTCGGTGGCGTAGGGGAAGGGCACGAGCAGCGCCGGGATGGCCCGCGCCGATATCTCGGCGAGCGAGGTGGCGCCGGCCCGCGACACGATGGCGTCGGCGGCGGCCATGGTCTCGCCCATGCGGTCCTGGTAGCCCAGAAGCTGCCAGCGGGCCGCCTCGTCGTCGGTGAGCGCGAGCGCCTCGCGCACGGCGTCGAGCTCCTTGGGGCCGGTGATGTGCACGATGCGCAGGTTCGGGCGCGCGAGCAGGTCTTCCTTGAGCGCGACGAGCCCCTCGTTGATATGGCGCGCGCCGAGCGAGCCACCGAAGACGAGGAGCACGAGATCGCCCTCGCCCGCCCCGAGCATCGCGCGGCCCTCGGCGCGGTCGGCCTCGATGACCTGGCGGCGCACCGGGTTGCCCGTCAGGTGCACGGGAGCGCCCGCGGGCAGGTCGCGGGCCGAGTGCTCGTAGGTCAGGCACACCGCGGCGGCCTTCTTGGCCAGATACTTGTTGGCCATGCCCATGACCGAGTTCTGCTCGTGGAGCACCACCGGGATGCCCGCCTTCTCGGCGGCGCGGGCCACGGGAATGGACACATAGCCGCCGAAGCCCACCACCACGTCCGGCTCGATCTCGCGGAACCATGCGCGCGCCTTGGCCGTGGAGGCGGCGATCTTCGCCACCCCCCGGGGCAGCGACAGCGGATGCGCCCTGTCGAAGCCGGAGGCCTCGAAGGCCTGGAACGGAATGCCGGCCGCCGGCACGAGGCGCGCCTCCACCCCGCCGGGGGTGCCGGCGAAGCGCACCTCCCAGCCGCGGTCGGAAAGCTCCTCGGCCAGGGCGAGGGCGGGGTTGATGTGGCCGGCGGTACCGCCGCCGGAGAGCACTGCCAACATGGGCTACCTCCTTGGGGATCGGGCGCGGGCGGCCTCAGGGCCGCGGGCGGCGCGGGAGCGCGCCCGGGACGAACCGCCCGAGCGGGCGCGGGCGGCGCGGTCGGTGCGGGCGGCGCGGTCGGTGCGACCCGCGCCATCGCGGCTGCGGGACGGGGCTCCCGCGCCCCGGCGCGGGGGCGCGGTGCCGTCGCGGCCGGGGCGCTCCTGCTTCACGAGGCGCAAATCGGCGCGGCGCTGCTCGTAGACCGAGGGCGCGGCACTCGCGCGGGACACGGACAGGATGAGACCGAGCAGGATGAACGACGCGAGCATGGACGAGCCGCCCGCCGAGATGAACGGCAGCGGCTTTCCCGTGGTCGGGAACACCCCGATGACGCAGGCGATGTTCAAAAACGCCTGGAACACGAGCATGACGGTGCAGCCCCCCGCGATCATGGTGCCGATCTCGTCGTCGGCGCGCTCGGCGATGGAGAGCCCCGCGAACAGGACCCCGAAGAACAGCAGCACCACGGCCATGGCGCCGAGCAGCCCCAGCTCCTCGCCGATGACGGCGAAGATGAAGTCGCTCTCCGAGGCGAACAGGTACTGGAACTTCTCGTGGGAGTTCCCGAGCCCCACGCCGAGGAGCCCCCCTTCCGCGAGCGCGTAGTAGGAGCGGATGATGTTGTAGCCGGTGCCGTAGCCGCCCTGCCCGTCGTTCCACGGATCGAGGAACACCAGGCGCCCGGCGCGGTAGCCCGTGCCGAACACCGCGAACAGGCCGAGCGCGCCGCACACCGCCAGCACCGCCCCGATGACCCGGTGCGACACCCCGCCCATCCACATGACGGCGACGATGCCCACCATGCAGATGACCGTGGTGCCCAGGTCGGACTGGGTGCGGTACATGATGCCGATGGGCAGGATGAGGAACACGAGCACCCGCACCATGGAGGCGCGGAACTCCACCGCGCCGCTTTGGTAGTCCAGAAGCAGGCGCACCGACACCAGCAGGAAGGCTATCTTGCAGAACTCCGAGGGCTGCAGGCCGAGCGACCCGATGTAGAGCCACCGCTTGGCGCCGTAGTTGTCGGTGCCGAAGGCGGCGGTGGCCAAGATGAGCGCCACGGCCACGCCCCACACGACCCACACGGCCGGCCCCACCCACACCCGGTAGGGAATCGCCTTCCACAGAATCACGGCGGCGATGGCGCCGGCCGCGGCGAAGACGAGTTGGTCGGTGAAGAAGTCGCTGGCGGGCTTGCCCTCGTCGAGGGCCTTCACCATGGAGGCGGAGAAGACCATGACGAGCCCGATGAGCACGAGGGCCAGCACGCACAGGAGCAGGAGAACGCGGGGCCCCTGACGAGAGGGGCCCGAGGTCTCAGCGGTCTGTCGGGAGAATCGGCTCACGGACGCGCCCCGGCCGCGCGCGCGGCGTGCTCGGCCACGAGGGCCTTGAACACGTCGCCGCGCTCCTCGAAGCAGCTGAACTCGTCGAAGGAGGCGCAGGCCGGCGAGAGCACCACCACATCGCCCGGCTCGGCGATGGAGAGCGCCGCGTCGAGGGCGGTCTCCATGCCAGGTGCGGACAGCGTGCGCACGCCCGACCCCTCGAAGGCAGCAAGGAGGCGCTCGCGGGCCTCGCCGAAGCACACCGCGGCCTTCGCGTGCTCCTCGCAGGCGGCCACGAGCGGCGCCAGGTCGGTGCCCTTGTCCCGGCCGCCGAGCAGCACGATGGGCCGCGCGGGCAGGAAGGCCGTGAGCGCCACGAGGGTGGCGTCCACGTTGGTGGCCTTGGAATCGTTGTAGCAGGCGACGCCGGCAACCTCGCCGGCGGGCTCCACGCGGTGCTCGAGGGGCGCGAAGGACAAAAGCCCCTCGGCCACGATGCTCGCGGGGACGTCCAGGGCGAGCGCGGCGGACGCCGCGGCCAGGGCGTTGGCCTGGTTGTGGGCGCCCTTGATCTGCAGGTCGTCCACGTAGATGAGCTCGGACACTTCGCCGTTCAGGGCCACGGTGAGCCGGCCGGCCGCGCCCCGGAAGGCGGCGTTATCCGACCCGCAGGCGTCGCGCATGTCGCCGCCCACGCCGGCGGCGGTCCCCACGGGCACGTAGGCGAAGGGAAACCCGCCCGACGCGCGGGCCTCGCGGATGCGGGCGCGCACCGCGTCGTCGCAAGCCGCGAGCACGGCCACGGCGCCGGGCGCGGAGCCCAGGTTGGCGAGGACCTTCCACTTGGCCGCCGCGTAGGCCTCGTGGCTGCCGTGCCACGCCAGGTGATCGGGGGTGATGTTGAGCACGAGGGCTACGTTGGGGGCGAAGTCGCGCGTGGAGGCCAGCTGGTAGCTGGACACCTCGGCCACGTACACCTCGGTCTTCCCGGCAGCCACGGCCTGGATGCAGGTGTCCCCGATGTTTCCCACGGCCGCGGCGGCGAGCCCCGCCTGGCGCAGCAGGTGGGCGGCGAGGGCCGTGGTGGTGGTCTTGCCGTTGGTGCCGGTCACGGCCACCCACTTCGCGTCGGAGGCGCTCTCGCGCCAGGCGAACTCCACCTCGCTCACCACCTCGGCGGACGCCGCCTCGGCGCTGCGGTAGAAATCGGAGAGCTGGGAGATGCCGGGGCTGGCGATGCACACATCGTAGGAGCCCTCGATGGCCTCGTGGTCGAACAGCACCACCGCGCCGCGGGCCCGGGCGGCCTCGGCCCACGCCTCGGCCTCCCCGCTCGGCGCACCCGCCGCCACGGCGAGCTCCTCCACGCGGCCGCCAAGCAGGTTAAGGCAGTACTCGGCCGCCGCGCGGCCCGACTTGCCGAGGCCGAGCACGAGCACGCGCCCGAGGCTCGCCGGGGCGAGCTTGCGCCCCTCCAGGTACTCCCGCGCCGCCATGCTAGGCCACCGCCAGCGACGAGGCGAACTGCAGCACGAAGCCGCAGGCCGCGAGCATGCCCGACACGATCCAGAAGCGCACGACCACCTTCGTCTCCGACCAGCCCTTCTTCTCGAAGTGGTGGTGCAAAGGCGCCATGAGGAAGATGCGCTTCTTCGTCTTCTTGTAGTAGAACACCTGGATCATGACCGAGAGCGCCTCGGCCACGAACAGGCCGCCGATGATGATGACGATGAACTCCACCTTGCTCACCACGGCCAGGCACCCGAGCGCCATGCCGAGGGCGAGCGAGCCGGTATCCCCCATGAAGATGTCGGCCGGGAAGGAGTTGAACCACAGAAAGCCGATGCAGGCGCCGGCGAGGGCGCCGGCGAACAGGGCCGGCTCCAGGCTGCCCGTGCGAAACGCGATGGCGGCCATCACGAGCATGACCACCATGACCGTGCCGGCCGCCAGGCCGTCCAAACCGTCGGTGAGGTTCACGGCGTTGCACAGGCCCACGAGCAGGATGAGGCAGTAGATGAGGTAGAGCCAGGGGATCTCGATGCCATCGCCCACGGGAACCACCGTGGTGAGCACGCCCAGGTCGATCACGCAGACGAACGGGATCTCCACCGTGGGGGCCACGTCGAGCAGGTTCACCGCGGCGAGCACAAACACGCCGGCGATGAGGAACTGCCCCACGAGCTTCGCCTTGGGCGTCAGCCCCAGCGAGCGCTCGTGGGCCACCTTCGAGGCGTCGTCGATGAGGCCGAGCAGGCCCGTGGCCACCGTGGCCCCCAGCAGAAGCCACAGCTCGGCCGTGGGGGCGCCCACCGAGGCGAGCAGGGTGAACACGATGACGGCCACGAGCATGATGACGCCGCCCATGGTGGGCGTGCCCTGCTTCACAAGATGGCTCTGCGGGCCGTCGGCACGCACCTGCTGGCCGATCTGGGCCGACTTCAAAAAGCGGATCCAGGCGGGCATGAGCACCATGGTGATGACCATGGACATCACCACGGCGAGGAACACCATGAAGGTGGGGTAGGCGGAGAACAGAGAGAACATTAGCGGACCAATCCTTCGACGACACGGGTAAGCCCCATGAAATGGGACGCCTTCACGAGCACGGCGTCGCCGGGCTCGAGCAGGGAATCAAGCTCTTCCAGCACATCGGCCACGGTGGCCGCGCGGCTTATGCGGGAGGCGTCCATGCCCCCCTCGCGGGCCCCCTCGGCGATGAAGCCGGCCAGATCGCCCACGCAGATGAGGCGGTCGAGCCCGAGGGCGGCGGCATGGGAGCCCACCCCCCGGTGGCACGGCTCGGCGAAGTCGCCCAGCTCGCCCATATCCCCGAGCACGGCGATGCGGCGGCCCGCCACCTCGGTGGCAGCGAAGGTGGACAGCGACGCGCGCATGGAGTCGGGGCTCGCGTTGTAGGCGTCGTTCACGATGGTGAAGCCGCCCCGGGCGGCGATGACCTCCTGGCGCCCCGGCTCGGGCACCGAGGCGCCGAGGGCTGCGGCGATCGTCTCCAGGTCGAGCCCGAGGGCGAAGCCCACCGAGGCGGCGGCCACGGCGTTGTCCACGTTGTGGGCGCCGGTGAGCGTCAGGGCGCACAGGCAGCGCTCCACCGGGGTGAAGAGCGCCTCCTCCTCGTGGTCGGCATGGTCGCGGGCGCACAGGGTGAAGCGGGCGCGGCCCTCGGCGTCCAGCTGCACGCCCTCGGCCCACACCACCTCCTCGCACGCCGTCTCGTCGCGCTCGAGCATCGCGCGCAGGGCCTCGTCGGGAGCACCCGCGAAGCCCGACAGCAGCATCGGGCGGCCGCGCAGGTCGCCGGCTTCCATCAGCGTGCCGAGATAGGGGCTCCCGAGGTTCAGGAAGGCGCGGCCCACCCCCGCGGGCAGGGCGGCGTAGAGCTCCGCCTTCGCCCGGGCGATGTTCTCCCGCGAGCCCAGAAGCTCGATGTGGCTCTCCCCCACGTTGGTGACAAGGCCCCAGTCGGGGCGCACGAAATCGCACAACTCGGCGATCTGCCCCACGCCGCGCATGCCCATCTCCACCACCACGACGGCGGTCTCCGGGTCGGCGGCCAGGATGGTGCGCGGCACGCCCAGCTCGTTGTTCTGGTTGCCGCGGGTCGCCACCGCGCTGCCGAAGGCGGCGCACACGTCCCGCACGAGGTTCTTGGTGGTGGTCTTGCCCACCGAGCCGGTGAGCGCGATCACGCGCCCGCGCAGATGGGCGCGCCACTCGCGGGCCAGATCGGTGATGGCGCTGGCGGTGTTGGCCACCTCGATGACGGCCGCGCCCATCTCGCGGGCGAGCAGGCAGGCGGCGCGGCCCGGACTCTGCATGACGAGGGCGCCCGCCGCGCCGGCGCGCAGGGCCGCCTCCACGAAGTCGTGGCCGTCCACCCGCTCGCCGGGCAGCGCCACGTACAGCCACCCGGGCTGCACTTCGCGGGAATCCCACGTGATGCCCGTCATGAGGGCGCTCGGGTCAATGGCTTCTACGAGAAATTGTCCGCCCGTGCATGCTGCGATTTGTTTTGCGTTGAGGCGCACGCGACTTCCTTCCCTTTAGTTGCTCTCCGTCTCGCCAAAGGCGCGCACGAGCTCTTCGGCGGCCACCTTGCGGTCGTCGAAGTCGAGCACGGCATCGCCCACCAGCTGGTAATCCTCATGTCCCTTGCCGGCCAGGAGAATGGCATCGCCCGGACGGGCCTCGGCAATGGCGGCCGCGATGGCGGCGCGGCGGTCGGGCTCCACGACGAAGGCGCCGTCGGCGTCCATGCCCGCCACGATGTCGTCGATGATGGCCTGTGGGTCCTCGTGGCGCGGGTTGTCGCTCGTCACCACGGCGAAGTCGGCGGCCAAAGCCGCGGCACCCATGATGGGCCTCTTGGTGGCGTCGCGATTTCCGCCGCAGCCGAAGACCACGATGGTGCGCCCGCCCGACAGCTCCTGGATGGAGGCGATGGCCTTGGTCAGCGCATCGGGGGTGTGGGCGTAGTCCACGTACACGGTCACCGGCGCGTCGATGCCGGCATCCACCTGTTCCAAGCGCCCGGGAACCGCCGGCATGGTGGCCAGCGCGTCCACGATGACATCGGTCGGGATGCCGAGCGCCAGCGCGCAGCCGAAGGCCGTCATGACGTTCTCCACGTTGAAGCGCCCCACGAGCGGGTAGACGACGTCCACCTTCGCGCCGCGCACCTCGAGCGTCACGCGCGTGCGCGTGGCCTCGTAGGCGATGTCGATCGGATGGATCTGGGCCGTGGGCGTAAAGCCGGTGGTGATCACCTCGTCGCCCGCCTCGGTCACACGCCGCAGAAGCTCGCGGCCCCAGGAGCCGTCGATGTTGATGACGCGGCGCGCCGGGTAGGCGCGGGAGAACAGCAGGGCCTTGGCCTCGAAGTAGTCGTCGAAGGTGTGGTGGTAGTCCAGGTGGTCTTGGGTGAGGTTCGTGAACGCGGTCACCGCGAAGTCGGTGCCCCAGGTGCGCTCCAGGTCGAGCGCGTGCGAGCTCACCTCCATGGCCACCACGGTGCAGCCCGCGTCCCGCATGCGCGCGAACAGCTTCTGCAGGTCGGGCGACTCGGGGGTGGTATGCTCGGAGTGCTCCATGCGCCCGGCGATCTTGTTGCCCACCGTGCCGATGACGCCGCAGCGGTTGCCGGCCACCTCGGCGATGTGCTCCACCAGGTAGGTGGTGGTGGTCTTGCCGTTGGTGCCCGTGATGCCCACGAGCGAGAAGGCCGCGGAGGGATGGTCGTAGAAGTTCACGGCGGCGTGCGCCATGGCCTTGCGGGAGTCGGCCACCACCACCTCGGTCACGTCGGTGGCATCGGCCAGGTACACCTTGCGCTGGGCCACGAGCGACGTGGCGCCGCGGTCGATGGCGTCCTGGGCGAAGGAGTGGCCGTCCACCACGTTGCCCACGATGCAGAAGAACATATCGCCCGGGTGCACGGCGTCGCCGCGGAACGCCAGTCCCGCCACCTCCTCCTCGCCGTTGCCGATGATGGTGCAATCCAGTCCTTGGAAGAGCTCTGCGCAGGTCTTGGTCATGGCGTGTACGTTCCTCTTGCGTTGTGGGGCTTACTTCGCTTCGTCGGTCGTGATGTTGTACTGCTTCACGGCATTGGCCATTATATCGTTAAAGATTTTGGTGGTCTGTCGCATCGCGTAAACCTCGTTGGCTCCTACAAAACAAACTAATTTGCTGGAGGAGTTGTCGATGAAGCCGCAGAAGCCCAGGTTGTACACTTCCTTCTTGTAGCCGCCCTCCTCCGAGGCGATCTCGGCCGTGGAGGTCTTGCCGCACACCTCGTAGCCGGGGATGTCGGCGGCCACGCCCGTGCCGTCGGTGACCACCGAGCGCAGCATCGAGCGCAGATCGCGCAGGGCCTCGGTATCCTCAGTCACCGTCTCCTCGGGCCATTCGGGCACTTCCCCGCTCTGGGGCTTCGAGATGAGGAAGTGCGGGGTCACCATCACGCCGTCGTTGGCGATGCAGGCGTAGAAGCGCGTCATCTGGAGGGGCGTGAGCGAGATGCCCTGGCCGAAGCTGATGTTGTAGCCGGTGATCTTGCCCCACTGGTTGAAGTCGAGCACGTTGCCCTCCCCCTCGCCGGGGTAGTCGATGCCGGTGAGCTCGGTGAGGTGGTAGCGCTCGATGGCGTCGTGCAGGTGGCGGAAGCCCGCGTCGTCCATTGCCAGCGAGATGCCCACGTTCGAGGAGTGGTTCAGGATCTCGCGCAGCGAGTAGGTGGCGCCCTCGCGCTCGTGGGAGTCGGACACGTCGTAGTCGTTGGCCGAGATGGTGCTCGGGCAGAACATCGTGGTCTCCGGCCCCATGGCCTTGCTCTCCAGGATGGCCATGGCCGACACCGATTTGAAGGTGCTCCCGGGCTCGTAGGGCTGGGTGATGGCCTTCACGTGCTCGCTGCCGATCTCGGACTCGGCCATGTTCGTGGGATCCATGTAGGGCAGCGAGCAGGCGGCGTACACCTCGCCGGTGGCCGCGTCCATGACGATGGAGGAGCCCTCGTCGGTCTCCAGCTCCTCGACGCCCTCGGCAAGGGCCCGCTCCACCGTGTCCTGGAGCTTGATGTCGAGCGAGATCATGATGTCGGTGCCGTCGATGGCGGCCACCTCCTCCTTCACCCCGCCCGGGATGGGGAAGCCCTGCTCGCCGCGCTCGCCCACGTAGAGCCCCGGCGTGCCGCACAGGATATCGTTGTACTCCAGCTCCAGGCCGGTGATGCCCTCGCCGTCGGCGTTGCAGAAGCCGATGACCTGGGCCCCCACCGAGCCGTGGGGGTACTCCCGGCGCGTGTCGGCGATGAAGTAGATGCCGTCGAGCTTGAGCTCCTTCACCTTCTCCGCGTCCTCCACGTCGGCCTGGCGCTTCACGTAGACGAAGGTGGTGGACGGCGTGGAGAGCAGCTCCTGGTAGTCGGCGGCCTCGCCCCCGAGGATCTGGGCCAGCTGCGCGGCCTCGCCCGCCGCGTCGGTTACCTCGACGGGGTTGGCGTAGATGGTCGTGGCATCCACCGAGGTGGCGAGCACGATGCCGTTGCGGTCGTAGATGGTGCCGCGGCGGGGAGTGGTCTCGAAGCTCACGGTGCGCGACTCCTCGGCCTGGGCGGAGTACTGGTCGGCGACGATCACCTGCAGAAACACCAGGCGCAGGAAGAAGATGGCGGCCAGGGCGGCGAAGGCGAGCAGCACCCACTGGCCGCGGCCGGCCGGGGCCGGGAGGGCCGCGTCCAAGGCCCCGGCGCCCTCGCGCAAACGGTCGAGGGGAGCCTGGCGCGCCGAGGACGCGCGCGCATCGCGCGGAATGCGGGCCATGGCTTCCTCCTACTGGGCGGCCGCAGCCGCGGCGACGGACTCGGACAGGGAGAGGCGCCCGGCGTCGTCCACCGAGACGACGTCGTCGGGCAGCGTGATCTGGTCGCAGTAGTCGGCCGTGGGCTCGGCCATGCCGAGGGAGGCGGCCTGGGCGCGGATGCGCGAGGGCTTGGAAAGCACGCTTTGGGCCACTTCCAGGTCGCTACCCTGGTCGCGGGCGGTCTCGATGTCCTGCTGGAGGGCCTTGGTCTCGAGCGCGCAGGCGGCCGCGGCCGAGGTGATGGCCACGCGCCCCACGGCTATGACGGCGAGCACGATGCACACCACGGCGCACAGCTTCGCCACCGACAGCGCGGCGGCGGAGAGCCCCTCCTGCACCTGGGCGCGCCGGCCGGCGCCGGGCACCACCGAGATGGAGGGGCCGGCGTCGTAGTCGGGCAGTGCCTCGGCCACCGAGGAGGCCACATAGCGGGCGCCCCGATAGCCCGAGGCGAAGCTCGCGTTGGCGGAGCCCATGTGCATGCGCGAGGAGGACCGCGCGCTGCGGGTCGAGCTGGCTGCGCTCATGGGCTCCTCCTCACTGCCGTATCGGGCCTTTAGGCTCCGCAAGCCCGATGACTGCGTCTTCGGGCTTGCGGTCTCATTCGTTCGTATCGGCGGGCACCGGCGAGGGCGCCCTATCGCTTTCGCGCCACGCGCAGCTTGGCGCTGCGGGAACGCGGGTTCCGCTCGATCTCCTCCGGGCTGGGAAGGATCGGCTTGCGGGTGACCACGTCGAGTATCGGCTCTTTCCCGCACGCGCACACCGGCAGCTCCGGCGGGCAGGTGCAGCGGTTCGCGAAGCTCGCGAACGTGTCCTTCACGATGCGGTCCTCGAGGGAGTGGTAGCTGATCACCACGATCACGCCGCCCGGATTCAGCCAGCGAACCGCCGCGTCGAGTCCGCGACGCAGGACGGTCAGCTCCGAGTTGACCTCTATCCGGAGAGCTTGGAAGGTGCGCTTGGCGGGATGTCCCCCGCTCCGGCGCGCCGAGGCGGGAATAGCCGCCTTGATGATGTCGACCAGCTGCCCACTCTCCCTGAGGGGGGCCTCCGCGCGCGCCGCCACGATGAAGTCGGCGATGCGGCTCGCCCATTTCTCGTCCGAGTAGCTGCGAATGATCCGAGTGAGATCTGCTGCGTTGTAGGTGTTGACGATCTCTTCTGCGGTTAGGGTTTGTTTCCCCGGATCCATCCGCATGTCAAGTGGGCCGTTCTCCTTGAAGGAGAAGCCCCGGTCCAAAGTGTCTATCTGCACCGACGAGACGCCCAGATCGAAGAGAATCGCATCGATTCCGGGAATCTCGCAGGATGTCAGAAGCTCGTCGAGGTCTCCGAAGTTGCCGCGCAGAAGCGCCAGTTCCGGACGCTGCGCCTCGGGAATCGACTCCAGGCGCGCCGCGGCGCTCTCAAGCGCCACGGCGTCCTGGTCGATGCCGATGAGCAGGCCGTCTTTCCCCAGCTGCCCGGCTGCCTCGAAGGAGTGCCCCGCGAAACCGAGCGTCGCGTCCACGAACACCGGATGGTCCGGCAAGTCGAGGGCCTCGATGCACTCGGTCAGAAGAACGGGTATATGCCGATATTCGCTTGTCATGGTCCTTTTGCCTTACGCCCCGCCTCAGGTGAACAGCAGGCTCAAATCGACCTGCGCCATCTGCTCGTCGTAGCGCTCGGCGTCCCAGATCTCAAAGCGCTCGCCGTTGCCGACCAGGACGATCTCCTTGTCGATACCGCACTTGCCGCGCATATCGGACGAGAGCATGATGCGCCCGGCCGAATCCACCTCCACGTCGAGCGCGCGGCTCTTCAACGCGCGGTGCACCCACTCCTGCTCGCGGTTGTTCTCCTTGATCTCGGAGAACTTGCTGCGCATGAGCTTGTCCACCCAGCGGTTGAAGTCCGGCACCTCGAACGCGTAGACGCACGCGTCAGTCGGCTCCAGCGTGACCTTGAGGTCTTTGGAAAGAACCTTGCGGAACTTCGCGGGAAGGGTCACCCGCCCCTTGCCGTCGACCTTCAGACGGAACTCGCCACTGAGATCCACCTCATGCTGAGGCGCATCCTCGACGGCTCCGTTGTCGGCGGCTTGCGGCACGGCTTCCTTTCCCCTGCTGCGTTTTGAGTGGGATTTGATTTCGTGTGTAGTGCGTTTCGAAATCCCGCTCGGTCGTTTTCCACGGGATGCATATTACCCCACAACGCCCCACTTCGCAACATTTCGTCCCACTTTTACCTTACTTTTGCCCCACTTTGTTACCCGCAAGATATAGAGAACGACCCTGCAGGCTTTCAGGAATAATCAATATGTTGTATACATATAAGGAGAATTTTGGAATCCACCACTAGATATGCTCATGCTTTGCACTCATTGTGGATAACTCCGCCGGGATCCGTTTGCGCGCTCGGTATGACCGAGATTTGGAGAGCCTGTGCGCAGCGGGCCCGCGAGCGGCACCCGCGGCGCCGGGCGACCGCGCGGGACCGGCCGCAGACGGAGCCGAAGCGGTACAATGGCACCCGAAACGAAGGAGGCGCCGTGTTCGAATTGGAGAACGCCCTGGACGAGTACTTGTCGCACCTGCGCATCGAGCGCGGGGCGTCGCCGCGCACCGCCGATGCCTACCGGCGCGACCTCGAGGAGTACCTATCGTTCCTCGACGGGAGGGGTGTGGAGGGCTGCGGCGACATCGACCGCGCGGCCGTGGTGGCCTTCGAGAAGAGCCTCGTGGAGGCGAACCTGGCCGCTTCCACCGTGCGGCGCCGCCTATCGGCAGTGCGCGGCTACCACAAGTTCCTCGTGCGCGAGGGGCTCGCCGCCGACAACCCCGCCGACGGGGTGGGAGCGCCGCGGACCGCCGAGCGGCTGCCCGATGTGCTCTCCATCGAAGAGGTGGGGCGCATGCTGGACGCCTACATCGACGAGCGCCCGAGCGGGCTGCGCGACCGCGCCATTCTGGAAGTACTCTACGGCTGCGGCATGCGCGTGAGCGAGGTGTGCGGCCTGAACCTGGAGAACCTGTACCTCGACGACGGATTCCTGCGCGTATTCGGCAAGGGGGCCAAGGAGCGCATCGTGCCCATCGCCGGCGCGGCCGATGCCGCCCTGCGGCGATATCTGGCCGAGGGCCGCCCGAGCCTCGCCCGAGCGGCGGGGGCCGCGAACCCCGATTCCCAGGCGGCGGTGTTCCTGAACCAGCGGGGCGGCCGCCTCGGGCGCCAGAGCGTGTTCAACCTGGTGCGCAAGGCGGGCCGGGCCGTCAACCGCTACGATCTGCACCCCCATACCCTGCGCCACTCGTTCGCCACCCACATGCTGAAGGGCGGCGCCGACCTGCGCGTGCTCCAGGAGATACTGGGGCACGCCGACATGTCCACCCTGCAGGTGTACACGCATCTCGACCGCACCCACCTCCACGAGGAATACGCCCACGCCCACCCCCGTGACAAGATGTAGGCAAGCGTCCCTCTACGCCCAGCCCTGGTTGAGCAGGCGGGGGCCAGGGAGCATACCTCCACGCGCAGTTCCGCAGCGAACGGAAATGCCCGGCGGGCATTTCCGCCGAGCGAGGACTGTCTGAGCATGGAGGTATGCTCCCTGGCCCCCGCCGGACACCGCCGCAGCCGCGCCCGGACAAGCCGTTATTCAGCTATCGTAAGCTCGCCGGCGAGGGGGCGCGTCACGGCGGCGGCCACCTCGACGGCCGAAAGGCCCTGGCCGAACAAGTGCATGAGTTTCGTAAGCGCCGCCTCGCAGGTCATGTCGAGGCCCGACACCACGCCGGCCCGCGCCAGGGCGTCGCCGGTGGCGTAGCGCTTCTCCTCCACGCCGCCGGCGGGACACTGGGTCACATTCACGATCACCTTCCCCGCCCGCACCGCATCGGCCACACACGCGGTGAACCACGACTCGGTGGGCGCGTTGCCGGCACCGAAGGTGCGCAGCACGATGGCCTTCACGCCCGGCGCCTCGAGCTGGGGGCGCAGCACGGCCTCGGTGATGCCGGGGTACAGGGAGGTCACCGCCACCGCGTCGTCCATGGCGTAGGCCGGCGCGAGCTTGGCCGTCACGTCGGGACGGGCCAGGAGCTTCTCCCGGTAGACGATGTGCAGGTCCATATCGGCCAAAGGCGGGTAGTTGAACGACCTGAAGGCGCCGAAGTTGGTGGAGCTTACCTTCGTGGCGCGGTTGCCCCGCCACAGATGGCGCCCGAAGGCGATGGCCACCTCCTGCACCATGGGGCCTCCGTCGGCGCGCCGGGCGGCGGCGATCTGCAGGGCGGTGATGAGGTTCTCGGTGCCGTCCTCGCGAATCTCGCCGATGGGCAGCTGGCTACCCGTGAGGATGACCGGCTTGGCGAGGCCCGGCAGCATGAACGACAGGGCCGAAGCCGTATACGCCATGGTGTCGGTGCCGTGCAGCACCACGAACCCGTCGAAGCGGTCGTAGGCGTCGACGATCATCTTCGCCACCTTCGCCCAGATGGCCGGATTCATGTTCGAGGAATCGATGGGCGGGTCAAGCTCCACGTGGTCGAGCGCATAACCGAGCCGGCCGATCTTCGGCACGTTTCTCATCAGGTGGTCGAAGCTGAAGGGCACAAGAGCGCCGGTAGCCAAGTCCTCGGTCATGCCGATGGTGCCGCCCGTGTACACGATGAGGATGCGCGGGGCGGCAGCGGCGGTTTCGATAGATGCGGTATCGGCCATAGTCAGACTCCTTGCAACGGCGTTTTTCCCAGTATGGCACTGCGGGCGCGTCCCGAAAGGAGCGCTCAGGTGCCCGTCACGATTCCGTAGGGCGCCCCTCAGCCCTTGCGCCGGCGGAACATACCGCGCTCGGAGGGGGCTTGGCGGCGGTGCAGGGTGGCCCGGCGGAACAGCTCGCCGCACCAGTCCTTGGCCCTCACCGCCCCGTGGGCCACCTTCGGGGTGAGGTCGGCCTCGTCGGCCGTCTTCCAGTCGTAGAACACCGAGAGGTAGCGGAGGAACACCACGGTGAACACGCAGGCGCAGCCCGCGAGCACGGGCGGCGCTGCGGCAAAGGCCATGGCCGCGAACACGAGCGCGCCGCCGAAGCCGGCCACCGCGTAGAAGTTCGAGCGCTGGAACACGCCCGGGGTCTCCCCCACCGATATATCGCGCAAAGCGCCGCCGCCCACGCTGGTGAGCGCGCCCAAGATGACCACCATGATAAAACCCTCGCCGCAGGCGAAGGCCTTGTTGGCGCCGGCAAGCGCGAACAGCGCCACCGACAGCGCGTCGGCGAAGAAGAGCACCTGCCCCGAGTGGCGGAACAGCCCGCGGAAGTAGAAGACGAACACCGCCAGGCCGATGCAGATGAGGATGACATCGGGGTACTGCATGAAGTACACCCCATCGTCCTGGAGCAGCAGATCGCGGATGATGCCGCCGCCGTAGGCCGTCAGAAGCCCGAGCACGATGGTGCCCACGATGTCGAGCTTGCGGTCGCAGGCGAACATGGCGCCGGTGATGACGCCGACGGCCACGCTGAAGAAGTCGGCCCCGAAGGGCACCGTGAGCGCCCCGTCCGCGAAGAGCTGTTCCATAGCGCAGAATTACTTGTGGTAGTAGCGGTGCTGCTCGTACTTCGGCTCGCAGCACACGTTGATGCCCAGCGTGCGGTAGAGCTTCTCGTCGGCCGCCGAGATGATGACCGAGAAGTAGGCGTCGCAGCCCCGCAGCTTGTCGGCGTTGTCGATGAGCTTCTCCGCGAGTGGGTTGCTCACCGAGGAGATGGACAGCGCCAGCAGGGTCTCATCGGAGTGCAGGCGCGGGTTGTGGCTGCGCAGATGCTCCGTCTTCAGATGGCAGATGGGCTCGAGCACGTCGTCGGAGATGACGTAGAGTTCGTCGTCGACCCCCGACACGCCCTTGAGCGCGTTCATGAGCAGGGCCGAGGCCGCGCCCAGAAGGTTGCCCGTCTTGCCGGTGACCACGCGCCCGTCGGGCAGCACCATGGCGCCGGCCGGGCCTCCCGTGGTCTCCTCCTTCAAAAGCGCGGCCGAACGGGCGGGCGAGAGGTTCTGGTTGATGCCCGCCTGGTTCATAAGCAGCTCGATCTTCTTCAGGGCCTCCTCCCCCACGCCGGTGCGCTTGATCTCCTCGGCGGTCTGGAAGTAGCGGCGCACGATCTCGTTGTTGCCGGCATCGCGGCAGACCGCGTCGTCGGAGATGGCCACGCCCGCCATGTTCACGCCCATGTCCGTGGGCGACTGGTACGGGCACGTCCCCGAGATGCGCTCCATCGTGGCGCGCAGCACGGGGAAGATCTCCACGTCGCGGTTGTAGTTCACCGTGGTCTCGCCGTAGGCCTCCAAGTGGAACGGGTCGATGATGTTGTCGTCGTCCAGATCGGCCGTGGCCGCCTCGTAGGCGATGTTCACCGGGTGCGTGAGCGGCAGGTTCCAGATGGGGAAGGTCTCGTACTTGGCGTAGCCCGCCGTCACCCCGCGCTTATGCTCGTGGTAGAGCTGCGAGAGACAGGTGGCCATCTTGCCGGAGCCGGGGCCGGGAGCCGTCACCACCACGAGCGGGCGCTCCGTCTCGATGTACTCGTTCTTGCCGAAGCCCTCGTCCGAGACGATGTGGTCGATGTCGTTGGGATAGCCGGGAATGGGATAGTGCAGATAGCTCGTGATGCCCATGGCCGTGAGCCGCTTGCGGAACAGATCGGCGTTGGGCTGGTTGGCGTAGCGGGTGATGACGACGGAACCCACCTTGAAGCCCATGGAGCGGAAGATGTCCATGAGGCGTAGCACGTCCTCGTCGTAGGTGATGCCCAAATCCCCGCGCACCTTCGAGCGCTCGATGTCGTTGGCGTTGATGGCGATGACGATCTCCACCTCGTCCTTCATGGACTGCAGCATGGAGATCTTCGTGTCGGGCTTGAAGCCGGGCAGCACCCGGGAAGCATGGTAGTCGTCGAAGAGCTTGCCGCCGAACTCCAGGTACAGCTTGCCGCCGAACTGGTCGATGCGCTCGCGGATGCGCTCCGCCTGCAACTCGATGTACTTGTCGTTGTCGAATCCCTCGCGCATACAGGCTCGCTTTCTCGTCGATCGGGCGGCATACGCGAAAACCCGAGGCGTCTCCGCGCAACTTCGATAGTATAGCGCAGCCCCCAAGAGCGCCCCCGTGGATTTTGAGTGCCCTCCCCCATAAAAACCAACCCCGCCGCGGGGAGGGGGCGGCGGGGTGAGAGGGAGAGGGCAGAGTGCGGACTAGAGGTTCTTCGCGGCGTTCTGCCCCGCCAAGCGGCCGTAGACGATGCAGCCGGCGTGGTTCTGGCCCATGTTGGTGTTGGGGTAGCAGCCGTGGAACCGGTTGCCCACCATGGAGCCGGCGAGGTACAGACCCGGAATCGGCATGTTATCGGCATCCAGAGCGTGGACGTGCTCGTCGCTCATGACGCCGCCCACCGTGTTGCGGAACTTCGGCGGTGTGATGGCGGTTGCGTAGAAGGGGGCCTTGCGCACGGGCGCCAGGCGGTCGGCCCGCTTGCCGAAGTCCTCGTCGACGCCCTTGTCGTGCAGCTCGTTGTATCGGTCGATCGTGGCGACGAGAGCATCGGCGGGCACACCCATCTGCTCGGCCAGCTCCTCGAGCGTATCGGCCTTGAACTGGCTCAT
This sequence comes from uncultured Adlercreutzia sp., assembly GCF_958431955.1. Classification (GTDB taxonomy): domain Bacteria; phylum Actinomycetota; class Coriobacteriia; order Coriobacteriales; family Eggerthellaceae; genus Adlercreutzia. The sequence goes on along the minus strand of NZ_CAUASN010000028.1, from coordinate 9,976 downwards.
CTTCTCCACCTCGGCACGCGTCATGGTGCCGATGGGATCGAACAGGTGCCCCATCGGGATATCGTCGTAGCTCTCGGTGATGCGCCAGTAGCAGCGATGGCCCACCGGCATGTGGGAGACCTGCTCCGGGAAGTCGTCGTCGAAGATCTGCCACATGACCTTCCCGGGCACGCGCATCGACTTGGCGCCGAACACCTCGCCGGTCACGTCCTCGTTCATGAAGCGATTGCCCAAGCCGTCCACCAGCAGAAACGGATTGCAGCCCATGGCACCGCCGTAGGAATCGCAGACGTAGGTCATGGTCTCCGAGCGGTCGATGGCCGCGCCCGCCCAGGCGGCCAGGCTGATGCCGTCGCCCACGTTCGTCACGTCGCCCTTGGCATCCACCTCGGGCCAGCCTGTCGGCTCCAACTCGGCCGCCGAGCGCACGTAGTAGTCGATCATGGCCGGATTGCTCGAGAAGTTGCCCGTGGCCAGGATGACGCCGTTTTTGGCCACGGCCTTCGCCATGTTCCCCTTCTCGTCTTCGAAGTAGACCCCCGTCACGCGCCCGCTCTCGTCCTGGGCCAGCTGGCGCGCCCACACCGCGTAGCGCACGTCGGCGCCCTGCTCGACGAACTCGGCGGAGTACTTGCCCACATAGGTGTGCTCGGGCTCAACGACGACCACCGAGGCGTACATGGGGTACATCTCGTCGTCGGTGTTCCAGTTAGGGTTCACGGGATGGTTGAACAGGTTGATGTAGGGGGCACCCGCGCGGGCCGCCTCCTCACGCTCCTCGGTCACGTCGTCGAAGTGGCGTCCGGCCTTCGCAGCCAGGCCCGCGGTGCAGATGTTCAGAATGGCCTCGTAGTCAAGATCGGTCTCCCCCGCCGTCTGGGCGGCGTCGAGCACAGTGTAGCTCGGGCACTTCTCGAGATACCAGTCGAAGTCCTCGCCGCAGTGGTAGACCATGTGCTTGATGAGGTTGTAGTTGCCGCGAGCGCGGCCATCGGCCACCATCTGGCGCAGCACACCCTCGAGCTGCTCGTCGGAGAATTCCACTCCCTGCTCCTTGGCCACCTTCGAGTTGATGGCCGTGATCTGATGGGAGTGGAGATGGTACTCGGCGCCCTTCTCCAGGCAGATGACGCTCGCGCCCTCCTCCAGGGCCGCCCGGGCGGCGCAGATGCCGGCAAGGCCCATGCCCACCACGACCACATCGGCCTCCACGGTCTCCACGAGCGCCGATTCGTCCACCGGCTCCGGCGCGACGAGGAACGAGGGGGTATAGACCCCGTCGCCGTCGAAGGAGCCCCACTGGCCGTCGCCCGCCTGGGCCAGGGCCTCGCTCTGGGTCGTGGGCGCACAGCCAGTCAGCCCCATGGCGAAGGCAGCTGCCCCCGTCATGGCCGCGGCGCCCTTCAAGAAGTTGCGTCGATTCATGCTCGCTTCCATGTTGATCCCTCCTAGATGATCGTCAACGGTTCCGCGTCTGCGGGCATCCGACCCGCCGAGCGCAGGGCCATCATGCGCCGAAACGGACGATCTGGGAATCAACGATCCATGCGAATTGGGCGTAAAACCCCTCGTCAATCCATGTGAATTTGGAGGCTTGGCCGCTATTGGGCGGTCTGCTGGTGGATAAGGGCGATCAGCTCCTCGCGAGAGCCGATGCGGGCCTTCCGGTACACGTTGCGCACGTGGGTGCGAATCGTGTTCTCCGACACGACGAGCTCCTTCGCGATATAGGGATAGCTGTGGCCGCGGGCAAGGAGCGACATCACCTCGCTCTCGCGGGGCGTGAGGGCCCATTGGGCCGAGAGCGCCTCGCAATGCCGGGCAATGACCGCCTCCAGATCGCCAGGCGCAGCGCCTCCCGGCGCAGAGACCGCCGGACCGCCCTCGACCAGCGGGGCGTTCACGATGGCGATGACGATGAGGTAGAACGTGAACAGGATGGCCCCCAGATACGACGCCACCGAGCCGAGAAAGTACGTCGCCCCCATGCCGGCCAGGCCGCACACGCCGAATCCCGCCAGCAACACGCCGGCGCCGAACCCCACTGACACGTCCGATTCGCGCGCCGCATCGGCCACGGCAATCCACGCCGCTCCCAGAAACAACGCGAAACCCAGCTCCCGCAAAACCCCGAGAAGGGTGAGGACGAGCGCCCCGGTGGGCACGTCGAGGAAATAGGGGCGAATAACGAATACGAGCACCATCAGGGGCAGTACGATATTAAAGAGCACCCGCTGGGCATCGCCGCCGCGATGGGCGAATCGGCTGAGCGCGACGAACAGAACGGCTCCGACGGCCATGCCCGCCACCTTCTCGTAGGCCAAGGGGGCATCCGGGTTCAAGGCGATGCGCATCATGTCGGTGTCCCACGTAAACCCGAAGACGAATACCGTTATCAGAGCGCCCACCAGCGGCCGCCATGTGCCCGCGGAAAACGACCTGAGGCGATCGCGCGGCGAGAGCCCCTCTCCATCAGGAGGGGCCACCTCCATCGAGAATGCCTCCTGAACGGGCGCGAGAAGCCCCAGCCAGGAAACTGCGAGCAGGGCGACCGCAGCCAGGGGAACCAAGGGAGCGGGAGCGTAGAACAAAGCGACGCTGATCGCGGCAGCGACGGCAAAGGCGGCCCCGACGCCCGCGAACCTGAGCGCCATGGTGCGGGCGGCAAACCAATCGAGCCACGCCAGCAGGAGAAACCCCGTGCCCGCGCCGGCAAGCACGCCCGCCGCCAACAGAGGCAGCGGAGCAAGCCATCCAACCGCCGCGACAAGGGTGCCCGCGCCGGCGATCCGCAGGCGCCAGCGACGGCGCCGGGGCTCTGGGGGACAGCCGAACGGCTCACGGACGTAGAAGAGGATCAGCGCGCCTCCCAAGATGGCGAGGCCCCCGAAAGACGCGGCCGCGAACGGCTTCCAGCCAGCGACCCCCATCGCGAACACCATGGCGCCCGAGCGGTGCAATCCGGCCACTAAAACGGCGAGCAGCGCGCCCAGGCAGCACGGAACGCACCGCCGCAGGTGCTCCTCCCCTCGGATTCCATCGGGCTTGCCCGCCATCATCAACTCCGTCCCATCGGCAACAGCGCCTATTCTAGCATCGGCGCCCTCGCCGTCTCGTCAGGGCCGGGCACTTTCCCAAGCAAAGGGGCATCGGCAGGATGCCGACGCCCCGAACAGATCACAGATATGCAGCCAAGCTAGCACTTGCCGAGCTCGCACTTGAGCTCTTCCTCGTCCTTGATGGACAGCGAGGTCTGCAGGATGTCGCCGCCGAAGGGGCGCATGGCCTCGGCGAACTTGTCCTCGGTCATGGAGCTGACCACCATGAACACGGCCGCCTCGTCCTTCTGGGTCAGAAGGTTGCGCACGCGGTCCTGGAAGTCCTCGTCCACACCGCGCTTCACGAAGAAGCCCGTGAGCGCGCCCAGGCCCGCGCCGATGGCGGCGCCCCAGAAGGGGATGAGGAAGATGAGCCCGAACAGCATGCCCCAGAACAGGCCCCACACCGTGGAGTTGCCGATGGGCTGGCCCGGCGTGACCACGTCGAACTTGTCGTTGTCGCGGCGGGCGACCACGGCAACCGACTGGAGGTTCACGATGAAGTCGTTGCCGAGGTTCAGCACCTCCTGGTAGGCCTCCTTGGCCTTCTCCTCGGTGGGATAGCCCAAAACGAGCAGCGTAGACATAAGCGCGTCCTTTCTCTTGGAAACTGCGTTGACGCACAGTCTAAAGATGACCCCGCCGCAAGGCGCAACGCGCCCGCGAACCGTCACTGCGCGGAAGGCGCGCCGTTGTCGGCCCGTTATGGGCAGCGGGAGGACGCCGGGGCAACGGCTGCCCCTTCGCCCCGGTGCCTTTGCCTCATGTTTCGGGCGTGTTACGGTTAGAGCGCGTTTCATGTCGGAAACATTGGGGGCGTAGGCTGGTTAAGCGTTGGGAAGTCGCGTAGGCGCGCGGCTTCGAGGCGCATGTTTCATGCCCGGGCGCGAGCCTGCGGCGGAAGGAGGCCGGCATGGCCAAGCATATCTTCGTTACCGGCGGCGTCGTCTCATCGCTCGGCAAGGGCATCACGGCCGCCTCCCTCGGCCAGCTGCTGAAGGCCCGCGGCTACAAGGTGACCATGCAGAAGATGGACCCGTACCTGAACGTGGACCCCGGCACTATGAGCCCCTTCCAGCACGGCGAGGTGTTCGTCACCGAGGACGGCCACGAGGGAGACTTAGACCTCGGCCACTACGAGCGTTTCATCGACGAGAACCTCTCCCGCGAGAGCAACTTCACCCAGGGCTCCATCTACCAGACTCTCATCGCCCGCGAGCGGCGCGGCGACTTCCTCGGCGGCACCGTGCAGGTGATTCCGCATGTGACCGAGGCCATCAAGGAGAGAATCCGCCGCGCGGCCGAACAGTCGGGCGCCGACATCGTCATATCCGAGATCGGCGGCACCATCGGCGACATCGAGGGCCTGCCCTTCATCGAGGCGGCGCGCCAGTTCAAGAAGGAGATGGGGCCGGGCAACGTGCTGTTCGTGCACGTGACGCTCGTGCCCTACATCGCGGCGGCTCACGAGGTGAAGACCAAGCCCACCCAGCACTCGGTGAAGGAGCTGCGATCCTTGGGCGTGCAGCCCGACTTCATCGTCTGCCGCAGCGACCACGAGATCGAAGACGGCGTGCGCGAGAAGATCGCCTCGTTCTGCGATGTGGACACCGACGACGTGCTCGCCTGCTCCGACGCGCCCTCTATCTACGAGGTGCCCGTGAGCCTCTACGAGCAGGGCTTCGACATCTCGGCGCTCGCGAAGATGGGGCTCGCGCCCCGCAAGATAAACCTGAAGCCGTGGCGCGCCTTCCTGAAGGCGAAGGACGCCTGCGAAGGCGAGCTGGACATCGCCGTGGTCGGCAAGTACGTGAGCCTGCCCGATGCCTACCTGTCGGTCCACGAGGCCTTGGAGCACGCGGGCATCGCCCACGGCCGCACGGTGAACGTGCACCTCGTGGACGGCGAGGAGCTCACCGACAGAAACGCCAAGACGGTGCTCGGGAAGATGGACGGCGTCCTCGTGCCAGGCGGCTTCGGGCACCGCGCCTTCGAGGGCAAGATCGCCGCGGCCCGCTACGCCCGCGAGAACAAGGTGCCCTTCCTCGGCATCTGCCTGGGCCTGCAGGCCGCCGTCTGCGAGTTCGCCCGCAACGCGTGCGGCATCGAGGGCGCCACCTCCGCCGAATTCGCCGACAGCGTGGCCGAAGGCGCACCGCTTGTCATCGATCTCATGCCCGAGCAGGAAGATGTGGAGGACAAGGGCGGAACCATGCGCCTGGGAGCCTACCCCTGCAAGGTCGTGCCCGGCACCCGCGCCGAGGCGGCCTACGGCGAGCCCATCGTCTACGAGCGCCACCGCCACCGCTACGAGGTGAACAACGCCTACCGCGACCGCCTCACCGAAGCGGGGCTCGTCATCTCGGGGCTCTCCCCCGACGATCGGCTCGTGGAGATGGTTGAGCTTCCCGACCATCCATTCTTCGTGGCCAGCCAGGCCCACCCCGAGTTCAAGAGCCGCCCCGGCAAGCCCCACCCCCTCTTCAAGGCATTCATAGAAGCCGCGAACGAGCACAAGGGGAACTAAGAGGGAGGAGCAGCGCGTTCCGGCCGGAACGTGCGGGCGGCCCTACACCGGCCGCTCGTGGCCCTCTTCGGTGGTGAGGATGACCGGGCCGTCCTCGGTGATGGCCACGGTCTTCTCGAAGTGTACCGAGGGGCGCCCGTCTCGCGTGCGCACCTCCCAGCCGTCGTGGCCCTGGACGGTCTTGCGGGTGCCCATGTTCACCATGGGCTCGATGGCGAGCACCATGCCGGGCAGAAGCTTCAGCCCCGTGCGGCGGCGGCCGAAGTTCGGCACGTTGGGGTCCTCGTGCATGTCGCGCCCGATGCCATGGCCCACGTACTCGCGCACCACGCTGAAGCCCGCCGCCTCGGCAAGCGACTGCACCGCGTGCCCGATGTCGCCCAGGCGTTTCTTCGGGCAGGCGGCCGCAAGCCCCTCCCACATGCACCTCTCCCCTACTTCCAAAAGCCGCTGCACCTCCGGGGCAACCTCGCCAACGGGATAGGTCCAGGCGTTGTCGCCCACCCAGCCGTCCACGACCGCACCGGTGTCGATGGAGATGATGTCCCCCTCGCGCAGCTTCACGCGCTTCGAGGGAATGCCGTGCACGATCTGGTCGTTCACCGAGGCGCAGATGCTGGCGGGAAAGCCCCCGTAGCCCTTGAACGCGGGGATTCCGCCTTCGGCACGGATGGTCTTCTCGGCGATGGCGTCCAGCTCGGCCGTGGTGATGCCGGGCTCGACGGCCTCGCCGACGCGCCGCAGGGCGAGGGCCGACACGCGGCCGGCCTCGCGCATGGCCTCGATCTGGGCCGGCGACTTCAACTTCACTGCCACAGCGCTACCTCCGTCCCAGCTTCCGCGTCACCTTGCGCACCGCACCGGCGATAAACGACGCCTCGGGCCAGTTCCAGTGCACCGCGGGCCCGAAGGTGACCGCAAGCGCCGCCACACCTCCCACGGCGATATAGGCGAAGGCCTGGGCCACGCTGCCCGACAGCGGGCCGAACCCGAGCGAGAGCGCCACGAGCACGCCGTAGCCCACCACCGCGCCCGCGCCGCCGAGCGCGAGCGCCAGGAAGAACGACTTCACCACGGCGCCGAGCCCCATGGGCCCGTAGTGGCGCCGCAGGTAGACGAAGGCGAGCACGTCGCCGATCACGTAGGAGACGATGGTGGAGGCGGCGATGGCCTCCAGGGTGACGGCGTAGCCGGCCTGGTAGGCCGCCGCGGCGCCGAGGGTCACGGCCACCTGGGCGGCCACGGCGATAAAGTTGATCACCGAGAAGACGCCCATGCGCCGGATGGAGCTGAATATCTTGTTCAGATAGGCGTTCACCCCGTAGAACGGCAGCGCCACGGCCATGACGGCCAAATAGCGCGCAATCTGGCCGATGGCGTCCTCGGTGAACGCGCCGATGTGGTACAGGGTCACGAGCGGTATCGCGAACACCATGAGGTAGAGCGCCATGGGAATCATGAGGAACAGGATCTGCCGCGTGCCGTCGATAATGCCGGCCACCACCCCGCGAATGTTCTCGTCGGCCTGCATCTCGGAGAGTTCCGTGAACAGCGTCGTGGTCACGGGCACCGCGAGGAAGGAGTACGGGAAGGTGAACCACAGCCGCGCGTAGGCGATGACCGACGGGCCGTTGTCGGCGAACACGTAGGAGGCGGCGTTCTGGGCCGACACGGTGGCGAACGAGCACACCGTCACGAACACGGCGGGGGCGCCGAGCCGCAGCGTGTCGACGAGGGCCGGGTCGCGCAGATCGATGCGCGGGCGCAGGCGGATGCCCACCTTCTTGAGCGCGGGAATCTGGAAGGCCATCTGCACGAACACACCGAGCGGGTTGCCGATGGCGATGGCGAAGTACGCCAGGTTCCGATCGTGGGTCGCGAGCACCGCGTAGAGGATGAACGACGCGATGACGATGACGTTGTTGAACACCGGCGCGAACGACGACCAGAAGTACTCGCGGTTCGCGTTCAGAAGGCCCGATATGATGGAGGAGGCCCCGTAGAACACTACCTGGACGGCAAAGAACTGGAAGAAGAAGGTGGCAAGGGCCATCTCGTCCTGGTCGGAGTAGAAGCTCTGGGTGTAGATGACCTGGCCGGCGAACACAATGCAGAGCACCGATACCACGGCCAGGAGCGCCACCACGATGGTGAGCAGGTTCGAGGCGTACTCGTTACCGCGCTCCTGGCCGAGCTTCTTCTTCACCGACAGGTACACCGGCAGGAACGCCGTGATGAGCATGCCTCCCATGACGAGCTCGTAGAGCATGTTGGGCAGGTTGTTCGCCACCTGGTACGAGCTGGAGACGAAGGTGGAGCCCAGGGCAAAGGCCATGGCCCAGGTGCGGGCGAAGCCGGTGATGCGCGAGGCGATGACGCAGATGGAGATGAGGGCCGCGCTGGCGCCCACCGCCTCGGCGCGCGCATCGGCATCGGGAACGGCCGTCTCGGCGGCGAGCGCGCCGGGGGCGGCAGCCTCCTCCACCGCGAGCACCTCCTGCTGGCGGATGGACTGCTCCATCACCGCCGAGGGGATGGTGCGGTCGAGCCCGGCATGGGCGCCCACCACGGGGATGAGACCCGTGGCGCCCGGATCCATCGGCGGGTTCAGCAGCGTCTTGTCCGAGCCGCGATGTCGCCCGCGGGCGGGAAGCTCGCGCGCCTCCTTGAGCCAGCGGGGGTTGTTGGTGTCGGGCAGCGCCGGTTCCTCGGCACGCTGCGGCGCCTCGGGGCGCCGGGACGCCGGGCGCGGGGATGCGGGGCGCGCATCGGATGACGACGCAACCGGCCGCGTCGGGCCGGCGTGCTTGATGTGTCGTGCTCGTTGGAGCTTGTCTGGCATGAACGCGCCTCTGAGAACCTTCGGGTATAATCGACAATCATAGCAAAGATGCGAAAGTGGAACCCCATGCAGATACTCGTTGTGCGCAATAACTCCAATCCGCAGGCCGTGGACGCCTCGCTGCTGCTCGTCGCCTACTTGGGCGAGCAGGGCATCCAGGCCCTCGTGGCCGACTCGGCCTCCCTCGGCAACGACCGGGGCCGCGCCGCCATCCGCGCGCAGCTGCCCGAGGTGCTGGACATGGCCATCGTGCTCGGCGGGGACGGCACGGTGCTGCACACGGTGCACCTCCTGAACAACCGCCAGGTCCCCATCCTCCCCGTGAACTTCGGCCGCCTGGGATTCCTCGCCAACGCCGACGACGACGGCCTTGTCCCCCTCGTGGCCGAGGCGCTGGCCGGCGAACTGGTGGCCGAGCGGCGCAGCGTGCTCTCCATCGACGTGGCCTGCGAGGGAGAGCCCGACCCCTACGGCGAGGGCACCGAGGAGGTGCCCTATCCGCAGATCGTCACCGAGGAGGACTACGCCGCCAGCATCGATCCGGACGCCGCCTTCGTGGGCAGTACCATGATGCCGCCGGACAAGTTCGGCGTGAACCTGCGCGGCATGGCCGGCATCCGCCGCTTCATCGCCCTGAACGAGATCGCCATCACCCGCGGCGCGCTCGGCCGCATCATCGAGCTGTCGCTGGACATCTCGGGCACCCACGTGGCCCGTATGCGCGGCGACGGGCTCGTGGTGTCCACCGCCACCGGCTCCACCGCCTACGCGCTCTCGGCCGGCGGGCCGCTCATCTCGCCGCGCTTCGGCGGCATGGTGGCCGTGCCCCTGGCACCCCACACCCTGCGCTCGCGGGCCATCGTCACCGACACGAGCGACGTCATCGAGATCACCTTCGACGACACCGAGGACTACCGCGACGCCACCCTGTTCGTCGACGGCGAGATCGTGCCCTTCGAGCATTCCATCGAGAAGCTCTATGTGCAGGTGGCCCCCTTCCCCGTCACGCTTTTGCGCGCCAGCGGAGCCAGCTTCTACGAGCGCATCTCCCACGACTTCTTCGGCGAGTAGCCCCCTCCCCGCCACCGACGGGGGGCTTCGCCCGGCAGCGCGCCGACGTTCCCCGGATGCAAGAAGGCCCCGCAACCGTATCGGCTGCGGGGCCTTCCCGTTGATAGAGAAACGAAGAGTCGCTTACTCGGCAGTGTAGGCGCGGGTCACCGAGGAGTCCACGGCCACGCCGGGCGTCATGGTGCCGGACACGGTGATGGACTTCACGTACTTGCCCTTGGCGGCGGCCGGCTTCATGCGCAGGATCTCGTCGTAGACCGCACCGTAATTCTCGGCCAGCTGCTCGGGGGTGAAGGACACCTTGCCGAGCACCACGTGCGCGATGCCGTAGCGGTCGGCGCGGTACTCCACGCGGCCGCCCTTCAGCTCGTTGACGGCCTTCACCACGTCGTTGGTGACGGTGCCGAGCTTCGGGTTCGGCATGAGGCCGCGGGGGCC
>NZ_CAUASN010000027.1 GCF_958431955.1 uncultured Adlercreutzia sp. | reverse complement strand
TCTCCCGCGGCCGCGGCGGCCCGCGCTGCATGTCCATGCCGGCCTGGCGCGAGGCTATCTAGCCGACGCCGCGGCCTGAGGCTGCGCACGTTTTGAAGTAACCCCTCGGGCGGCCGGCGTCTTCGCTGGCCGCCCATCCCCGGCGGCACCGCTTGTGCGGACGTCGCCCCATTGAAAGGAAACACCATGCCCGTGAATCTTTCCGGCCAGTCCTATCTGCGCCTTCTCGATTTCACCACCGATCAGATCGACTACCTGCTGAAGCTCTCCAAGAACTTCAAGGACCTCAAGCGCACCGGCACTCCGCACCGCTACCTCGAGGGCAAGAACATCGTGCTCTTGTTCCAGAAGACCTCCACGCGCACCCGCTGCGCCTTCGAGGTCGGCGCCATGGACCTCGGCATGGGCGTGACCTACCTCGATCCCGGTTCCTCCCAGATGGGCAAGAAGGAGTCCATCGAGGACACCGCCCGCGTGCTCGGCCGCTTCTACGACGGCATCGAGTTCCGCGGCTTCGATCAGGCCGATGTCGAGGAGCTGGCCGCCAAGGCCGGCGTTCCGGTGTGGAACGGCCTGACCGACATGTGGCATCCCACCCAGATGCTCGCCGACGCGCTGACCGTGCAGGAGAACTTCAACTATGACATCAAGGGCCTGAAGTTCGTCTTCTTCGGCGATCTGAAGAACAACATGGGCCGCTCGCTCATGGTGATGTGCGCCAAGCTCGGCATGAACTTCGTCGGCTGCGGCCCGAAGGACTGCTGGATGGACGACGAGCTCATCAAGACCTGCGAGCAGATCGCCGCTGAGAACGGCTGCACCGTGAAGTGCACCGAGGATGTGAAGGAAGCCGCCACCGACGCCGACGTCATCTACACCGACGTGTGGGTGTCCATGGGCGAGCCCGACGAGGTGTGGGAGCAGCGCATCAAGCAGCTGTCGCCCTACCGCGTGACCACCGAGATCATGGCCATGGCAAAGCCGACCGCCATCTTCCTGCACTGCCTGCCGGCCTTCCACGACACCAATACCACCACCGGCGCCGACATCGCGAAGCGCTTCGGCGTGACCGAGATGGAAGTGGAGGACGCGGTGTTCGAGTCGAAGCAGTCGAAGGTGTTCGACGAGGCCGAGAACCGCATGCACACCATCAAGGCCGTCATGTACGCCACCTTGCAGTAACCCTGTAGCTTTGCTGTAGCTCTACTGTAGCTGGCACATAGTTCGATACCTCGGGGCCGTGCGGAATCGGGAGGGATAACCGCGCGGCCCCTGGTATTTCCATAGGCAATCGATTAAGGAGGGATAACCATGGCAGCTGCTGAGAAAGGCAAGAAGAAGAGGGCGTCGCTGTCCTCGTTCACCATCTTGCTGATCATTCTGGTTGTTCTGGCTGTTATCACTGTCATCATGTCCGCATGCGGCGTGGAAGGCGTACAGGGCGCCACCTTGTCCCAGGTGCTCACGGCCCCCGTGTTCGGCTTCCAGGACGCCATCGGCGTGTGCCTGTTCGTCATGATCCTGGGCGGATTTCTCGGCATCATCACCGAGACCGGCGCGCTGGATGCGGGCATCGCGGCCCTCGTGCACAAGCTGCACGGCAACGAGCTCGTGCTCATTCCCATTCTGATGTTCATCTTCTCCATCGGCGGCACCACCTACGGCATGTGCGAGGAGACGGTGCCCTTCTACCTGCTGCTTGCTGCCACCATGGTGGCCGCCGGCTTTGATAGCCTGACCGGCGCGGCGGTCGTCCTGCTTGGCGCCGGCTGCGGCGTGCTGGGCTCCACGGTGAACCCCTTCGCCGTGGGCGTGGCCGTCGACGCCCTCTCCGGCATCGGCATCGCTGTGAACCAGGCCATCATCATCGTGCTCGGCCTGATTCTGTGGATCGTCACCCTGGCCATCTCCATCGTGTTCGTGATGCGCTACGCCAAGAAGGTGAAGGCCGACAAGGGCTCCACCTTCCTGTCGCTGCAGGAGCAGCAGGCCATGATGGACGAGTGGGGCATGAAGGAGTCCGACGAGGAGGCCGCCACCAACGACGCGGCCGCCAACCCGAAGATGACCGGCCGCCAGAAGTGGTCGCTCATCGTGTTCGCGCTCACCTTCGTCATCATGATCATCTCCTTCATTCCCTGGGCTGACCTCGGCGTGACCATCTTCGACGCCGGCGCCACCACCGAGGAGGTCACCACCACGATGAACGGCGACGAGATCACCGCCTTCATCGACGACGCCAACGACGGCGCCACGGTCACCACGCTCTCCGAGCCCGTGGAGGCCACCTCGGTCTCCGAGGAGGAGGTCACCCCTGCGTGGTCCTCGTTCCTGACCGGTGTGCCGCTGGGCAGCTGGTACTTCGATGAGGCCTCCACCTGGTTCCTGCTCATGGCGCTCATCATCGGCGTCATCGGCGGCGTGTCCGAGAGCCGTTTCGTGAAGGCCTTCATCAACGGCGCCGCCGACATGATGTCGGTCGTGCTCATCATCGCGCTGGCGCGCTCCATCACCGTGCTCATGGCCAAGACGGGCCTGGACATGTGGATCCTGAACAACGCCGCCGCTGCGCTCACGGGCATGTCGGCCGTGGTGTTCGCCCCGCTGTCCTTCCTGCTCTACATCGTGCTGTCGTTCCTCATCCCGTCGTCGTCGGGCATGGCCACCGTGTCCATCCCGATTCTCGGCGGCCTGGCGAGTCAGCTGAACTTCTCGGTCGAGACCATGGTCATGATCTACTCCGCCGGCAACGGCCTCGTGAACCTGTTCACCCCGACCTCCGGCGCCATCATGGGCGGCCTGGCGCTGGCCAAGATCGAGTACTCCACCTGGCTCAAGTTCGGCGCGAAGCTGTTCGTGGTGCTGGGCATCGTATGCATGGTCATCCTGACCGTGGCCATGGTGATCCTGTCCTAGGGCTCGCAAAGCCGATATTTTGTGCGGATGCGCAGTTTTAACGGCTCCTCCGCTCGCAGAAGTACCCGGGCACTGAGCTCGGGTACTTCTGTGTTTTCCTGCGCTTTCGTGGTATTATGGCGGCTTATAGGCGCGGGCAGGTACGGCACAGCCTGCCGGCGAGAAGAAAGCTGGCTCATAGAAGAGGAAGAAGAGCAATGGAAATTCGTGAATCCCTCGAGGCGATCATCGACGCCGCCATCGAAGCGGCCCGTGCCGACGGCTCCCTGGAGCTGACGGAGACCCCGGAAGCCGCCTTGGAGCGACCCCGCGACGAGGCTAACGGCGACTGGGCGAGCACCGTCGCCATGCGCTGTGCGAAGCAGGCGCATAAGAACCCCCGCGAGATCGCCCAGATCATCGTGGACCACATTCCCGCTAACGACATGATCGCCGCCGTGGAGATCGCAGGCCCCGGCTTCATCAATATCCGCCTGTCGGATGCGGTGCTGCAGGGCGTGGTACGCGAGGTGCGCGAGGAGGCCGAGAACTTCGGCCGCGGCACCATCCCCGAGGGCGAGCGCTATGTGAACCTGGAGTACGTCTCGGCCAACCCCACCGGTCCTTTCCACGTGGGCCATGGCCGCTGGGCCTCGCTCGGCGACGCCATGGCGCGCGTCATGCGCCACGGCGGCTACGACGTGTACGAGGAGTACTACATCAACGACCACGGCAACCAGATGGACGTGTTCGGCAACTCCGTGAGCGTGCGCTACCAGCAGCTGCTCGGCCGCGACGTGGAGATGCCCGAGGCCTGCTACGGCGGCGCCTACGTGAAGGACATCGCCCAGGAGATCATCGACCGCGACGGCGACAAGTGGCTGAACGTGTCCGACGAGGAGCGCGTGGAGGCTTTCCGCGAGATGGCCTACGAGCAGACCCTCGCCAACCAGAAGGCCGTGCTCGCCGGCTTCGGCACCACCTTCGACAAGTGGTTCTCCGAGCGCTCGCTCTACGTGGAGGACGAGAACGGCCAAAGCCCCGTGTCCCGCTCGCTGGACGCCATGCGCGAGAAGGGCTACCTGTACGAGAAGGACGGGGCCCTGTGGTTCCGCTCCACCGATTTGGGCGATGACAAGGATCGCGTGCTCATCAAGGGCGACGGCGAGGCCACCTACTTCATGTCCGACGTGGCCTACCACTACGACAAGATGATGCGCGGCTTCGACCACCTCATCGACCTGTGGGGTGCCGACCACCACGGCTACATCAAGCGCTGCGAGTGCATGCTGGAGGCCTGGGGCTGGCCCGGCGCGCTGGAGGTGCAGCTTGGGCAGCTCGTGAACCTGTTCCGCGACGGCAAGGCTGTGCGCATGTCCAAGCGCACCGGCGAGATGGTCACCTTCGAGGAGCTCATTGAGGAGGTGGGCGTGGACGCCACGCGCTACCTCATGCTGTCGCGCTCGGCTGACCAGCCCATCGACTTCGATATCGAGGTGGCCAAGAAGAAGGATGCGTCCAACCCGGTGTACTACGTGCAGTACGCTCATGCGCGCATCTGCTCCATCCTGCGTAAGGCCGCTGAGCCGGCCGATGCCGCGGCCGTGGAGGCCGGCGAGATGACCATGGCCGAGCTCGCCGCGAAGGTGGCGCCCGAGGCCTGCGACCTCTCGCCGCTCACGCACCCCTCCGAGCTCGCCCTCATGCGCAAGATGGCCGACTTCGGCAACCTCATCGCGCTGGCAGCTCGCGACCGCGCGCCGTTCCGCCTGACGCACTACGCCCAGGATCTGGCGGCGCTGTTCCACCAGTTCTACACCAACTGCCACGTGCTCACCGACGATGAGGCCGTGCAGACGGCCCGTCTGGCCCTGTGCGATGCCACGCGCATCGTGCTGGCCCTGAGCCTGAATTTGCTTGGCGTGTCGGCTCCGGTGAAGATGTAGTTGTGGTTGCGGACGGGCCTCCCGCCCGCCCGCATCGCTTTTGCGCTACAATAGCGAGCGCGCTTTACGGGGCTGTAGCTCAATGGTGGAGCAGGGGACTCATAATCCCTTGGTTCTCGGTTCGAGTCCGGGCGGCCCTACCACGAAATGAGAAGACCCCGCCGTTACGGCGGGGTCTTTTTTTTGCGGTCGGGATCGGGGCGTCGGCCGATAGCCGCCGCCGGCGCGGGCCCGAGGCGCCCGGCGAGGGCCGCTAGGGGTTGCAGCGCTTGCAGGGGTCGTAGCCGTTCGCGACGATGTTCTCGCGGGTGTCTTCCACGTCCTTGCGGTTCTTGGCGCTCATTTGATCTACCGACGAGCAGGTGGGCACATGGAACTTCTTCGAGTTGGTGTTCAGCACATACTCGGCGATGCCCTTGTCGGTTTCGTCATTGGATGTTGCGCTCTCGGCGGCGGCCGCCGCGCCGCTGTCTCCGCCCTCGCCGGCGCTTGAATCGGGTGCGCCGGACACGTCGGGAAGGGGGGTGCCCTCGATGGTGCCGTCGAGCCGGTTGTCGCCCGTGGCGTAGTCGATGGCCACCCCGGGCTGCACGTTGTAGCAGAACACGTTGAAGCTCACGCCCTCGCCGCCGTCCTCTACCGACTCGGCTGCCATCTGCACGCCGCGGGCCACGAGCTCGTCGCCCTCGAAGAGCGGCGTCACGGCCATGAGCACGTGGTTGCCCGTGGCATGCACGTAATCGGCCACGGCGTTCTCGAAGGGCAGCATGCCGTCCACGTTCATGTACCGGGTGCCGGTGATGAGGTTGCGTGTGTTGGCGTTCTCGCCGGTGAGCTGGAATCCGAGGAGGTGGCACCGGTTGTAGAGGTACTTTCCGTCCACGAACTCGTACTTGGCGATCTGCCAGCCGGTGGGCTTCACGTCCCCGATGTCGCCGCGCTCCTCGGTGGGCATCGTCTCGGCGCCCACGATGGCGAAGGCCCCGGTGCAACGACCGAGCCCGTCCGTCTCGCCGTAGATCTCGGTACCCGCCGCTGCGGCGCGCTGCTCGTCGGTGAAGAGAGGATCCCCGTCGTTGAGGTACACGTAGGGGCTGCCCTCGTAGGCGGGGATGTCAGAGAGGGCGACCGGGGTCGCCTCGGCAGCGGACGGCTCGGCCTGCGGCTCTGCGGCCGGGGCGCTCTCTTCAGCCGGCGTGGCGTCGTCGGCGGTCTCTGCGGCTGCGGGCGCCGGAGCCTCTTGCGGAGCCGACGGGGCGCCCCCGGTGTCCGGAAGCGCGGTGGGCTCGTCGGAGGCGGCGCTGCAGCCGGCGAGGGCGCAGGCGAGGGCGGCCGCGGCGGCGAGGGCGCAGATGCGCTGCACGATGTTCGGCAAGGTGCTCATGGGCTTCTCCTTCGGTGTGAAAGCGTCTCCTGTCCACCATACCGTGCCAAGCGCGCCCTCGCGACGAGAAATTGGCCAAAAATGGCCTCGAGTGTGCTCGGATCCGGTTGGAAACGAGACTGTTGCCGTGCAATATGCCCCGAAAACGCCAAAATACGGCCCGATTTTGGCATAATGGGCGTCCTAATGAGGCCGCGCGGGTTCACTCGAGCCCCTTTTTGGCCAGAAAATCGAAACGAGTCGGGTCGGCCCGCGGTTTTCCGCCCGTACGACTCGCGAGGGAGGCGGTATGGACGATATGCACGCGCGCACGAGGCTGCTGCTCGGCGATGAGGGCCTGGCGCGCCTCGCTGCGGCCCGGGTGGCCGTGTTCGGCGTGGGCGGCGTGGGCGGCTACGCCGTGGAGGCCCTCGCGCGCAGCGGCGTGGGGGCCATCGACCTCATCGACAGCGATGTGGTGGACCCGACCAACCTCAACCGCCAGATCATCGCCACTGCCGCCACGGTGGAGCGTCCCAAGGTGGAGGTCGCCGCCGAGCGCGTCGCCTCCATCAACCCGCAGTGCGTCGTGCGGCCCCATCGCTGCTTCTTCTTGCCCGAGACGGCCGATCAGTTCGATTTCGCGGCCTTCGACTATGTCATTGACGCGGTGGACACCGTGAGCGCGAAGCTGGCCCTCGTGGAGGCGTGCGCAGGAGCCGGTACGCCCATCGTGTCTAGCATGGGCGCGGCGAACAAGCTCGATCCCACGGCCTTCCGCGTGGGCGACATCTACGAGACCTCGGCAGATCCGCTCGCGCGCGTCATGCGGCGAGAGCTGCGCCGCCGCGGCATACCCTCGCTCAAGGTGGTCTACTCCACCGAGCCTGCGCTCCCGCCGCGCGACGATGGGGAGCGCGTGAAGGGCGGCGCCCGTCCGGCTCCCGGCTCGGTGGCCTTCGTCCCCTCGGTGGCGGGCCTCATCCTCGGCGGGGAAGTGGTGCGAGATTTGGCGGGAGCGGTCGTTGGAAAATAGTTCTTGCGCCAAGGGCCGACGAGCCCTATAATTCATCCTTGCGCGAAATGGTGGGTGTGGCCTAGTTGGCTAAGGCGCCAGATTGTGGCTCTGGAGATCGTGGGTTCGAGTCCCATCATCCACCCCAGCGCGCTTGAAAATTAGGGCTTGCGCAACGATGCGCGATGGTCTAAGATATTCAAGCGCTTTTGCGCGGCACCGATGTGCTCCGTTAGCTTAGTTGGTAGAGCAGGGGACTCTTAATCCCAAGGTCGAAGGTTCGAGTCCTTCACGGAGCACCATTTGAAACATCGAACTCCCGCTCGGGAGTTCTTTTCTTATCAGGCGCCTTTCACCGGCTCGGGGGAAGCGCTCGGCGACAAGTGGGCTTGCGGCCTGTGTCGCGTGCCGCGAACGGCGCGGCCCTGTTGTCCCTCATCTCAAGGAAACCCATGGATCTGAAACCCCTCAGCGAAACCTCCGACAAGCGGTTCGCATTGCTCATCGACGCCGACAACGTGTCGGCGCGCTACCTCAAGCCCATCCTGAACGAGCTGTCGAAGTACGGCACCGTCACCATCAAGCGCATCTACGGCGACTGGACGCTCACCCTGCACGCTAAGTGGAAGGACGCCCTGCTGGAGAACTCCATCACGCCCATCCAGCAGTTCGGCTACACCCAGGGCAAGAACGCCACCGACTCCGCCATGATCATCGACGCCATGGACATACTTTACACCGACAACGTGGACGGCTTCTGCCTCGTGTCGAGCGATTCGGACTTCACGCGCCTGGCGAGCCGTTTGCGCGAGAGCGGCCGCACGGTCATCGGCATGGGGGAGAAGAAGACCCCGGTACCCTTCCGCCGCGCCTGCGACGTGTTCACCACCTTGGAGTTGCTCGTGCAGAACAAGCGCGAGCGGTCGGGCTCCGGCAACGGCAGCGCCGTTCCGAAGGACGCCGTGGAGCAGGCCGTGGTGGACATCATCACCGACAACCAGAACAACGGCAAGGCCACTGGCCTCGGCGAGATCGGCAGCCGCCTGCAGAAGCGCTACCCCGACTTCGACGTGCGCAGCTACGGCACCAACCTGCTCTCGAAGCTCCTGGAGGAGTTCACACGGGTTCGCATCATCAAGGACCACAGCTCCGTTACCGTGGAGCTGGCCGACAGCTCCGACGAGAAGGCCGAGCGTCCGGACAAGGCCGAGCGCCCGGAGAAGGCCGAGCGCCCGGAGAAGGGCGCCGTGCCCGAGGAGGCCGCGGCGGGCGAGGCCGACGAGCCGGTGGCCAAGCCGTCGCGGCGCGGCCGCAACCATCGCGGGACGCGGCGCGTGGCCGCGAAGGTGGCGGGGCATCTTGCCGAGGGATCCGACGCGCCGGTGGCGGCACTGCCGCAGCCCGAGGTCGTCGAGGAGCCGGCCGATGCGTCCCGCGACGGTGGCGCGTCGGAGCCGGCTGCCGACGATACGGTCCGCGACACGAGGCCGGGCCGCAAGGCCCGCGCCCAGCGCAAGGCGCGCATGGCCGAGGAGGTCTCCGCGGTAGCCGAGGAGCCCGCGAAGCCCGAGGAGCCCGCGAAGGCTGAGGAGGCGCCTGCCGCGTCGCCTGCCGAGGAGCCGCAGCCCAAGAAGCGCGGCCGGAAGCCCGCGGCGAAGAAGGCGGCGTCCGAGAAGCCGTCGCCGGAGAAGAAGCCTCGGAAGAAGTCGGAGAAGAAATCTGAGGAGAAGGCGCCCGCCGAGGCGAAGCCCGCCGAGGAGCCCTCGGAGCGGAAGGCGCCCGCGAAGCGCGGACGGCCGCGGAAGGCCGCTCCGGCGTCCGATCAGGGCGATACGCCCCAGGGCTATATCCGCCAGCTGGTGTCCGAGGCGGGAGGCGACGGTATCATGCTCTCCACCATCACCGACCGGCTGCGCGCCCGCTTCAAGGACTTCAAGGTGCGCGATCTCGGATACTCCCAGATGAGGCAGTACATGGCCGCCACGGGCGAGTACGATTTGGAGCAGAGCGGCCGCAACATGCGCGTGCGCCTCAAGTAGGGGCCGCCGACCCCGCCTTTTCCGAAGAAATGGGCGCTCCCCGTGGCGGGGGGCGCCCATCGTGGTTTAAAATAACGCATTCGCTCAATTTCAAAACTCGGGAGGAACCGCGCCAATGGAAGCTCTGACCCTCGGCCTGCTCTTGCTCGCCGCCGTGCTCGCCTCCTCGCTCATCGATCAGATCATCCCCCGGGTGTCCCTGCCGCTCATCCAGATCGCCATCGGGCTCGTCATCGCGGTTGTGGCCGGCGGCGAGGTGGAGGTGACGCTCGATCCGGAGCTCTTCCTCGTCATGTTCATCGCGCCGCTGCTCTACGACGAGGCGAAGCACGCCGACAAGCAGGCGCTGTGGGCCGAGCGCAAGCCGGTGCTGTCGCTGGCCATCGGGCTCGTGGTGGCCACCACCCTCGTCATCGGCTTTTTGCTGCACGCCTTCGTGCCCTCCATACCGCTCGCGGCCGCCTTCGCCCTGGGCGCGGCCCTCGGCCCCACCGACGCTGTGGCCGTCTCGTCGCTGGCCAAGCAGGTGGACATCCCCAAGCGCCAGGCGTCCATGCTCAAGGGGGAGCTGCTCTTGAACGACGCCTCGGGCATCGTGTCCTTCCAGTTCGCCATCGCCGCCGTGGTCACGGGGTCGTTCTCGCTTCTGGGTGCTAGCGTCGACTTCCTCGTGGAGTTCGTCGGCGGCCTCGTCCTCGGCATCGCGCTGGGGCTGCTCGGCAACTGGGTGGTGCGCCGGGCCCGCTCCATCGGCGTGGAGAACACGAACTTCCACGTGCTGTTCGAGGTGCTCATCCCGTTCCTCATCTACCTGGTGGCCGATGTGTGCCACGTGTCCGGCGTCATTGCCGTGGTGGTGGCCGGGCTCATCAACGTGACGTCGCCCAAGGGGGTCATCGGGCCGGCCGTCTCGCGCATGAACATCGTGTCGGGAAGCGTGTGGCACGTGCTCACCTACGCGCTCAACGGCATCGTGTTCGTGCTTCTGGGCACGCAGCTGCCGCTGGCCATGCAGGACACGTGGGAGAACGTGCGCATCACGAACTCCACCCTCATCCTGCTCGTGTTCGGGCTCACCTTCATCCTTCTGGCCACGCGCTTTCTGTGGGTGCTCGTCATGGACCTCGTGCACGTGCGCCGCGGCGAGCGGCGGCGCTTCACGGGCCGGGACGTGCGCAGCGCGCTCATCACCACCTTCTCGGGGGCGAAGGGCACCATCACGCTCTCCATCATGTTCTCCATCCCCACCTACGCCGTCATCGGGCCGCCCAACGTGCCCTTCCCCCAGCGCGAGCTGCTTATCTTCCTGGCTTGCGGCGTCATCGTGTGCACGCTGCTTTTGGCCACCTTCGTCGTGCCGCTTCTGGCGCCGGCCCGCGACGAGGGCGAGGAGGAGCTGCGCCGCATCAACCAGGATGCCGCCACCACCATGGACATCATGCGCGAGGTCATCGAGATGCTCACGGCGCAGCAGACCAAGGAGAACCATGCCGAGACCCAGGCGGTCATCCGCTCCTACAACGACCGCCTCGCCCGCATCAAGGAGAACAACGGCATCGAGGACGAGCCCAACGTGCCGCTGCGCCTGAAGGCGCTCGGCTGGGAGTACGACCGGGCGATGGAGCTGATGGAGCGCGGCGTGGTGTCGGGCGTGGTGGCCTACCGCTACATGGGGCGCTTGGAGCAGGTCATGCAGCTGCTCGAGCACGGCAAGGGCCGCGGGCGCCTCAAGCGCTGGAACGGGAGGTTCAGGGCCCTGTGGCACCGCGGGGTGCGCGCCGTGCTGCGGGAGCTTCCCGGCAACACCGCGCTGGCCGAGCGGACCGAGGAGATGCGCTGGCTGCAGACGGCCACGCGCACCTACGCCATCGAGCATTTGGAGGCCGCCGTGGCCTCGAGCCAGGTTCCCACCGAGGACGCGGCGACCCTGCTCGTGGAGTACCAGCGCACCGTGGCGGCCCTCCACAGCGTGCGGCCCTCGGTGACCTCGGTGATCGAGGCGGGCGACTTGACCGACGCCATCAAGCGCAAGGCCTACGCCTTCGAGCTCGAGCAGATCCAGGACGCCTACGAGGACGACCGCCTCTCGCGCGCCCATGCCCAGCGCATGCGCGAGAGCGTGCAGCTCATGCAGATGGACCTGGACGACACGGTGTAGGGGTTCCTCCCGCCCGTCCCCTTGCCGGAGAGGGGCCTCTTCCTTAACGGCGCTTAAGTTTTGCTGAGCGGAACCTTAAGCTTCGCCGCGCCACGCTTCGGAGGCGTGCGCGGGGCGTTATGCTGCTTCTCGAAGATGCGCCACAGGCGCAGCCGTTCGAGCAAAGGAGAAGCCATGAGAATAGCAATTCGCCGTTACCGCTACCTGGTCGCCGCCTGCGCGCTCGCCGTCGTCGCCGTTGCCGGCTTGGGGGCTTTCGGTATCGCCCAGGCCAATGCCGATGACGCGGTCGAGGTGCCGGAGCGGGAAGTCGAGCAGCCGGCCGCCTCCAACGCGGACGAGGTGCGGCTGGCGGCCGAGGACGTCCCGGCCGAGGATGCCGCCGCGCCGGCGGATGCGACGGAGCTGCCCGAGCAGGCTGCGGGCGACCAGGCCGCCGATGCCGACGAGCCGCAGCTGGTAGCGGACGATCCGTCGGAAGAGGAGGTACCGGCTGCAGCGGCCGCGGCGGGGCAGGTTGAGGAGGCGGCGCCCGGCACCCGCCTGGAGGAAGCCGACGAGGATGTCGAGGACGGATCCTGGCACACTGACGAGGTGGAAGAGAGGTGGGTCGAAGAGCCCCACGCCGCTGCAGCCGTCTAGGAATATGGGAAAGCCGGCGCGAAAAAGCACGCCCAAAGCGAAGGCCCCTCAGCGAGGGGCCTTCGACGTTCCGTAAGGGGATGGGGCGGCTGCTCGATGCCGTTGCGCCTAGTACACCATGCCCATGGCCTCGCGCACCTCATCTAAGGTGGCGTTGGCCATCTCGTTGGCGCGGCGGTTGCCCTCGTGCAGGATCTCGCGCACCAGCTCCGGCTTGCCTTCCAGCTCGCGGCGACGCTCGCGGATGGGGGCCAGGTAGCTGTTCACCGACTCGGTCACGTAGCGCTTGAGCGCACCCGCGCCGTCATTGCCGATCTCGGCGGCGATGTCCTCCTCGGTGCGTCCGGTGGTGAGCGCCGCGGTAGTGAGCAGGGCCGACACGCCGGGGCGGTTCTCCTTGTCGAAGGTGATCATGCGCTCGGAGTCGGTCTGGCTCTTCTTGATCAGCTTGGCCGTCTCCTCCTCGGTGGCTGACAGCGCGATGGCGTTGCCGTAGCTCTTCGACATCTTGCGGCCGTCGAGGCCGGGGATCTCCACGGCCTCGGTGAGCAGGCCGTGGGGCTCGGGGAACACGTGCCCGTAGCGCTCGTTGAAGCGGCGGGCAATGAGGCGGGTCTGCTCGATATGGGGCAGCTGGTCTTTGCCCACCGGCACGATATTGCCCTTGCAGAACAAAATGTCGCAGGCCTGATGCACCGGGTAGCTAAGCAGAAGGCCGGTGAGCGCGTGCCCCGAGGCTTCCTGCTCGGCCTTCACCGTGGGGTTGCGCAGAAGCTCGGCTTCGGTGACGAGCGAGAGGAACGGAAGCATGAGCTGGTTCAAGGCCGGTACGGCCGAGTGGGTGAAGATGACGGTCTTCTCCGGATCCACCCCGCAGGCCAGGTAATCGATGACCATGTTGTGCACGTTGTCGGCGATGTTGGCCGTGGTGTCGCGATCGGTGATCACCTGGTAGTCGGCGATGACGATGTTCGTGCGAATGCCCATGTTCTGGTGCGCCACGCGCTCCTTGATGGTGCCGAAGTAGTGGCCCATGTGCAGACGCCCGGTGGGGCGGTCGCCCGAGAGCATGGTGTACTTCTCGGGGTGCAGGGGCAGATCGACGTTGATCTCGTCGCTGATCTTCTTCGAGGCGAGGAAGGTATCGCTCGTCAAATCACTGGCCATAGGGGTGCTTCCTTCTCTTGCGATGGAATTGTGAATATGTTGGGACAGTATACAAGATTACCCCTTGCGCATCGGTTGAAACCTGTGTATTATATTTAGCCGTCGCAAGTCACCACGTGAGTTGCACACCTTCGGTCGCTTGGCTCAGCGGGAGAGCATCGCCTTCACACGGCGGGGGTCACAGGTTCAAATCCTGTAGCGACCACCATAACTGACAGGCCCCTCTGCGGAGGGGCCTTTTTCATGTCCGAAGTGCGGAAGGCCTGTGCATGATCCTGCAAACTGAACATCTTTCCAAGTCTTACGGCGGGCGCACGCTGTTCCACGACGTGACGTTCCGGTTGGAGGAATACGACCGGCTGGCGCTCGTGGGGCCCAACGGCGCGGGCAAGACGACGCTTCTGAACATCATCTCCGGCGAGGACGACCCGGACGAGGGCCGCGTGCTCTTCGCCAAGGGGGCCCGGGTGGGCTACCTGGAGCAGGAGGCTATCGAGATGGGAGACTTGCCCGTGTTCGAGGAGGTCATCTCGTCCCAGACCGAGGTGTTGGAAGCCGAGCAGCGCCTGCACAAGCTGGAGGCCGAGCTGGGCGCGAGCCCCACCGAGGCGCAGCTGGCGGCCGTGGGCCGGGCGCGGGACGCCTACGAGATGCTCGGCGGTTACTCGCTGGAGTCGAAAGTGCGTAGCGTGCTCTTCGGCCTGGGTTTCACCGAGGAAGATATGAAGCGCTCCACCACGGAGTTCTCCGGCGGCTGGCAGATGCGCATTGCGCTGGCGAAGCTGCTCATCCGCAATCCCGAGGTACTGCTGCTCGACGAGCCCACCAACCACCTGGATCTGGAGTCGGTGAAGTGGCTCGAGGGTTTCTTGCGCGGCTATGCGGGCACGGTCATCGTGGTGTCCCACGACCGCGCCTTCATGGACAACATGGTGGACCGCGTGGCCGAGATCGACAACGGCCAGGTGAACCTGTACAAGGGCAACTACTCGAAGTACCTGGTGGCCCGCGAGGAGCGCCTGGAGCGCCTGAAGGTGGAGCGCGCCAAACAGTTAGAGGAGATCGCGCACCTGCAGGCCTTCGTCGACCGCTTCCGCTACAAGGCCACCAAGGCCAAGCAGGCCCAGGAACGCGAGCGGCGCATCGAGAAGATCAAGGAGACGCTGCCGATCATCCCCGAGGAGAAGAAGACCGTGCACTTCAACTTCGTACAGCCGCCGCGCACCGGCGACGAGGTGGTGCGCGCCCGCGGTCTGGTGAAGCGCTACGGCGAGCACACGGTCTACGACGGGGTGGACTTCACCATGTACCGCGGCGACAAGGTGGCGCTCGTGGGCCCCAACGGCGCGGGCAAGTCCACGCTCTTGAAGATGATCGCCGGCGTGGAGAAGCCCGATGCGGGTACCATCGACTACGGCGTGAATGTGGATTTAACCTACTACGCCCAGCACCAGCTGGAGGAGCTGCACGCGGGCAACACCGTCTTCGAGGAGCTCGACCACGCTGCGCCCGGCTGGTCCATCTCCCAAGTGCGCAGCCTGCTCGGCGCCTTCCTGTTCACGGGCGACGCCGTGGAGAAGAAGGTGGGCGTGCTCTCAGGCGGCGAGAAGGGCCGCTTGGCCCTGGCGAAGATGCTTGTGGCGCCGAAGCCGCTGCTCTGCCTGGACGAGCCGACGAACCATTTGGACATCTCGTCGGCCGACATCCTGGAGCAGGCCCTGCGCCATTTCGAGGGCACCATCCTGTTCATCACCCACGACCGCCATCTCATCCGCGGGGTGGCCAACCGCATCGTGGAGGTGAAGAACGGGAAGATCACCAACTACGACGGCGACTACGACTACTACCTGTACAAGTCGGGCCAGCTGGAAACTGACGCGAGCGCCGGCGCACCGGCGGCAGACGAGGCGCTCGCCGATGCGGGCATTCACGGGAAGGGGAGTGCCGCGGCTCCCGAGAAGCGCCGCGCCGGGGCGGCCGCGCCCACGAAGATCACCGTGAACCGTCGCCGCGACCGCGACGGCGGCAGCGCGGGCGCTCCGGCTGCCGCGCCGGCCCGCAGCGGGGCTGCGGGGGCGGCGAGTTCGTCTGCGCCCGGCGGCGAGGTGCAGCTCACCGCGCCCAAGGGCAGCGCGCCCAAGACCAAGGAGCAGAAGCGTCGCGAGGCCGAGGCCCGCAACCGCGCCTACGCCGCGCTGAAGAACCACCGCAAGCGCATAGCCCAGCTGGACGAGCAGATGGAGCGCGACAACGCCCGCATGGAGGAGCTGCTGGCCCTCATGGCCGACCCCGACTTCTACGTGAACGAGGACGCCTCCTCCGACGCCATCGCCGAGCACGCCAAGCTGAAGCAGCGTCTGGCTGCCGCCGAGGAGGAGTGGTTTACGCTCACCGAGGAGCTGGAGGCGGAGATGGCGCGCCAGCAGGAGCAATCTTGAGTTGCGGCTCCTGGGGGTCGGGACAGGGGTAGCGACTCTTCGCCTGTCGGAGACGCCGAATGCCTTGATTCGCTCAGACAGTCCTCGCTTGGTGAAACAGCCCACTGGGCTGTTTCAGTCGCTGCGGAACTCGCTCGGTCAAGGCATCCGGCGCCTCCTCTACACGTTGGCTCGATTGAAGGATACGTATGCTGAACATCGTATTGGTTGAACCTGAGATTCCGCAGAATGCGGGGAATATCGCGCGGACGTGCGCGTGCACGGGGATCCGCTTGCATCTTATCGAGCCTATGGGATTCCGCCCTACGGAGAAGAACCTGAAGCGGGCCGGGTGCAATTACTGGAACGACGTTGATATTGTGCGGTGGCCCTACCTGGAGGCGTTTCTGGAAGCCCATGGCGAAGACGAGCTGCACCTGTTCACCGGGGCCGCGTCGCGTACCTATGCGGAGGCAGCCTACGGGCCCGATGCCTTTCTGCTGTTCGGGCGCGAGAGCCGCGGGCTGGACGTTGCCCTTATCGAGCGCTTCGCCGATCGGTGCGTGCGCATTCCCATGCGCGCCGGGCTCGACTCGCTCAACGTGTCGAACGCTGTGGCCATCGCCGCCTACGAGGCCCTGCGGCAGCAGGGATTTCCGGAGTTGAGGTAAATGCAGACCTTCGAGCTGATTCTGTTTCTGCTGGCGGCGGTTATCGCCTCCAGCATCCTGGACAAGTTCCTGCCGCGGGTGTCGCTGCCGCTCGTGCAGGTGGCCTTGGGCGCCGTCATCGCGGCGGCAGTGGCCACGCCGCTGGAGTGGGGAATCGACCCAGAGCTTCTGCTCATCCTGTTCATTGCACCGCTACACTTCAACGAGACGCGGCATGTGGATTCGGGCCAGCTGTGGAAGAACCGCTGGGGTATCGCGTCGCTGTCGGTGGGGCTCGTCGTCGCCATCGTCATCGCCTGCGGCGCGACGCTGCACGCCCTCGTGCCGGCGATTCCGCTTGCTGCGGCTTGCGCGCTCGGTGCCGCCATGGGATCCACCGACGCCGTGGCGGTGACAGCGCTCACCCACGACCGCCGTTTCGGAGGCCGCCACGAGGCGCTGCTCAAGGGCGAGGCGCTGTTCAACGACGTGACGGGCACGGTGATCTTCCAGTGCTGCGTGACGCTTCTGGCCACCGGCGCGTTCTCGCTCGTGCACGCGGGCGAGGAGTTCGCGCTCGATCTGTTCGGCGGCTTTGCGGGCGGCCTCGTCATGGGCGTGCTCGCCTGGGGCCTCCTCGAGCTCATCCGCCGCACCGGGCTCGACACCCCCACGCTCCACGTGATGCTGGAGCTGCTTTTGCCCTTCGTCATCTATCTGGCGGCGAAATCGCTGCACATCGGAGCGGTCATCGCCGTGGTGGCCGCGGGGCTCATCATGTCGCTTCTGCCCCAGCGCCACACGGTGGCCACGGCGCGCACGAAGCTGCAGGCGGCCAGCGTGTGGCAGACCTTGGAGTTCGTGCTCAACGGCATCATCTTCGTCATTCTCGGCATGCAGCTGCCGCGCCTGCTCGCCCCGGCGGCCGAGGGGAGCCTGGGCGACCCGGCGGCTCTGCTCGGCGTCGTGGTGGTTCTCACCCTGGTTCTGGAAGCCGTGCGCTTCGCGTGGATACTCGCCATGGACGCCCTGGCGGCGGCGAAGTCCGGGCGCGGTGCGGCGTCCTGCCTCACGCCACGGGCTCTGTGCGGCACGCTCGCCATGGCCTTCGCGGGCGCCAAGGGCGGCATCACCCTCTCGCTCATGCTGACGCTCACGGCCGCCGGGGCGCTTTCCGCCGACGACCGCTCGATGCTCGTCTCGGTGGCCTCGGGCATGATCGTGCTCACCCTCGTGCTGGCCGACTTCGCCGTGCCCGCCCTCGTTCCCTCGAAGCGCTCGGCGGCGCGCTCGCGTGACCGGGTGGATGCCGAGATCGGCCTCGTTTTGAAGGTGATCGCCTCGGTTCAGGCCGACGCCCCCTTCACCGGCGCGGTGCGCGCGGGCGGCGAGGCGCGGGCCGCCGCGGCCATCGACGAGCCGGCCACCGTCATCGTCATGCACCGCTACGCCGAGATACTGGAAGATCTCGTGTCCGGCGCCTCGCCTGCCACGGCCGAGGCGGCCCGGGCTGAGATCGCGCGGGTGCGGGAACTTTACGACCATATGGACGCCATCGGCCGGGCCGCCGCCCAGTGGGACGGCGAGACCGAGGAAGACGAGACGGGGGAGAACCCGGCGGAACCGGAGTCGTCCGACGCTGATTCCGCGGGCGGCCTCACGGGCTACTTCCAGGCCCTGCGCGCCACCTACGAGGCCGTGGAAGACGTGCAGTCCCAGGCCCTCGCCCGCGAGCTGCAGCTCATCAAGCAGATGCGCGAGGCGGGCACCATCGACGCGGCCCACGCCAAGGAGCTGCGCAACGACGTGTACATCCAGCAGCTGACCCTCGACTAGCGTGAGATCGTGCCTCGCCGTGTTCGGCGGTGCTCGCTCGTCGGCGGTTTCTGTGGGTTCGCGCGCGGCCCGGCAGGCGGGTTGGGCCCCGTGCGCTACACTACGGGGACTATGGTTAACATCGCATACATCATCTGCTCGGTGCTGAGCTTCATCCCCGCCCTCGTGCTGCACGAGGTGGCCCACGGCTTCGCCGCCTACAAGCTGGGCGATCCCACGGCCAAGGCGTCGGGCCGCCTGTCGCTGAACCCGCTTAAGCACATCGATCCCTTCGGCACGGTCATCCTTCCGGCCATGCTCATGTTCATGGGCTGGCCCGTGTTCGGCTACGCGAAACCGGTGCCCTACAACCCGCGCTACTTCAAGGACCCGCGCCGCGACGATGTCATCGTGGGTTTGGCCGGCCCCTGCGCGAACCTCGCCATGGCCGGCGTGGCCGCGGCCGTCGCCTGGGGCTGCTCGGGGCTCGTGGCCAACCCCGCCTTCGCCAACAGCGAGCTGTTCGCGTACTTCTACGTGATGTTCTTGCCCACGTTCGCGCTCATCAACCTGTACCTCATGTTCTTCAACCTGCTGCCCATCCCGCCGCTGGACGGCTCGTCCATCTTCGCCATCCTTTTGCCGGCGAAGTACCTGCCGAAGTACTACCAAATCCAGCAGTATGCCTTCCCGATCTTCATGATCGCGGTCGTGGTGCTGCCCTACGTGTTCAACTTCAACCCGTTCTCGTGGTATCTGGGCGTGACGGCCGGCAACCTGTTCGACCTCATGTTCCCGCCGTTCTTCTCCTAAGGCACGCGACCGGTCATGTCCTACAAAGTTCGCATCGACAGCTTCGAGGGTCCCTTCGACCTGCTTCTGTACCTGGTCAGCCGCCAGAAGGTGGACATCGGGGCCATCTCCATCACCGAGATCGCCGACCAGTATTTGGAAGAGGTGTCCCGCATGGACAACCTCGATCTGGATGTGGCGAGCGATTTTCTGCTCGTGGCGTCCACGCTGCTGGAGATCAAGGCCCAAAGCCTCATCCCCCGCGAGCGCGACGAGCTGGACGAGGAGTTCGCGGAGCTCGCGCCCTCCGAGGCCCGCGACATCCTGGTCGAGCGGCTCATGGAGTACAAGAAGTTCAAGAACGCCGCCGCCGTGCTGCACAACCGCTTCGTCGCCGAGGGGCGGATGCACACGCGCCCCTTCGGGCCCGACGCGTGCTTTCTGGGCCTTATGCCCGACTTCCTCGCCGGCGTCACCGTGGACGCGCTGGCCTACCAGGCCGCCGCGGCCCTCGCGCGTCGCGAGGTGTTCCTGCTCGAGAGTGAGCACATCGCCGCGAAGCCCATTCCCGTGGAGGTGCACGTGCGCGCCATCCACCAGCGCATCCGCAACCGCAAGAAGATGCGCTTCTCGGAGCTGGTGGGTCCCGAGACGCCCAAGGAGGTGCTGGTCGTCACGTTTCTGGCCATCCTCGAGCTGTACAAGCGCGTGATGGTGAACCTGGTGCAGGACGAGGCCTTCGGCGACATCGCCATCGACTACATCGAGGGCTCCGGCGAGCTGAACTTGGAAGGCGACGACGCGCTGACGTCGGTGGGAGAGCAAGAATAGCCGCGTTTCGCCGCGGTGCGGCAGGGCGCGGGCCGCTTCCCGGCAGCCGCGCCGCCCCGGTTGCGGACGCGATAGGACGAAGGGAAAAGACGAGATGTTCCAGGGATTGCAGGAGGGCCAGCTGGCTGCGGCCATCGAGGCGATGCTGTTCGTGACCGACGAGCCGGTGGGCACCATCGCGCTCGCCGAGATGCTGGAATGCGAGCCGGGCCAGGCGGAAGCCGCTCTCGTGGCCCTGCGCGAGAAGCTGGAGCGCGACGGGGCGGGCATCCAGCTGCGCGAGGTGGCCGGCGGCTGGCGCCTGTTCACCCATCCGGCCTTCCACGAGCTCATCGAGAAGTACGTGCTGTCGTGGGATACGCGCAAGCTGTCGGCGGCGGCCATGGAGACGCTCGCCATCGTGGCCTACACCCAGCCCGTTACCCGCGCCGGCGTGGCCAGCGTGCGCGGCGTGAACTCCGACAGCCCGCTGAACTCGCTCGTGGAGAAGGGGCTCGTGCGCGAGGTGGGCACGGCCGACACGCCGGGCAACCCCACGCTGTACGGCACCACTCGCGGCTTTCTGGAGAAGTTCGGCCTGCGCAGTCCGGCCGACCTGCCCGATCTGGCCGATTTCGCCCCCGATGAGGAGACGCGCCGGCTCATCACCGAGCGTCTGAGCGCCACCCGCGAGGACGTGGCCGTCTCCGACGAGCAGGCCCGGGGCATGGCCCGCGCGCTTCTCGGCGAGGACGAGGAGGCGGCCGACGGCGAGGCGATGCTCTTCGACGAGGAGATGTACGCGGGCCTCGATGCCGCCGCCGCGTCGCTGACCGAGGCCCTTGACGCCGAGCGCGCCGAGGTGGCGGGGGACGCGGAGGCGAGCGGGGAAGAGGCCGGGGAAGCCGCGTCCGATGGATTTGCTGGGGAAGCGGACGCGCGGGCGACGGTTTCGGGCGAGAAGTCCGCCGAGGCGATGTTCGCCGAGGCCATCGCGTCGACTCTCGGTGTGGTAGACAAGATCGACTTCGACTCGCTCACCTTCGAGACCGACGATGAGTAGCATGCGCCTGCAGAAGTTTCTGGCGCGGGCCGGCGTGGCTTCGCGGCGGCATTCGGAGGAGCTCATCGCCGCGGGACGCGTGGCCGTGAACGGCGTCGTCGTGACTGAGATGGGCACCACGGTGGACCCCGACGCCGACGCGGTGACCGTGGACGGCACGCCGGTGGCGCTGCCCGAGGAGGCCGCTACCTTCATGCTGCACAAGCCGGCAGGCTACGTGACCACCATGAGCGATCCGCAGGGGCGCCCCACGGCCGCCGGCCTCATGGCCTCCGAACTGGCCGAGTACCCGGCGCTCTTCCCCGTGGGCAGGCTCGATGCCGACACTACGGGGCTGCTGCTGTTCACCACCGACGGCGAGCTGGGCCACGGGCTTCTGCATCCGCGCCGCCATGTGGAGAAAACCTACCTTGCGCTCGTGGAGGGCCGCCCCAACGACTACGACCTGCGCCGCTTGCGCGAGGGCATCGTGCTGGACGACGGGCCCACGCTGCCGGCCGGCGCGCGGGTGCTTACGGGCACGGAGGCTCGGCGCGCGCAGCGTCTCATCGGGTCGGGCGAGGGGGCGAGCGGGCATCTCCAGCGCCATGGCGGCAGACGCTCGCGGGCTGCGCTGGAGGCGGCGGGCAGCTTCGTGGAAGTGCGCCTGCGCGAGGGCCGCAAGCGCCAGGTGCGCCGCATGCTGGAGGCGGTGGGACATCCGGTCATCGCCCTGCACCGCGAGGCGTTCGGCCCGCTTAAGCTGGGGGACGTGCCCCGGGGCGAGGCGCGCCGGCTTACCGAGGCGGAGGTGACGGCCTTGAAGGAGCTCGCCTCCTAGGGGACGTGCCTGCGCCACAGCGCCTTCCGCTAGCCGCTCGGCCGGTCGTCTTCTGCTCAGAATGCCCCCGAGCTCAGCTGTCCTCAGCTGTCTGCGCGCCGTCGCAGTTGTCCGCGCGCCTGATCGCGGCGCTCCATAGGCGGCACCCATGGCGGCATCGGCAAATCTGATCGAAACGCTTGCCATTTCCCCTTGCGCCGCCTGTTGCGGCGGCTATAATACGCGCCAGAGAAGGATACCGCTGCACTTGGGATAGGGCCCAAGGCGGCAGGATCGCAAAAGGAGGCGCTCATGAGCGTTACTGTTTCCACGTTCCAAACCATGAAGCAAAGAGGCGAGAAGATCTCGATGATCACCGCCTACGACTACACCACGGCGCGCCTGGTGGACGAGGCGGGCATCGACTCCATCCTCGTCGGCGACTCGCTCGGCAACGTGATGCTGGGCCTGGGAGATACGGTGTCGGTCACCATGGAGGACATGATCCATCACGGCGCGGCCGTGGCCCGCGGCACGAAGAACGCGCTCGTCGTCGTGGATATGCCCTTTATGTCCTATCAGGCGAGCGTGCACGATGCGGTGGTGAACGCCGGCCGCCTCATGAAGGAGGCCCGCGCCAACGCCGTGAAGCTGGAAGGCGGCGTGGAGGTGGCCGACCGCATTCGCGCTATCGTGGCGGCCCAGATTCCCGTGTGCGCGCACATCGGCCTCACGCCCCAGGGGGTGAACGCCTTCGGCGGCTTCAAGGTGCAGGGCAAGACCGCCGATTCGGCCCGCAAGCTTCTGGAAGACGCCCATGCCGTGGAAGAGGCCGGCGCCTTCGCCGTGGTGCTGGAGGCCATTCCCGCCGAGCTGGCCGAGCGCGTGTCGGCCGAGCTGGCCATCCCCACCATCGGCATCGGGGCCGGCGCCGGCTGCGACGGCCAGGTGCTCGTGAACCAGGATATGCTCGGCATGTTCCACGACTTCACGCCGAAGTTCGTGCGCCGCTTCGCCGAGGCGGGCGACGTGATGCGCGAGGCCTATGCCGCCTACGACGCCGCCGTGAAGGACGGCTCCTTCCCGGCCGCCGAGCACTGCTACCAGGCGCCCGAGGGCGTGCTGGAGAACCTGTAGGGGAGGCGCGCCGTGGAGATCATTACGGCCGTTGAGGCCATGAAGGCCCAGGTGGCCGCATGGAAGGCAGCGGGGCTCACCGTGGGGCTCGTGCCCACCATGGGCGCTCTGCACGCCGGCCACGAGAGCCTGATGGACGCCGCCCGCGCCGCCTGCGACAAGGTGGTGGCATCCGTGTTCGTGAACCCCATCCAGTTCGGGCCCGACGAGGACTTCGACGCTTACCCGCGCGACATCGAGCGCGACGCGGCCATCGCCGCCGCCCACGGGGTGGATGCGGTGTTCCACCCGTCGGTGGAGGAGATGTACGGGCCGGCCCACAACACCTACGTGGTGATGGAGACGCTCACCGACGCTCTGTGCGGCGCGTCGCGGCCGGGGCACTTCCGCGGGGTGTGCACCGTGGTGACGAAGCTCTTCAACATCGTGCAGCCCGACCGCGCGTTCTTCGGCCAGAAGGACGCCCAGCAGCTGGCCATCATCAAGCGCATGGTGGCCGACCTGAACATGAACGTGCGCGTGGTGGGCTGCCCCATCGTGCGCGAGGAGGACGGCCTGGCGAAAAGCTCGCGCAACGCCTACCTGTCTGCCGACGAGCGCGAGGCGGCCCTCGTGCTGTCGCGGGCCATCCGCGCCGGCGAGGAGGCCGTGGCCGCCGGCGAGCGCGATGCGGCGGCCGTGAAGGCGCTCATGGGCGGCATCATCGAGGCCGAGCCTCTGGCCCGCATCGACTACGTGGAGGTGGTGGACGGCGCCACCATGCAGCCGACCGACCGCATCGGCGAGACGGCGCTCGCGGCCATGGCGGTCTACATCGGCACCACGCGCCTCATCGACAATTTCCTGTACGAGGAAGGGGAGTAGCCCCATGCTGCTGAACGTGCTGAAGGGGAAGATCCACCGCGCCGCCGTCGTGCAGGCCGAGCTGGACTACGTGGGCTCTATCACCATCGACGTGGCCCTGGCCGAGGCCGCCGGCATCTTGGAGTACGAGCGGGTGCAGGTGGTTGACATCGACAACGGCAACCGCTTCGAGACCTACGTGATCGCCGGCGAGGCGGGAAGCGGCATGATCTGCGTGAACGGCGCGGCCGCCCACTGCGTGGAGCCGGGCCACAAGGTGATCATCATGGCCTACGCCCAGATGACGCCCGAGGAGTTCGCCGATCCCGCGAACGCCCCGCGCGTGGTGTTCGTGGACGACGACAACCGCGTTGCCCGCATCACCCGCTACGAGAAGCACGGGCGCTTGGAGGATATGGAATGAGCGAGGTCAAGCGAGTTGCCATTGTGGGGTTCGGGTCGCTCGGGGCCATGTACGCGGGCTGCTTCGGACGCGCCATGGGCGCGGACGGCGTGTTCGTCGTGGCCGATGCGGCGCGCACCGAGCGCTATCGCGCCGAGCCCACGGTGTTCAACGGCGAGGTTATCCAGGCCACCTACCTCACCTACGACGAGGCGGCGGCCCGGGCGGCGGCGACGCCCTTCGATGTGGTGCTCTACGCGGTGAAGTACGGCGCGCTTGCCGAGGCCATCGATCAGTCGGCGCCGCTTGTGGGGCCCGATACCGCCGTCATCTCGGTGCTGAACGGGGTGACGAGCGAGGAGGTGCTCGCCGAGCGCTTCGGCTGGGATCGGGTGCTTCTGTGCGTGGCCCAGCAGATGGACTCGCGGAAGGTGGGCGTCACGGTCACCGCCGGATGCGTGGGCGTGATGGCCCTCGGCGTGCACGATAGCGCCGATGCGGCCCAGCGGGAAAACCTCGCGCGGGTGACAGCATGGCTGACCGCCATCGGCCAGCCCTTCATCGTGCCCGACGACATCCGCCACCAGCTGTGGGGCAAGCTCATCTGCAACGTGGGGGTGAACCAGGCCTGCGCCGTGTACGACTGCTGCTTCGACGGCATCCAGGCGGAAGGCGAGGCGCGCGAGGCCATGATCGGCGCCATGGCCGAGGTGGTGGCCGTGGCCCGGGCTGAGGGCATCCCGCTTACCGAGGACGATGCGGCCTTCTGGCTCGACGTCATCGACCACCTGAACCCGGTCGGCATGCCCTCCCTGCGCCAGGACGTGCTGGCGCGCCGCCCCACCGAGGTGGAGCTGTTCTCCGGCACCATCAACCGGCTCGGGCGCGCCCACGGCATTCCCACGCCGGTAAACGAGCGCTTTTACGCCGCCATCAGGGCCATTGAGGCGGCCTATTGAGTTTCGCCCGATCTGGCGCCGCAGGCCCCCGTTCAGTGCTACACTACCGTTGACAAGGTGTAAAGCACAGACGGAGGACTCGTTGAAGCGGGGAAGGTACATCGCCATCGTCGCCGTATCGGCGCTGCTCATCGCCATCGCGGTGTGGACGTACCTCGCCCAGCTGTCGGCCACGGTGAGCGACAACCTCATGTCCACCGTGGACGAGATCTCCCGTCACGACGTGGAGACCATCGAGGGCTCGCTCGAGGACGCCTACGGGCGCCTGGGCTCGGTCACCAAGCATTTGGAGGTGTACGAGGCGCACGACGTGCAGGAGGCGCAGGAGCGCCTGAACCTGGAGGCCGCCGCCTCGAACCTCTTCAACGCGCTGTACCTCATGGACAGCGAGGGGTATCTCTACAGCAGCTCGTATGTGGTCATGGGTCCCGACGAGCACGCCTACGACGAGCTGGCGGCCGATGGCGGCGAGCCGTTCGTCATGCTCTACAACGATGAGCTCGGCCGTTTGGAGACCACCAAGGAATCGCTCATCTTCGGCATTCCCCTCAACGACTTCCAGCTGGGCGGCCGCACTTTCGTGGCCCTGCTCGGCCGCAGCGACCTGTCGGCTATCTCGAACCAGCTCATCATCGAGAGCTTCGACGGCCAGGGCGTCTCCAGCGTGGTGAACGACAAGGGCTACTACATCGTGAACGCGAGTCCCGCCACCGATCTGGCCGGCGAGGACAACTTCTACGAGACGTTGGAGCTGGGCTCCATCGAGGGCGGCGTGACCTTGGAAGACGTGCGCCGCAACATCTCGGAGGGCAAGAGCTTCGTCATCAACTGCGCCACGGCCGAGGGCGAGCGGCTCGTGATGTCGTTCGCGCCGGTTGCGGGCACCAGCTGGTCGTTCATCATGGCGGTGCCCACCGAGGTGTTCGATCAGCGCTTCGCCCCCTTCATCGCCATGACCGTGGGCATGCTCTGCGCGCTGCTCGTGGTCATCAGCGTCATGGTGGCGGTGCTGTTCCGGCTCGTGCGCCAATCGCTGCGGGCGCGGGCCGAGGTGGCGGCGCGCTCGGAGTTCCTCTCGAACATGAGCCACGAGATTCGCACGCCCCTCAACGGCATCATCGGCCTGAACCATCTGATGGAGCGCCATATCGACGACCGCGAGGCCATGGCCGGCTACGTGGGGCGCCTCGGCAAGGCGGCCCAGTACCTGCTCTCGCTCGTGAACGACATCCTGGACATGTCGAAGCTGCAGGCGGGGAAGGTGGAGCTGGTGAGCGCGCCCTTCGACGCGGCGTCCCTTATCGAGAACGTCTGCGTGATGCAGCGCGAGCCCATGGCGGCGCGCGGCATCCGCTTCGAGCTGAGCTGCGAGGGGATGGGGAAGGCACCGCTCGTGGGCGATGAGGTGCGCATCAGCCAGGTGCTCATGAACATTTTGTCGAACGCGGTGAAGTTCACGCCCGAGGGCGGCACCATCGCCCTGCGCGCCGTGCAGGAGCCGGCGGGTGTTCGGGCCGCGCGGCTCACGATGACGGTGAGCGATACCGGCTGCGGTATGACGCCGGAGTTCCAGCAGCATATCTTCGACGTGTTCACCCAGGAGCGCAACAGCAACAGCGAGTCCCAGAAGGGCACCGGCCTCGGCATGTCCATCAGCTACCTTCTGATGAAGCAGATGGGCGGCGAGATCAGCGTGGAAAGCGAGCTGGGGCGCGGCTCGCGCTTCACCGTGGCGGTAACGCTTCCGGTGGCGGAGGCCGCGGCGGGGGAGGCCCTCGCGCCCGCGGCGGGTGCGGTGCCTGCGACAGCTGCGGCTGCGGAGGAGAAGACATCGGGCGTGGAAGCGGCCCAGGGCGGCGAGGGGCTGCCGGACGCTGCCGCGCCAGACGAGGCGATCCCGGCCGCGTCCGCGGCCGCGCCGGCGATGGAGGGTGAAGCTGCGGAAGGAGCCGAGGGCAACGCCTCGGCTGGCGCCGGCGACGCTGCCGATGCCCCGGCCGGCACCGACACCACCGGGGCCGCCGACGCGCCGCTGGAGATCCTCGTGGCCGAGGACAACGAGCTGAACGCCGAGATCATCGCGAGCATTCTTTCCGAGGAGGGCTTCTCGGTCACCGTGGCCGGCAATGGCGAGGAGGCCGTGGCGCGCTTCGACGAGTCGTCCGAGGGGCACTTCGCCGCCATCTTCATGGACGCCCAGATGCCGGTGATGGACGGCTACGCGGCGGCCCGCGCCATCCGCGACCTGCCCCGCCCCGACGCGGGCACTGTGCGCATCTTCGCCTGCACGGCCTCCACCTTCGCCGAGGACCGCGCCCGGGCGCTTGACGCGGGCATGGACGACTTTTTGCCGAAGCCCCTGAACGTGGGCCTTATGCTCCAGAAGCTGGCCGAGGTGCGGAAAGGGGGCGCATCGCGATGAGGCATCCGTTGCTTACCGCGCAGCCTGGCAACATGCAATCGCCCGCGGCTCGCCCTGCCGCCCCGTCGCTTCTCGCCCGACCCTTCACGCGCCGCGGCTTCTGCGCCGCCTGCGCTCTGGGGGCGAGCGCGCTTGCGGTCGGGCCGGGCTGCACGGCCGGCGCCCGCGACAAGGTGCACCTTGTGGTGAAGGTGCCGCGCACCGGCCACAGCGTCGTTTTCGACGAGAGCATTACCCAGGTGGAGACCGTCATCCAGGCCATGGCCGACGACTTCGCCGCCACCTATGCGGGTCGCCCCGTGGAGGTGGAAGTGGTCGTCTTCGAGCAGAACCAGTACGACGCGGCCGTGAAGGGCGCCTTCGACACGGCCAAGTCCCCCGATGTGCTCTACGGTGACTACTTCAACATCTCCAGCTACATCCACACCGGGCGCGTGGTGCCGCTCGACGAGGTGGCCACGCCCGAGGTGCGCGCCGACGTGTCCGACTACCTGTGGGACATGAGCACGGTGGAGGGCCGCGTGTTCATGATGCCCTACCTGGCGCGCCAGAACGTGCTCGCCTACAACAAGGAGCTGTTCGCCCAAGCGGGCTTGGGCGACTTCATCGCCGATGGGGAGATCACGTCCTGGTCGCTCGAGGAGTGGACGTATATCTTGGACACCCTGACGGCCAATCTGCCGCGCGGCACGTTCCCCATGATGATGTACGCCGCCAGCTCCCAGGGCGACACCCATATCATGACGCTGCTGCGCAGTGCCGGCTCGTCGTTCTTCGACGAGAGCGGGCATTTCGCGCTGAACACGCCCGAGGGCATCGCCGCCCTGCGCTGGATTCAGGAGGGCGTGGGTCGCGGGTGGTTCCCGCCCCATGCCGAGAACCTGGAGATCGAGGACTGCTCCAGCCTGTTTCGGGCCGGGCAGCTGGCCATCTACATGGTGAACAACGCCTCCATCGGCCGCTACGGCGACACGGCGGGGCTCGTGAACTTCCCCGGCCCCGACGACGACGGCTGCGTGACCACGTTCATCTCCGGCTTCGAGGCCTTCGACAACGGGGATGCGGAAAAGCTTGCTGTGGCGAAGGACTTCATCGCGTTCGTGTACGGCAGCGAGCGGTGGCTCGATTATGCGGCCGGCGCCATGCCGGCTTCCAAGCGGGTGGCCGAGCGCTACGGCCCGGAGATTCCCTGCTACGACCTGTTCCGCGGCAACATCGACAACGTGGTGGACTTCACGGGAAGCAACCCCGACACCCTGGCTGTGCGCGACGTGTTCTACCCGTGCATCCACGACCTGCTCATGGGCAAGCTCACCCCCGAGGAATGCGCCGCCCGCATCGACGCCGACTGCAACGCCGCCATCGACGCCGGCCTCGAAGCCAGCCGCCTGCACGAGTAGGGAAGGTATGGTCTGCCGCCGCGGTTCCGGCGGGTCGTCTTACGCCGGTCTTCCACAAGATTATGCATGCAAACATTATGTTGGCGTGCATAATCTTGCGCGAGACAGTCTGGTGGATAAGCTGCCTTACCCTTGAGGGCCCGGGAGATTTTGCTGCGCCGATTCTGCAGTATAGCCCGAATCAGTCTGTCTCTGGCGCATTAAAGCACCGCCGTTTGTTATGGTACACTGTCGGCAAAGACGTTTATAGGCAGGAAGCGAGGTGACGACATGCTGAGCATCGACTCCATTGCCGAGGGCGTGCGGGACGTCGCGGCCGAGTATCCTGTTGAGCGCATCCAGCTGTTCGGCTCCTATGCCCAGAATTGTGCTCGGGAGGAAAGCGACGTCGATCTTCTCGTGGAGTTCACGTCCCTTGCTGTGTCGCTCCTCACGCTGTCCGCCCTGCGCAATCGCTTGGAGAATCGCCTCGGAGTATCGGTCGATCTGGTTCACGTGCCGCTTCCGCAGGGTTCTTTTCTGGATACGGGAAAGACGGTGACGCTGTATGAGCGATAAGAACATCGTCGTCTTAGGGAAGGTTCTGGACGAAATTTTCATGGCGCAGTCCCTGCTCGGTTCGCGCGATCTGGACGCGTTCCTTGAAGACGAGATGGTCAAGCGGGCAGTTTGCATGACGGTCATCAACGTGGGCGAGCTGGTGAAGAACCTCGACATGGAGTTTCGCAGCGAGCATCCGCAGGTGCCGTGGCGAGATATTGCAGGCTTTCGCGATGTGGCCGCGCACAAGTACCAGACGCTTCGCATGGACGACGTCTATGTAACCGTGAAGGACGAATTCCCCGCCATTGAGGAGGAGATCGCTTCCATCGTCGAGGTGTGTTCAGGAAACGCAAATTCGTAAAGTCGAACTTTTTTGTCTGGATTGCTATGTGCCAGTGCGCGTTTGTTCTCGACCAGAACGAATAGTCTCTCCGGAAATGTCCTCTTATATACGGTTCGGTTGTCGGCCTCCATTGAGATTTCCTTGGTGACAACTGTGGCTGCAAGACGCTTTGTTGGGGACTTTCGTGAATCCGCGAAGAGTGAGACTTCACATATGCCGTCCCCATAGTCGGGTCATCTTTTTGTCTACAGTCGACATGACGATTGCGCGATGGCATTATGATTCGACAATCTCTGCGGTGGGTGCTAAGCCGAGTAATGGGAAAAGAAGCGCTTTCAAAACTCTTTTTGCAGCACCGCGTGAGAGTTTTGCCTGTCTCATCTGGTTGTAGTAATTCGCGATGCAGCCGTAGCAGCAAGTTTCCTCTCCGCAACCGCAATGTCCGTCGACCACTCTGTATGCCTCTTCGATGAGTTCTGACACCCTATCACTGAGCTGGCGTGCATGACCTGCTCCTCCAGGAACGTCGTCGTAGATGAGCAGTGAAATGCCATGCGTCTCGTTCTCGTACATGGTTCCACCGAGTTCAGTTTCGGGTACTTCGAGGATTCTAGCCGCCGCGGTGAAGAGCGCCCACATCACGGCCTCCCATTCTTCGTTGATTGAGTGGGGGATAGCGTCGATATCGAAGACGAGCTCAAGAACATCACTTACAAAGGATGTGCCGAGGGCATTGTAGTGCACAATTTTCGGGGTGCAGCCGCTTTTCTCGCACCAATAGGTATGCCTAATTGCTTCACCTCCGATGGCGGCTCCGCTACAGTAGGCGCAAACCTGGAATCCCATGCGAGGGGAATTGAGAACGCAAATTTGGCCATTTCCAGCATATCTCTTTCTGACCGTTCCCCCCGGGAAGTGAATATCTATTGGAGTGGCTTCATTGGGCCAATGCTGACTAAAGTAAACGGAGGTGTAGCCCCTTGATCTCGGTTTTCGGAGGCCGATACCCTTCTTGTCCGCCTCTCCGACGAAGCCGTATGACGGAATGAGCATCTTCTTTTCAAGTGTGAATTCGTTGTGGCATACGGGGCATTCACCCTTGTCGCTGTAATTCTCAATCGGCCACACAAAGGTTCCGCAGTCAGGACATTTTCCATACCTACGAACTCGAAGTTCCTGACCTTTTGGTTTTTTGATGCCGACGGATTTCCATAGGGTTTTTCCTGCGACAATTTCGGAACCTGGAGCATACTCTCTGATGGCGTGGCGCATGCCTCGGGAAAGAGAAAGTCTGTTCTCCTCGACAGATTGCTGGATTGCCGGAAGATGGAGTTCGACGAGGTCGGTTGGAAATCCGTATTTGGGAAGAATTCCATTTTCGGCAAGTATGGAGATGGTTTTCTCCTTTTTGAGTGCGTCTCTGGATTTGAGAAGATTCGAAGCAAGTCTGTCATCGATGTCTATGTTTTGATCGATGCCTTCTTGAATACGTTCGAAATCAGTGTGCTTGAGGTTGTGAGCGAGCGGCAACCTTCCGCCGTCTTTCCCTCCGTCCCGATCGATGGGCTCAACGAGCTTAGTGACCCACTTCCATTCTTCTGCTCCGATCTTTTCTGCAAGTGGAAGGTTTTGCGGAATGATACGGGCGATCTGCTTCCTGATGCCCTCAGGCTGCGACGAGAGATAGTTGCGCAGTTCCTCGAGGCCGTTTGGCTCCTCCATGGAGAGATCCATAAAGTCGTTGTAATTGTGGGAGTAGTCTTTGTCGAGACTCTCATTTGCATAGCGAAAAAACTCGGACATGGCAACGGCAAACACATGACGTATTGCGATAGCGGCGTTGTCCAGGTAGCACATAGGCACCCTGGTGTCGCCGGCAATTATCTTTGCGGGATCGTTGAAATAGGCAATATCGTGGGGGCGTAGGCGCGCGAAGGTGATCGCGTAGCCCGGCTTTCCCGCACGACGGCCTACGCGGCCTGCGCGTTGCGTATAGTTCGCGGTAGTGGGAGGAACGTTTCTCATGAAGATTGCTCGCAGGTCGCCGACGTCCACGCCCAACTCAAAGGTGGTCGTACAACTTAGGACGTTAACATCGCCCTTGATAAAGTCACCCTGAATCTCTCTGGCCTTCTTGGAGGACAGCTGTGCTGTATGCTCCTGTATATCGAGGGGGAGGGCCTCCTCCTGATATACCATTTTGTAATATCGGTCTTTTTCTTTTGCCTCGACGAACGTCATTTTCTCCATTTGACCATTGCACTTCGTAGTGGTGCAGATGCCATGCGTGTCCAAATGTGTCTCGCATCCGCACGCACTGCAACGGTAAATTATGTCTTC
>NZ_CAUASN010000026.1 GCF_958431955.1 uncultured Adlercreutzia sp. | reverse complement strand
GCCCAGCCCCTCGTCTCCGACCCGGCTCCCGTCACCCCCGCCGAGGGCGTGGCCGTCGAGGCCGTGACCGCAACCGAGGTTGCCGCCGCCGAGCCCGCTGTGGTGCTTCCCGACAACTACATCGAGGACGCCCAGGCCGGCGTCACCATCGTCGAGGAGACCCCGGCCGAGGGCGAGCAGAAGTAGCCCCCTTTCGCCCCGCATCACCTCAGGAGCCGGCCCGCAGCGAAACGCGGGCCGGCTCTTTTTACGCCGAGCGGCGGTCTCAGTCCTCGTAGTCGGTGTCCACCACCACGTTGTAGTCGTAGGCGGGGTACTTCTTCTTCATGGCGTCGACCACCTGGGCGCGGATGGCGTCGTCGTCGGCGTGAAAGTCGATCATCATGTCGAAGTACACTGTCTTGGTCTGGTCGTCCACGTAGAAGCCGTGCACCTGCAGGATCTTCGGGTTCTCCTTCGCCAGCGCCTCCAAATCGGCGTGCATCGGGGCGAACTCGCCCGTCGTGTTGGCGGCGTATACGCCCACCGTGGCCATGATGCGGAACTTCTCGGCCAGCCCCTCGGATATCTTGCGCGTCAGCGCGTGGATCTCGCGGGCGTTCATATCGTCGTCCACCTCGATGTGCAGCGAGCCGATCACCTCGTTGGGCCCGAAGTTGTCGAGCACCACGTCGTAGGTACCGCGCACCTCGGGAAACCCGTTCGCGTAGGTCTCGATGCCCTCCACGAGCTTCTTGTCCTCGGGAAGCCCGATGATGGGCGCCAGCGCGTCGCGCAGCACCTCCACGCCGGCCTTGCACACCACGAGCGAGATGATGAGGCCCACCACGCCGTCGATGTTGAGCCCCCAGATGTTCTGGGCAAACGCCACCACCAGCGTGCCCGCCGACAGCACGGCGTCGTAGTTGGAGTCCACGCCCGAGGCGATGAGCGCCTCGCAGTCGGTCTTGTCGCCGAAACGCTTGAACATGATGCCGATGAATATCTTCGCCAGAATGGCCACCACGATCACCGCGATGGTGATCGTCGAGTAGGACGGCATGCCCGGATGCAATATCTTCACCACCGACTCGCGCAGCGAGATGAGGCCGGCCACCAGGATGATGACGGCGATGACCACGCTCGTGAGGTACTCCACGCGCCCGTAGCCGAAGGGGTGGCGGCGGTCGGGACGGCGCCCGGCCAGCTTCGTGCCCACGATGGTGACGATGGACGAGAGTGCGTCGGTGGCGTTGTTCACGCCGTCCAAAATGATGGCGATGGAATGGGACACGAAGCCCACAGCCATCTTGAAGGCCACGAGCAGCAGGTTGCCCACGATGCCGTAAATGCTCGCCTTGACGATCTCGTGCTCGCGATTCATAACCATCACCTTCGATACATTATGTGCGCCTTCCTAACTCATATCAGATTATAGTCCCCATCGCTTCCAAGGCCCCCGCGGGCCAAGTTGCCTTTGCAATGCAGTTCGGCAACTTCCCGCCAACATCGCCTCCCAAGCAGCCGGAACGCCTCGTGCCGCGGGCTATATTCTCTTGTTGAAGCACCGCTTCTCCCTGCCTATTTTCGAGATCAGGAGGCACCTATGTCCACTGCACCGACCGCGACGACCGCCGAGAACGCCAACCTCACCGACGGGTTCCACGTTCTTGTCCAGTCGCTGCTGAAGAACCACCTCGACAAGATGTACGGC
This sequence comes from uncultured Adlercreutzia sp., assembly GCF_958431955.1. Lineage (GTDB taxonomy): Bacteria > Actinomycetota > Coriobacteriia > Coriobacteriales > Eggerthellaceae > Adlercreutzia. The sequence goes on along the minus strand of NZ_CAUASN010000026.1, from coordinate 34,888 downwards.
GTTATCGGCATTCCCGTGACCGACGTGGCGCGCATCGCCCAGGCGAAGGGGATCCGCTACATCGGCCTGCGCCACGAGTCCGATGCCGGCAACGCCGCCGCGGCCGAGGGCTTCATCACCGGTAAGCCCGGCGTGTACCTGACGGTATCGGCCCCCGGCTTCATGAACGGCCTCATCCCGCTGAAGGAAGCCACCGAGAACGGCTGGCCGGTCATCATGCTGTCCGGCTCGTCGTCCCGCGAGCTCATCGACCTGGGCGAGGGCGACTACGAGGGCATGGACCAGCTGAACTACGCGAAACCCTTCTCGAAGGCCGCCTACCGCGTCGATAAGATCGAGGACATCCCGCTCGTGGTGGCCCGCGCCATCCGCGCGGCCTGCTCGGGGCGCCCCGGCGGCGTGTACATCGACCTGCCGGGCGACACGCTTGGCCAGACCATCGCCCAGGACGTGGCCGAAAGCCTTCTGTACGAGGTGAACGACCCCGCTCCGGCCCAGATTCCGGCCCAGTCGGTGATCGAGGGGGCCATGGAGCTTCTGGCCAGCGCGAAGAAGCCCCTTATCTACATCGGCAAGGGCTCGGCCTATGCCCAGTGCGAGGACGAGGTGAAGCAGTTCGTGGAATCTATCGGAGCGCCGTACCTGGCCATGTCCATGGCCAAGGGCGTCCTTCCCGACAACCATCCGCAGAACGCCGCCAGCGCCCGCGGCATGACCATGCGCGAGGCCGACGTGGTGGTGCTGCTCGGCGCGCGCCTGAACTGGATGCTGAACTTCGGCAAGGGCAAGCACTGGAACGAGAACGTGAAGTTCATCCAGGTGGACATCGACCCCACCGAGATCGACAACTCCCGCTACATCGCGGCTCCCGTGGTGGGCGACCTGAAGTCCACCGTAACCAAGTTCAACGAGTACCTGGCCGCGCACCCCTACAAGGCCGATCCCGCGTGGCTTGAGGCCATCCAGGCCGACTCGGCCAAGAACAACGCCCGCTTCAGCGGAGCCGAGACGGCCGACACCGTGCCCATGACCCACTACAACGCGCTCGGCGCCATCAAGAAGGTCACCGACGCCAACCACGACGTGTACATCACCAACGAGGGCGCCAACGCGCTCGACGACTGCCGCGACATCATCGACATGTACCTGCCCCGTCACCGCCTGGACTGCGGCACCTGGGGCGTCATGGGCGTGGGCCTGCCCTACGCCATCGGCGCGGCCGTGACCACCGGCAAGCCGGTCATCTCCATCCACGGCGACTCGGCCTTCGGCTTCGACGGCATGGAGGTGGAGACCATCTGCCGCTACAACCTGCCCGTGACGGTGGTGGTGCTGAACAACGGCGGCATCTACCGCGGCGACTTCAAGAACCTCGGCACCGACGGCGACCCCTCGCCGCTGACGCTGTCGGCCTTGGGCCACTACGAGAAGCTCATGGAGGCCTTCGGCGGCACCGGCTACTACGCCACCACCCCGGCCGAGGTGGAGAAGTACGTGGCCGAGGGTGTGGCCAGCGGCAAGCCCACCATGGTGTGCTGCGAGCTGTCCATCCACTCCGGCAAGGAGTCGGGCCACATCACCTACTTGAACCCGCAGCCCGTCACCGGCCCGCTCGTAGGCAACGAGCAGGAAGACCTCGCCGAGCACCGCGAGAACGGTAAGCTCGTCGATTAAGAAAGGTTCAACTGCGGCAGAGCGTAGAGGGACGTGGGGTGATGCTCACCAAGCGAGTTCCGCAGCGACTGGAAATGTCCAGTGGACATTTCCACAAAGCGAGGACTGTCTGAGCGACTGAGCATTACCCCGCGGCCCGACTCAGAAGAGCCGCGAGAAAGAAGACAACCATGGGAGACATCGGTAACATCATCATCGCCGACATCCTGCCGATCTTCGCCATCATGATCCTCGGCTACCTCGGCGGCAAATTGCACAAGTTCGACAACGACCAGATGCAGGGCCTGAACAAGGTCGTGCTGGACATCGCCCTGCCGGCGGCTTTGTTTCTCTCCATCACCAAGGCCACCCGCGAGATGCTGTTCAGCGACTTGCCCCTCACCCTCGTGAGCCTGGTCGTGGTCATCGGCATGTTCATGCTCAGTTTCTTCCTGTGCTGGAAGATGTTCAAGCACAACATCGCCGAGGCCGGCGTCTGCGCCCTTATCGCCGGCTCGCCCACCATCGGCTTTCTGGGCTTCGCCGTGCTGGACCCGGTGTTCGGCACCGGCACCCAGACGGGGCTTGTGGTGGCCATCGTGGCCATCATCGTGAACGCCATCACCATCCCCATCGGCTTCTACCTGGTGAACAAGGGACTGAACGCCGAGGCCGAAAAGGGTACCGGCAAGACGAAGCTCGCTGCCACGGGCACGGCCGCCGTTGCGGGCAAGGGAGCCCCCGCCGCGCCTGCCCCGGCCAAAAAGGCCCACAACTCCAACCTGGATGCTGTCATCAAGTCGCTGAAGCAGCCGGTGGTGTGGGTGCCCATCCTGGCCGTGGTCATGGTGCTCGTGGGCATCAAGTTCCCCTCCGAGCTCGACCCCTGCTTCAGCCTCATCGCCAAGGCCAACTCCGGCCTGGCCGTGTTCGCCGCCGGCATCGCGTTGTCCACGGTGAAGTTCAGCCTGGGCAAGGAGACCATCTGGAACGTGTTCTACCGCAACCTGCTCACCCCGGCCATCGGCCTGGCGCTCGGCCTGGTGTGCGGCATCCACGGCGAGATGCTGCAGATGTTCGTGCTGGCCATCGCCCTGCCCCCGGCGTTCTCCGGCATCATCATCTCCAGCCGCTACAACATCTACGTGCGCGAGGGCGCGTCCACCGTGGCCGTGTCCACCCTGGCCTTCGCCGCCACGATGCCCCTCTGGATCGTCGCAACCCCCATGATCGAGCACCTCTTCGGCGCGTAAGGGACATGCATCGGCGGACATACCGTTAATGGCGCAGGGGCGGCCCGTAAGGTCCGCCCCTTTTCGCAAGAGAGGAGTTTCCCATGAGCGTGAATCGCAAGGCAGTGACCGGTATGGAGGCGGCGGCGAGCGCGGCCTATGCGCTGTCGGACGTGGCGGCTATCTTTCCCATCACGCCGGCCTCGCACATGGCCGAGAAGGTGGAGTCGTGGGCGGCCGCGGGTCGCGAGAACTTCTTCGGGCACCCGGTGGTGGTGAAGGAGATGCAGTCGGAGAAGGGCGTGGCCGGCGCGCTGCACGGCTGTTTGGCCGGCGGGGCGCTCGCCACCACCATGACGGCGAGCCAGGGCCTTATGCTCATGATCCCCAACATGTACAAGATATCCGGCGAGATGCTGCCCGGCGTGTTCCACATCACCACGCGCTCGCTGGCAGCCCACGCGCTTTCCATCTTCGGCGACCACCAGGACCTCATGGCCGTGCGCGCCACGGGCGTGGCCATGCTGGGGTCGGCCTCGGTGCAGGAATGCCAGGACCTCTCGTGGGTGGCGCACCTGTCGGCCATCGAGGGGAGCCTGCCCTTCGTGCACTTCTTCGACGGCTTCCGCACCTCCGACGAGGTACAGACCATCGACGTGATAGACCCCGAGGTCATGCGGCCGCTCGTGAACTGGCAGGCCGTGAGCGCCTTCCGCCACCGCGCCATGGACCCGGAGCACCCCGCCATCCGCGGCACCGCCCAGAACCCCGACATCTACTTCCAGAACCGCGAGGCCCCCAATGCCGCCTACGACGCGCTGCCGGCCATCGTGCAGAAGAACATGGACGCGCTGGCGGGCGTGTGCGGACGGCAGTATCACCTGTTCGACTACGTGGGCGCCGCCGATGCCGAGCGCGTCATCGTCACCATGGCCTCCAGCTGCGAGACCGCAGAAGCCACCGTGCGCGCCCTCGTGGATGCCGGCGAGAAGGTGGGGCTCGTGAAGGTACGGCTGTACCGTCCCTTCTCGGCTGCGCACCTGCTGGCAGCCCTGCCGGCCACCACGCGCGTCGTGTGCGCGCTGGACCGCACGAAGGAGCCGGGCAGTTTGGGCGAGCCGCTCTTTTTGGACGTGCAAGCCGCCGTGGCCGCCGCGCGCCCGAACGCGCGCGTCATCGGCGGTCGCTACGGGCTCTCCTCCAAGGAGTTCACACCGGCTCAGGCCAAAGCCGTCTTCGACAACATGGCCGCGCCCGAGCCGAAGACGCGCTTCACCGTGGGCATCAACGACGACGTGACCCACCTGTCGCTGCCCGTGCCCGCCTGGGAGCCCGCGTCCTCCCAGCCGCTCACCCAGGCCGTCTTCTACGGCTTCGGCTCCGACGGCACGGTGAGCGCCAACAAGGTGGCTGCCCGCATCGTGAGCGACGCCGCGGGCAAGTTCGTGCAGGAGTACTCCTGGTTCGACTCGAAGAAATCGGGCGGCCTCACCATCTCCTACATGCGCTTCGGCGACGCGCCCGTGCACGAGCCCTGGCTCATCACGAGCGCCGACTACCTGGCCTGCCATAAGGACATCTACGTGAAGCGCGGCTACGATATGCTCGACCGCCTGCGCGACGGGGGCACCTTCGTGCTGAACGCGCCCTGGACCTCTGTGCACGAGTTGGACGCGGCGCTTCCCGCGAAGCTGCGGCGCGCCATCGCCGCCAAGCACGCCGACTTCTACGTCATCGACGCCGCCAAGCTGGCCGCCGAGGTGGGGTTAGGCCCGCGCATCAACATGATCATGCAGACGGTGTTCTTCCGCCTGACCCGCGTGATGGACTTCGATGAGGCTGTGCGCCTGCTGAAGGAGGATGTGGCCGCCGTATACGCCTCGAAGGGAGCCGACGTGGTGGCCCGCGACCAGCAGGCCATCGATGGGGCCGCGACCGCTCTCGTGAAGATCGGCTACCCGAAGAGCTGGGAGCGCGCTCGCGACGATGACGATGCGTCGAGCGACTACGCCGCCGGCGCCGGGGCCGCCCCGGCCGTGCGTCTGGGATCGGTGCCCGGCGAGGATGCCTTCATTAAGAACGTCTTCCGCCCCCTCGACGAGCTGCGCGGCGACCAGCTGCCCGTGAGCGCCCTGGCCCCCGACGGCATCGTGCCGCCCGGCTCGGCCGCCTACGAGAAGCGCTGCGTGGCCTACGAGATTCCCGCTTGGGACGCCACCAAGTGCGTGGAATGCTACGAGTGCTCGCTCGTGTGTCCCCATGCCGCCATCCGCCCCTACGTGGCCACGGCCGACGAGCTCGCGGACGCGCCGTCCTCCTTCGCCACCAAGCCCGCGCGCCTGCCGGAACTCGCCGGCATGGCCTTCCGCATCCAGGTGTATCCCGAGGACTGCGTGGGCTGCGGCAGCTGCGCCGACAACTGCCCCGCCCCGGGCAAGGCACTCACGATGCAGCCTTTGGCCAGCCAGCTCGCCGAGCAGAAGGGAAACCTCGCCTTCGCCCAGGCCAACATCGCGCTGAAGGACGACCTCGTGCCCACCGACTCCATTCCCGGCACCCAGCTGCAGAAACCGCTGCTGGAGTTCTCCGGCTGCTGCGGCGGCTGCGGCGAGACGCCTTACGTGAAGCTGCTCACCCAGCTGTTCGGCGACCGCCTCATTATCGCGAACGCCACGGGCTGCTCGTCCATCTGGGGCGCCTACATGCCCTCGATGCCCTACACGGTGAACCCGCACGGCCATGGGCCCGCCTGGGGCAACTCGCTGTTCGAGGACAACGGGGAATTCGGCTACGGCATCGCCAAGGCCGTGAAGGTGCGCCGCCGCCACCTGACCGACCTCGTGAAGCGGGCCGTGGGCGAGGCGCTTCCGCCCGCGACGACGTTCATCGACCCCGTCGGTGAGGATGCACAGCGAAGCATCGCCGGAAGCGCGGCCGCACAGGCGACTCCGGGTACATCGGGCACCGCCGCCCAGGCAGCTGGCGCGCCGGCCTTCTCCCCCGCCACGACGGCGCTTCTGCGCGACTGGCTCACTGCGGCCGACGACGCCGGCGCCGCCTACGACCTCGGCCAGGCGGCCCAGCGGGCCCTGGAAGCCGAGCGCGCGACCCTCACCGAGAGCGACCCTGCCCGCGCGCTGGCTGACGAGATCCTCGACTACGGCGAGATGTTCGGGAAGAAGAGCGTGTGGGCCGTGGGCGGCGACGGCTGGGCCTACGACATCGGCTACGGCGGCCTGGACGAGGTGCTGGCCTCGGGCGAGAACATCAACGTGCTCGTGCTGGACACCGAGGGCTACTCCAACACCGGCGGCGAGATGTCGAAGGCCACGGAGCTGGGCAGCGTGTCCGGCTTCACCCTGGACGGTAAGCCCACGCCGCGCAAGGATTTGGGCCGCATGATGATGCAGTACGACTACGTGTACGTAGCCCAGGTGTGCCTCGGTGCCGACATGGAGCAAACCATCCGCGCCCTGCGCGAGGCCGAGGCCTACGACGGGCCCTCCATCGTCATCGCGCTGTGCCCGTGCATCAGCTGGGGCATCAAGGGCGGCATGAGCACGAACTTGCGCGTAGCCCGCGAGGGCGTGCGCGCCGGCTACTGGCCGCTGTTCCGCTTCAACCCCATGCTGGCGGCCGCGGGCAAAGACCCGCTCACCGTGGACTACCAGGCCCCCGATGATGAGCTTGGCGACTTCCTCGCCAAGCAGGATCGCTTCGCGTCGCTGCTTACCCGCGACCCAACCCGCGCCCGCACGCTGCAGAGCGAGCTTTCCAAGGACCTCGCCCGCGAGTACACCGAGCTGGAACGCGAGGTGAGGGTATACGAGCCCTAAGGGCCGGGAAAACGAGACAAGGAGCTGTTATTCGTCCGTCTCGGCGTTCGGGTCGACCCCATCGGGATCGAACTCGAAGAGATCGCCGGGCTGGCAATTCAGCTCCTTGCAGATCTTCATCATGGTGGAGAAACGGATGGCCTTAATGCGGCCCGTGCGAATGCGGGAGATGTTCACCGGAGAGATCTCGATTCGGCGGGACAACTCATTGACGGACATCTTGCGGTCCGCCATCACTCGATCAAGCCTTGAAATAATGCGCATGGGACAGCCCTCATACGGTATCGTCGCTTAACTGTTGTAACAATGCTGCATAGCGGAAAATCGCCGACAGCGAGTACATGATACCAGAGAACACGAGCATTCCGACATTAAGGTTTACCGTCGGCTCAGAAGTCCCATCGTTTACGACAATACCGTACCCCAATGATGGGGCTGCCTCATAAGATACGCCCATTGTAAAGAAAAGTTCAAGTACGACGAGGACAAGAGCCAGGAGAGCAATGGCGCGAAGACGATTCGCCTGCGCTTCGGAAAAGGGCGTTCGATCCTTGACCGCCCGCGTAAAAATCTGAAGCAGCAACGCCAAGGCCGCCGTACTCACTCCACCATACACACCGCAGTATGCAAACACGCCCCACCCCGCCCCGGGCACATGCGCGATGCATCCATAAGCGATCGCCATAAGCGCCACAAGCCATGCGCAAACACACAACGCAAGGCAAACAACTAAGGCGATACGAATGCCTTTGCACACCCGCTCCGCTCTGCTAAGGGATACCTCGATATCCCGCTCATCAATTCCCATTGGATTTCCTAACTGACAAGAAGGCGGCCAGACCAGTCCGACCGCCCAGACCTCAACCTAAATCCCGACTTTCAAGCAGGGTGCAGAGGGCCCCACATAGAAGCAGACATTCTGAGGTTCAATCTCTCCGTAGAACAGCATAATCACACCTCCTTTCCCGATTCCGTTCCCAGCATGGCCTGAAACAAAAGACGGTAGAACGTCTTCATCAGGGTGCAGTAGGGGTCGCGTGCCGTCGCATCGCCGTGGGCGAGGAGCGCCCGGGCGCGGCAGCCTCCTCCGCACAGATAGCGAATCTCGCACCTGCGGCATGCGGGCAACTCGTCCACCGACGGCGCCGGACGCCGCAGCGAACCCAGACAGCTCGCGCCCTCGCGCAGCGATCCCGCGCAAAACGCCTCATCGTGCAGGAGGTGGCAGGGGAATACCTCCCCATCGGCCGACACACTTGCCATGGAGCAGCCGGCACCGCATCCCGTGGTGGTGGCGAGCCCCGTGTTCAGCGGCGTGTCGGCCAGAAGCCCTCCCCCGCCCCGGGACAGGGCGAGCGTCGCCCGCGCCAGCGCTTCCAGGGCATCCTCGTCGGGCAGGAGCGCCGCCAACTCGCCGCCGTCGGGGGCAGCCGAGAGCAAGCTGAAGTTGATCGTCGCCCCGAGCCGCTCGGCCAGGGCGCAGTAGGCCTCCATGTCGCCGATGTTGCCGCCGTGGATCGTCGGGATGATATGCGCCCGAATACCCGCGGCGCGCACCGCCTCGACGGCGGCAACCAGGACATCGAACCGGTTCTCGCGGCGGATGGCAGGCACGGCGCACCCGTCGGCTCCGTCGAAGGACACCGACACCGTGTCCACCACGGGCGCGAGGGCACGCAGCTTCTCCTCGGTGACGAGCGTGCCGTTCGTGAGTACGTCCACCTGCGCGACGCCGGCCTCCTTCGCCGCGGCCGCGATCTGGGGCAAATCGTCGCGCAGAAACGGCTCGCCGCCCGAGATGATGAGCCTTTGCACCCCCGCCCGGGCAAAATGCCCGACGATGACGCGCATCTCCTCCAGCGGCAGATCAGACCGTCCGTTGCGCTCCTCCACGCCGGAGTAGCAGCCGACGCAGCGCAGGTTGCACCGATGAGTGACGTGCAGGTAGGCCGCCTGGAGTGCAGCCGGCGCCGTGGCGGGCGCCTCTTGGCAGAAGCCGCCCCGCCGCACATGTTCCAGCAGCCGCTCGTCCACCGCGGCCAGCTCGGCGGCGGGCACGTCTTCCGAGAACATGCGGTGGCACACCTCGCGCCCTTCCGGCGTGAGACCGATGGAATAGCCCGTGGCCGTGTTGCCGATCATGGGAACCGAGAACGGCGCATGCTCCACGATATGATTGCCGAACCTCATTCCCACATCCCCCTCAGACGGTGACATTTTATCTATTGTCGATCAATTCACTCAGGTATTTATGCGTTACCAACCATGAAGGGACTACTAATTAACAGGAATCGCTAGGCCGCTGAAAATTGAACTATGACATGGGAAAATACCCAGCAGCGCATCGAGACGCAACCAGGGTGCCGGACAACGTCAAAGGGGAAAAGAAAAAAGAGAAGGGAGGGGAGCCGCCCCGCGACGGGTCTACATGCCGCGGAAGACGTCCTCCAACGTGATGCCCAGCGACGTCGTGATCTTCTGCAGCGTGCGCAGCGTGAGGTTCTTCTTGCCCGCCTCGATCTCGCTCATGTACGACTTCGTCATATGGGTCATCAGGGCCAACTGCGACTGGGAGACGCCCTTGGAGATACGGAGATCCCGGATGCGCTTCCCAATTCTATTTTGCAGTCGTTTGCTCATGGGCAAAGGCTACCAAGCCCCGAAAATACGGGGTTTTCTTATAAATGAACTTACGGCGAACTTCAGCAAATATGCAAAACGCCGAGCCCCAAAAAGAGGCTCGGCGCTGGCAACATATGGAGTGCCTCAACAGGGAAAGCGCAGGCGGACGCAGGCCCTCGCTCCCCCGCGGCCGGTTGCGGCTGCTTGACCGCCTCGGACGTGTCGCGGACTACTTGGCCGCCTTCTGCTGCGCCTCGTACTCGGCGTAGGTGATGACCTTCACCGCCGGGTTGCTCGGCGTGACGGGCGCCTCGAGCACGCCCTTCTCGGTGAACTCCTTCACCTGGTCGGCGGTGTAGCCTAGGCTCTCCAGAATCTCGGCGTTATTCTCGCCCAGATCAGGCGCGCGGGTGTAGTCGGGCTTGAAGTTCGACATGGTGAAGGGCAGGCCGATGGTCTTGAACTTGCCGCGGGCACCGCCCTGGTCGATCTCGGGAATGGTGCCGTCGGCCAGAAGGTCGGGGTCGTTCTCGATCTCGTACCAGTCGAGCACCGGGCCCACCGGCACGCCGGCCGCGCCGAGCTTGTCGGTCAGCTCGTACTTGTCGTACTGCTTGGTGTACTCCTCGATGATGGGGTACAGCTCGTCCTTGTGCAGCTGGCGGTTGTTCCACGGCGTGAACTTCGGGTCGGAGGCCAGATCGGGCTTGCCGATGGCCTCGCACAGGCCCTTGAAGGCCTTCTCGGAGTTCTGCACCACGATGTACACGTAGGCGTTCGGGTCGGTCTCCCAGCCCTTGGCCTTATAGCACCAACCGATGACCTGGCCGCCCTCGGTGTTCTCGGCGCGCGGGATGGCGCGGCCCCAGTTCCAGTCGGGGTACACCTCGTAATGCGGCAGCGCCCCCAGGTTGTCGAGCATGATCTGGTCGCGCAGCTTGATGCGGCACAGGTTCAGCACGGCGTTCTGCATGGACTGGTACACGTAGCAGCCCTCGCCGGTGCGCTCGCGCTGCAGCAGCGCCGACAGCACACCGATGGTCAGGTGCATGCCGGTGTTGGAGTCGCCGAGCGCTGCGGCCGACTGGGTGGGCACGTTGAAGGAGCCCTCGTTCCAGCCGGTGGTGGAGGCGGCGCCGCCGGCCGACTGGGCCACGGGCTCGAAGGCCTTCACGTGGGAGAAGCGGCTCTTCTGGCCGAAGCCCTTGAGCGAGGCCATGATGCAGCGCGGGTTGATGGCGTGCACCTGCTCCCAGCCAAAGCCCATCTTCTCCACATCGCCGGGACCGATGTTTTCGATGAACAGGTCGGCCTCCTTCAGCAGCTTCGTGAGCACTTCCTTGCCCTCGGGCGTCTTCACGTTCAGCGTGAGCGACTTCTTGCCGGAGTTCAGCTGCAGGTAGTACACGCTCCAGGAATCGGCGATGTCCAGCAGCTCGGTACGGGTCGGGTCGCCGCCGGGTCGCTCGATCTTAATGACCTCGGCGCCCATCCAGGCAAGCAGCTGGGTGCAGGAGGGACCCGACTGAACCTCGGTCCAGTCGATGACCTTGATACCCGCCAAAGGGGCGGTGGAATTCGCGTTTGTTGCAGTCACGGGAACACCTCGCTTCTCAAAGGATTTACAATGGGGCACAGCATTCATTCTATGGAGCGACCACAGATCCCGTCGGCGGTCGCAACCTTTGTCAACAAGCGGTTTGCGCTCCGTGGACGGATGGGAAGGTGCTCGGCGAAGCCGCCGCGCGCCGCGGCAAGAGCAGGTCCGCGACGACCCGGTCGCGGGCGGAAAGGACGGTGCCCGGTGGGCGCGGAGAGCCAGAAGCTGAAGCTGTTGTACCTGATGCAGATGCTCTACGACGAGACCGACGACGAGCACGGGATAACCACCCCCGCCATCATCGAGGGCCTCGCCGAACGCGGCATCGACGCGGAGCGCAAGTCCATCTACCGCGACATCGAGACGCTGCGCTCCTTCGGCATGGATATCGTGAAGCTGCCCACCCGCCCGGTGAGCTACGCCTTGGGCTCGCGCACCTTCTCGGGTGCCGAGCTCATGCTGCTCACCGACGCGGTGCAGTCGTCGCGCTTCCTCACCCAGCGCATGGCCAACCGCCTGGCCGCCGGCGTGGCCACCTTGGGCTCGCGCCACCAGGTGCGCTCGCTCAAGAAGCACGTGCACGTGGAGGGCCGCATCAAAATGCAGAACGAGTCGGTGTTCCACCACGTGGACACCATTCACGAGGCCCTGAGCCAACGGCGCAAGGTGGCCTTCCGCTACGTGAAGTACAACGCCAACAAACGCCAGGTGGCTCAGAAGGAGGGCCGCACCTACTGCGAAACGCCCGTGCGCCTCGTCTACTCGGAGGGCTGCTACTACCTCATCGCCTACAACGACAAGCACGGAAGCTTCCCCACCTACCGCCTCGATCGCATGCAGGGCCTGCGCATCGCCGACGAGCCGGCCACCCGCAACGAGGCCATCGCCACCTTCGACGCCGAGGCCTACAGCGCCCGCACGTTCTCCATGTTCGGCGGCAAGACGCGGCGCGTGACCCTGCGGGTGGAGGAGTCGGTCATGGGGGCGCTCATCGATCGCTTCGGGAAAGATGTGGAAAGCACGGTGGGAGAAGACGGCGCGGCCCGGGCCTACGTGACCGTGGCGCCGAGCCCGGTGTTCTTCGGCTGGCTCGCGCAGTTCGGCCGCGCCATGCGCATCGAGGCGCCGCATGATCTGGCCGCCGAGTACGCCGCCTACCTGCGAGACATTCTGAAGGACTACGAGTAGGGCTTGCCGGGGACGGCCGGACCCTCCGGCCGTCCCCGATGCCGCTGCGCTTACTCGAAGTCGAACATGGCGGTGGACAGGTAGCGCTCGCCGGTATCGGGCAGGATGACCACGATGTTCTTGCCGGCGTTCTCGGGGCGGGCGGCCACCTTGGCGGCGGCAGCTACCGCGGCGCCCGAGGAGATGCCCACCAACAGGCCATCGTGGGCGGCCAGCTCGCGGCCGGCGGCGAAGGCCTCCTCGTCGGCGATGGTTATCACCTCGTCGTAGATGTCGGTGTTCAGCGTCTCGGGCACAAACCCGGCGCCGATACCCTGGATCTTGTGGGTGCCCGCGCGGCCCTCGGACAGCACCGGCGACCCGGCCGGCTCCACCGCTATCACCTGAATGGCCGGGTTCTGCGCCTTCAGGTAGGCCCCGGTGCCCGAGATGGTGCCGCCCGTGCCCACGCCGGCCACGAGGATGTCCACCTTGCCGTCGGTGTCCTCCCAGATCTCGGGGCCGGTGGTGCGCTCGTGCACGGCCGGGTTCGCCGGGTTGGTGAACTGCGAGGGAATGAACGAGTTGGGAATCTCGGCGGCCAGCTCGTCGGCCTTCGCGATGGCGCCCTTCATGCCCTTGGCGCCCTCGGTGAGCACCAGCTCGGCCCCGTAGGCGCGCATGAGGTTGCGCCGCTCCACCGACATGGTCTCGGGCATGGTGATGATGATGCGGTTGCCCCGGGCCGCCGCAAGGGCCGCCAGACCGATGCCGGTGTTGCCCGAGGTGGGCTCTATGAGCACCGTGTCGTCGTCGATGAGCCCGGCGGCCACGGCGTCGTCGATCATGGCCTGGGCGATGCGATCCTTCACCGAGCCGCCCGGGTTGAACGCTTCCACCTTGCCGATCAGCGTGGCCGGCAGCTCGTGGGCCGCCTCGTAGTGGGTCAGCTCCACCAAGGGGGTGTGACCGATCAGCTCCGCTACGCTCTTGTGCACGTTCATATGAGATTCCTCTCTCGCAACTTGGATAATGGCCCCATCCTACCTGTCAACAAGGCCCCGTCAACCGAGGGCGTCATAGCAGTTTTCGATGGCGAAAGCCGCGAAACGGGCACCGCCGCTTAGAATTTCACCAGGCCGCTTTCCTGCCGGCGGTATATAATTCCTAGAAAGTTACTAGACTTTTACGAGCGACCCCGAGAACCACGGAGCAATGCCATGACCCTGCAGCAGCTGCGCTACCTCATCGCCATCGCCAACCACGGCTCCATTTCCGCCGCGGCCCATACCCTGTACGTGTCGCAGTCGAGCCTGTCGGTGGCCGTGCGCGACATCGAGCGCGAGACGGGCGTCACCATCTTCGAGCGCAGCAACCGCGGCATCACGCTCACAAGCGACGGCGTGGAGCTTTTGGGCTACGCGCGCCAGGTGGTGGAGCAGGCCGACCTCATGGCCCAGCGCTATTCCGGCCGCGGAAGCGACGGCGCCCAGGCCCAGCGGCTCGCCATCACCTCGCAGCACTACGCCTTCGTCGTGGAGGCGTTTCTGGAGCTTTCCGAGGAGTACGAGGGCTCCGCGTACAACTTCAGCCTGCGCGAGACCCGCACCTCCGAGGTCATCGAGGACGTGCGCGACTTCCGCAGCGATCTGGGCGTGCTGTACCTCTCGTCGTTCAACGAGAGCGTCATCGGCCATGCCCTGGAAGATGCCAACCTCTCGTTCAACCTACTGTTCTCGGCCCAGCCGCACATCTTCGTGAGCGACACGCACCCTTTGGCCGACCGCGCCGAGGTCACCCTGGACGATTTGAACCCGTACCCCCGCTACGCCTTCGAGCAGGGCAACGCGAACTCGTTCTTCTACGCGGAAGAGCCCTTCGCTGAGCTGCCCCACGACAAGCGCATCTCGGTCAGCGACCGCGGCACGCTCTCGAACCTGCTCGCCCACCACGACGGCTACACCATCTCCACCGGCGTGCTATCCAGCGAAATGTACACGGGCATTGCCAGCGTTCCCCTGGCCACCAAGGAGCTTATGCGCGTGGGCTACATCGTCCACAACGAGCGCCAGCTGTCCGATCTGGCCCAGCGCTACATCGAGAAGCTGAGCCTGTTCGTGGAAGGCTACCAGATCGGCCTGGCAGCCCTGTAGCCTCCTCCCGGGCGCCCCTGTCCATCCGCCTCAGAGTCGGCAGGGGATCTTAGTCCCGCGGCTCCATATCGAGCAGATCAAACAGCTCCTGGCGCGTGTGGATGTCGAGCTTCTGGTAGATATGGCGCACATGGGCCTTCGCCGTGCCGTTGGCGATGACGAGCTCCCGCTCGATGATGCCCACGGTCTTGTGCTGGGCCAAAAGGAGGAGCACTTCCTCCTCCCGCGCCGAGAGTTTGTAGCGCCGCGCTATCTCGGCGCAGCGCTCGGTCAGCTCCTGCTTGCGGGCCAGAGCCGCAGAATCGGTGCCGCCCGAGAGGAAGTTCGCGCCCCATCGGCTGGTAAGATCGTGCTCCGACAGCAGAATGGTCGTCGCCGCCACCACGGCCACCAGGGCCAGCAGCGCCACAGCCATATCCCCCATCGATCCCAGCACCTCCTGGCTCTCCACCGCATCGGCCGTCATGCGCCCGAGCCACATGACCACCTGGCGCACGCCGCGCTCGATGCCGAACAACCAAATCGCCGACACGCCGAAGCGGTAGCAGATATTCGCCATGATGAGCATAATGATGATCGACTGGGCCGTGTAGGCCCCGCTCATGCAGAAGTTGGCGGCCTGTCCCTGCACGTAGCCGAACAGCGGCACGATGGTGAGAGCCACTACCACAAGCGGCAGGGCAAACCGGTAGATGAGGCTGAAGTCGAAGCGGCCGCCGCGCATGGCCACGCCGAAGTAGACAAGGAGCGCCACCACCACGGCCCCGGGTGCGGAATGGGGGCCGAAGGGACCCTGATACATGCCGCCCTCCAGCAGGCCGTAGCCAAAGGCGTAGGCCGCCATGAAGAGAACGGCCTTCCACGGCACCGAAAAGCGGCTCCATGACGTGGAGGGCAGTTCGCCCGCAGGCAGACTCGCGAACGCCCGACGCGCCATCAGTAAGGACGACGCCGGCAAAAGCGCCGTCATGGCGAACAGCCACGGCAGCATGAAACCGCGGTACACATACAACACCAGGGCGCCAACGACGATGGAGGCGGAGTAGTACAGGGCCACGCGCAGCGGGTTCAGGCAGCTGTACAACTCGCTCCACACAAGAATGGCGAGCGCGATGCCAAAACCGCCGAGCAGCGCCGAGGGCGTGCCCAAAATCGAAGCCGCATCGGCGTACCAGCAGGAGGCGAACATCAGCACGGTGGATGCGGTAAGAGCCGCCGCGCTTAACGCGAACACGCACCGCTTGTTGAAGAAAGGGCCGATATGGCGCGCCAGCAACGTGCAGCCGAGGGCCGTGGCCACCATCGTCCAGTCGAACAGATCGCGCACCGGCAAGCTCGAAGCCGGAAAGCCCGCAAAGGACCCCACGAAGACGATCTCGATCCAGGCGCGGTAGACCCCCAGCCCCAAGAAGGCCGCGGGCACGCACAGCGCCGACCATGGCACGCGCCGACCGTGCCGCCGGGCGCCCTCGTCTTCTCGCCCGGCCGCCGCGGCATCTCCGGCCGCGACCGACTCGCGCTCCGCCTTCACTGAACGACCTCCCTCCCTTATCGGGAATCCCCCAACTGTCCTCCCGATTATAGGAGAAGAGGTGCGCCGGCCCTCCCTCATCGCGGACACTTTTGCTCATAATTGGAAAAATAAGGGGTTATACCAAGGGGTTATAGTCCTGATCAGAGAGGGGGTTACGTTTTTTACGCCCCCCAATCAAGCCATGGACGATGGCAGCGCGGCTCCATCGCGCTAGGGTAAGGCCAGCGCTTCGCAAGACGACGAGGCGCAGCGGTCTATTCAATAGGAGGGAAACTATGACCACCATTTCTCGTCGAGACCTGTTCAAGTTCGGCGGTGTGGCAGCCGCCGGCGTGGCGGGTGCCAGCATGCTGGGCGCCTGCTCGCCCCAGCAGCCCACTGCCGCCACCGGCGGCGCGGTCGAGAGCGCTGCGGCAGCCGATGGAACCCCGGCGTTCTTCGTGAAGCCCGAGCCCATCACCGACATTGCCGAGACGAAAGATTACGACGTCGTCGTCATCGGCGCCGGCGCCGCCGGCGTCCCCGCCGCCATCTCCGCCTTCGAGGCGGGGGCGAAGGTGGCCCTGCTGCAGAAGGAGGCCACGGCGGTCTCCCAGGGCAACACGTGCGACTCCATCATCGTCGAGGAGACGGCCCCCGGCGGCGTGGAGGCCGTGGTCTCGCTCATCAACGCCGATTGCTGCCACCTGTCCGATCGCGAGCAGGTGCGCCTGTGGGCCTACAACTCCGGCGAGGCCCTGAAGTGGCTGTGGGGCATCGGCGAGAAAGCCGGCGCGCAGATGGTGGACTCCACCGCCAAGTGGACCGGCGCCATCCAGAACGTCAACGGCTACGACGTGTCCTACTTCGCCTTCGACTTCGGACCGAAGCCCTACAACACCGGCAACGGCATGCGCGACATTGCCGACTGGGCCGAGCAGCAGGGCGTCGAGATCTTCTACTCCACCCCGGCCGCCCAGCTCGTGCAAGATGAGTCCGGCGCCGTCACCGGCGTCATCGCCGAGGGTGCCGACGGCTACATCCAGTTCAACGCCGCCAAGGGCGTCATCGTGGCCACGGGCGACTACGAGAACGACGACGAGATGATGGCCTACTACGAGCCCGCCATGGCCAACATCTACCGCAAGGAGCAGAACAAGACCGGCGACGGCCAGAAGATGATGGTCTGGGCCGGCGCGCAGATGGAGGACGCCTGCGGCTCCAAGGTGCAGCACGACTTCGATGCCGGCCCGGGCTCCATGGCCGACATGCCCTTCCTCGCCGTGAAGAACGACGGCACGCGCTTCTGCAACGAGGCGGCCTGCGAGATGGCCGTCATGGGCAACTTCCTGCGCAGCGAGGCCGATCAGGGCTGGTACTCCCAGATCTTCGACAGCAACTACATGGCCGACACCGAGGGCTGGCCGGGCGTGGCCCTGCCGCCGGAGGCCATGGCCAGCTACATGCCCGAGGTCGAGGGCGAGAAGACCGGCGTCTACGAGAGCCTCATCAACACCTTCTCCGCCGATACCCTGGAAGAGCTCGGCGAGAAGCTGGGGCTGACCGACGTGCCGACCTTCGTCGCGACCGTCGAGCGCTACAACGAGTTGGCCGAGAGCGGCATCGACGAGGACATGGGCAAGCCCGCCCAGTTCCTGAAGGCCATCAAGCAGCCGCCGTTCTACGGCATCCATCGCCACATCGGCCTTTCCACTATCATCCATGGCGTGAACGTAAACGCCGACATGCAGGTGCTCAATGGCGAGGGCGAGCCCATCGAGGGCCTGTACGCCATCGGCAACTGCGCCGGCAACTTCTTCGGAAGCCCCGACTACCCCATGACGGTGCCCGGCCTGTCCCTCGGCCGCTGCCACACCCAGGGCTACGTCGTCGGCCGCGCCGTGGCGGGCAAGTAACCTCTCCCCGCACCCTCCCCTGACAGGGCCGCCCCTCCTCCCGGGCGGCCCTGTCCCGTTCTCCGCCCCCTCCCGACCGCGCCGGGGGCTGGGCGACTCTTTCCGCAGATGGCGAATAATTTGACGGCTGTGCAACAAGGACCGTAGTAGAATAGGGCCAATGCCCGTTTCGTCGTAAAGGAACTTCCCATGGCCCCAGAGCCGGCCGATACCGCCTCCGCCCTCGCCGCACTGGGCATCGAGGGCGTGCTCTCCCACATGCCCGGCGGCTTCTTCGTCTACCGCGCCGATGCCGACGAGGACCTCATCTACGCCAACGAGGCCTGCTGCCGCATCTTCGGCTGCGAGGACCTCGCCGCCTTCAAGCGGCTCACCGGCTTTACCTTCCCCGGCATGGTGCACCCCGACGACATCGAGCGGGTGGAGGACTCCATCGCCAGCCAGATCGCAGCCGACCAGTTCGACATGGACTACGTGGAGTACCGCATCGTGCGCGCCGACGGGGCCGTGCGCTGGATCGAGGACTACGGCCACTACGTGGAAACCGAGGCCGGGCCCTTCTTCTACGTGTTCATCAACGACGGCACCGAGAAGCACGAGCGCCACCAGGAGGAGCTGGCCTCCGTGAGCGCCGAGCTGGCCGAGGCCCACGTGCGCGAGGCGGAGCACCGCAGCATGCTGCGCGGGGCGCTCTCCCAGGCCGAAGCCGCCAACGTGGCGAAGAACGCCTTCCTCTCGAACATGAGCCACGACATCCGCACGCCGCTGAACGCCGTGGTGGGCTACGCCGAGCTCATCCGCGCGCACCTGGACGAGACCGACCGCGTGCGCGCCTACACCGAGCGCGTGCTCGATGCCTCGCATCAGCTGCTCGACGTGGTAAACGAGACGCTGGAGATCAGCCGCATGGAGGCGGGCCACGTGCAGCTGGTAATGGCCGAGTGCTCGCTTTCCGCCGCCGTCGAGCAGGTGCGCCGCGACTTCGCCGAGGCCGCCGAGCGCCACGGCATCGCCCTTGAGGCCGACGTGTCCGGCATTGTGCACGACCACGTGGAAACCGACGTGGTGCGCCTGACGCACCTGCTGTCCCAGCTGGTCGACAACGCCGTGAAGTACTCGCCGGCCGATACCACCGTGCGCGTTACCGCCAGCGAGGAGCCTGGGGGCGCCGGCGGCTTCTCCACCTTCCGCATTACCGTGGCCGACGAGGGCATCGGCATGGACGCGGCCTTCACCGACCGCATGTGCCTGCCCTTCGAGCGCGAGAGCAACACGACGGCCTCCGGCGTACAGGGCACCGGCCTCGGGCTGACCATCGTGCGGAATATCCTCGACCTCATGCAGGGCGACCTTGCCGTGGAAAGCGCGCCGGGCGAAGGCTCGGTGTTCACCGTCACGCTCACCTTGCGCGTGGCCCGCACCGACGGCGCAGACGAGGCCTTCGGCCGCAGCGCGCGCACCGGCGAGGTACGGCGCATCCTGCTCGTGGAGGACAACGAGCTGAACAGTGAGATCGCCTGCTGTCTTCTGGAAGACGCCGGCTACACCGTGGAGGTGGCGGAAAACGGGCAGGTGGCCGTCGACCGGCTGAGCGAGGCCGACCCGTCGGCTTTCGATTTGGTGCTCATGGACATCCAGATGCCCGTGATGGACGGCTACGCGGCCGCCCGGGCCATCCGCGCGCTGCCCGACCCGCTGCGCTCCACGGTGCCCATCATCGCGGTGAGCGCGAACGCCTTCTCGGAGGATCGGAAGCGCTCCCTGGAAAGCGGCATGGACGCGCATTTGGCCAAGCCCCTCGACATCCACCGGCTCGAGCGCCTCATCGCCACCGTCATCGGCTAGCAGATGGTGCCGCCGCCCACCACCGCGTCACCGTCGTAGATGACCACGGCCTGCCCGGGTGCGGCGGCCCGCTGGGGCTCGTCGAACACCACACGCAGCTCGTCGTCGCCTGTCTGCTCCACCGTGGCCGCCACGGGGCGCTGGCGGTAGTGGGTCTTCACGGTCACCGCGCGCGGCGCTTCGATGCGCTCCACGGCGATGAGGTTCACATCGCGGGCCGCCACTTCCCCCACCTGCACCTCGGCGGCGGTACCCACCACGAGCCGGTTGGCCTTTGCGTCCTTCGCGAACACGTAGAGCGGCTCGGGCGCCGCCACGCCGATGCCCTTGCGCTGGCCCACCGTGTAGTGGACGAGCCCGGCATGCTCGCCGAGCACCTTCCCCGCGCAATCGACGATCTCCCCCGGCTCAAAGGCTGCCGCACGCCCGCAGCGCCGCTCGACGAAGGCAGCGTAGTCGCCGTCGGGCACGAAGCAGATGTCCTGGCTCTCGGGCTTCTCAGCCGTCGCGAAA
This sequence comes from uncultured Adlercreutzia sp., assembly GCF_958431955.1. Taxonomy (GTDB): domain Bacteria; phylum Actinomycetota; class Coriobacteriia; order Coriobacteriales; family Eggerthellaceae; genus Adlercreutzia. The sequence goes on along the minus strand of NZ_CAUASN010000026.1, from coordinate 14,838 downwards.
CCGCGGGCGCGGGCGAGCTCGCGCACCTCGGGCTTGGTCAGATCGCCCAGGGGGAAGAGCATGTGGGCGAGCGCGTCCTGGGTGAGATGGTACAGCACGTAGCTCTGGTCCTTCGCCGCATCCCGCGCCCGCAGAAGCTGCCAGCGGCCGGCCCGCCCATCCCAGGCGCGGCGCGCGTAGTGGCCCGTGGCCACGAAGCCAAGCCCCAGCTCGCGGCGGCGACGCTGCAGGGCGTCGAACTTCAGGAAGCGGTTGCAGTCGATGCAGGGGTTGGGAGTGGTGCCGCCGAGGTAGGCGGCGCAGAACCGGTCGATGACCGCCTCGCCGAACAGATCGCCGAAGTTGAAGGTGTAATGCGGTACGCCGAGGCGCCGGCATACAGCCCGGGCGTCTTCCACGTCGTCGGCCGAGCAGCACGACGAGTCGCAATCCGGCTCCACCACATCGGCGCCGAACAGCTTCATGGTGGCGCCCGTGACCGCGTAGCCGGCCTCGCTCAGAAGCAGGGCCGCTACCGACGAGTCAACCCCGCCGCTCATGGCCATCATCACCGTCGGCGGCGCGTCCCCGCCGGCATCGCCCAAAGCGCCCCCGGGAAGGGGCGCCCCACTCTGCGCCTTTGCGGGCGCCTTTTCCATCCGTTCGTCCATGGCGCCATCATAGCACGGGGCCTATCGGCTATGCTGGCACCCATGCAGGGGTACGGAAGATGTCCACGGTGCGCCGGGGCCCTTCCGTTGAGAGGGCGATGCCGCCCAACCCTTCGAACCTGTCAGCTAACACTGTCGTAGGGAGCATGCCCACCAGCACAAGGCGCTCCGCATACGGGCGCCTTTTTTGCTTCCGGAAAGGATCGGTCCCATGACCCGGATCACCGAAGCCGAACGTCGCGGCCTCATGGCCGCCGCCGTGCGCGAGGTGCGCACGGCAAACCCGCTCGCGCCCTCCATCACCAACACCGTCACCCAGAACTTCGTCGCCAACGCGCAGCTGGCCTCGGGCGGCTCGGCCGCCATGGTGTACCTGCCCGACGAGGGCGAATGCGTGGCGGGGGCGGGAGGCGCCACCTACATCAACCTGGGCACGCTTCTGCCCGTGTACGAGGAGACCGTCCCGCGCACGGCCCGGGCCTGCGCCGAAGCGGGCAAGCCCTGGGTGCTCGACCCGGTGGGCGTCGGCATCGGCAGCCTGCGCACCGAGCTGATCCGCGCCGTGAAGGCATGGGCGCCGGCCATCGTGCGCGGCAACGCCTCGGAGATCATCGCCGTGGCCGAGCTGTGGGGTCTCGATACGACCGGCGCCGACGGACGCGGCCCGCGCGGCGTGGATGCCACCGACTCGGTGGAGGCCGCCCGCGCCGCCGCCGTGGCGCTCGCCCGCTTCACCGGCGGCGCCGTGGCCGTATCGGGCCCGGTCGACCTCGTGACCGACGGCGATGTCGTCGTGCGCGCCGAGGGCGGAAGCCCCCTCATGTGCTCCGTTACCGGCTCGGGCTGCTCGCTCGGCGGCGTGGCGGCCGTCTACGCCTGCGTGGCCGACCCCTTCACCGCCGCCCTTACCGCCACAGCCGCCTACAACCTCGCCGGCGCCCAGGCGGCCGAGCGCAGCGACGGCCCGGGCAGCTTCCAGGTTGCCTTCCTCGACGCGCTCGCCGCGCTCACTCCCGAGTGTGTCGCCGACGCGCCCCTCGCCTTCGAGGAAGCCTAAAGACCGCGCCGCATCGCCCCAACCCGAAAGGACTTCCATGAACACCCTCGTTGCAGTTGCCATCGCGCCCTTCGGAGCGGGCGACGAGCTGGCCCCCTACGTGGCCGAGGCCGTCCGCGTCATCCGCGATTCGGGGCTGCCGCACCGCACCACCTCCATGTTCACCGAGATCGAAGGCCCCTGGGACGAGGTGATGGCTGTCGTGCGCGATGCCACCATGGTACTCGCCGAGCAGGGCATCCGCACCGAGGTCGTCCTGAAGGCCGACATCCGCCCGGGGCACACCGGCACGCTCACGCGCAAGGTGGAGGCCGTGGAGGAGCTGCTGGCCGACTAGCCGCAGTGCCGCCAGGCCGGCGCGGCACTTCACAAGTTCGCGCCAACTGCGTGGAGGGCCTTGCGCTTTATCCTCGGCCCGCTATGATGCTTCCCAAAACGGAACGTAAAGCGAAAGGCCCCCTATGCTGCGAAAGATTATCCAGATCGACGAGGAGAAGTGCATCGGCTGCCGCCTGTGCGTCGACGCGTGCCACGAGGGTGCCATCGGCATGGTCGACGGCAAGGCGCGCCTTTTGCGCGACGACTACTGCGACGGCCTCGGCGACTGCCTGCCGGCCTGCCCCACCGAGGCCATCACCTTCGTGGAGCGCGAGGCCGCGCCCTACGACGAGGCCGCCGTAGAGGCGCATCTCGCCGCCCGCGCGTCCGCCGAGACGTCGGCCGAGGACATCCTCGATGCCGCCGTCGCCCGCACGCCCCGCGGCGGATGCCCCGGCAGCGCAGCCCGCACGCTCGCGCCCACCGGCTGCCCCGGCAGCGCGGCCCGCACCCTGGCCGCGGCCGACGCAGCCGCGCCCGCCCCGGCCGCCGATACCCTGCCGAGCCGACTCGCCCAGTGGCCGGCCCAGATCAAGCTCGTGCCCGTGAACGCCCCCTACTACCAGGGACGCGGCCTACTCATCGCCGCCGACTGCACGGCCTTCGCCTGCGCCAGTTTCCACGAGCGCTTCATGAACGGCAACGTCACCATCATCGGCTGCCCCAAGCTCGACGAAGGCAGCTACACCGACAAGCTCGCCGCCATCATCGCCGGTAACGACATCACCGCCATTACGGTAGCCCGCATGGAAGTGCCCTGCTGCGGAGGCCTCGAGCGCGCGGCGGCCGAAGCCCACGCCCGAGCGGGCAAGGACACCCCCTTCTCCGTGGTCACCTTCTCCGTCACCGGCGACGTCATCGGCTGAGCACCTCCCGTACCGCCGCCGCAATGGCAGCCACCGCATCCGGCGCCCGCTCCTCCGCGAGCGACGCGAAGCTCATGACGAAGGCCGGCACCGAGGCCGCGCCCTCCATGCGATAGCCGGACAGCGGCGCCAGACGCACGCCCCGAACCGCCGCCGCTTCGGCCACAGCCCGCTCGCACGCCGCCGCATCCGTGGCGGACACGCCCCTCACCTCCATGAGAAAGTGAAGGCCCGCCCCCACGTTGCGCAGCTGCAGGCAATCGGCGGCCTTTGATGCGCCCAGCGCTTCCACTAAAGCGTTCTGCACGCGGCGAAAGTGGGCGCGCTGTCGGTTCACGTGGCGCTCATAGTCACCCGATTCCATGAAGCGCGCCAAGGTCAGCTGCTCAAGCGCGCCCACCGCGCACGTATAGAAGCCGAGCTGGTCGCGGAATCGTGCGGCCAGCTCCCACGGCAGCACCACGTATCCGATACGAAAGGCCGCTCCGAGCGTCTTGGTAAACGTGTTCGCGTAAATCACGCGCCCCTCCCGGTCGAGGGCCTGCATCGGGGGAACGGGACGGCCGGTCATGCGGAACTCGCAGTCGAAGTCATCCTCAATAAGGTACCGGCCCCCTCCCCCATTCCGCCCGTCGCTCCGCGCTCGCCCGTCGCCCCACGCCCGCTCACCGCCCCGCGTCCACGCCAGCAGTTCCCCGCGGCGCCCCACCGGCGTGGTGGTTCCCAGCGGAAACTGATGGGACGGCATGCAGTGCAGCACATCCACCCCCGTCGCCGCCAGGGCCGCAGGCAGAGGTCCCGCCTCATCGACGGGCACCGCCGCAACCTGCACGTCGTTCGAGCGGTAGATGCGCGCAAGCCGCGGATACCCCGGATCCTCGACGCCGTAGACCCGGTTCCGGCCCAGCAGCTGAACGAGCAGGCCGTAGAGCGACTGCGCGCCCGAGCCGACGACGATCTGGTCGGGATGGGCCTCCATGCCCCGAAAGCCACGTAGATGGTCGGCGATGGCCCGCCGCAGCCGCGGCGACCCCTGGGAAGCCGCCGCCTCCAGCACGGTGCGCTCGCTCTCGTCCGCCAGCACGCGGCGCAGCGTGCGCGCCCAAGCCTGATAGGGAAACAACCCCTCGGGAGCCCGCGCGCCCGTGAAATCGGCAAAGCACTCCGCCCCATTTGCGCTCTTTTGCAGGCAAAAACCATCGGCTTGGGCCCCTCCTGCGGCGCTCGTTGCACCAAAAACGGCATTCCGTGCCACAGGAGCCGTCATTTCCTGCACAAAGAACCCGCTGCGCGGTCGGGCGGCCACATAGCCCTCGGACAGAAGCTGATCGTAGGCCCCTTCCACGGTGACCACGCTCACCCCCAGGTGAGCCGCGAGCGCCCGCTTGGAAGGCAGGCGCGCACCGGCGGCGAGCGCCCCCGACTCGATGTCTGCGCGCAAGCCATGGTAGAGCTGCTCGTACAGGCTCGTCTTCGCCGCTCGGTCCAGCACATAGGTGCGCATGTGGAACTCCTCGGATACCCCTGCCGCTCCCCCGCGCCCGCATGCGCACACGCGATTGCGGCCGAGAGAGAGCATCTGACCTTATCATTTCCTCATGAATTGAATATATCACTCAGGCCAGCTTTCGCTTACCCTGCCGATCATATTCATTTCCGAACGGAAGGAGGCCCCCATGGCCGACCATGCCCCCGAGCCGAGCGCCGCCGAGCGCACCGCCCTCAACCGCCAGCTGGCCCAGATGCTGAAAGGCGGCGTCATCATGGACGTCACCACCCCCGAGCAGGCCCATATCGCCGAGGCCGCCGGAGCTGCCGCCGTCATGGCCCTCGAGCGCATCCCCGCCGACATCCGCGCCGCCGGGGGCGTGTCCCGCATGAGCGATCCGGCCATGATCAAGGGCATCCAGGCCGCCGTGTCCATCCCCGTCATGGCGAAATGCCGCATCGGGCACTTCGCCGAGGCCCAAATCCTCCAGGCCATCGCCATCGACTACATCGACGAGTCGGAAGTGCTCTCGCCGGCCGACGACACCTACCACATCGACAAGACCGCCTTCGCGGTGCCCTTTGTCTGCGGCGCCCGCGACTTGGGCGAGGCGCTGCGCCGCATCGCCGAGGGCGCCACGATGATCCGCACCAAGGGCGAGCCGGGCACGGGCGATGTGGTGCAGGCCGTGCGCCACATGCGCCGCATGAACGCCGAAATCCGCCGCATCCAGAGCCTGCGCGACGACGAGCTGTTCGAAGCCGCGAAGGAGCTGCGCGTGCCGCTCGACCTTCTGCGCGAGGTGCACGATGCGGGGAAGCTGCCCGTGGTGAACTTCGCCGCCGGCGGCATCGCCACCCCGGCTGACGCGGCCCTCATGATGCAGCTCGGCGCCGAGGGCGTGTTCGTGGGCAGCGGCATCTTCAAGTCGGGCGACCCCGCCCGCCGCGCCGCGGCCATCGTGAAGGCGGTCACCAACTACGAGGATGCCGAGATGCTCGCCGCGCTCTCCGAGGATTTGGGCGAGGCCATGGTGGGCATCAACGAGCAGGAAATCCAGATCATCATGGAAGAGCGCGGGCAGTAGCATGGCCGGCGCGAAACCGACCATCGCCGTTCTCGCGGTTCAGGGCGCCTTCGCGGAGCACGAGCGGCGCCTGCGCACCCTCGGCTGCGAGGTCGTCGAGCTGAGGCAGGCCGCCGATCTGCGGCGCCCCTTCCAGGGACTCGTGCTTCCCGGCGGGGAATCCACCGTGCAGGCCAAGCTCCTGCGCGATCTGGGCATGTTCGACGAGCTGCGCCAACGCATCGCCGAGGGACTCCCCACGCTGGGCACCTGCGCCGGGCTCATCTTGCTGGCCGAGAGCGTCCAGGGCGCCGGCGACCTTGCCGGCCTCGATGAGGAAACCGCCCGGGCGCGCGTGGCCGTGGAGGGCTTTGGCACCCTGCCCGTCACCGTGCGCCGCAACGCCTACGGCCGCCAGCTCGGCAGTTTCCACGCCATGGGCGCGCTCGCGGGCAGCACGCCTGCGAGCAGCCCGGCAGACGCGGGCGATCCGCTTCCGGCCGACCCGCCGGCCGCCGGCGCCACGACCGCCGACCCGGTGCCCCTCACCTTCATCCGGGCGCCGCGCATCGAGGCGGTCGGCGCGGGCGCGATACCGCTCGTCACCTACGAGGGGCACCCGGTGGCCGTGCGGTCGGGAAACCAGATCGGAGCGGCGTTCCACCCGGAGCTGGACGACGACGATCGGCTCTTCCACCTGTTCCTCGACCTGGTGAAGGCGGCCGCTCCCACCGCGTAAAGCGCCTCAGACACCGCCCTCCTCGGGGCCCTCCTCGGCGCCTTCCTCCGGAAAGGCCTCCTCATAGGGCGGATCGTCCTCGCGACGCACGAACTCGTAGAGGAGCTTTCGGGTGGCCGGAAGCTCCTTCTTCTTCAGCTGGTGCTCCCAGAGCACGAGCACCTTCCAGCCCATTTCCTCAAGTGTGGCCAGGTTGCGCTCGTCGCGCTCGCGGTTGCGGGCGAACTTCGCCTCCCAGTAGTCCACGTTCTTCTTGGGAACCGACAGATTGCACACCGGGCACCGGTGCCAGAAACAGCCCATAATGAAGATAGCCCTCCTGCGGCCCACAAAGGCAACATCGGGACGACCTGGGGCTTTCTTCCAATCACAGCGGTATCCGGGAAAGCCCATCTCGCGCAGCATGCGGCGCACCATGATCTCGGGCTTGGTGTCGCGGCGCTTGTTGCCCTGCATCGACTTGCGCGTGGCCGTGCTCACGACGCCGAAATCGTAGCGCCCCGGCTCGGAGGATACTGTTATCTTCGCTTCCATGGGGCCCATTATACCCGCCCCGCCGCGCATGCCCGCGCCGGGGTGGCTCGCAATCGATGAAGGAGGCTCCCGCAAACCCGCTGCGACGTGCTACTATGTCCCCACTATGGTTGAGCGAGAGGAGAACCCATGATTCCGAAGATGCGCCGCTCAAAGCAGCTGCTGCCCGCCGAGGAGTGCATCGCCATCCTGGAGACGGCCTCCTTCGGCGTGCTGGGAACGAGCGGCACCGACGGCGTGCCCTACGCCGTGCCCCTAAGCTTTGCGTACCTGCGCCCCGCGGAAGAGGGCGAGCCGTCCGGCGGCTTTATCTACGCCCACTGCGCCATGGTCGGCCACAAGCTGGACGCCCTGGCCGAGAATTCGCGCGTGTGCCTGACCGTGGTGGACCAAAGCGAGCCGGTGCCCGAGAAACTCACCGACCGCTTCCGCTCCGTCATGGCCTTCGGCACGGCCCGGCTGGTGGAGGACGAGGACGAGAAGTGCCTCGGCCTCGTGGCCCTCGGCGAGAAGTACGCTCCCGGTCTCGACAACCTCGTGGACAAGGAGATCGCGAGCACCCTGCACCGCACCTGCGTCATCGCCATCGACGTGGAGCACATCACCGGCAAGGAGGGCCTGGAGCTTCTGCGCGAGCGCGTGCGGTAGCCCTGCGCCGAGAAGGCCCCCGGTCGACGAGGGGCGGGCAGACGCCCAGGCCGGCCGCGCTGTTGCACGGTGCTTACATTCCCGTAAGGCTTGCGTCTTTCCCTCGGTTGACGGGCGCCAGCGGCCGCGTTCCGCGCTATGATGGCCCCATCGAACGGACGGAACGGGAAAGGAGGTCGCCATGGGGAAGATCCCCCGATGCCTCACGCGCCGCGAGTTCGCCGCCCTGGCCGGCGGCGCGGCCGCCGTCGTGCTCGTGGCCGGCACCGACATCGCGGCCCACGGCTCTCCCCACGACGGGGGCGCCTCCCTCCCAGGCCTCATAACCGATGGCGACGAGGCCCTCGCCGCCCCCGAGGCCGCGGACGATCCCGGCGAAGACGCGCCCCCGGCTCCGATGAGCGTCGACGAGCTGCCCTGGAACCTGCGGCTCGTGAACGCCAGCCACCCCCTCCCCGACGGGTTCGAGGCGCCGGAGCGCGCCGAGATCCCGGGTACCGGCGGCCAGACCATCGACGTCCGGGCGCTGGACGACCTTTCCGCCCTCGTCGCCGCAGCCGATGCGGCTGGCGTGCGTCCCGTGGTGTGCTCGGCCTTTCGCACCGCCAGCTACCAGCGGAAGCTCTTCGAGGCCCGCGTGCGCCGCGCCGAGCGAGAGGAGGGCCTGGAGGGCGCCGAGGCCGAAGAGGCGGCCTCCTTCTGGGTGGCGCGCCCCGGTACGAGCGAGCACGAGGCCGCCCTGGCCGTGGACCTGGCCGACGCCGGCTACCAGGAGCTCGACGAGGATCAGGAGAACACCGCCACCCAGAAGTGGCTCATCGAGCACTGCGCCGAATACGGCTTCATCCTGCGCTACCCCACCGACAAGAGCGACGTCACGGGCATCGGCTACGAGCCCTGGCACTACCGCTACGTCGGCAAAGAGGCCGCCGGCGACATCGCCGCCAGCGGCCTCTGCTTCGAAGAATGGCTCGCTGAAACTTACACCATCGCATAAGCAGGCCCCGGATGCGGGGCAGGGGTCCGCGCGGAGTTCCGCAGCGAGCGGAACAGCCCGTGGGCTGTTCCGTCGAGCGAGGACTGTTTGAGCACGGCGCCCCTGCCCTGCATCCGAGGCCGGACGGCCGGCGAGAGATCGCCGGCCGAGGCTTCTACAGCATCCAGGGCTGAACGATGGTGATGGGCAGCGCTGCCGACACGATCATGAGGCGCAGCACGAAGCCGCCGATGAGCACGCCCGCATCCGACAGGGCGCTCACCATCTGGCCGGTGCGCGAGCACTCCAGCTCGTGGCTGGCGATCCACAGCATCCAGCATTCCAGCACCGTGGGCAGCACGAGGCCGATCACGATGAACAGCAGCCAGAAGCAGGCGGCCCAGTTGCCCATGACGAGGGCGGCCACGCTCTCCCAGCCGGCCGGGCTCGGGTTGGCCGAGGTCACGAACAGGAGCGCGGCCACGAGCACCAGCTCCACTACCGGCAGCCAGAAGTGGAACTTCTTCAGCGTCACCACCTCGTTGAACTCGGCCGGGGCGGCAAACGCGCCGGCGAGAAGGACGGCCGCCATGCCGGTGGAGACGGCCGACACGAGGAACAGGATGGGCAGAAGAGCGGTGTTCCACAGCGGGAAGCCCTGGCACACGCCGAGCAGGCAGCCGGTGTAGACGGCCACGCACAGGCCCATGACCATGCCGATGATGTCGAGCCACTCGGGCACGTCCTTCTTCAGAAGGTCGAGCACGAGCACCACGAGGGCCACCACCACGAACACCGCCAAGAACACCACGCCCCAGGTCATGACCGACCCGAAGTTGGTCAGCAGCAGCGCGAAGCGCAGGGGGTGCGCAAAGCCAGCAGCCGCGTCGAACATGAGCAGGCACAATCCGATGATAACCACCGCCGGGGCGATGATGCGGCCGATGCGCATGAGGCGCGTGCAGTCGGGATGGCGGAATCGGATGAACACCGCCGTCACGAAGGCGCCGCCGCCCAAGCCGGCGAGGAAGAGATACCATGCGATGATGGCTCCCCAAATAGGTTCGTAGGTCATCTCAATCACCTCACGTAATAGACTTTGGCGCGGGTCAGGTCACCGGCGATGGGCTTGGCGTGCTTCTCGACGATGGCGCGGGCCACCTCGGAATCGGGATCGTCCAAGTCGCCGAAGATGCGGGCATGGGTCGGGCAGGCGTCCACGCAGGTGCAGGTGGCGCCGCCGTTTTCCGTCTGCACCGCGCAGAAGCGGCACTTGTCCACGGCCCCGGTCTTGGAGTTGCGCACGCGCACCTGGTAGGGGCAGGCGCTCATGCAGTACAAGCAGCCGATGCAGCGGCCCTGGTCCACCGACACGATGCCGTCGGCGCCCACATGGGCCGCGCCCGTCGGGCACACGCTCGCGCAGGGCGCGTCCTCGCAGTGCATGCACTGCAACGGCACCGTCTCAACGCGCACGTTCGGGTAGGTTCCCGTCTCGGCCCGCTCGTAGCGGATGAAGTCCTCGTCGGGCTCCAGGTTGTTCTGCCTCTGGCACGCCGTGCGGCAGGCGTAGCAGCCGACGCACTTGGTCGTGTCGATGAGCATTCCGTAGCGTGTCATCATGCACCAGCCTTTCCGACCGTCACCATGGTCTCCTGCAGAAGCGGTGCGCCATAGCCCGGCTCAAGCCCGAAGGTGGCGAAACGCGCCTGGCGCACGCCCAGCCCGTCGGCCTGAGTTTGCTCGTCATCCTCCACGCCGTAATGGCTCGCCAGGTACACGGCCGCCGGCTCGATGAGCTCGGTCACGTGCACCCGCACCGGGGCGGAGGCGTACTCGTTCTCGATAATCACCTTGTCGCCCTCGACAATGCCGGCCTCGGCGGCCGCCTGGGCGTTCATCCACAGGGAGTCCAGCTCGTACTGCTCGGCGATGGCGGCCAAAGGCGCCGCGTTGGCCGTCTTGGTGGCGGCCTGGACGGCCTGGTTGCCCGTGGTCAGACGGTAGTAGCCGTAGCCGAGGGCATCGGGGGTCACCGTGGGCTCCACCCAGGTGGGGGTGGCGGTGTAGCCGGCCGCCTCGCATGCGGCGCTCGCGCATTCCACCGTACCGGAGGCCGTGGGCCACACGATGGCCTCGGCCGCGAGGGGCTCAAGCGAGGTGGTGCCGACCGCGGAGGCGCCCTCGTAGGTGCAGCCGCACGCCTCGCACATCTCGGCGGCCGCCGCGGCCACGTCGAAGTTGAAGGCATCGGCCACGTCGGCGGCCTGGGCCAGGCCGCTCGCGATCTCCGCCACGGAGCGGGCCTCGGGCACCACCGGCTCGATCACCTGCGAGGACAGGTTGAGCACCGGATGGACGGCGCCGGTCACCGTAGGCAGCTGGTCGCTTTCCGACCACACCTTCTCGGGCAGCACGTAGCGGCAGCAGCGGGCCGTCTCGGTCATCTCGGGCGTGACGGCCACCGACACGGGGCACGTCTCCACGGCCTCCTTCACGTAGGCCGGGTCGGGGTATTCCGCGACCACGTTGGCGTCCACCAGGATCAACCCCGCGATGGCGCCCTCGTGGGCGAGCCGCAGCGCGTAGGCGGGAGAGCCGCCCACGGCCAAAGGATAGCTCTCGGCTGTCACATCGACGGCCTCCACGGCCAAAGGCGCCGTCGAGACGGCATCCCAGGCCGCCACCGGAGCCGCCAGGTAGGCGCCGCCGGGAACGTTCCAGCAGCCGAGGAGCGTGTTGGTCAGGGCCACGGCGCGGGCCAGCTCGCCAGTATTGCCGTAGGAGCCGCCGAACAGCGCCATCCACGACAGGTCGATGCAAGCCGCCGGGGCCGCCTTGGCCAAGTCTCCCGCCAGGCCCTCGATGACATCGGCGCCGATGCCGCACACCGAGGCCGCCCAAGCGGGGGTGTACTCCTCAAGGGCGCTCTTCCACTCGTCGAGGCCGCTCATCGAGCCCGAGGCCTCGGCATCGGCGCCGCGCTCGATGATGCAGCGGGCCAAGGCCAGCACGAGCGCCAGATCGGTGCCGGCGCGCACGGGCAGCCACTCGCTGGCCAAGCTCGCCGCGGCGGGCATGCGGGAGTCCACCATGACGATGCGGGCGCCGGCGGCGCGGGCCGCCTCGAGGGCCGCCACCGTGCCGGGATCGGGGATCTCCACGGTGCTCGCGCCCAGGATGACGACCATCTTCGCCTGGGCGTAATCCACCTCGTAGGATGTGAAGCCGGTGGCCTGGGCCAAGCCGGAGGCCACCGAGGCCGAGGCGGTCGTGGCGTTCACGTAAGCGTTCGGGCTGCCGAGCGCGCTCAAGAGCCGGGTCGTGTACCGGTCGGCCGTGGACGTGCCGTCGGTGATGGCGGCCAGAGCCTCGCCGCCCTTGCCCGCCTTTATCTCGGCGAGCTTCTGACCGATCTCGGCAAGAGCCTCGTCCCACGGGATGGCCTCGAAGCTGCCGCTGTCGGTGCGGCGCAGGGGGTTCTCGATGCGATCGGCGGATGCGGCAGCCGTCGCCATGCCGTAGCCGCGGGCGCACAGGGTGCCCGCCGCGTGGGGGTCGACCGCGTTCCCCACGACTTTGTCGATGGAGCCATCGACGGTGTAGGCGGCATAGCCGCACTGGTTGGGACAGGCGGTGCACTGCGTGTTGACCGCTTCGGCCGCGTAGGCCTTGTCAACCGCAGGGCTGGACGCGCAACCCGTCAGCGCCGCGCCGGATGCCGCCAAGGCGGCTCCCGCAGCGCTGGCGGCCACGAAGGTCCGCCTGGTTATTGGCTGAGTCATTGCTCTATCCTCTCAATCGAAGGCGATAAAACGAAAGCGGAGCGGGTGCGCTCTTACGCTTCCACAATGGTGGTCGTGGAAACCACGCCCTCGTCGATGGCCTTCTGCGCGATGTCCTCCCAATCGATGAACTTGATGGCACCGTTGGGGCACTGCTCGGCGCAGCGGCCGCAGGATATGCACTTGGTGGAGGTACCGGTCTGGCTGTTCACCTGGGGCATGCCCCACGGGCAAGCCGCCGAGCACATGCCGCAGCCGATGCACACCTCCTCGTCCACCACGCGCGCGCCGGTCTCCTCGTCGGCGGAGATGGCATGCACCGGGCAGTACTTCGCGCACTGCGGGTCGGCGCACTGCTTGCAGGACTGCACGGTGAACTGGCAGTTGCCGTAGATGCCGTCGTTGGTGTCCACGCCGGAGCCGAAGTTGTAGTTGTCCCACACGCGAACGCGGGCGATGGACTGCTGGGCGGCGCCGTCGTTCTTCAGAGTGCACATCATCTCGCAGCGCTGGCAGCCGGAGCAGCGAGCGCGATCGGTGACGATCATTTTCGCAGGAGTGGTGCGCAGCTCGATGCGGCCGGAGGCGATGGACTGGGTCGTCACGCCCCACGAGGCGAGCACGCCGCCGACCACGAGGCCGGCAACGCCGCAGCCGGTCATGGCCAGCACGGTGCGTCGGGTGAAGAAGGGCTGCTTCTTATCGGCCGGCATGGCACCGGCGCTCTCGGCAGCAGGGGTGGCCGCAGCGGGAGGCTGCTCGGTGGCCACGGTTTCGTTTTTCTGGGTGTCTGACATTTGAACTCCCCCTTGTAACTAATGCTTGTCTCAGAGAGAACTCAAGATCGCGACGCCACGCAACGAAGGGCATCATAGTCATGAATGAAGGGTCTGTGTACCCTCTTTGAGGGGGATTACCGAATGTTTGACTTCCGCTTGACCGCCCGTCGCCGCGCCGTCACGCTTCCGTTGAAAACTATCCCCTCATTGAGGGGAAGGAAACCTGCCCGCTCATATATATACTGGTCAGCGACGATTACTCCAGATCGCCGACTGATACCACGCAACACGAGTACACGAAGAGATTTGGAGCTTCATCATGGCTGATTCAAAACTGGATCCCGGCAAGTCCTATGGCTGGACCGGCAAGATCCTCCGCGTCAACCTGACCGACGGAACCGTCTCGGTGACCCCGACCGACCCTTATAAAGAGTATCTGGGAGGCATGGGCATCGCCAACAAGATCATGTACGACGAGGTGGCCCCCGGCACCGACCCGCTCTCCCCGGAGAACAAGGTGGTCTTCGCCGTCGGCCCGCTGACGGCCACCGGCGTGCCCCTGGCCGGCCGCACCACCATCGCCTCCCTTTCCACCTACACCAAAGACCATCAGGTCGTCGATGCCCACACCGGCGGCATGATCGGCGCCGCCATCAAGAAGGCCGGCTACGATGCCATCATCATCGAGGGTGCCTCCGACGAACCGGTGTATCTGAAGATCGACGACGACGATGTGGAGATCAAGCCCGCCGACAAGGTGTGGGGCATGGGCACCCGCGCCACCACCGAGGCGCTCTGCCGCAAGGAGGGCACCGACTTCTGCGTGGCCACCATCGGGCCCGCCGGCGAGAACCTGCTGCCCTACGCCTGCATCATCAACTCCCGCAACCACTCCGCCGGCGCCGGCACCGCCTCGGTGCTCGGCTCGAAGAAGCTGAAGGCGCTCGTGGTGCGCGGCACCCAGCCCATCTACGTGGCCGACCCGCAGGCCGTGGCCGACCTGTCCGACTACATGCTGCGCGAGATCGTAGGATCGAACAACAACCATGTCGTTCCCTCCACCCAGCAGGAATGGGCCGAGTACTTCGACAAGGGCAGCCGCTGGACAGCCCAGAAGGGCCTCACCTGGGCCCTGGCCGAGGGCGGCCCCATCGAGACCGGCGAGCCGAAGCCCGGCGAGATCAACACCGTGGGCTACCGCTGCATGAAGTCCTTCAAGGACGAGGGCCCCGAGGCCGAGAAGTACACCATCAAGATGGACGGCTGCCACAGCTGCCCCATCCACTGCTACTCCGACATGCGCGTGCCCGCCTCCGCGGCCAACGGCGGCTACGAGATCACCGGCAACACCTGCGTGCCGAACTTCCCCTTCACCAACTACATGATCGGCATCCTGGGCGACAAGACCCCGGTGAAAGCCGCCAGCGAGGACGCCCTCGTGTGGGACCAGGTGACCGGCTCGGTGATGGACGACCTGGGCCTGTGGTGCAACTACGGCCAGATCTACCGCGACATCGCCCACTGCTACGCCGCCGGCGTGTTCGAGCGGGTGCTGCCGGCCGAGGAGTACGCCGCCTTCGACTGGACGAAGTTCCAGAACAACGACCCCTCCATCATGGCCGAGCTGCTGACCAAGATCGCCCAGAACGACTCCGAGCTCGCCTACGTGGGCTACGGCCCGCTCGTGTGGACCGACCGCTGGGACGACGCCGTGTGGAACGACACCGTGGCCTCCTGCATCATCAACCCGCGCGGCTGGCCGGTGCACCATGCCCATGAGTGCTTCGGCCAGGTGGGCCTGCTCTACAACATGATCTTCAACCGCGACGACATGATCCACTCCGCTGTGAACTTCCAGGGCTGCGGCTTGC
>NZ_CAUASN010000025.1 GCF_958431955.1 uncultured Adlercreutzia sp. | reverse complement strand
TTTTGTTTTTTTGTTTGTTCTTTTTGGTGTGTGTTTTATATATCCATCGGGGGGGGGCGCCCCCCCCCGCGCGGGGGCCCCCACCACGATATACCTTGGTATGCGAAGGGCGGTTGTGCTACTCGGCCTTCTTCTTCACGACCTTCTTGACGGTCTTCTTCGGGGCCGGGGTCGGTTCCTCGACGACCTCCTCCACCACCTCGACGACCTCGTCGTCATCGGCGGCCTCCTCGACTTCCTTCTCGCCGGCACCCATGCCGTCGCGCAGGTTCTTCACCGTCTTGCCGAGGGCGCTGCCGAGTTTGGGCAGGTTCTTCGGGCCGAAGATGAGCAGGATAACGACCAGGATAATGAGGAGCTCGGGAACTCCCATGCCCAAAATCTTCATGCATTCCTCCGTTGAGTCGGGCCGGCTGAGCCGTGCCGCTGCTTGTCTCAGGCGCGACGCGACGAACAAGCCCCGTAGCCGTCCCCCGTGAAGCGCTCCTTTGTGCGCGGGCAATGGTAGCACAAACGCCGAGGCCGCGGCCGAACTCGCACAAATACTTCAACGATGCCGGCAAGTCCGAGTGCGCCGGCCCTCGTGGCGAAATTGCGACGCCGGCGAGCCCTGGCGCGCGAGCTCGCATGGCAAGATTGCAATGCCGGGTCCTCCGGGCGCGCGAGGCTGTGTAACCAAACCACGATGCCGGCGAGTCCCGGCGCGCGAGCCCGCATGGCAAGATTGCAATGCCGGGTCCTCCGGGCATGCGAGCCCGTGTGACAAAATTTCGCGCGAAATGGCTTGAAAAATACGGTTTTGTTACCGATTCGGCTGCTCTCCCCTGGCCGCGAGAATCGCGACCTGGGAAAATGCAGCCACATAAGCCGTCAGCGCCCTCAGTTTCGCCGCTTTCGGTAACAAAACCGTCGATTCTAAGCCATTTCAAGGAGGAAAAGGTATGCACCGCATGACCGACGAGGAATTCGAGGCCGCCATAGCCGAGGCGCTCGACGCCATGCCCGCGCAGTTCCTCGATGCGCTCGAGAACGTAGCCGTCGTGTGGGAGGACGAGCCGAGCGCCTACCACCTGGGCTACGACGACGCATGGGGCGACCCCGAGGACGCAGCTGACGGCTCGGAAGGCGACGAGCTGCCCAATGATTTGCTGGGGCTGTTCGACGGGCTGTCCATTGTGGAGCGCGCAAACGGCTACGACGACGATATCCCCGACGTGATCACGGTGTTCAAGGGGCCCCATGAGCGCTGCTTCGAAAGCCGCGAGGAGATCGTGGAGGAGATCGGCAAGACCATCGTCCACGAGCTGGGACACTACTTCGGCCTCAACGAGGACCAGCTTGCCGCCATGGGCTACGAGTAGCGGATCTCCGGAGATGGCGCCTCGTCGGCGTGTTTCGACACGCGCGGCTTCGGAATGCGGGCGGGCAGCGCGTCGAAGGTGATGGAGGCGGTGGGGCAGGCGCGGGCGCACTCGCCGCAGCGGGTGCAGTCGCCGAGCTGCACGGCGCCGTCGGCATCGTGCATGTCGATGCGCTCGGAGCATACCGCCGTGCATACCGTGCAGGCCGCGCCATCGGCGCGCAGGCACGTGCCCTCGTTGATGCGCGGACGGAACAGCGGCCCGAACTGACCGGCGATGTTCAGAAGACCGGCAATGGGGCACAGGTTCATGCACCACTTGCGGTACAGCACGAGCTCCACGATGAGCGCGGCGGGAAACACCACGACCGACATCGTTACCTGCTTGTCTACGATGAGGTGCCACAGCGACCCTACGGTACCGAAGGTGAGTCCGATGGGGCACACGAGGCAGAACAGGGGGAAGCCCGCGATGAGCGCCGCCACGAGCACCGCCGCGAGCGTCCAGGTGCGCGGGTCGCGCCCCACATGGGAGACGCGAGCGCGCCAGAGCCCCTGCACGGCGGCCTTGGCGGCGCAGCCTCCTTCGGCCTTCGGCGCATCGGTCGCAGCGGAAGTGGCGGTGTCCGAGCAGCTACGGCTGCCGCACGTCGGGGTGACGCCCTCGATGGCGCGCCCCGCCTCGGCGGCATTGGGGCCCTCCCCCGAGCCGATGCCCGTAAACTTCGGCTCGCGCTTGAAGAAGCGGCGGATGACCGGGGCCGGGCAGCCCCAGGCGCACCAGGAACGCCCGAGCAAGAGCGCCATCACGAGCACTACCGCCAATGAGATAAGCGTCACGGGAATGAGCGCCCTGCTGGCCAGCAGGGCCTCCAAACCGCCCAGGGGGCACAGCAGGAAGAACTCGCCGATGCCGAAGGAAGAGGGTGTGCCGAGCCCCGAGTCGAAGGCAAGCGACACCAACACGGCCGCGAACACAGCCAGAAGCGTGACCGTGCGCGCCCGGCGCATGGCGCGACCCTGCCGCACGCCGCGTCCGTCGATGGCGCGGGCGGCCTCCGGCACCTCCATCGTCTGCTTGCTCACGAGACCCTCCCCTCTTCAAAGGCTTTCTCGGTTACCACGTTGATGCCGCGCCGATAGCCGCCCCCGAACGAGGTCAGCACGTTGGCCGGGCAGATATGCTCGCATTCGCCGCAGCCGTTGCACTTGGCGGCGTCCACCACCGGGTGGCGCTCGTCGTCGTAGGAGAGCGCCTCGTACTCGCAGGCGTCCACGCAAATGCCGCAGGTGCCCACCTGGTCGAACGCCACGCAGCGCTCGGCGTCCACCACCGCCACGCCGATGCGGCCGCCCGCCGGATTCAGCGGATCAACCGAGCCGATGGCGCCGGTGGGGCACACCTGCCGGCACTCGTCGCAGAAGGTGCAGCGGTTTCCCGCGAAGGCGAGGTACGGCGTGCGCACGCCCAGCACCCCCTGCTCGATGGCGAGGGGCGCCACCACGTCGGTGGGGCACACGGAAATGCAGCGCTCGCAGCGAATGCAGCGCGCCATGAAGTCGCCCTCGGGAAGCGATCCGGGCGGCCGCAGCACGTCGGCCTCGGCCACGAGCGGGCGCGAGAGCGCCCCGAGCGCCACGCCGACCGCCACCGCCACGCCGCCGATGAGCAGCGTGCGGCGCGAGAAGCCGGGCGAGGCGTCGGCCGCAACTGCCGCTTTCCCGCTGCCAGCCCCACCGCCGCCTGCCGATGCTGCGGGTGCCTCGGCCGTTGATGCCGCGGGCGCGCCAGGCGCCTTCCCCTCGTCTCTCTTCTGCATAGGAGCCCCCTTACGCCGCCTGCGCCCCGTCGATCTCGGCCACGATGACCTCCATGGCCGCACAGCTGGCCTCGGCAGTGCCCTGGGCCACGAGCAGCATGCCCGGGTAGAAGGCGAGCGTGGCGAACTCGCGCACCGCCCGGCTCAAATCCGGCAGCCAGTTCAGCAGATGCCGCTCGATGAAGGAGTACTGGCGCGCGAGGTTGGCACGCACCTCGGAGGCGTCGCCCTCCTCGGCCAAGGCCGCTGCCCGCTCGTTCATCACGGCGAGATACTCCAACTCGAAGGCGAGATGGTCTTCCGGCTCGTGCAGGTCGGGGTCCACCTTGAAGCCGTCGCGGGCGAACCAGCGCACGACATCGTCGCGGGACTCCTGCATCATGATGCGCTCGGGACTGGTGAACACCGATTCGTAGGGAATGGCCGTCTTGTCGCTTTTCACGTACACGCCGGCGGCCAGGAAGATACGGGCGTACTCGCAGGCCAGCTGCGTGCGGCGGTCGGAAGCCGAGAAGCGGAAGTAGCGGCGCATGAGACGATAGCCCTCATCCAGGCTCTCGTTGCCGGTATCGGTGGGAAAATCGATGGCGGCAACGGCCTCGATGGCCTCGTCGTTCAGCTCCTTGAAGACCATCTGGGACAGAAAGCGATAGGTCTCGGCGCTCTCGCGCAGATAATCGATGATTTCCTGATCGAGGGCCATAGCGCCCACCTCCTGGTTCACGAAATAGGTTCAGCGAAGTTCAACAGTCGCGAGGGCACGGGAGCAAGCCCATCCATCGCCTGAAAAGGGAGGAGCGGCCGCGATCCGCACGGAGGCGGCCGCTCCTCCCGCGCCGCTTAGTCGAGCGGCATGAGGAAGAAGTCGAGCAGCGGGGTACCCACGAGCCACATGGCCACGCGCAGGGCCACAGCGGCCAGGGCGGCGGCGATGGCACCCACCACACCGGTCGCAACGGCGCTCTTCGGCATCTTCCACGCCACGGCACCGCAGACGATGGCCGCCACGGCGCCCACGAACAGCAGCACTGCCCAGGGCATGGCCAGCGCGCTCACGGCATCGGCAGCCCCGAGCACGAACGCGCCCGAGAGCACCGCGCCGGCAGCACCGCCGATGACGGCGAGCAGCCCGGCGAAGGCGCAGGCGCCCTCATCGGCCTTCGCCGCGCCCTTCATGAGCAGGTTCACCGCGCAGCCGAGGGCCGCCGCCGTGCAGCCGTAGGCCGCAGGCAGCGCCGGCGTGCACCACACGGCACGGGCGTCCATCATGTAGGAGGCGCCGCAGGCGAAGGTGAAGATGGCACCCACGAGCGCGGCCGCCAGGCCCACGCCCATAAGCGCGCCCTTCGAGGAGCCGCGCACGAGCAGCACGAAGTACACGGCGATGAGCACGCAGGTCACGCCGATCATGGCAGCCTCCACGAAGATGCCGGAGGTCGGGTGGTTCAGCGCCTCCAGAATGCGATCGACGTGCTTCAAGTGCGTCACCGACAGGCAGCCGCCGACGGCCAGCAGCACGAAGGACACGATGGACTCCGCCTTCGTGGGCAGCTCGCCCTTCTTCGCCAAGGCCCCGATCATCGAGGCGGCGAAGAGCCACGCGCCGGCACCGCTCACCACGGTGAACAGCACCAAGGACCACTGGATTTCCATTTAGTCCACACTCCCCTCGGTCGTCACGTACTTGCTCGTCTGCTGCTGAAGATCGTCCACGCGCCACTCGCCGAAGCGCGACGAGAGGATGTAGGAGGTCAGCGGCTTGTTGCCCACGTCGGGCAACTGGTGGACGGCACTCGGATCGGCCGCGGCGAGCGCCTGGGAGGCATCTGAGTTCGGGTCGTCCAGATCGCCGTAGTAGCGGGCCGTGCCGCAGCAGTTCTTCACGCAGGCAGGTTTCTCGCCGGCGGCAGTCAGGTGGTTGCACAGCGTGCACTTCTCCACGACCTGCTGCTCCTCGTTCCACGAGCGCACGCCGTAGGGGCAGGCCATCATGCAGTACTTGCAGCCGATGCACTTCGACTTGTCCACGAGCACCACGCCGGTGGCCTCGTCGCGGTAGGAGGCGCCGGTGGGGCACACGTGGGTACAGGGCGACTCCTCGCACTGCTGGCACATGGTGGGCAGCCAATAGGTCGACACATGGGGCCACTCTCCGAAGGGCTCCACCTGCACCACCTTGTTCCAGCGCTCGCCGAGGGCGATGTCGTTCTCCAACTTGCAGGCCAGCTCACAGCTGTAGCAGCCGATGCAGCGGTCAAGGTTGACCACAATTGCGTTACGCGCCATAGACGGCATTACCTCCTCCAGTGTTCTCAGACGGCTCGGGCAGCCACGGCGCGAAGTCCGCAGGCTCGGTCCACACGCCCTCGGGCGCGCCGTCGGCCTTGGTCACGTTGATCTGAATGCCGCGCAGGGTGTAGGTTCCGTACACGTCGTTGAACGGGCACTCATCGTTGTTCTGGGTGAGCACGTTGATGTTCATCACCTGCCACGCGCGGTTCGGGTCGTCCGAGTCCAGCAGCTCCGGATTCCAGAAGCGCTCCTGGTAGATCACCTTCGGCGCCACCGACTTGGTCACGCGGGCACGGCCCTGGGTCTTGCCGCGTTTGGATTCCAGCCACAGCCAGTCGCCGTCCTCGATGCCGATCTCGCGGGCGGTCTCGGGGTTGATCCAGGTCTCGGGGTACGGGAACAGCTCGCGGGTCCACGGCGTGTTGCGCAGGGTGCCGTGGTGGAAGATGGGCAGACGTCCCTGGGTGAGCGCGTAGGGGTAGTTCGCGTCGTAGCCCGGATCCCCCTCCACCGGGGACTCGAAGGGCTCCAGGTAGTAGGGCAGCGGGTTGTAGTTGTCGGACGCGGGGAACACGTCGGTCGCCGGGTCCATGGAGCCCGTGCCGTCCACGGCGCCGGTGAGGCCCAGAAGGATGTTGCCGTCGAAGTAGGGCTCGGTGCGCTTGGACGTGGTGTGGAAGCCCACGGGCAGGTTGTTGTTGTCCGGATCGGGCACGAGGTGGCTGTCGTAGGACTTGTTCGCGTACTCCTCGATGGTCTGGTACTCGGAGGGTGCCTGGGCGTCGAAGGTGGCCCAGTCCCAGTCCTCGGTGCCGTAGTAGAAGCTGCCCACGAAGTAGCCCACGTAGTCCATGTACTCCTCGTAAGTCTTCCAGTAGGTGCCGTAGAACTTGCCGGCAATGTCGGGGTTGAACGAGTCGATGGCGCGCTGGTGCCCGCGCTCGGCGAGCGCCGCCGCCAGCCACGACCAGTGCATGCACTCGTCCACGGCCTCGTAGAGCTGGGTGCAGGCGCGGCGGATGGCGTAGGTGTTCAGGCGGTCCTGGGCGTAGTTGGTCTCGAGCCACTCGGCTGTGGGCAGCACGTAGTCGGCCAAGCACACGCTCGTCGTGGTCCAGTGCATGTACATATGCACGTTCAGATCGGTGGTCATCATAGCGTCGTAGAAGCGGCTCGCGTTGCCGATCATGGCCAGCTTATTGCCCGAGCGCTCGATCCAGATGCGCGGGCGGTAGGGCTCGCCGGTCTCGATGGCCTTGAGCACCGTGGGGATGTGCGAGGCGAGCCAGTGGCCGAGGCCCTTGTGCTCGGTGTAGCCGAGGCGGGCGTTCGCCTCTTCCTCGGGCATGCGCAGCGGGTGATCGGGATGGTGCAGGCCGAAGGGCTGCACGACGTAGTTGCAGGGCTCAACGTAGCAGGGGCGATCCTGCACGATGGCGCCGGGGGTGCGGATACAGCCCATGAGGATGTCGAGGATGGCATCGCCCTGGGCGGCCTGGGCGGAGTTGCGCGCCTGGTCGGTGGCCACGCCGAGCGAGATGCCGGCGTTCGGGCAACCCTCGGCGTAGATGTTGATGGCCTTCTCGATCTCGGCGGCGTCGAGCCAGCACACCTCGGCGGCCTTCTCGAGCGTCCACTCGTCCACGTGCTCCTTCATCACCTGGAAAGCCGTCTTGGCCTTGGCGCCGTTGGGCAGTTCGTACTCGCCGAACATGGCCGGGTCCAGGGTCTCGTCGAAGGGGTAGGGCATGGCCTTCGCGGAGTTGGTGGCGTTGTCCCACACCACGTACTCGTCATGGGAGCCCAGCCCCAGCTCGTCGGCGCGGTAGGTCAGCTTCGTCTCGTCGTTCACGAGGAACGGCAGGTTCGACCACTTGGTCACGAACTCGTGGTTCCACAGGTCCTTGTCGATGATGTAGCGCATCCAGGCCAGCATGAGGGCCACGTCGGTGCCGGGGCGGATGGGCAGCCACACGTCGGCGCGGGCCGCATCCGGCGTAAGGCGCGGGTCGATGACCACGGTCTTCATGCCGTTGCTGCGCAGCTCGGTGACCACGCGGCCCGTGGAGCCGATGCCGTGGGTAGAAGGGCCCACGCCCCACATGACATAGCACTTGGTCTGGCAGTCGGGCAGATACACCTCGGTCACCGGACCGTCGGCCAGCGACGTGTCGGCGGTGCCGTTCAGGCAGAACTCCATGTGATTGCGCGGCAGGTAGCACTGGGCGCAACCCGGCTCGAAGAAGTTGCCACCACCCCACACCGACAAGAAGCGCGCAGGGCTGAAGAACTGCGGGTTTCCGCCGCCACCCGTGGAGCACACGAGCGACTTGGGGCCTTCCTTCTGGTAGTACTCCCACATCACGTCGGCGATCTCGTTGATGGCCTGCTCCCAGCTGATGCGCTCCCACTGGTTGCTCCCGCGCTCGCCGACGCGCTTCATGGGGTACTTGATGCGGTTGGGGTTGTAGAGCGCCTGGATGCCGGCGAGGCCCTTGGCGCACGAGGCTCCCTTGTTCATGGGATCGCCCGGATCGCCTTCCAGCTTCACCACGCGGCCGTCGCGCACATGGGCGATCATGCCGCAGTTGTTGAGGCAGGCGCGGCAGATGGTGCGAATCTTCTGCGTCTCGCCCGACTCGGCGGCCAGAGCCGGCTCCACCTCGATGAGGTTCGAGGTTGCAGCACCGGCCATGGCGGCGGCTGCGGTGGCGAAGGCGCCCAGTTTCACGAAACCGCGTCTGCTGATGTTCGTCTGAGCCACTATTCCTTCCCTTCTTCTCGTCTTGGAACGTATTGGTAGGGTCGTGCTGATATCGGAAACGCTGCCGGCGAGCTCTACCGGCGGCGCTGCCTTCGAATGGGAGGCGCATTCGCGCCCGGTCGCCGTGCGGGGAGAGGCGGGTTGGGAGGCCTCTCCCCCGGCGAAAGGAGGGAACGGAGGCAGCAGGCGGAGTGAGGAGCGAAGACCCGCGGCCTCGGGAGTTGACTTAGGCGGCGATGAGCGCCCGCCCGGTCTCGGTGACGCGCCAGGCACCATTCCACACGATGCCGCCGGCGCTCTCCAAAGCGTCGATGAAGTACTGGGGATACACCTTCTTGGCCGCGGGCGCCGGCTGGGCTTCGATGACGGCTTCCACCGTCGCGCGGTCGGCACCGGCATCGGTCGCGCACGCAGCGAGAACGGCGCGGAAGATGTTTTCGTAAGCGGGACGGTCGGCGAAGAGCTCGCGCAGGGTGCGGGCTGGGTCGTAGGCGGCGGCCAGGGCGCGGCCGGCCTCGGTGGCGCCGATGCGCACCTCGACAACGGCATCGTCGGGCACCGACTCGTCCAGCTGCATGTCCGCGAGCGTGCCGGCGTAGGGCTCTCCGTTCACGAAGGACTGCTCGGCCAGGGCCCCGGCGCGCACGAGCATATCGATCACGGCCGCAGGCGACTGGGGATACGACGGCTGCCATCCCTCCCGCGCGGCCGCTTCCAGCGCCGTGCGGTCGGCGACCTCGTCGGCCAAGGCCAGCACCTCTAGAACAGGCTTCTTGAGCAACGGATTATGGGCGATGAGATCGGTTCCCATGATGCCCCCTCTCGATTCGGCTTTCGCTCTCTCGGGGTGCATTCTAGGCAGCCTTCGCCGCATCCCGCATGACCGAAAAAGGAGGGTTTCGGTAATGATTCCTCGCAGCGACCAACCACATAAAAAGGACTACGAGCCTTGTTTTCCCAAACCAAATTTATTTCTACTTGAGAATATTATTCCTCGATGAGATCATTCAACCGATCGAGCAGCTCCTGGCGCGTATGCACGTCGAGCTTCGTGTAGATGGAACGCAAATGGGAGCGGACCGTGTTCTTGGAGATGACGAGACCGTCGGCAATCCAGTTGGCCGAGCGGCCCTGGGCGAACAGGTCCATGATCTCTATCTCGCGCAGCGAGAGGCCGTAGCGCTTTTCGAGCAGCGCCACGCGGGCCCGCGCCTCGGCATCGGCAAGATCGCCGGCATCCGCGTCGGCCCTCTTACCGACGGCCGCTGCGCGGGATCCCCCAGCCGACGGCGAGGCGGCAGCCGAATCGCCGAGGCGCGCGGCGGCTGCCCCAGGCACCCCCAGCCCGGCGCTCGTCACGGCCACCGCCGGGCACACCCCCGTGGCCCGCAGCAGAGGGCGCACCGAGGGCACCGGCGCCAGCAGAATGGCCTTGATGTCGCGCTCGGTGAACAGCAGCGTGAGCACGAGTACCACCGCAAAGGCCATCACCGCCCCCACGGCCATGCGCACAGTGGCATCGCCGTAGGCAGGCGCGATGAGCGCGCCGACTGCCCAGCCAGCCGCCGAGATGAGGAAATAGGCGGCCTGCCCCAATGCGAAGGCGCGCACGCTGGAGAAGCCGAAGCGGAAGGCCATGAACGCCATGAGACAGCTGAAGACGAGCCACAGCGTTTCCTTCCCGATGCTCAGAAGCGAGATGGGGGCGCCGAAGCAGGTGGCGAGCATGAGCCCGATGCCGCCGATCATAAGCGCCGTATAGGCCACCCGCGCCCCCTTGCGCCGGGCGGCCAGGCGATTGACGAGCCACGCGAGCACCACGCCGATGAGCCCGATGATGGCCACGATGACCGAGCCCTCCCAGCCGTACAACTCGCCGCCCTGCAGGCTGGAGGAAATGCCCCGCGCCACACCAGCCGTGAGCGCCACAATGGCCCCGGCTGCCACGAGCTTGCCGTACAGCGCCACGACCGCGCCGCTTCGCTTACCTTCCCCCTTTTGCCCCGCGGCCGGCCCGTAGGGGTCGCTGTAGGGCATGCACAGCAGCAACGCCGACAGGAGAGGCAAAGCAGCGATATAGAAGACGGCCCATGCCGCGGGAATGCCGAGCCCTACGAAGTACAGCAGCGCCGCCAAAACGAGGGAGACTGCCCCGGCAGTCAGCGAGTCGGAAAGGCCCACCGTGCCGTAGAGGCGCCCCACCTTCAGGCAGAGCGCTCCGGTTCCGGCCCCCGTGACCGCCGCCGCCACACAGAACACCGGCGCACCCCCGAGGAAATCCGAGAAGGCCACGACCAGCGTCGCACAGGCAGCCAGCACGCCAGCTGCCACCACCGCTTTGGGGGAATCGACCAGGGCGGTGAACCGGCGGCGGCACGCGGCGGCCACGAGCATGGTGACGCCGATGGCGACGGTGGAGATGAGGTACATGTGCAGTACCAGCGACGGCGCGGCATCCGACGGGAACAGCCTCACGAGCCGCGTGGAGAAGTAGCACAGCCAGATCCAGGCCCACCAGGCACCGAGGCCGAGGAATCGCAGGTAGGGCCATTGCTCGGCTAAAGGCGAGGGCGCCTCGTCGGGAAACCCCTCGAAATTCGCCGCCGTACGTTCGGCGGTACGTTCCACGTATTCTCTGCGCTCCATGGCGTCCCCCTCTGACTGAATTTCTCAGCAGTATGGCCGCCGCCCGACTCGCGCGAATCGAGCGAGCACACTTCCCTCTCAGAAGCGAGACGCACGGCCCCCGCCACAGCCGTCGTCCGCAGTCCAGTTTAATTCTCCCGAGGCCTCGCGACAAGCCCCGCGACGGTCCCCGCTCCCCCTCAAGCCGAACGTCGCCTCCGCTCTGTCGGCCGACGCCGACTCCTACCCCAGCTGGCTTACCAGGTTGTCGGTCTCGCGGGCAATGCGCATCTCCTCGTCGGTGGTGACCACGCAGATCTTGATGGGGCTGTCATCGATGGAGATGATGCGGTTCACGCCGATCTGGCCCGTCACGTCGTTGCGCTCGTGATCGAGGATCATGCCCATGTGGGCCAGCCCCGAGAAGATGCGCTCGCGCAGCTCGGCGGAGTTCTCGCCGATGCCGGCCGTCATGACCACGGCGTCGGTGCGGGTCATAGCCGCGTAGTAGCCGCCGATGGCCTTCTGGATGCGATACACGTACATGTCGATGGCGAGCTCGGCTAGCTCGTTGCCGTCGGCGGCCGCGCCCAGCACGTCGCGCATATCGGCCGACACGCCGGAGACGCCCAAAATGCCGCTCTGCTTGTTCAGGATGGCGTCCATCTCGTCGAAGGATTTGTGCTCGCGACGCATGAGATAGGTGACGATGGCCGGGTCGATGCTGCCCGAGCGCGTGCCCATCATGAGGCCCTCAAGCGGCGTGAATCCCATGGAGGTGTCGATGGACTTGCCGTGGTTCACCGCCGTGATGGAGCCGCCGTTGCCCAAGTGGCACGTGATGAGGCCCAGATCGCGCAGCGGCCGGCCGAGCAAGTTCGCCGCCTGCTGGGCCGCGTAGCGGTGGCTCGTGCCGTGGGCGCCGTAGCGGCGGATCTTGTACTCGTCGTAGTAGCGCATGGGCAATGGGTACATGTAGGCCTTCGCCGGCATAGTGGCGTGGAAGGCAGTGTCGAACACGGCCACCTGCGGGGTGTCGGGCATGAGGCGCCGCATCATGTCGATGCAGGCGTCGGCCGGCGGGTTGTGCAGGGGTGCCAGCTCCTCGCAGACGGCAAGCTTCTCGCGGGCCGCCTCGTCGATGACCACCGACTTGGTGAAGTACTCGCCGCCGGCCACGATGCGGTTGCCGATGGCATCGATCTGCTCAAGGCCGCTGATGGGGCTCTCGGGGTCGTCCACGAGCACTTCCAAGAGCTTCGCCAGGCACTCCTCCACCGTCATGCCCGCCACGTTGTAGGTGGTCTTGCGGAAATCGGGCGCGAAGGACACGTTCATGTACGCCTCGGGCGTACCCACCTTCTCGGCCAGGCACTTCATGAGCGAAACCTTGCCGTCGGTCTCGATGAGCTGGCTCTTCAAGCTAGACGACCCGGCATTGACGACAAGCACGCGCATGGCGAAACCCTCCCTCTCGATGTTTCGAAGCATTGTAGCATGAGGCGATGGAAGGGCCGGATATGACAAGAGCCGCCCGAAGGCGGCTCCCTGCATGCGATGGTCGGGTTGACAGGATTTGAACCTGCGGCCTCTGCGTCCCGAACGCAGCGCTCTACCAAACTGAGCCACAACCCGAAAGTGCTCTTCTTGCGAACAGCGAACGATATGATACCACAGAAGCCGCGGCGCGCAAGGGGGAAATTAGCGGCCGCGCTCGGCTTCCTTTTGGGCGAGGTAGTCCTTCGGCACCACCTTCACCACGATGACGCCGTCGCTCATCACGTCGCCCGCATCGTCGTAGGCGGCCACGTCCCACAGCAGCTTGTAGCCGGCCTTGGTGGAGGGCACGCGTTCGGTGAGCTTAGCCACCCCACGCACGCTGCCGACCTTCCCGCTCTTCTTGTGGCGGATGTCCACGTGCACGCCGAAGGGCTGCTCGGTTTCCAGGTCGCAGGCGAACTCGCCGCCGGCCGAGGCTACCGACTCCAGAAGCGCGATGGTGGCACCCCCGTGCACGAAGCCGAAGGGCTGCAGGATGGCCGGCGTGATGGGCATGACCGCCTCCGCGAGCCCCGGCTCTATCTTGGTGAACTTCACGCCGAGGGTGTGGTTCAGCCCCTGGGTCTCGCGCTTGCGGGCCACCTCGGCGGCCTCGCCAGTCAGTTCGGTCTCTTCCATCTGCACTATCCTCTCACTTCGTCGGGCCGAGCGTCTTCGCCGGGCGCGCGGCTTCCTTCGGCGCGCCGGCCGCGGCCGCAGGCTCGGCCTCCCGCGACGCGGTCGCGGCACCCGCAGCGCCTGCCGCAGAGGCCTCCGGGGTCGCTTCCAAAGCCGCCGCCTGGGCGGAGACCGCCGAATTCAGGTCCTGGGCCATGGCGCCCTCGATCTTCTTCTTGCTGGGCACGAACGCCTTCATGCGCTGGATGACGAAGGCGCCCACCAAGAACGGCAGCCAGAACACGATGCCGCGGTACACCATGACCACGGCAAGGCCCGTGGCCGAGTCGACGCCGAACAGCGCGAAGGCCACGGTCACGGCCGCCTCCACCACGCCCACGCCCTGGGGTACGAAGGAAATCATAGCAAACAGCGTGGCCACCACATACCCGCAGATCAGCGCTTCTGGGTGGTGCACGCCGAAGGCGAAGCCCACGAGCACGAAGCAGCTCATCTCGCAGACGCTCGACAGCGTGGTCCACAGAAACGACTGCACGGTCTTTCGCGGGTTCTTGGTGATGAGGTGGACCGCGTCGGAGAAGTTGTGGATGGTGCGCGTGACGGCGTCGTCCACCGGCGGCTTCTTGAAATGGGCGAGCACCTTGTCGACCAGCTTCACGAAGGGATGCAGCACCTTCAGCACCAGATTGGGCTTAAGACCGCCCACGGTGATCATGAACACGAGACCACCCACGAGCGCGATGGCCACCGCGCCCACGGCGAGCCACCCCGGCTGCAGCCCCACGGTGAACGACAGCACACCGAAGGTGACGAGCATGATGATGACGAACCCGGTATCGATGGACAGCTGCATGAGCAGCGCCGCCGTGGTGCCCTTGCCCGCCTGCATGCCGTTCTTCGTGGCCGTGGCCATGACGAGCGAGGTACCCGCCAGGTTCATGGAGGGCGCCACGGTATTCATGAAGAAGGTGCCGAACACCAGCGAGAGCCCCGTGCCGTAGCTGATATGCCCGTTCACGGTGTTGAAGCAGGCCTGGAAGCCCCGGCCCTGGGCCAGGTACTTGCCCACCTGGGCAGCCACGGCCGCGATGATGAAGGCGGGCGTGCCCTGCTTGATGGTGTCCACCAGCTTCACGAGCGAATCGCCCGAGAACAATATGAACGCAAGCACGATCACGACCACGATGCCGATCATGATCTTCTGCAAATTCCCGCGCATGGCGTACCTCCGCGTATCCGGCTCTGACGGGGCGGGACGGCGCGCGCCTAGCCCTCGCGTCCCTCGGCACGCCCCGGGCACAGCACGGGGCCCTCGGGAGCCGCCGGGCGGGGCGAGCCGGGTGCGCCGTCGTCCTCGGTTACCAGCATAGCGCCATCGGGGGTGGTTTTACTCAGCTTAAGCCCCTCTTGGGCCTGCTGTTCCCAACCTGTTTTCCTTCTTAAATCTTCGGAGGCCGCCTCCGCATCCGCGCGCCGGGCCCGGCCGCGGGCCGCAAGGCCGTCCACCCGCTTGCGCGCATGGGCAAGCGCGTCGTCCACGTAGTGCTGGAGCGACCCGAGCGAGAAGGGACGGTCGAAGGCGGGGCGCTTGAGGAAGAGCCACACCGCCAGAAGGACGCCGGCCACGCCCACGTGGATAGTGCCCTTGAACAGGAACTCCGCCCCGGCGATGAGCACGAGCAGGCACACCGTGAAGGCCCACACGGTACGGAAGCGCAGCACAAGCCCCACCGCCAGCACGAGCAGCAGCATGGAGCCAATGATGAGCGGGCCGCCCACGAACACCGTGGACATGTCGATCCAGGACGTGAGCATGGTGTAGGGCGCAAACGACG
This sequence comes from uncultured Adlercreutzia sp., assembly GCF_958431955.1. Taxonomy (GTDB): domain Bacteria; phylum Actinomycetota; class Coriobacteriia; order Coriobacteriales; family Eggerthellaceae; genus Adlercreutzia. Next base: position 22,429 of record NZ_CAUASN010000025.1, on the reverse strand, counting down.
AGGGAATGAACGCAAGGCCAATGTTCACCAGCCCGATGATGGCCACGAGCGTGCCGGCGATCCAGCCGATGTCCTTGTGCTTCTGCTCCTCGGTGGCCGTCTTCTTGCTGGCGAAGAAGCCCGACTGGGAGAGCAGCACCGCCCCGATGCAGAAGGGGACCCAGAACATGATGCCGCGGTACACGAGCGCGATGGCCGTGGCCGTGGCCAGCGAGCAGCCGTAGGCGGTGAGGATGGCCGCAATGGCCGCCTCCACCACGCCGATGCCCTGGGGCGTGGGGCTTAAGATGACCGAGATGGCCGCCACCGCGAAGGCCGCCACCAACGGCGCCGCCTGCTCGAAGCCGAAGGCGAAGCCGATGGCCACGAGCGTGGCCATGTTCAGGATGGCCGACAGCGACGCGTAGGCCACGGTGATGAGCGTGCCCTTGGGGTTGCGGGCGAGGATGTTCGCCGTGTTCTCGAAGGAGTGCGCCGTCTTGCGGCCCCACCCGGCGGAAAGCCCCTTCTTGAACAGGCCGGCGATGCGGTTCAGCACGCGCTCGAGGCCCAGGAAGAAGCGGTAGAGCAGCCGCGGGCGCAAGTGCCCGATGAAGAACAGGCTGGAAAGCGCCACCAGGGTGACGGCGAGGCAGAGTGCTCCCGTAACGAACAGGAAGTTCACCTCGCCGGCCACGAGCATGGTGAAAAACCCGATGGCCGAGATGACGAAGATGGCGGCGAAGTACCCGATCTGCGAGAGGATGGCCCCGCCGGTGGACTGTCCCGCGTCGCACCCCTCGCGATGGGCGTCGTCGATGATGAAGGCCACGCCGGTGGCTCCCGAGAACAGGCAGAACGTGTTGATGAACACGAGCGAGAAGATGAGGATGACGTTATGCCAGAAGCCCGTGGCGTGCCCCACGGCGTCGAAGGCGGCATCGTAGGAGGCGGCCTGCACGAAATGGCGCGCGAGCATGAGGACGATGGAGAGCACGAGGGGCACAAGCGCCCCCGTCTTCAGCGTGTCGACGAATGTGGCCAGGTAATCGGCATTGCCGATGAGAAAGCAGACGGCCACGATGCCCAAGATGAGCAGCAGGGCTTTCTTCAAGGGGCGAACCTCCTCGGGCGGTGGTGCAGTGTTTGAGATGCGTTTCACGGCCCGCTTGCGCGGCCGGCGCATCCTATTATACAACGGGGCACGCCGACGATAAGCCGACGCGCCCCGTCATCATTGCTTGACCACGGCCCCGCCGCAGGGGCGGCCCCCAGAGCCCGAGCCGGCCCTACTTGGAGTGGTTGCCGCGCTTGCGGCGCCGTCCGGCGGCCAGGGCCAGCGCGGCGCTGCCCACGGCCACGAGCGCGATAGCGCCCCAAGCCAGGGTGTCGCCGGTGCGGGCCAGCTTCTTGTCGGCCTTCTCCGTCACCGTGCGCTCCTCGCCCGGGCCGGGCACCTCGCGGATGCGCTCGCGGTTCTCGGTCACCACCTCTTCCACGGGAATGCGCGTGTCGTAGAGGGTGATGGTCGCATCGCTCAGCTCGGCGTTGCCGTTCTCGGCGCCCGCGAGCACCTCCACGTTGCCGTAGGAATCGATGGAGAACTCCACGTCGGCGGCGCGCTCGTAGCCCTCGGGGGCCTCGTCCTCGCGCAGCACGTACACCGTGTCCACGTTCAGCACCGCCTCGAGCACCTGAGGCGCCGCGCCCGAGATCCAGCTCGCCACGACACGACCGCTCTCCTTCTCGCGCACCGACAGCTTCGCACCCTCAACCCACTCGTGGGTGCGGGTGTCGAGCTTGTTGAACGCCACCTCGGTGGCCTCGTCGGACACGCCGCCGTCCCGCTCGTACACGAACAGCAGCGCGCCGTCCTTGCCGGTGGTGGCGGGGCTCGACGCCGCATCGCCGGCCGCCTCGCTGTCCTCGGCCGCGACCGCCCAGGGCGTGGCGGCGTCGGCGTAGCGCAGCACGTAGCCCAGCTCGGCTGCGGCGTCGCGCTCCACGAGGAAGTAGGCGCTGCGGAACTCGCTCACCGTGTGGCCCGCCGGCGCGGCCTGCTCCTTGAAGTAGTAGCGGTTGCCCTCGGCCAGGCTCACGTCTTCGAAGTAGATCCAGCCCTCGGCATCGGATGTGGCGCTGCCGAGCAGGATGTCGTCCTGCTCATTGTCGTTCACCATGAACAGGCCGTAGGTGGCGCCCTCAAGGCCCTGGGTGCGGTCGAGCTCGCTCGTCTTGCGCACCGCCAGGTCCATGGGCCGCGCCTGGTTGGTGATGGTGGGGTGCCACGAGGGATCGATCGAGTTGTCGTCGCGCACGTTCTCGCCGTCCACGAGGCGCCCGTAGTACATGTCGGTGGCCACAAGTGCGCCATCCACTTCCTCGACCACGGCCGTGAAGGTGATGACCTCGCCGCTGTAGTCGATGGAGGGGTCGCGCGTAAAGGAGGCGTCCTCGATGACGCGGTAGCGGTAGGTACCCGGCTGCGTGAACAAAAGACAGCTCGGCTCCTCGCCCTCGCCGGCCACGTTGGCGGCGGCGTCGAAGTCGACCATGCCGTAGCGGTCGTTGGTCGTCTCGGATATGACCTCGCTCGTGGGCTCGTAGTCGTCGGTGGCGCGCACGAGCTGGAAGCTGAACTCACCGCCTCTCAGGGTACGTCCCTCCAGCTGCTTGAAGATCTTCGGGTCCACGAGGCAGCGGCGCTCCATGGGCTCGCCGCTGGCCGCCCGCACCCGGTAGTTCGAGAACGCCACGGCACCGAAGCGCTCGTCGGTGTTGTGGAAGGCCACAACGGCATCGTCGCCGGTCAGCTCGTGCAGCACCGTGGAATCCAGCGAGTCGGCGTAGTACACCTTCGCCACCGTGGCGGAAAGGGACTCGTTGTCGGCCTTGGCCACGTCCACCCGCAGCACGTACACCGTGGGATCGGCGGCGCTGTCCTCGGCGATGAGATACCAGTAGCTTTCAGGCTCGCCCTCATTGCCTTGGCCCTGCCAGGTATAGCCGATTTCGGGAAACGTCACCTTCGCCGCCCCGCTCTCGTCGAACGCCCCGTTGACGGCCGTCAGCGCCAGCGCCGAGACCCCGTCGTCCGTCACTTTCTCGGCAGCGCTCTCCACCGCGCTGCCGCCCTCGCGCACCAGATCGGCCAGGCGCACGTCGGACAGGTTCTCGGGCGCGCGGATGCCGCGCAAGGTGAAGGAGAAGGCCCCCGCCGGCGCCCCTTCCGTGCCGAGATAGTGCTTGTCGGCAGCGATGACGACAGAGCCGAGCAGCTCGAGGGTGTTCACGATGGCGAAGCCGTCGGCCGCCTTGCCGTCGATGGTAACGGCCGTGACCTCAGGGGTATGCACGGTGTACTTGATGGAGTTCTCGGGATTCACCACCGCCTCGGACACGTGGTTGGTCACGGTGATCTTCACCTCGTGGTAGGCATCATCGAACACAACGGCAATATCGTCCTTCGTGCGCTTCTCGTCTTCCCTCACGTACAGCGTGATGGTCTTCGATTGCCCGTCGCCGAGACCGCGAATGAGCTTCTCGCTTTGGCCCTCCTCGAACTTGAAGGACACGACGCCCTTGTCGTCGTTCACAGCCGAAAGGCCCATCGGGACGTAATCGCCCTGGCTGTTCTTCTCGTAGAGCGTGAAGCTGAACTGCCCCGCGGCAAGATCAAGCTTGTCGCCGGCAGAGTTCACGTAGCTCTTCCTCAAGGAGAATCCGAAGGGGTTGTAGCGCTCGGCGGAGTCGAGGTTGCCGATGAGCAGCGAGCCGTTGCAGCCGATGCCGCCCCCGTGGGTGTAGCTGGTGTTGCCGGAGATGGTGATGGAGCGGCCGCCGATGCTGCCCTCCGACTTCGTGCTGGTGAGGCCGAGGGAGGCATCATTCACGACGAAGGCCTCGCCTTTCGCGATGGAGACCGCCCGGCCGCCGTCGGGACCGGCCATGTAGCCGGTCCAGGCCGTCTCGCCCGTCTGACCGAGATCGTAGCCGAAGACGTAGCTCACCTTGGTGCAGTAGAAGTCCATGGCGCGAGCGGCGGTGAACTCTTTGCTCGAGTAGGGATTGCCCTCGTGCCCGTAGGCGTACAAATCGCCACTCCAGATCTTCTTGCCCGGCGTAATGGTCGAGCTCGTCTGGAGCTTCTTCAGCACCGAGTTCGAGGGCTGGCGCTTCTTCTCGGCCGTGTTGCCGTAGATGGCCGCGCCCTCGGTGATGTCGCCGATGCCGATCTTGGCGTGGGGGCAGCCCGACACGCCGCCGCCGAGGCCCTCTGCGGTGTTGTCCGTGATGAGGGCGCTCTCCAGCTTGAGGGTGCCGGAATTCTCCACGAAGATGCCGCCACCGCCCCAGGCGAAGGTGGTCTCCGAGGTGTTGCCCGTGATGGAGCCGGAGACGATGGTGGCGTGAGGGTTGCCTCGGCCGTCGCCGCTGCCGGCCACGAAGATGCCGCCGCCCTCGTACTGCTTGGCCGTGTTGCCCGTCACGGTGCCGCCGTCCATGAGGAAGGAGCAGGTGCGGTCGATGAAGATGCCGCCGCCGGCGTTGGCCGTGTTGCCCGTCACGGTACCGCCGCGCATATCGAGCAGCGCCCCGCCGTTCTTGTTGGCGTCAACCTGCACGAGGATGCCGCCGCCGGCCGTGTAGTGGTGGTTGTGCGCGCTCAGATTCTCGTAGCGGCCGGGGGAGTTCACGCGCGTGCCGGTGCCGCCCGTGATGGTGAGGTTTCCCCCGTCATGGTTCAGCTTGAGGGTGGATCCGGCACCGGTAACGGTAACGACGCTGCCGCCGGTGCCCGTGAGAGTGCCCGACCCGTTCAGGCTGAGCCGGGCGCCCCCGCTCACCTTGATGGTGCCCTCAACGGCCCCGTCGATGGTGAGCGTGTAGTCGCCGGCGGTGTCGTAGACGTAGTTGCGTCGCTCGACGGCGCGGGCCGCCACCACCGTCTCGGCGGCGTTGACGATGTCGCCGTCCTCGGCCTGGGCGGTCGGGGCGGCCTCGTCGGCGCCGGGTGTGCCGTCGGCATCGGCGGCGGGGGCGGGCTCGTCGGCCGCCGTGCCGCCCTCGGCCGTGCCGGCGGGGCCGGCGGGAGCGGCGGCGTCGGACAGGTCGCCGTCGAAGGCGCCCTCGGCAACGGCCCCGTCTCCGGGCTCGGACGGCGCGCCCTCGTCGGATGCGTCGTCGGCCGCGGCTCCGTCGGCGTCGGGAGACCCTTCTTCCGCCGGGGCATCGGACGTATCGTCTCCCGCCGCAGGGGCATCGGCGGCATCCCCGTCGGTGCCCGCAGCGTCGTCGGCAGGAAGGTCGGCCGCCACGTCGTCGACGGGCAGCGCCGTGGCGTCGTCGGCAGCCCCATCGGCGCCGTAGGCGATCGCGAGCTGCGGCACGAGCGCGGCCGCGAGCAGGACGGCGAGCGCCACGGCCAAGAAGCGGCGCAGCGCCTGGTTATTCAGCATCTTCGTCATATCCGTCCCTCTTCCTCGTCTTCCCCGGAGCCGTTCGCGCCGCTGCGTCGGCAGCGCCACAAGATCAGCGCGGCAACCGCCGCCAGCACGAGCGTGCCCGCCACGGCGGCCGCAATCAGCCCCCGGCTCGCATCGCCCTCGGCCTCGGCGCCCTCCACGCCCGAGGAGAGCGGGTTCTCGTCGTCGGCGATGGTGCGCTCGGCGGCCGGCGTCTGGCCGTCCAACGTGGCGAGCGGGTTCTCGTCGTCATCGATGATGGTCGTGGCATCGCCCGCGGTCACGCCGGCGTCGGGCGCGGCCGCATCGGCCCCGGCGGCAGCCCCGCCGTCGGCCGCACCGGTCGCGGCATCGCCCGCGCCGTCGGCATCGGGCACGGTCGGAGCCGCCGTGGCCACGGTGACAACGGGGGCTCCGGGCACGGTGACCGTGCGCTCGGTCTCGATGATCTGGGTGCGCGTGATGACGGTGTCGGCGTTGATGACATCGTTCACGTCGCGGTAGTAGATGGTGTAGGTGCGCGCCGTCGAGAAGTACCCGTGGCGGATCGGCGTCTCCTGCCCGGCGAGGCGCACGTACTCGGCCCCGTCCTGCGCAAAGCGCTCGGGTCCTGCGATTTCGACGAACTGGTTCTCCTCCGGATCCACCGTGTGCGTCTCGCGGGCGAGCACGGTGCCGTCGGCGATGTTCTGGTACTGCACGGTGATGTCGTAGGGGCCGCCGGGCACGTAGTCCTCGGGCACGTAGTAGACGTACTGGAGCAGGTCGACGCCCTCGGCCAGGTCGGCCCACGTGTAGCTCATGGGCTCCCCGTTCCCCGACCACGGCACGTAGCGCACGCCGTCCACCTCGCGCGGGGCCGGCTCGTAGGTAAAGCTGTGCTCCGGGGTGATGACCTCGCTCACGCGCCCGAGCACCGTGTTGGTGGAGCCGTCCACCTCCACGAGCGTGAAGGTCGCCTCCTTCGTCACGTCCGAGGAGGTGTAGGTGGCCGTCAGCACGCGCTTGCCGTCCGCATCGGTGCCGAAGGCGGTGGCGGGCACCGAGCTCGTCAGCACGAGCGGGTTGCCCCACGCCCAGGCCGTCTGGCGGGCCACATCCCCGGAAGCACCCGGAGCGCCCACGCCGGAGAACGTGTAGAAGTTCACGCCCGACTGCTGGCGGGTGGAGAAGGTAGTGGGAAGCGTGTACTGGTAGCCGTCGCCTTTCACGTCGAGCTGGTCTTCCCACAGGAGAGTGCCGGACTCGTCCTCGTAGCGCACCGTCAGCTGGAAGGCTCCCGCATCGGCGGCGGGCACCTCCATGACGCGCACGGTCACGTGCGGGCGCGCCGGCGTGAGCTGCACGGTGGCGGTCAGGCCGCTGATCACGCGGTAGTAGCCCATCGACGCCGCGGCACCATCGCTCGCGGGGCTCTCGGCGAAGAAAGACTGCTCGATGGTCGCCGCCACGCCCTCGTCGGGCACGCCCGGGTAGGTGTCGGTGCGCACCACGTTGCCCGCCGGGTCCACGTAGCGCACCGAGCCGGTCACCTCCGCATCGGCGGTGCGCTCGTAGTCCACCAGGAAGCAGCCGCGCTCGGCGTCGAAGGTGTTGTCGACGGCGGCGCCCACCTGCAGGCGGTAGGTCGCCCGTGCGGCGGCGGTGCCGTCGCCCACCTCCACGTAGGTGGCGCCCACGCCCAAATTGCGGGGAGATGCCAGCTCGTCGGCGCTCGCCGTGCGGATGCCCATCAGGCGGTAGGTTGTCGCCGCGCCCTCTTCGCGCAGCTGCGCGTACACCGGATACACCGCGCCCTCGTAGAGCACCGTGCCGCCGCGCTGGGCGTCGTGCACCCGCATGGTGTAGGACGGCCGCTCCTCGATGGCGCCGAACTGCCCGGCCGGGGTGCCGTCGCCGCCGACGGCCGCGGCCATATCCAGGGCCACGATGCGGGCCACCTCGGCCCCGTCGGCCTCTTCCTCGGAGCCCGGCGTGTACTTCTGGCGCACGGCCAGGCTCTCGGTCGCGCCGTTCTGGGTGCGCTCGATGTCGAGGTAGAGCGCCTCGCCAGCGTAGTTGTCGAGGCGCAGAAGCTCCCAGCGCTCCGCCGTGGGCTCCAGCTGGTCGACGCCGGATACGGTCAGCGCCACCGCGGGAGCTTCCCCGTCGTCGGCCGCGAAAGCGGGCAGCGCCGCCAGGGGCGCCGCGAGCGCAACGGCCAGTATCGCGGACAAGAGCCCGCGACCCCAGATCCTCTCGCCGAGGATCCGCTCCATCTTCTCTCCCACCGCTCAGTGCTCCTTTCCCCAGCCCGACTCCTGCGTGCAAGTCGAGGCCCTTCGATGCGGGCGGTTTAGTTTGAGGGGGAATAATGGCGACGTTTGACCTGGCGGTCAATGGTATTCGGGAAAATAAATTCGGTTTTGGAAGAATAGCGGAGAAGACGAGCCTTACCCGTATATATAGGGAAAAGACTCGTCTTCAGATCATACGCCCGATGGGCGCTATCGCTTAGGAGCGCGGCGTGCGGCGGCGGCTCACTATGGCCAAAACCACGCCGCTCGCCATAACGATGAGGAATGCGATCAGCATTGGCACGCCCAGATCGTCGCCCGTCTGCGCGAAGGCTCCAGAGGGCTTGACGGTAGATTTCGCCGTCGCGGCACCCGAGGCAGCAGCTGCGGAGGCCGAATCGTTGGAGGAGGCGCCGGTGCCCTTATCGGGGGCCGAGGAGCTTGCGCTCGACCCGCCCTGGGACGAGCTGCTCTCGGCCGACGTTCCACTCTCGGGCTTCGAGGCGCCCGTCGGATTGTCGGCATGGGCGCCGTCATCGGGCTCGGTCGCATCGGGGCTCTGGCCCGCATCCGGCTTCGTCGTGCCGCCCGCGTCGTCGCCGGGCTCATCCGGCCTCGTCGCGGCGCCTGTATCCCCGCCGGGCGTGGTGGCCGATCCGCTGCCCGAACCCGACTCGCCGGGGCTGTCGGGGTTATCGGGGTTATCGGGCTCGTCGGGGCTTTTCACACGGTTCTCCCAGGTGACGGGGCTCGGCTGCGTATCGAGGGCCACATCCACCCATTGATCGCTGCCAGCCGGCTTCTTGCGCACGTAGGTGATGGCGGCTTGGAGGTCGTCGTCGGCGCCCTGGGTCACCTCCACCGTGATGACGTAGCTGCTCTCGTCGAGCACGATGTCGCTGCCGTCGGTGCGGGCGGCCGCGGTTTGGCGCACGGTGTAGAAGAACCGTCCGGGCTCGCCGTAGATCTCATCGGTGATGAGGTGGACGCCCGCGCCCTCGGAGCCGTTCTCGGCGGCCTCGCAGGGTACCGACAGGTCGTCGAGGATGGTGCCGTCCTCGGCCACTTCCCGCACCTCGAAGTTGAACTCGCCGGCGGTGATGGGCTCGTCGGCCAAGTACACGGCACCGTCATAGGACTCGAGCACCGCCCCGTTGAAGACGTTGAGGAAACCGGCACCAAGGCCGGCGCCAGCCTTGGCCGGATGCGCGTCGAACGTGGCGTCGCCTAAGGGAATGATCTCGATTTCGGGGTTGCCGGAATCGTCGCCGGTCTCGTAGGCGTAGATGTAGATGCGCTTCACGCTGTCGTCGTAGGTGACGCCCTGGTACACGCAGCGGCCGCGCTCGTCTTTCGTCACGCCGTCGGCGAGCGTGCCGTCGGCGTTGCGCGGCGGCTCCTCGGCCACGGTGTAGCAGAACACCGTGCCCTGGTGGCGTTGGGTGCTCGTCTCGCCGAGGCACGACAGGTCGAAGGTGAGAGGCCCGAAGGACACCTGGCCGTCGGCGTTGTTCTGGGTGGTATCGGAGGCGGGCATCGGCTGGAGCGCCGAGGGGTAGTAGACCAGGTCGCCATGGGCCACGAGCTCGTATTTCTCCGCATCGGTGAGCGTGCTGGGCGGCCGCAGCTTCCGAGGCAGATCGGAGCGCGCGGAAACCTGAGCGGCGCCGGCGGGGGCGAGCTTGAAGGTGAACTCGCCGGCCTCGAGAGCGCGGCCCTCGAGGAACTTCATGCCGGAGATCGTGAAGGTGGCGGGCGTTACGGCCGTCGGAGTCGCCTTGGAATCGGCTGCCTGGGCCTCACGAGCCGCCCGTGTCTCGCCAGCCGCACGGGCATCGGTCGACGTCGCGGAGTCCGTGGCCGATTTGGCCGGATCGGTCGCCTCAGTCGGAGCGGTCGCCTCAGTCGTGGCACTCGTCTCGGTCGGGGCACTCGCCCCAGTCGTGGCACTCGTCTCAGCTGGGGCGGTCGCCTCGGCCGGGTCGGCAGCCTCGGCGGGGGCGGTCGTCTCGGCGGGGGCGGCAGTCTTGCTCGACGCCGACGCCTCGGATGCATACGACGGCGCCTCGGCGATGCGCGACGCCGCTTCGGACGCCTTCAGCGGCAGCTGGTAGGTGCCGGGCAGATCGTTCACCTCCTCGGCGAAGGCCGTCGGCGCGGCCATCAGCCCGAGGCAGCTTATCATGAGGGCGCCCAAGGCCGCAGCCGCCAGGCGGGGCAGCGCGCGCCCGTTCTTTCCTTCGTTGTTCCGCGTCATCGCGATCACCCGCCTTCTGCTTCGAGGTGCGCGGCCACTGGGGAACCGCGCCACCCTCAGCATAGGCGGGTAAATCTTGAGCCTTTCCCTTCGCGATGGGTTTGTTCGCAGGCCGTCATCCGCCCGTTAGGGCCAGGTTGCCGCGGGAAAATAGGCCCTCTCCGCAGAGAGCGAACGCCGCGCGATGCGCGCAGCTCCGCCAGGTTGCGGGAATTGCCGGCAGACGGTTCTCTCCTAGCCGACGAACTCCAGAAGGTCATTGCGCAGAAGCCAATCGCGCTCGGCGGCGCCGGCCTCGTCGGCCCCCGTTTCCAGGAAGAGGAAGCCGTAGAAGCCCACGGTCTCAGGATCGAAGTCGTGGTAGGACAGCACGTGCGAGCAGCGGGCCAGAAGCGCCTCGCTGTTGAAGGGCGCGGCCAGGTCGGCCTCAGGCGCCGGATTCAAAAGCGACATGGAGTAGACGGAGTTGGGATGGCCCGTGTACAGCGCCGCGAGATCGACCTTCTTGTTTTCCAGGAAGGCCTCGTAGGTGCGCAGGCCCACGCCGAAATAGGCCACGTCGGTGCCGCCGAGGCCCGCGAACCGCAGCGGGTTGAACTCGATGGGCGCAATAACGTCGCCGTCGACGCGCACCTCCACGTGCACGGGGATGCTGCGCGCGCCCACCACCTCGTTCACCTGGGCAAGCCAGGCGGCAAAGCGCGGCTCCATGGCTTTCACGATGGCAGCATCGGTGAGGTACATGCGGTCGGAGGTGTCCTCGGCATCGGCGAAGTCGTGACGCAGGATGTTCAGAATGTGCGGCGCGCCCTCCTCGTCGAAGTAGCAATCGAGCGCGCACTCGGTGCCGGTGATGAACCCCTCGATGATGTAGGTCTCGCCGCCCACGACGCTGTCGGGGTAGCGCTCGTGCCAGCCCTCCTCGCGCCGGGCGATGTCGGAGACGGCCTCGGCCCAGTCGTCGGCCTCCTCAATAACGTAGACGCCCATGGAGCAGAAGCCCACCGACGGCTTCAGCACCACCGGCAGGGGCAGGTCGGCCACGTTCACGGCCTCCAGCTCGTCGCGGGTAACCGTGATGTAGAACAGCCCCGGGTTCAGGGCCGCCAGCTTCTCGCGCATGGCCGCCTTATCCTTGAACAGGGCGATGGCGCCGGTGAGCACGGGATTGTCCACGTGATCGAGGATCCACGCGAGGGCGTTCTCGGAGTTGGTGTACACGCGCTCGCCGGCCTCCAGGCGGCGCGCGGCCTCGGCATCGTCCACGAGGTGCAGATCGCGGCCTTCCGCCACGAGCTGCCGCGAGAAGTCGTTGGCAAGCACCGGATGCGCCGATTCGACCAGGTAGTCGATGAGGGGTGCGGACGCATAGGGGGCGTCGAGGATGACCATGGGATACTCCTTCGTCTCGGGCGTAGTAGGTTCATTATAGGCCTGCCGCCCGGAGGGACAGGCCGGGGCTGCGGCGCGTTGCCACCATGTTGGACGTTCCGCCGCCACGCGGACAGCCGTCCGCCACCGCGCGGGCGGGCGTTCGGGCGTGGGCGGCGCGCTATTCCAGCCCGTACTTGCGCCGCACCCGGGCGATCTGGCCGAGCAGCGGGTTGGCGGCCAAAAGCAGCGTGAGAGCCGTTGCCGCACCGTGGACGGCGTTTACGGGCAGTCCCGCCAGGTACACCGCGGCGGCGCTGGCCGGCGTGAGGGACGAGGCCATGAGGAAGAGCGTGCTCGTGTCGAGGATCGGCCCGAGCACGAGCACGACGAAGATGAAGCCTCCTGCGGCGAGACCGACGCGCTGGGCCAAGCTCAAGTTCGCGCGGGGGAGGGCGCCCCACGCACCCAGCAGGCCCGCCCCGGCGCCCGCCGCCCCGAAGGCGAGCATCTGAAACGGCGTCCAAGGGCCCTGGCCGAACAAGAACCCCGAGGCGAGGGCCGCGAGCACGCCCACGAGGAACCCGGCCCGGGGGCCGAGGGCGATGCCGGCGATCATGACCACACCCGCCATGGGCTTGAAGTGCGGCACAAAGGCGAAGGCGGCCCGGGAGGCCACGGCCAGGGCCGTGAGCACCGCCATGAGCACCACCTCGCGGGCATCGGGCCGGCTTCGCTCGAAGGAGATGAGGAAGGGCACGATGGCCAAGACGATGATGAGGACGGCGGCCACGTAGGGGCTGACGCGCTGCACCGTGATGACAGCCGTGGCCCCAAGCACGAGGACGGCTAACGCGGCAAGCACGAGGCGGTATGCGTTTTTGGACATGGGATCACTCCCCTTCTCGGCGGCAGACTTCCACGATGTCTTCCACCGTCACCGCATCCGGGATGATGCCCCGGGCTATGCGGCTCGCGGCGGTGGTGTAGAAGTCGGCGCGGGCGAACAGGGCACGCGGCGGGGCTGCGGCAGCCACGGCCCCGTCGAAGACGAGCGCCGCCTCGTCGGCCCACCGGGCGCAGAAGTCAAGGTCGTGGGAGGCGATGAGCACCGCGGCTCCTCGGGCGGCCACCTGGCGCAGCAGCGCGCCGAGCTCGGCCTTGAAGGCCGCATCGACCCCCTTGCCCGGCTCGTCGAGCAGCAGCAGGCGCGGGCGTGCGAGCAGCACCTTCGCCAGGGCCACGCGCTGGCGCTCGCCGCCCGATAGATCGAGGGGGTGGGCGTCCATGAGCGGCTCGATGGCGCAGAGCGCCGCGATCTCGGCCAGGGCCGTCTGGCCGTCGGAGGGAGCGAGGGCGGCTGACTGGGCGGCATCGGACGCAGGCGCTCCGGCGCGGGTGCCGACGAGCATATCGGCCAGCTCCTCGCGCACCGTCTCGTGGGAGAAGAGCAGCGTGGGATCCTGGGGCAGGAGCACCGCGCCGTCGGCGGCTGCAAGCGCGCCGCCGCGCCGCAGCTTCCGCCCGAGCACCTCCACCGTGCCACGGTAGGGCCGCGCCAGGCCGCAGGCCGCCCTGAGCGCAGTGGACTTCCCGGCTCCGTTCGCCCCGACGAGCGCTGTCACGGCACCGGCGCGCACCTCCAGGGAGAACCCGCACAGCACATCGGGCGCCTCGCGCTCGTAGCGGAACCACACATCGCGCAGACACAGGGCCACGGGACCGTTTGCCGTCGGGACGCCCTCGGTGCCCGGGGCTAGAGCAGCTACCGCCCTGGCCGCGGCCGCCAGATTCGCTCCCCTGGGCACCGCCTCAGATGCAGCCGCCCCGCCCGAAGCACAGCGGCGTTCCCGCGTCTCCAGCCCCGCGCGTCCCTCGCGCACCGTCAGGGGCGGCAGAAAGTCGGCGTCGGCGCCGCTGCAGCCGCTGCCGCCATCCACCGCCGCCCACACGCGCAGGGCCGCCGGAAGGGCAGCCGCCATCGGCGACTTCTCCGCAGCGAGGCGCGCAGCCACCACGCGGGGCTCCCCCGCTGCAGCCACGCGACCGTCTTGGAGCACGACGAGCTGATCGGCGTCGGAAAGGATCCCCTCCAGCCGATGCTCGGCCATGATCACCGTCACGCCCAGCTCGCGATTCACGCGGCACACCGCGGCGAGGAACTCATCGGCCGCCAGAGGGTCGAGCTGGCTCGTCGGCTCGTCCAGCACGAGCACCTCCGGCCCGAGCGCCAGCACGGCCGCCAGGTTCAGTAGCTGCTTCTGACCGCCCGACAGGCCCCCCGTCCGGCGGTGCAGCCACGGCTGGATGCCGAAGAAGCTCGCCGTCTCCGCCACTTTCAACCCGATGACCTCGCGCGGCGCGCCCACGTTCTCCAACCCGAAGGCCAGCTCGGCCTCCACCGAGTCGCAGACGATCTGGGCATCGGGCTCCTGCATGACGAAGCCGATGCGCCGCGCCTGATCGCGCAGCGAAACCTCCGCCATGGGCGCGCCGTCGCAGAGCACCGCGCCCTCCCATCGGCCCGCCGGCGCGAGCGGGGTCTTGAGCGCGCGCAGAAGCGTCGTCTTCCCGCAGCCGGAGGGCCCGGCGAGCACCGTGTAGCTGCCCGGCGAGAACACGAGGCTCACTCCGTCGAGCGCCGGATGCGCCGCGTCCGGATAGACGAACGTCACCTGGTCGAGAGCGAGCAGCGCCATAGCGCCTCCTCCCCCGCGCCGACGAGCGTCGGCGCGATCACGAGCCCGGCCCAGGCCGCCCAGCCGGCGACCACGAGGGGACTTGCCGCCGGCAGCGCGAACTGCGGCAGGAGCTGCACCCAGCCCGCGCCGGCCGCAAGTCCTACGCCCACGACGGCCGCCAGGACAACCAGCGCGACAACGGCGACTCCCGCGCGAACCGTAAAACGGTAGCGCCCCCACGGCGTGCGGCGGCCCGTGCCGAAGCCGCGCGCTGCCAGGGAGTCGGCCGTGGTCACCCCCTGCTCCAACGACCACGCCGTCAGCGCGGCGAGCACCGTCGCCCCGGCCCGCGCCCTGCCCACCGCACCGCACGCCCCGGCAGGGCCGCAGCCGATGGCATCCCGCGCCTCGGCCACCGCGCGCGCCCGGTGCCCATAGGCAGGTACGAGGCGCACGACCAGCGTGAGCACGCAGGCCAGCGCCGGGGCAATGCCGCCGAAGAGGTAGGTGACCTTCTCCGGGGTAAGCGCTCGGCCCGCTGCCGAGAACCAGAGGAGCGCGGCGGCCAGCTGAGCCCCGAGCACCGCCCCGAACAAGAGGGCCTCGGCCGTGTAGGGACGGCCAACTACGTTCAGCAGCACCGTGCTGCCCGCCGTGTTGAACAGGGGGTTCACTGCCGCCACGAAGGCGACGAGCGCCAGAGAGGCCCCCAGCCCGGGCAGAGCCGCCCGCCCCCGAGCCGCGAGCGACCCCAGGGCGGCCCCGACCAGGGATATGCCGGCGAACACGGGGCTTGCGACTACCATGGTCACGACGATGACGCCCGTGAAGTAGGCCAGGGCAAGCCCCGGGTGGCTCCGCGCGAATATGTCCCTCCCAAACGGGTTCATAGCGAAAAGAAGGCCCGAGGAAGCGCCGGGGCATCGCGACCGCCCGCCCCGCGGGACAGGCGGCATTTCGCGGGCCTGGACTTGCGCTTCTCTCGGGCCGAACGGAGTCTTAGACGAAGAACGTCCACTCGACGGTGTCGCCGTCGGCCAGCTTGCAGGCGTCGCAGCCTTCCATGACCTGCTCGTTGTTCACGGTGAACACCCAGCCGCTCATTTCGCCTTCAGAACCGTTGGCGATGCCGTTGATGGAGGTGACGTACTTGCCGTAATCGCTGTCCTCGGCCTGGACGTCCCAGCCCGTGGCCATGAGCGCGTCGTACACGGTGCCCTCGGCGGGAATGGACACTTCGGCGCTCTCGGAAGAGGCCGACGCGCCCTCGGGCATGGTTACCGACACGGTCACCTTCGACTCGGCGGCATCGGCCGCGCCATTCTCCTTCGCGTCGGCGGCGTTCGCGCCGTCAGCAGACTGCTCCACCGCGGCGTTATCCGCGCCGGCGGCGTTGTCGGCCGGAGCGGTCTCGTTGGCGCACCCGGCCAGGGCCAGCATCGCCGCGAAGGCGAGGGCGAGGGCGCTTGCGAGGAACTTCTTGCGCAGGGATTTCTCGACATTCTGGTACATGGGGCAAACCTTTCTCTTCCAGGGCTCGTGCCTCTCGGCTTGGTGTTCCGACTTCGCCCCGGCGCGAAGAGGACGCGACAGCCGAAGCCTCCGCTCCGCCGTCCGGCCTTCCGCCCGAGAACCTTACGGTTACTGGCATAGCGCGGGATTCGCACCCGCATTTCCCAAGGCAAAGATGCCCGCGCGCGACACCGCGTCGCCCGCGCGCATCCGCACCGCATACCGCGGCCCGATGAGCCATTGACCCGAGCATTATGGCACAAAAAGAGCCGTTCCCGAAGGAACGGCTCGCTATCTGTCGATAAACAAGGCAGCGCGCAGGATGCGGGGCGCTCCCACCGAGCGAGTCCCGCAGCCCGCCTTCCATGCACGCGAGGGCTACCCGAGCGGGAGTGCCCAGCAGGCGCCTCGACTACTCGCGTCCCAGGCTCTTCTCGTGGCGCGCGCGGGCCTCGTCGCTGTAGCGCTCGCGGTAGCGCACGTCCACCAGCTCAGCCACGATGGCGATGGCCAGCTCCGCCGGGGTCTTCGCCCCGAACTTGAGCCCGATGGGCCGCTTCACGCGATCCCAATCGGCCTCGGAGACGCCGGCGCCCACCACGAGGTCGTGCACCGTGGAGTTCTTCCCCGCGCAGCCCATCATGCCCACATAGTGCACGCCGTTCTGCAGTGCCCAAACGCAGCTCTCGGGATCGAACATGTGCCCGCGGGTGAGCACGCACACGTAGTCCTCCGGGCGCGCCGGCATGTTCGCCAGCTCGTCGAAGTTGCCGCCGTGCAGCATGATGCGCTCGGCGCCCGGGAAGCGCTCGGCGTTGAGGAAGGCCGGATCGTAGTCAACGGCGATCACATGGAAGCCCACGTGCTCGGCGAGGGCCGCCACCTCCACCGCCGCATCCGACGCGCCGAGCAGCCACACGCGCACTTTGCCGAAGAGCGGCTCGCTCGCCCAGGTGAGGCCGTCGAACTGGTCGTTGTGCATCGAGGGACCGCGTGTGACGTCCTTGGCCTGGAAGATGTCGCGGGGCGACAGCTCGCGGGAGGCGACGATCTCCTTGGCGTCGTTGCAGAAGAACACGAGCGGCTCGCCATCGGCCGAGCCCACGTCGCCGTACTTCTTGGTGACTTCGTTGTCGACGTTGGCTTGGGCGGCCGCGGCGTCGTAGACCACCTTGAAGCCGAGCCAGGCCAAGTCGCCCTCGTCCATGGCGGCGAGCGCCCGCTCGAAGGTGGGAATGTCGGCCTCACTCAACGTGGCGGCGATGGCGCCCAGCGTCTCAGGGCCGATATGCGGATCGCCCGCCGTGGCCTCCTCGGAAAACGCCGGGAAGTCCGCCACCGACAGCTCCGGTACGCGCCCCGCGCGCAGATCGGCGACGATAGCCTCAATGGTCTCACGTTTCATGCATCCCTCTTTCCTCGGGCCTTTCACTCATTTTCAAGAGCAACTATACGCATTTTGGCCAAAAGGGGCCTCGAGTGCGCTCGTTGCCGCAAAAATAACGCTCATTTTCCGCCAGATCGAGCCTTCTGCGCCTTTTTACGCCATCAAATGCACGAAAAAGAGGCCTTGAATGCGACCGCAGAGCGCACTCGAGGCCTCTTTTGACCAAAAATCTGAAACGACTTATCCGACGAGCCTATCGAACATGGATCTTCCGGTCATCATCCATGGTCATGCGGCCCTCGGCGATGGCGCGCAGCACCTCGGGGTAGATGGCGTGCTCAACCTCGTGAATGCGCGCCTCCAGGGCGTCGATGTCGTCGCCCTCCAGCACAGGCACGGCGCGCTGGGCCACGATGGGGCCCTTATCGTAGTCCTCGTTGGCCAGATGCACAGTAACGCCGGTCACCTTCACGCCCGCGTCCCACGCATCCTGGATGGCGTGCGCCCCCTTGAAGGCGGGCAGCAGGGCCGGGTGCAGGTTCAGCACATGATCGGGGAAGGCGTCGAGCACCACCGGCGTGAGCTTGCGCATGTAGCCGGCCATGACAACGTACTCAGCCCCGGCCTCGGCCATGATGGCGGCGATGCGCCCGTCGGCGGCCTCACGGTCCTCGTAGCAGGAACGGTCGAACACCGTCACGGGGATGCCGGCGGCGCGGGCGCGCTCGATGCCGTAGGCATCGGGGCGCGAGGAGAGCACGTGCACGATCTCCACGGGCAGTCCGTCATCCGCAATGGCATCGATAATGGCCTGCAAGTTGGTGCCGCTGCCGGAGAGCAGCACGCCGATCTTCAGCTTGTCGGTCATTCCAGTCCCTTCCCTCGGCTCGAAACGCGCGGACGCTACGCGAACAGAGAGCCCTCGCCCGTGTACTGTACCTCGCCCGCGCCAGCGACGATGCGGCCGACGCGGAAGGTCTGCTCGCCCGCATCGGTCAGGGCCGCCTCCACGGCCTCGGCCTTCTCCGGGTCAACGATGAGCACCAGGCCCAGGCCCATGTTGAAGGTCTTCAAAGCCTCGGCCTCTGAGAGGTTCGCAGCCTCGCAGGCAAAGCGCACCACGGGTGGAATGGGCCACGTGCCCAAGTCGACCTCAGCGTTCACGCCGGCCGGCAGAGCGCGGTTCAAATTCTCGGTGATGCCGCCGCCGGTGATGTGGGCGAGGGCGCGGATGCCGCCGGGCACCTGCTCCATCGCGGCGCGCACCGGCTTCACGTAGATGCGCGTGGGCGTGAGCAGCGCTTCCAGAATGCTCTGGCCGGCCAAATCCTCGCGGGCTGCGCGAAGCTCCTCTTCGGGGCGGCCCTCCACGCACACCTTGCGGGCGAGCGAGTAGCCGTTGGAGTGCAGGCCCGAGGACGCCAGGCCGATGAGCACGTCGCCCTCGCGCACGCTCTCGGGGTCGAGCATGCACGGACGGTCCACCACACCCACGCAGAAGCCGGACAGGTCGTAGTCGTCCGGCTCCATCACGCCGGGATGCTCGGCCATCTCGCCGCCGATGAGCGCGCAGCCGGCTTGGCGGCAGCCCTCGCCGATGCCTCCGACGATCTTCGCCATGGCCTCGGAATCGAGCTTGCCCACGGCCACGTAGTCGAGGAAGAACAGCGGCTCGGCGCCCGTGGCCAGAATGTCGTTCACGCACATGGCCACCAGGTCGATGCCCACGGTATCGTGCACGCCGAGACGCTGGGCAACTTTCAGCTTCGTGCCCACGCCGTCGGTGCCGGAGACGAGCAGCGGGTCGGCCATATCCTTGGCCGCGGCGATGGAGAACAGCCCCCCGAAGCCGCCGATGTCGCCCACCACCTCAGGACGGTAGGTGGAGTGCACCGTGTCCTTGATGGCGTCCACCGCGCGGGCGCCCTCCACGATGTCAACGCCGGCCTGGGCATAGGTCACGCTGTTCTGGTTTTCCATGGGGTTCCTTTCCAAGAGTTGCCTCGGTGCCTACAGTATAGAGGAGCCACCCGTGCCCGCACGCCGGGAATCGGCGCCGCGCGGCCTCCGGCGAAGCGAGCGTCCCGAAGGCCGGGGCGCAGCCGGGCGGCGCGCGGCACGCGACGCGATCGCTACTCCGCCCGCTCCTGCACGTCCTCGGCGATATCGTCGGCGGCGCCGTCCTCCACGGTCATGGCGCTGCGGTAGTCGCCAGTGCCCACCTGGTCGATGGGGACGAACTCGAGCGGGGCCGCGAAGGTGATATAGCGCCAGGTGTTATCGGCGCCGTCGCAGGTGCAGAAGCCGAAGAGCTTCGTGGCATCGGTCACGAGCGCGGCGACGTCGTTGTCGGGCGCCACGATGGACTCGTCCACCAGCCACTGCTTGAAATCGACGAACTCCTGCTCGGTGGCGTAGTTCGGCGTGGCGATGGCGGAGTGCGTCATGGGCACGTGCTCCACGGCGAAGGTCTCCAGGCGGTAGTTGCCCGCGGGCGTGAGCAGGTAGATGGTGCGGTGCTCGTTGAAGATGTCGCTGTCGCGGAACTCGGCGAGCAGGGCGAACATGGACCCGTTGCGCATATGGTGCCCGTAGAGGATGTTCACCTGGTCGGAGAAGTCGCCCGCATTCTCGCCCGATAGCATGATGGAGCCGAACTCGGCGCCGAAGGAGCCCTCCCCCAGGCTGAAGTTATGGTGCAGGTAGTACTCCGAGTCGCCCGCCTTGTGGGCCACCGGGTAGTTGATGACGGTACCGGGCACGTACACCCAGGCCACCACGTCGGGGTTGATGGCGCGCAGGGCATCCCAGTCCACCACAAGATCGGCCAGGTTGATGCTCTCCGCCGAGCCGCCCTCGGCTCCGGCCTCCAGCTCGGCCACGGCGGGTCCGGCGCTCGTGGCGATCTCATCGTAGGCGTTCTGGCCCGCCCAGTAGGTCCAGGCCAGGTAGCCCAATGTGGCCACCGAGCCGATGAACACGATAAGCGCCACCCAGAACACGATGCGCCAAAGGCAGCCGCCTTTCTTCTTCTTTTTCTTCTTCTCGTCTTCGCCAGCCCCGGGCGTCACCGCGAGTGCGGCGGCCTCGGGCCCGCTCGGGGGCGCTCCCGCAGCTGCTGCGTCGGCCCCGAGGCGGAGGCTGGCAGGCGCCATCTCCTCCGGCACGTAGGACCACTGGGCGATATTACCCTCGGCATCGTAGTAGCACTGGACGAGGTTGCCCTCCCCGTCGCGGTAGTAGTGGGGCACGTTGGTGGGAATCGGCTCGGTCATCGGACGTTCCTTAGGCTCAAAATGAAAAAGCCCCCGAAGGGGCTTCCTCGCGATGGTTACTTCTTCATCTCGTCCATGAAGCCCTTGGCGATGAACACCACGATGACCAGCACGATGATGGCCACCACGACCCACACGGCCTCCATGGGCACTTCAAATCCGAACAGTGACATAGCGGTCTCCTTCTATACCACGGACCCGCCTTCACGTGCCCGCCTCCTTGCTGATGATGCGCCTATAGTACCCCGAACGCCCCGCTTTCGCAAGGAAAACGGCCGCCGCGCAGCTCCGGCGCGGTAGGCGGGCGAGAACGGAAAGGCCTAGCGGTAGGGCTCCTCGCCGAGGCGCTCCTCCAGGGCTCGCACGATGATGCGCAGCGCCTTGATGCGGGCGTACTTCTTGTCGTCGGATTCCAGCACGATCCAGGGGGCGAAGGTGGTGCTCGTCAGGCGGAACATGTCGTCGATGGCGGCCTTGTACTGCGGGTACTTCTCGCGGTTGCGCCAGTCGTCCTCGGTGATCTTCCACTGCTTGGCCGGGTCGTTCTCGCGGTCCTGGAAGCGGCGCAGCTGCTCCTCGGGACTCACGTCGACCCAGAACTTCAGCAGGATGGCACCCCAGTCCACCAGATCGTGCTCGAACTCGTTGATCTCGTCGTAGGCGCGGCTCCACTCCTCGGGGGTGGCGAAGCCCTCCACGCGCTCCACGAGCACGCGCCCGTACCAGCTGCGGTCGTACATGCCCACATGCCCCGCCTTGGGCAGCCGCGTCCAGTAGCGCCATAAAAACGGGTGCGCGAGTTCGGGCTTGGTGGGCGCCGGCGACGGGTAGATGTTGTAAGCGCGCGCGTCGAGGGCCTGGGCGACGCGCTTGATGTTGCCGCCCTTGCCCGCGGCGTCCCAGCCCTCGTACATGAGGATGAGGGGCACGCGGCGCTGAAACATGATGTTCTCCAGGCGGAAGAGGCGCGCCTGGAGGGCCCGCAGCGTCTTCTTGTAGGTCTCCGGGTCGATGGCCAGGCTGTGGTCGATGAGGTCGACCTGCGGGTAGTCCTCGACGATGGCGAAGCGCGACTCGCGGGGCGCCAGCTCGCGGGCGGCCTCGGCCTGCCCCTTCGCCCGGGCCAGCCGCATGCCCGAGAGCATGCCGCGGCCCGATGCGCCGGCATCGGTGACCCCGAGAGCCTCCAGGTTGAACTGGGCCTCCATCTCCGCCTGGTGGGCCGAGAAGGCCCCGCGCAGGGCGTCGTTGGCCTCCTTCTGGCGCAGGCCCTGCTCAAGGGACTCCACGAGAGTGCGGGCGATGGCGAGGTTCGTGCGGCGCTTGTCCTCGCCGTTGAGGAGCACCCAGGGCGCGAACGGGTAGTCGCTGCGCTCGAGCAGGCGGTCGTACAGCTCGTAGGCGGCCTCGTAGCCGTGGTGGCTGTGCAGCTTCTTGTCGGTGACGCGCCAGCGGGTGGCCGGGTCGTCGTGCAGGCTGCGCAAGCGCTTCACCTGGGCTTCCTTCGTCATGTGGATGAAGAACTTCACCACGATGTAGCCGTCGGCGGTCAGCTGGCGCTCGAAGTCGTAGATGGAGTCCAGGTAGTGGCGCTCCTCGTCTTTGGGCAGGAGCAGCTTGGCGGGCGCGTTGTAGAGCATGTGCTGGATGACCGCCGAGTACCAGCCGCGGTCGTAGAAGGTGATGGAGTTGCGCTCGCCGAGAGCCTTCCAAAAATCCTGCATGATGGGGTAGTAGCCCGTCACGCCCCATTCGCGGCCGGCGAACTCGCGCGCCTCGTCGGGATCGAGGTCGAGGCCGACGTAGACACCGGTGGAGCGGGCGTCCAGGTGGTACATGAGGTCGGAGATGCGGCTGCCCTTGCCGGCGCCGTTCCATCCCTCGAAGAGCACCACGAGGCCCACGCCCGCGTTATGGGCTTGCTGCTGCAGCACGACGAGCCGCTCGATGAGGGCGTCCCACTCCTGCTTGTATTCGGCCTTGGGCAGCTTCTTCTGGTTGAACTCGATCGTTTCCAGCATGGACAACTTCCTCCTCGGGGTCTCTAGCCGAACAGCAGCTTCAGGAAGCGGCCGAACAGCCCCAGCTTCTTGGGGGGCGCCACCTCGATGCCCGTGGTCACGCACGGCGTGGGGACGGGCTCGCGGCCGGTCGCCGCCGAGGGGCTCGTCGGATCCACGATCTCCGCTGCCGGCGCGGGGACGGGGGTCGAGGCCGGGGCGGGAG
>NZ_CAUASN010000024.1 GCF_958431955.1 uncultured Adlercreutzia sp. | reverse complement strand
TGAAGGTGCCGCGGGGCCTCTCCCCGCCGCCGTCTCTCGCGAGCGGCGCAAGGAAGTACTTTACGCCTTTCCGAATAACCAGTCAAGAACTTTTTTCAGAAATTTGAAAATTTCTTTCGGCTGGATTCGGAAGGGCCAAACGGGAACCCGTGAAAGGCCCGCTTGCCGCGCCTTCCTCAAACGCGGGTTGTATAGAATACCCGTAATCGAGAAAGAGCGCAAGAGGGTATTTTCATTTTCTGGAGGCTCACTCTTCGTGATGCGTCCCGGCGGCTGCTCTGCCCGTGCCGCGACCATGATGGCCCCCACCGTGCCCCTGGCTCGAGGATGCCTCTCCCCCTTCGCGGTGGCAGGCATCGATATGCTCGCGCAGCTCGCGCATCGACATGGCGGCGCAGTCTTCCAGGCTGTACGAGGGGTCGAGCTCCATGAGCTCTTGGGCGGCACGGTAGCGGCCGATGCAGAGGCCCGCGGCGGCAGCCTCCTGCCGGGTGGCCTCGTCGGCATGATGGCAGGCATGCTCGGCGGCCACACCCGCCATCGCCTCGTCGCTCTGGGCGGCAAGACGCTTCCCCAACCCCTTGTCTTCCGACACGATGTTGATGTCCACGAAGGCATCGGCGTCGGCGTAGGCCCCGAACGCCTCGCTCGCCACGAGGGCGCCGATGGCCTCCGCGTAGGGGCGGTGCAGGAGGGAGACCCCATCGAGCACGAGAAGGCCGTCGTCGTTGAGGGCCTCTGCGGCGATTACCGTGCCGAAGGGGTTCACCGTCAATTCAATGGCAGGATTCACGTCGATATCGACGTAGGCCGAGGGGATTCGGTACACGCCGTAGGCGCCGAGCGCCGCCAAGACAAGCACGAGGCATGCGGCCGCGGCGAGCCAGCGCCGCAAGGGCGAGGGGCGCTTCCGGCAGCGCGGTGAGAGGGTCGCGGCCACCTCGCTGCTCTGGCCGCCATCTGGGCAGCCGCAGGCAGGGGACACGTCGGTACCACTCGCCCCGTGGGCGTTCCCGGCGCTTCTCGCAGCCTCGATGGCGGCAAGCGTGCGGGCGCGAACCGCCTCGGGAAGGTGCTGGGCGTCGTAGGCCTCGCGAACCCGCTGCTCCATCGGAATCATCGCAGCGCCTCCTTCAACGTCTTCTTGCCCCGGGCGATCCACGAGTACACCGTGTTCACGGGCGCTTCCAGCATATCGGCTATCTCGGGAGCCGTGTATCCCTCGTACAGGGCGAGGTACACGGGCGTGCGGGGCGGATCATCCAGCTGGCTCATGGCGTCGAGCACCTCGGCGATGGGCGAGGAGGGCTGAGCGTAGGGATCGCTCGAGGCTACCCGCTCGCGCGCCTCCTCGTCTAGAGAGCACTGCTTCCGCGCAGGCGAGCGCCGCTGATCCCGGCAGGTGTTGGTGGCCACGCGAATAAGCCACGCCTTACGGTGCCCGTCATCGCGAAAGGCAGTGCCGTCAGCCAGGGCGTACTTCATGAACGTGTCCTGGAAGGCGTCCTCGGCATCGGCGGCGCGTCGCAAGGCCGCGAGGCAGACACGCCAGACGGTGTCGCCATGACGCGCCATGGCCTGCTCTATGTCATCGGAAGGACGCACAGCCGCGCAACGCTAGCGACCGCAGCCGTGGCCGCGTCCTGCATGACCGGAACCGCGGGCGCAAGAGCCCTCGCCGGAGCGATCGCAGATGCCGTCGGCGCCACGGTAGTTCGGGCAGGAGGCGCCCCCGGCAGCGCAGTTGTCGCAGACGCCGTTGCCGTCGGCATCGAGGTAGCCAGGGCATTCAGCGCCGGCGCCTACACAGTTGTCGCATGCCCCATCACCATCGGCGTCGAGGTAGCCGGGGCAAGCGTCGAGACACTCGGCGCGATCGGCTGCGCGCCCGTCGGCGCGCGGGGCCCGAGCCGATGGGTCGGCCTGGCCGGCGGCCGCAGAGCGATGGTCGGTATGGTGGTAGCCGCCGGAGACTGCGCGCTCGAGCGCTGCTGCGGGCACCGGGCTCGGCGCGAGGGCGGCGAAGGCCACGGCGGGCACAGCGAGGGCCGCCGCGCAGGCGATGGCAATAGCGAGGGTGGACGTCTTCATGATGCGAACTCCTCCTTGGATTCTCTTCCGTCTCTATGGGTAACACGATTCAGAGACGCCGATCCTTGCAAGAAATTTCCGAGCAAACGAAAAAACGCCGCGGGCTGCTGCCCGCGGCGCCTGGGAACGATACTCGCCGCCTAGACGAAGCGGACGTATTTCTTCTTGCCCACCTGCACCTTGGCACCGGCGAGCACGTCGGGGGCCACATTGTAGGACTTGGGGGGCAAAGCCTCGCCGTTCACCTTCACGCCGCCGCCGTCGATGAGCCGGCGTGCCTCGGAGGCGGTGGCGGCCACCTGGGCGTCCACGAGTATCTTCGCCACGTAGACGAGCCCGTCCTCGTTGGGCGTGAGGTCGGGAGCGAAGGTGGGAGCGTCGGCCGGGAAGCCGTGGTCTTTGAACTTGAGGTCGAAGTCGGCCTCGGCGGCCTCGGCAGCCGCTTCGTCGTAATAGGCGCACACGATGTTGCGGGCCAGGGCGCGCTTCACCTTGTTCGGATGCAGCTTGTCGGCGGCCAGATCGGCCTCGATGGCGTCGATTTCCGCCACGTCCTCGGTGGAGGCGAGGCGGTAGTACTTTACCATCAGCTCGTCGGGAATGGACATGACCTTCCCGAACATATCGGAGGCCTCATCGGTGAGCCCGATGTAGTTGCCGTAGCTCTTCGACATCTTCTTCACGCCGTCGGTGCCCTCGAGCAGCGGCAGCGTGAGGCAGACCTGGGGCTCCATGCCCATCTTCTCCATGAGCTCGCGGCCGGCGAGCAGGTTGAACAGCTGGTCGGTGCCGCCGAGCTCCACATCGGCCTTGATGACCACCGAGTCGTAGGCCTGCATGACCGGGTAGAGGAACTCGTGCAGGCTGATGGACTGGCCGTTCGTGTAGCGGTTGTGGAAGTCGTCGCGCTCGAGGATGCGGGCGACCGTGAAGTTGGCGAGGAGCTTCAGCAAGTGCTCCATGTCCAGATCGAGGATCCACTCAGAGTTGTAGCGCAGGGTGGTCTTCTCGGGATCGAGGATCTTGAAGGCCTGGTCCACATAGGTCTGGGCGTTCTCCTTGATCTGTTCGCGGGAGAGCTGCGGGCGCGTGGAGTTGCGGCCGGAAGGATCGCCGATGAGCGCCGTGCCGTCGCCGATGATGAGCGTGACCTGATGGCCCAGATCTTGGAACTGGCGCAGCTTGCGCAGCGGCACCGCATGTCCCAGGTGAATGTCGGGGGCCGTGGGATCCACGCCGAGCTTGGCGTTCAGGGGAACCCCGCGCTTGAGCTTCTCCAGAAGCGCCGCCTCGGGCACGATCTGCGCCGTGCCGGACTTGATGATGTGCAGTTGCTCTTCGGGAGTAAGCATGGTGCCTTCGCTTTCCAATCGAGATGTGAACCGATAATGTCGATGACTTATATAAGTCATATGAGTCGTATTAAGTCATCGACACGTCAACTTATATAAGTGTTGGGAATTCTAGCACAGCAACGTTGCCTCCGGCGAAGCTTCCCGCCGAGGGGAGGCAAGGCACAAGCCTCATGGATGAGGCGGCAGCACAGGGAGATTATGCAATGAAACATTATGTTCTACTGCATAATCTCCGAGATTGGCTAGGAGACGCCGCGGTAGAGGTGGCCGGAGGTGGTGTTGGGCATCTTCGCGATGGCGTTGCCGTCGTTTTGGGCCACGTGCAGGGCGCGGATGGCGCGGCCGACGGCGTGGGCCGTCTCCTCGGCGTTCATGAGTGTGGCGTCCACCATGAAGGCCGACACGCCCGCGGCCATGAGGTCGGGCAGCGCCGGCACCACGTCCAGCTCCACGGAGTTGTACAGGTGGCTGCGGCCCATAGCGTCGGTGACGACGGGGAACTCGAAGCCCTTGCGGTCGCGCAGATAGTGCGGGCTCTTGCGGCGGGGGCACGTGGCGCACTCCTCGTCGCAGGGGCCCTGGCTCATGAGCATGCAGTGCTCGGTGACCATGAGCTCGGTGGCGCCGATGATCTGCACGCCGATCTCGACGGGGGCGTCTTTGGCGAGCGCCTCGATCTGGCGCAGGGTGAGCTCGGGCGAGAGCCACACGCGCTCGGCGCCGAATGCGCGCACGGTGCGCAGGGAGAGCTCGTTCACCACAGGCAGGTGCGGCCCCACGCTGGGAACAGCCCCCTCCTCGTCGGCGCGCTCGAGGGATGCCAGGCTCTCGGCCATGAGCGGCTTGCCCTCATCGGCGTACTTCCACACGTCGAGGCCGACCGAGGCCTCGCGGGAGCGCCCCACCGCCTCGTGGTCGGCCACGGGCATGATGGGGATGCAGCCCTTGGGGTAGCCCGCCTGCTCGGCGGCGGCGTTCAGCTGGCCGGCGATGACGGCCTCGCCGCGGCGGTAGTTGAGTGCCGGCACGTAGATGAGGTGCGCTCCGGCCCGCTTGGCCACCCGGGCGCAGGCGGGGTTCGTCACCGTGACGGCGATGCGGCAGCCGGAGGGGTGAGCCGCGGGCAGAGGATCGAGCGGGGTGACGCGGGGCAGCGGCCGGTCGGCGGTTCCCGCGAGAATGAGGAGCTGCAGGCAGTCGAGGGCCTCGGCGCGTATCTGATGAAGCTGCGAGAACCCGATGCCCACGCCATCGTCCATATCGACGGTGAGGCCCACGAGCTGGTAGGGCGTGTTGCCGAGACGGTCGATATGGGCGGCCACATCGTCGAAGGAGACGGCGCGGGTGCGGGCCGCTTCGACGTCCAGGCCCTCCGCGATACCCCGGGGGGATCCCTCGGGGAAGAGGGCGGCCAGGCGCCGGGCGACGGCGAGGGCCGTGCGGGACGCGTCGTCGCCATCCGCGGGAAGCGTCTCGCGCACTTCCTCTTCCGTGGCGACGCGGAACTCGATGCTCAAGGGCTCGCCGATGTGCAGCGTGGCGGTGCCCACGATGGGCACGCGGGGCTCGCGGGCGTCGTCTTCGAAGGAGGCCTCGGCGCTGCGCACGCGGAAGACGCGGTCGCCGGCCTTCACCGTGCGGGTCTTTCCGTCGAGCGGCAGGTGGTAGCGGCCCTTCCGGTCGGTGCGCACGGGACCGAGCACGAGGGTGCCGTTGCCCTTGCGCGTCCAGAACTCCAGCACATCGCCCTCGGCGAGGGGCTGGGCGCTCTTGAGGAAGGCGGCGCCGTCGCGCACCTCGTCCACACGGCCGAGGAAGAGCCCCCGGTTGTTGGGGCGCTTGTAGCTCATGATGCCGTTGCTGCGCTCCCCTTCCAGATACGCCGTGGTAAATCCGCGGGAGAACGCGTCGGTGAGACGCGCCCGGTCGGCGTCGTCCACAGGGGCGTCGGCCCGCGCCGGGGCGTCGGCGCCCTCTGCCGCGAGAGCCGCGTCGAGGGCCTTGCGGTACACGGCCGTGACGGCGAAGACGTACTCGGGCGACTTCATGCGGCCCTCTATCTTGAGGGACGCCACGCCCGCCTCCACCATCTGGGGCACCAGGCCCACGGTGCAGAGGTCCTGGGGCGAGAGCAGATGATCGCCCGGCGAGGGGAGGTCCTTCTGCAGCGCGCGGTTGCGCAGCTCGTAGGGCAGACGGCACGCTTGGGCGCACATGCCGCGGTTCGCGGAGCGGCCGCCGATCATGGAGGACATGAAGCACTGGCCCGAGTAGCACACGCAAAGCGCCCCGTGGGCGAACACCTCCACCTCCATGCCCTCCTCCTCGGCAGCGGCGCACAAAAGCGCCACCTCGCCTAAGGAAAGCTCGCGCGCCAGCGTGATGCGCTCGGCGCCGAGCCGGGCGGCGGCGCGCACGCCGGCCAGGTTGTGGGTGTTCATCTGGGTGGACAGGTGCAGCGACGCCTCGGGCAGGGTGCGGGTGATTTCCGCGGCCAGGCCGATATCCTGCACGATGAAGCCGTCGGCGCCGGCGCGGTAGGCCTGGCGCACGCACTCCAGAGCGTCGGCCACCTCGTCGGGCAGAATGACGGTGTTCATGGTCACGTAGACGGAAACGCCGCGCAGGTGGGCGAAATCGCAGGCCTCGCGCAGCGTCTCGATGGTGAAGTTGTCGGCCCCGCGCCGTGCGTTGAACGCCTCAAGGCCCAGATACACCGCATCGGCCCCCGCGGCCACTGCCGCATGGAGCGCCGCCATATTCCCAGCCGGCGCCAGCAGTTCTACCCGTTTCACGTTATCTCTCCTCATCATAGGTTCGCCCAAGGAAGTCAGCGAGGGCCCGACAGGCACCTGCATCTGTGCTGAAAAGCGGCCGAGCGTACTTCGTACGTGAGGGCAAGCTTTGAAGCGCAGAGGCAGGTGCCTGTCGGGCCCGCAGCATCAACCCGTTCCGCTTGGCCCGTCAGGGCAAGCGGAACAGATTAGTCTTCATTGAGTTTCAGGGCCTCTTCGTCGGCGGCCTTCAGTTTCTCGATGCCCTCGTCGTACTTGTCCTGCACCGCCTTCACGCGCTCGTCGTAGGTGCTGTAGTCGAAGGGATGCTCCTCGGTGGCGCTGTCGATCTCGGTGTACAGCCCCACGTAGGCGTCGAGGGCGTCCTTGAGCGCGGTGCAGCCGTCGACGTAGCTCGCCTGGAGGTCCTTCATGGCATCCGGCGTCTCGATGGCCGAGAGGGCGTCGATGGTAGCGAACGCCTTGTCGGCCTGGGTGCGCATGTTCACGGCATTGCCCGTAGTAACGGCCTCGTCGAAGGCGCCCAAGCGCTCCTGGAGGTCTTCCATCGTCTGGTTCACCTGGGTCATGTAGGTGCGGTTCGCCTGCTGCTGGTCGGTGGCGCCCGTGTTGGGCGACATGCAGCCCGCGAGGAGCCCGCAGGCGAGGGCCGCGGCGCAGGCGAGGGCCGCCGCGCGCGCAAAGATCGTTCGGTTCACAGGTTCGCTCCCATCGTGGCGCCCGGGCGCCGTCGTGTCTCGCAAAGGGCGCCCCCGATCTCGGAGGCGCCCGTCTCAGTTCCCCACCATGATAGCAGGGCGCGCGCCCTCGGGCGCCCCGCCGTCACGGGATCGCAACAATTCCAAGGGCAGATCGGCCTACCCGGCCGCGTCGCCGCCCCCGCCATCGCCCCCGGGATCGGGCGTGGGCGTCGGCTCCGGCGTGGGCTCCGGCGTCGGCTCCGGCTCGGGCGTGGGCTCCGGCTCGGGCGTGGGCTCCGGCTCGGGCGTGGGCTCGGGCTCGGCAGGCGTATCCGGCGTCGTCGGCTCCTCGGGCTCGGTGGGCTCCTCGGTCTCCTCGGGCTTCTCCTCCTCTTCGTCCTTCTCGTCGTCCTTGTCGGACTTCTTGCTGTAGTAGCCGCCGATGTGGTTGTCCTCGTCGCGGTAGTCGGTCTTGTACTTGGGCTTGTCGGCGGTGAAGAACTTCTCGGTGTTATCGGAGGAGATGACGAGGTCGATGAAGTCGCCGAAGACGCTCGCCGCGGTGGTGCCCGGCGACTTCGCCTCCGAGTAGTCGCTGCGGTCGCCCAGCCAGATGGCCACGGAGTACTGCGGGGTGATGCCGCAGAACCAGCTGTCCTTCTTATCGTCGGTGGTGCCGGTCTTGCCGCCGGCCTCCTGGCCGTTGGAGGGACGGGCCGCCTTGCCGGTGCCGTTGTCGATGACCACCTCGAGGCAGTCGATGGCCGCACGGGCCACTTCCTTGGAGAAGACGCGCTCGCCGGTGGGATCGGTGTTGTCGACGATGACGTTGCCGTTGCGGTCCTCGATCTTCACGATGCACTCGGGATCGTAGTGCACGCCCCCGTTGGCCACCGTGGCGTAGGCGTCGGCCATCTCAAGCGGCGTCACCGAGCCGATGCCGAGCGTGAGGCCGGCCACCGCGGGCAGGTCGGAGGTGATGCCCATGGACTTCGCCATCTCGATGACCTTGTCCACGCCCACCGACAGAAGCAGGCGGATGAAGGCGGTGTTCGACGACACGCCGAAGGCGCTCTTGATGGTGCGCGTGCCGTAGTCGGCGCGGTCGTTGTTGTAAACCGGCTCGCCGCCCTCGAGCTCCACCTTGCGGCCGG
The DNA here is from genome assembly GCF_958431955.1 of uncultured Adlercreutzia sp. Classification (GTDB taxonomy): domain Bacteria; phylum Actinomycetota; class Coriobacteriia; order Coriobacteriales; family Eggerthellaceae; genus Adlercreutzia. Next base: position 29,525 of record NZ_CAUASN010000024.1, on the reverse strand, counting down.
CATCGATGAGCGTCTCGGGGTCGATGCCCTCGTTGAGGGCCGCCATCAGGGTGAACAGCTTGAAGGACGAACCGGCCTGACGGCCCGAGCCGCCCTCGCCGGTGGCCATGTTCACCTGGGAGCTCTCGTAGTCGTGGCCGCCCACGAGCGCCTTGATGTAGCCGTTGTCGGGGTCGACCACGGCCATGGACACCTCGAAGGGATCGCCCGCCTCGTCCTCCTTCTCGGCGGCAGCCTCGTCGGCGGCCTGCTGCACGCTCACATCCAAGGTGGTGGTCACCTTCAGGCCGCCCTTGAACAGCTCGGCGGTGGAGTAGGCGTACTTGCCGTCGGGATTCGTCAGCTGGTTGCGCACGTAGCTCGTGAAGTACGGGTAGGCCACGATGCCGGTCATGGAGGGCTCCGACGGGTTCAGCTCGATGGGCTCGGCCTTCACCGCGTCGGCCTCCTCGGCGGTGATGACGTTGTTGGACACCATGCGGTCGAGCACCGTGTTGCGGCGCTTCAGGCAGTTCTCGGGGTAGTCGATGGGGTTGTTGTAGGTGGGCGACTGGGGAATGCCCACGAGCGTGGCGGCCTCGTTCAGCGTGAGATCCTTCGCGTCCTTCGAGAAGTAGCGCTCGGCAGCGGCCTCGATGCCGTAGGCGCCCGAGCCGTAGTTGATGGTGTTCAAGTACATGAGCAGGATCTCGTCTTTGGTGTACTGCTCCTCGAGCTTCTGGGAGATGTACATCTCGCGGATCTTGCGCTTGAAGGAGATGTCGCGCATCTCCTCGGACAGGATGGTGTTGCGCACGAACTGCTGGGTGATGGTGGAGGCGCCCTCGAGCGCGCCGCCCATGAGGTTGTTCACGAGCGCGCGGGCCACGCCCAGGTAGTCCACGCCGGCGTGGCTGTAGAAGCGCTCGTCCTCGGTAGCCACGGTGCCCTTCAGGACATACTCGCTCACCTGGTCCAAGGCCACCGGCTCGCGGTTCTCGAGCTGGAACTCGGCGAGCAGCGTGGTGCCGTCGGAGGCGTACACGTAGGTCGGCTGGGCCGAGTTGTACGCATCGGCGTTCTGGTAGTCGGGCAGATCCTCCAGCCACGAGTTGCACAGGGTGTACACCCCGAACACGCCCGCGGCAATGGCCAGCACGATGACCGACAGGATGCCGAGAACCGGCGCCTTCTTGTTCTTCGTCCGCGTGCCGTTGCGGCGCTTGATTGCACGTGAAGCCACTCAATACCTCCATCGCTATAGATGCTCGACATTTTAGCATCGCGGAGGTACGGCCACGACTTCGGCACATCCTCTCGGGAAAAAGCACAGAGGGCACCGGGGCGGGATGCGGAGGCCGCCCCGGCAGCGAGCGCCCTACAGCCGCGCGCGGTCGGCGGCGAGGGCGGCCTTCACCTCGGCGAGCTGCTCGCGCACGGCGGCGTGCCCCGTGCCGCCGTAGGTGGTGCGGGCAGCCACGATGGCCTCCAGGTTCAGGCAGTTCGCGATGTCAGCTTCGAACAAGTCGCTTTCCGCCTGGAAGTCGGCGAGCGTGAGGTCTTCCAAGTCGCAGCCCCGCTGCTCGCACAGAAGCACCAAGTGCCCCACCACCTCATGGGCGCGGCGGAAGGGCAGCCCCTTCTTCGCCAGGTAGTCGGCCACATCGGTCGCCGCCAGGTACCCCTTCTTCGCCTGGGCGGCCATGGCCTCGGGGTGCACCGTCATGGTGGCGATCATGCCGGCGGCGCACCGGTAGCAGTCCTCCAGGGTGTCGGCGGCGTCCATGGCGCCTTCCTTATCCTCCTGCAGGTCCTTGTTGTAGGCCAAGGGCAGCGACTTCAGCGTCATCATGAGGGCCACCAGATCGCCCACAACCCGGCCCGACTTGCCGCGGATGAGCTCGGCGAAGTCGGGGTTCTTCTTCTGGGGCATGATGGAGGAGCCGGTCGCGTAGGCATCGGACAGCGTGATGAAGCCGAACTCGGCGGTGGACCACAGGATGATCTCCTCGCACAGGCGCGACAGGTGCAGACACGACACGCTGCAGGCGTAGATGAGGTCGAGCAAGAAGTCGCGGTCGGACACGGCATCGAGCGAGTTGGGAATGGGAGCTGCGAAGCCGAGGGCGGCTGCCGTGGCGTGCCGGTCGAGCGGGTAGGTGGTGCCGGCGAGCGCCGCCGCGCCGAGGGGGCTCGCGTCGGCGGCATCGCGGGCGGCGGCCAGGCGCTCGAAGTCGCGGGCGAGCATGTGCGCGTAGGCAAGCAGGTGGTGCGAGAAGAGCACCGGCTGGGCGTGCTGCAGGTGGGTATAGCCCGGCAGAATAACGTCGAAGTGCGCCTCGGCTTGGGCGATGAGCGCCTCGCGCAGGACCACGTTGGCGGCCATGAGATCGGCCGCGCGCTGCTTCGCGTACAGGCGCGTGTCGGTGGCCACCTGGTCGTTGCGCGAGCGGCCCGTGTGCAGCCGCGCACCCGCGTCGCCGATGCGGGCCGTCAGCTCCGCCTCGATGGCCATGTGCACGTCCTCGCTCTGCTGCACGTCGAAGACGAGGGCGCCGGATTCGATGTCGGCCTTGATGGCGTCGAGCCCCGTGGCGATGGCTTCCGCATCCGCATCGCTGATGACACCCTGGGCGGCGAGCATGGCCGCGTGGGCCTTCGAGCCCGCGATGTCCTGAGCGTACATCTTCTGATCCACGGGCAGCGACGCCCCGAACCGCTGGGCGAAGGCGTCGGCGCCTTCGGTGAACCTTCCCGACCACAGTGCCACGGTTGCTCCTTGCTGCTAGATACGGCCCGCGCCCTAGGCGGCGACGGCCCCGGCGTCTTCCAAAATCTCCTCGGCCTCTTCCACCACGGCCTGGTAGGCGGCATTGGTGGCATCCACGTCGGCGAACGACGGCATGCGGGCGTCGTTGGCGAGCCGGTTTTCCGCCCACACCTTGCAGGACAGGCTGTGGATGTCGATGAAGCCCTTGGCCGCCGCGTGATCGAAGGCGTCGTCGGCGTCGTAGGTGGCCAGGCCGAAGTCGTAGAGCGAGAACGCGCTCTTGCGGCCCACCACGGTGCAGCTGCCCTTGTACAGCTTCAGCTTCACCGTGCCCGTCACGCACTGCTGGGTGTGGGCGATGAAGGCGTCGAAGGCCTCCTTCAGCGGCGAGAACCACAGGCCGTTGTACACCTGGTCGGCCCAGGCCTGCTCGATGCCGAGCTTGTGGTGCAGCACGCCCCGCTCCAGGCAGAGGTCCTCCAAGGCCTTGTGGGCCTTGATGAGAGTGAGGGCCGCCGGGGCCTCATAGCATTCGCGGCTCTTCACGCCCACGAGCCGGTTCTCCACCATGTCGATGCGGCCGAAGCCGTTGCCGCCGGCGATGTCGTTCAAGGCGTAGATGATCTCGAGGAAGGGCATCTTCTCGCCGTTCAGGGCGCAGGGGATGCCGCCCTCGAAGTCGATTTCCACGTAGGTGGGCGCATCGGGGGCGCAGATGGGGTCGACGGTCATGGTGTAGATGTCCGCCGGCGGCTCGCACCAGGGGTCTTCCAGGACACCGCACTCGATGGCCCGGCCCCACAGGTTGTCGTCGATGGAATAGGGCGCCTCGGCCGTGGCTTTCACCGGCACATTGTGAGCCGCGGCCCAGGCTATCTCATCGGCCCGGCAGCCCAGATCCCAGTCGCGCACCGGCGACAGGATCGTGAGCGCGGGATCCAGCATGAGCACAGAGGATTCGAAGCGCACCTGGTCGTTGCCCTTGCCCGTGCAGCCGTGGGCGACGTACTTGGCGCCGAACTGATGGGCCACGGCCACGAGATGCTTGGCGATGAGCGGGCGCGACAAGGCGCTCACGAGGGGATACCTGTTCTCGTACATTGCGTTGGCGGCCAGGGCGCAGGCGAGGTACTCGTTGGCGAAGGCCTCGCGCATGTCCACCACGGCGCACCCGATGGCGCCGGTGGCGAGCGCCTTGGCCTTCACGGCCTCCAGGCCGTCGTGTTCCTGGCCGAGATCGCCCACCACGGCGATGACGTCGAGGCCGTATTCCTCCTGGAGCCACTTGATGCACACCGAAGTGTCCAGGCCGCCGGAATAGGCCAGCACCACGCGCTCCTTCTCGCCCGGCGCCGGCGCGGCGGTAAGCTGCGGGGCGTCGTGGAGGGCGGAGGCGGCCTGGTGGGCGGGGATGTTCTGGATGCTCTTGGCCATGATAATGCCTTTCACGAGGGGGCGTTATGCCGCAGGGACGGGAATGCCCGGTTCGCAAAGGCGCGATTCAAGAAGGGGGATGAGACACCACAGCTTTCTCACGAGCCCGGACGGCCCGCCTTCGGCCCGTCCGGAAGTCAGACGGACCGCGGGGAGAAACCCCCGCGCGTTCGTCTGCGTTACGCGCGTCGGCGTCGCAGACCGCAGCTACGTCGGCGTCGGTCGGCGATGGCCGTGGTGAAGATGAGGGGAGCAGCGCACAGCACAGCCGCGGCAATGCCGGCGGCGTTCGCGATATGTGCGGTTCCGTTGATCACGGGTGCTCGTCCTCTCGATTGCGCCCGGCCATCCGAGTTAGGGGGACCAGTGCCCCTTGGCCGGTGCGTTGGGCGGTATTATGCCCTTCATTGCCGAGCCGTCAACCCATAATTCGGAAATTTTTTCGGAAACGGCGCGAAAATCATTGTGCAGAGCGCTGTGCACATGCACAAAAAATAGCCTTGTTCACCTGCGCAATTACGAGCAGAACGAGAAAAAGGACGCTGCATATTGTGCATCGTCCTTCTCCTGGCATATCCTCTGTGCAGGTTCTACAGCAGCGTGCGCAACCGCTCCACGAGCACGTCCACGTCGTCGGTCGTGCAGATAAGCGGCGGCAGGAAACGCAGGGTGTGCGGGCCGGTGGCGTTCAGCACGAGCCCCGCTTCAAGCCCCGCGGCTACCACGTCGGGGGCGGCCGGCGCCTCGTGGGTGAGGTCGATGCCGTTCATGAGGCCGAACCCGCGCACCTCCTGCACGTGGGGCAGGCTGGCGAGCTGCTCGCGCATGTAGGCGCCCACCTCCTGGATGCGCGCGCCCTCGCCCGGAGCCAAAAGCGTCGTGAGCGTGGCGTGGGCGGCGGCCATGGCGATGCTCGAGCCGCCGAAGGTGGTGCCGTGGTCGCCCGGCGCGAAGGTGTCGGCGATGGAGGCGTGGGCCGCGCAGGCGCCGGCCACGATGCCCGAGGCGATGCCCTTGGCCATGGTGACGATGTCGGGCGTAACCCCGAAGTTCTGGAACCCGAAGGGAAGGCCGGTGCGGAAGATGCCGCTTTGCACCTCGTCGCAGATCATGAGCGCGCCGTGCTCGGCGGTGAGCCGGCGGATGGCGCCGATGAACTCCTCGGTGCAGGGGTGCACGCCGCTCTCGCCCTGGATGCACTCGATCATCACCGCGCAAATGCGGTCGCCCTGGGTGGCGAACAGCTGCTCCAAGGCCTCCACGTCGTTGATGGGCGTGGCGGTGAACCCGGCCGGCAGAGGCTGGAAGGCCTCCTGCTTGGCCGGCTGGGCCGTGGCGGCCAGGGTGGCCAGGGTGCGGCCGTGGAAGCTCTTCGCCAACGTGACGATGAGGCGGGGCGCCAGCTCGGCGTCCTTCCCGGCTTCCTCGGTGCGGCGGCGGGCGTACAGGCGCGCCAGCTTGATGGCGCACTCGTTGGCCTCGGCGCCGGAGTTCGCGAAGAAGGTCTTCCACACCTCGGGGTGCTCGGTGCCAACCTCGGCGTTCAGCATGTTCGACAGAAGCTGGGCCACTTCCCCGCGGTGCTCGATGTAGTAGTAGTTGCTCACGTGGATGAGCTTGGCGGCCTGGTCGCTCACGGCCTTCACGATGGCCGGCGGGCAGTGGCCGAGGCTGCACACCCCGATGCCGGAGAGGAAGTCGAAGTACTCCTTGCCGGTATCGTCCACGAGCATCATGCCGTGGCCTTCCACAAATTCCACGGGCTTGCGGGCGAAGGTGCCCATCACGTACTCGGCTTCCAGGGCCTTTTCTCGGGCGAGGGTCATAGGTGTCCTCCTAGCGGTTCTCGATGAGCTTGGCAGCGAACTTGCCCACGGGCGACAAGTTCAGGAACTGGGCGGATGCCAGGCCGGTGACCATGGTGCCCATGCCGGAGTCGGTGAGTAGCTCGAGCAGGAGCGCGTGGGGCACCGTGCCGTTGATGATGTGGGCGCCGCTCACCCCCGACTCCAGGGCGCGCACGCAGCTAGTGAGCTTGGGGATCATGCCCGAGGCCAGCTTGTCGCCGCGGATCATGGCCTCGGCCTCGCCGAGCGACATCTCGGCGATGAGGGAGGCCGGGTCGGGGTAGTTCTCGTAGAGGCCGTCCACATCGGTGAGGAAGATAATCTTGTGGGCGCCGATGGCCGCCGCGATGTGCCCGGCGGCGATGTCGGCGTTCACGTTGTAGCAGCCGCCGTCCTCGCCGATGGCGATGGAGGCGATGATGGGGATGTAGTCGTCGGCCACCAAGTCCTCGATGAGCGGGGTGTTGATGCGCGTGATCTTCCCCACGCGGCCGAGAGCCGGGCTGGCCTGCTCGGCCACGATGACGCCGGCGTCGGTGCCCGACACGCCCACGCCCATGTTGCCGTGGGCGTTCATGGCCTCCACGAGCTGCTGGTTCACTTCCCCGGTGAGCACCATGCGCACGAGCCCCATGGCCTCCTCGGTGGTCACGCGCTGGCCGTCGACGAACTCCACGGGGATGTCGAACTTGTCGAACACGCGGTTGATGGCCTTGCCGCCGCCGTGCACGAGCACCGGGTTGATGCCGATGATCTTCAACAGCACGATGTCGGCCATCACCTCGGCGGCAAGCTCGGGGTTCTCCATGGCCGAGCCGCCGTACTTGATGACGATGGTCTTGCCCGTGACCTGCTTGATCCAGGGCATGGCCTCATAGAGAATTTCGCCGGCAGTGCTTGAGGGGCCGTCGGCGCGAACTTCGCTGGCGTACTTCATGAGCGGTAGTCTCCGTTGATCGTCACGTACTCGTGGGAGAAGTCGCACGTCCACATAGTGGTGGACTCCTCTCCCGCATGCAGGTCCACCTCGATGGCCACCTCCGGCTCCTCGAAGCGGCGCAGCGCCTCGTCCTCGTCGAAGTCGACCACGAGGCCGGCGCGGCACACGGGCAGTCCCAGTATATCGATGTCGACGTCTTCCTGCCCAAACTGCGCCCCGGAACGTCCGAGGGCGGCGGCAACGCGGCCCCAGTTGGCGTCGTGGCCGTAGACGGCGGTCTTCACGAGCGGTGAGTTGGCCACCGTGCGAGCCGCGGCATCGGCATCGTCAGCCGTGGCGGCCCCGCGCACCGTGACGGTGATGAGGCGCGTGGCCCCCTCGCCGTCGGCGGCCATGGCGCGGGCAAGGGTGGTCGTGAGCTTGTCGAGGGCGGCCTGGAAGGCAGCGAAGGCCGGCGTTCCCGGCGCGAAGGCGGGACCTTCCGGCGCGGCAGCGCCCGAGGCGAGGGCGAAGCAGGTGTCGTTGGTGGAGGTGTCGGAGTCCACGGTGACCTTGTTGAAGCTCTTGCTCACTGCCGCGGTGAGAGCCGCCGAGAGATCGGGGGCGGCCACCGGCGCGTCGGTGGTGATGACGGCAATCATGGTGGCCATATTCGGCATGATCATGCCCGCGCCCTTGGCCATGCCGCCCACGGTGAAGGTGGCGCCGGGATACCCGATGCCGTCGCCAGCGAACGTGACGGCGCCGTGCTTGGGGCGCGTGTCGGTAGTCATGATGGCGCGGGCCGCCGTGAGGCCCTGGGCGGCGCGTTCCTCGGCCGTGGGGACCGCTGCCATGACGGCCAGGGCCGCCGGCACGCCCGCGGCGAAGGGCTCGAGGCGCAGATGCTGGCCGATGACGCCCGTGGAGGCCACGAGCACCTCGCTGGCCGGGCAGCCCACGGCCTCCCCCACGATGTCGCAGGTTGCGCGGGCCGTTTCCAAACCGCGCTCGCCGGTGGCCGCGTTCGCGATGCCGGAGTTGATGACGACGGCGCGAGCGCAGCCATAGGCGGGCTTGCCGGGCGCGCCCTCGTCCAAGTGCTCGCGGGACACGCGCACCGGGGCGGCGCAGAACACGTTCGTGGTGAAGGTGGCCGCTGCCGCGCAGGGCTCGTCGGCCACCACCAGGGCCATGTCGAGCCGGTCGGGATCGGGCCTGAAGCCCGCGTGCACACCGATGGCGGAAAAGCCCTGGGCGCTGGCGGGCGTGCCCTCGGGGTTGAATGCCAGCTTCACGGAATCGGTCATGAGGTTTTCCCTTCCTTTCTGCGGGATGCTGCGGGATGCCGTGCCCTTCCGCGCCTGGGGCGGCGGCGGGCGGTTTCCCTTGCTGCTACACGGGGTTGGCGATCTCTTCCAAACCGCAGGTCTCGGGTAGGCCGAACACGATGTTGGCGCACTGCACGCCCTGGCCAGCCGCCCCCTTGCCGAGGTTGTCGATGGCGCCGGTGGCCACGATGACCCCGGCCGGGTGGGCCGCCACGCCCACCTGGGCGCGCACCGTGCCGGCCACCGAGGCGGTGCGCGGCTGCACGCCGGCGTCCATGACGGACACGAGCGGGCTTGCCGCGTAGAAATCGCGATAGAGGGCCACGAGCTCCTCAGTCGCGGGCGCCTTCACGCCCGGCGCGAGCGGCAGCGTCACCGTGGAGAGCAGCCCGCGGTTCAAGGGGGCCAGATGGGGCGTGAACACGAGACGGCCCTCCAACCCCAGGATCTGCTCGATCTCGGGGGTGTGGCGGTGGGTGCCCACGCCGTAGGCCTCCACGTTTTCGTTGGCGAAGCAGAAGTGCGTGCGCTCGGTGGCCTTCTTGCCCGCGCCCGTCACGCCGGACACCGCGTCGGCCACCACCGGCGCCACCGCGTCCACGAGCCCCGCCCGGATGGCGGGAGCCGCCGCGAGCGAGGTGGCCGTGGGGTAGCAGCCGGCGCAGCCCACGAGCACCGCCTCGCCGGCCGCCCGGCGTTCGGCCGTGGCCGCCAGCTCGTCGCCGGTGAGCTCGGGCAGCCCGAAGGCGGCCTGGGCCAGCAGGTCGGGGGCGGTGTGGGGCGCGTACCACTGCTCGTAGACGGCCGGATCCTTCAGGCGGAAGTCGGCCGACAGATCGATAACGGTCACGCCCGCCTCGATGAGCGCGGGCGCCATGCCCATGGCCGCCTTGTGGGGCACGGCCAGAAACACCACGTCGCAGGCGGCAAGATCGGTGCCCTCGTGGGCGGAGAAGGCCAAATCGGTCACGCCGGTGAACGCCGGATACACCTGGGCGATGGGGGTGCCGGCCAGCGCATCGGAGGTGGCGGCCGCAAGCTCGAACTCGGGATGACGCGTTAAGATGCGCACCAGCTCGATGCCGGCGAACCCGGCCGCCCCCACAACTCCCGCACGATAGGTCATAGCGATGTCCTTCCCTTGTGCACACGCATAAAACGCGAGTATTTCGCTTGTCGTTTCATCATACCCCCTCTGCGCCGCTCTGAGGAGGGAAATGCGCAGGTTCGCGCCACTTGTCACCACGTAACTTGTGCATATCGCGCCTTTTTGCGTAACGCTCTGAACTGGTAATATTCCACATTATCGCAGTTCAGCATAGGTTTTTGTTTTCGCTCAAAAAGACGCGATATGCACGGGTGCCCCGGTGCGCTCGCTGGTTTGTGACAACTTGGAGCAGGTTGCCGCCCCGCTCGTCGGGAGCCCTCCCCTTCCGCTAGACTGAAACGCACATCTTTTGGAAAGGAGCTCACCTATGAGCAACAAAGGCAAGAAGGTCAAGGTGCACTACACCGGCACGCTGGACGACGGCACCAAGTTCGACTCGTCGGTGGACCGCGGCGAGCCCATCGAGTTCACCTGCATGGCCGGCCAGATGATTCCCGGCTTCGACGCCGCCGTGGAGGACATGGCCGTGGGCGAGAAGAAGACCGTGCACATCCCCGCTGCCGAGGCTTACGGCGAGCGCGACGACGCCATGGTGCAGAAGGTGCCCGTGGATCAGATTCCCAACGGCGATCAGCTGCCCGTGGGCCAGACCGTGTACATGATGGGCCCGGGCGGCCAGCCCTTCCCCGTGTTCGTGCAGTCCATCGAGGACGGCGTCGTCACCTTCGACATGAACCACGAGCTGGCGGGCAAGGACCTGAACTTCGATATCGAGCTGGTGGAAGTGGAGGACTAGCCCCCCTTCTGGCTCGTTCCGCTTCCCTGGGGGGGAGGGTGGCGGAGGGGCGCCGTGCTCGGGCAGTCCTCGCTTGGGGAAACAGTCCGCAAGACTGTTTCCGTCGCTGCGGAATCTGCGCGCGGACCCCTCCGCCACTCTCCCCTACCATATTCACCATGAGGCCCCGTCGGCTTAGCTCCGACGGGGCCTCGTTACGTTCGGGGAAACCTCCCGATGGGCGACGGCTCGGGCCGGCACGCCTACGCCGCCACCTCGGGCACGGGAGCGAACGTATCGGAAGCAGCAACAGTCGTTGCGGACTTCTTCGGGAAGAGCCCCTTGAAGGCGCTGGGCAGCGCGGACCACACGCCGACTTGGGGCACGGCGTCGGCCTCCACGAGGGAGCACACGGCATCGGAAGCAGTCTTTGAGCTGATGCCCATATTCGCGAAGCGCTGCTCCAGCTTGGCGCAGTAGGCGGCGTCGGCGGAATCGAGGGAAGCGACGGCGGAAGTGGCCTGATCGTTGAACAGTTTCATGGTGGTTCTCCTTTCGACGCCGCCTAGTTTAGGGGCATCGAGAGGGTCATCGTTTGGTCGATTCCCTGAAGCTGAAGGGCATTTGTTGTGCAGACGCACAACGCGCGGCCGCACCGAGGTGCGGCTCTAGGCCAGGTACACCAGCTGCAGCAGGGCCGCCAGCTCGCGGTCGCCGGCCTCGGGCACTCCGAGGACGTCCTTGATCTTCCGCAGGCGGTAGCGCACGGTGTTCGGGTGCTGGAACAGCGCCTCGGCCGTGCGGCTCACCTCGCCGAAGGCGGCCGCGAAGGCCTCGGCCGTGGCGCCGAGGTCGCTTCCGTGCTCGGCGTCGTAATCGAACAGCAGCGAGCGCAGAAGATCGGCCGCCCGCATGTAGAGGCGGTCGCTTTTGGCGGCGGCACGGAAGGCGTCGAAGCGCAGGGTTGTCCACCGCACGATGCCGGCGTCCTCCGCCTCGGCCGTGCGCAGGGCGGCCATGGCCTGGCGCACGGCAAGATCTCCCTCGCCCAGGCTCACCTCCTGGCTGATGCCGCACACGAGCGGGCCGGCCGTGGCCACGCACTTCTCCAGGTCGGCATCGGAGATGGCAATGGCCTTCAGCGGAGGCCTCTTGAAGGATACGAACCCCAGCAGCATCCCGCGGTAGCGGCAGACGAAGGTGCGCTCCACGTCGTCCCAGCGCTCGCCGTAGTTCGCAAGCACCCCTTCCACCACGCGCTGCAGGGCGCGCAGCGAGGCGTCGTCGTCGGTGACGGCGCGGATGGCCATGCACTGGATGGTAGCGCCGGTCACGCCGGCAATGGTGAAGAACGTGGCGCGCACTGCCTGCTCGTCGGATGAGGTGAGGATTGAGTCGATGAGGCTCGTACGCTCCCACTCGGCCGCATCGTCGTCGAGCAGGTTCATGAGGTCGGCGATGAGCCGCTCCATATAGCGCCCCTCGTAGAAGAACACCGGCACCCCACGCTCAGCCGAGGCCGCGGCCACGCGCTCGGGCAGCGCCTTCAGCACCACGGGCTTCACGGCGATGGCCGCCACGTCGCGCTCGATAAGCTCGAGCAGCGCCTCCTCGGCTAGGTCAGGGTGCATGGCGGCCAGGCCCAACGTGGTGAAGATGAACTCGCCGGCCGTGAACAGGTTGTAGTTGCCCATAAAGGGCTCGTGATCGAGGGTGCCCACGCCCACCACCTCGCGCACGGCGGCTCCCTCGCAGGGCGCGGCAAGCCAGATGCGGTCGAAAGCCCTCATATTCTGCACGTCGCCGACCGTGATCATCGCGCGCCTCCTCCCGTTCGCTTCTTGGCGGGCATCCTATCACGAAACGCGGCGTTTGACGATGCCGCCGCCCAGTTCGCGATGCGGCCCTCAGCCGTGGCGGGCCGAGCGGCGGAAGGTGCGCGTGCGCAGGTAGGAACCGGGCGGCACGGGAGCGTCCACGGCCAGGCGGTACACGTTGCAGGAGCGGTTGGCGCAGGCTGCGGCCTCCCAGTCGGCAGCGGTGGCGCGGGCGAGGGCTTCCTCGGGCGTGGCGGGAGCGTCCTCATCGTGGTTATCGGGACCGAAGGTGCCAAGCCAGTGCAAATCGCGCACCGTAAGGGCGCGGATCGGCTCGTGAGGCACAAGCACTTCCAACTGGTCGCCCTCGGCGAAGCGGTTGCGGCAGAGGACGTGCAGGAGGCCGTCGTCGCAGCCGATGACGTCGGCCACGTGCATGGTTTCCTGCTCGTAGCCGTCATAGGCAGGCGCCTGCTCGGCCTCGTCGAAGTAGAAGCCGGTGCCGTAGGGGCGGTGCGACACGGCCGCAAGTTCGTCGGCCACCGCCTCGGGCGCCTCGCCGTCGAGCACGCGGCGGTAGGCCCCCACCACCGTGGCCACGTAGAAGGCCTTCTTGTTGCGTCCCTCGATCTTGATGGAATCCACGCCCGCCTCGGCCAGCTCGCGCAGGTGAGCGAGCATATTCATGTCCTTCGCGTTCATGATGAAGGTGCCGCGGCCGTCCTCTTCTATGGGGAAGAACTCGCCGGGGCGCTTCTCCTCTTCCAAAAGGAACGTCGGAACCGCCTCTTCCGCATGCTCCTTTCCGAAAGCTTCCCCGACGCCGGTCGGCGCAAGATCGCTCCGACCCGTCGCCACCTCATCTGCGTCGGGTGCCGCTGTGCCCAACGAGTAGCTCCAGCGGCAGGGCTGGGTGCAGTGGCCCTTGTTGCCGGAACGGCCCGTCAGGTAGCTGCTGATGAGGCAGCGGCCGGACACCGCCATGCACATGGCACCGTGGGCGAAGGCCTCGATCTGCAGATCGGGCGGCGCATCCTGGCGCAGACGGCGAATGTCGTCCAGGCTCATCTCGCGGGCGCACACCACGCGCGTCGCCCCCAGGGAGTGCCACACCTGGGCCGCCGCGGCGTTGGCCACCGATGCTTGGGTGCTCACGTGGCGCTCCACTCGCGGCACCACCTCGCCGGCGATGGCAAAGGCTCCCAAATCCCCGATGATGAAGGCATCGACCCCAGCCGCATCCAATGCACGGAAGAAGTCGGGCAGCCCGTCGATGTCATCGGGATGCATGAGAATGTTGCAGGTGACGTGCACTTTCACACCGTGCTCGTGAGCAAAGGCCACCGCTGCGGGAATATCCTCCAGGGCGAAGTTCGCCGCCCGGGCCCGCATGCCGAAGCGGTCGGCCGCCAGGTACACCGCATCGGCCCCGAAGGCCACCGCGGCCCGCAGCTGCTCCATCCCGCCCGCCGGCGCGAGAAGTTCCATGGGTATGTTTCGATCAGTGAGAATCACGGCAAGAGCTAGATCCAAACGAGCTGGCAGATGCTTTGCAAAGGTCGAGCCGAGAGGGGCGCGGGGTGGCGCTCACCAAGCGAGTTCCGCAGCGAACGGAAATGCCCAATGGGCATTTCCACCGAGCGAGGACTGTCTGAGCGAATCAAGGCATCCGGCATCTCCGACAGGCGGTGAGCCACTACCTTACCCCTCGTAGCTCACGCGGGCGCCCTGGGGGGTGTCCTCGATCACGAAGCCCAAATCGGCCAGGCCGTCGCGGACGCCGTCGGCCACCGCCCAGTTCTTCTCCTTGCGGGCGGCGGCGCGGGCCTCCAGCAGGTGCGCCACGGCGATCTCCGGGTCGTCGCCGTCGTAGCCGGCCAGGTCGGCGGCGAGCGCCACCACCTCCACCGGGTAGGCCTCCCCCACCTCGGCAGCCGTCACATCGATACCGAGCACGCCCATCAGCTCCACGATAACGTCGCGCGCCGCACGTCCCGCCGCAGCCTCCTCGGCCGTAAGCGTCTGCACGTCGGCTACATGCGCGTTCGCATCGCTCACAAACGAGAAGATCTCGCCCAAGGCCGCCGGCGCGTTGAAGTCGTCGTCCATGGCCTCGGTGAAGGCATCGCGCAGGGCGGCCACACGGTCGGCCAGCGCTGCCGCGTCCAGCGTGGCGGTCAGCGCCTCGGCCGGAGCCTCGGGCGCAAGGGCGGCCTCGCCGCGGGGCGTGCCCGTCTCAAGCAGCCAATCGAGCCCCTTCACCGCGTTCTCGATACGGGTGAGGGCCGCGTCGGCCTCGGCCACGCGCTGCTCGCCGAACACGAGCGGGCTGCGGTAGTGGCTCTGCAGCATGAGCATGCGCAGGGCCGTCGGCCGCACCTGCTCGAGCACCTCATGCAGCAGCAGGAAGTTGTTCAGCGACTTCGACATCTTCTCGGTCTCACCGGTCTCGGCGTTGGCAATCTGCAGCATGCCGGAGTGCATCCAGTAGTTGGCGAATGTGCTATCGCAGGCGCACTCGGACTGGGCGCGCTCGTTCTCGTGGTGCGGGAACACCAGGTCGGCCCCGCCGCCGTGGATGTCGAAGGGCAGCCCCAGGTACTTCTCTGACATGGCCGAGCACTCGATGTGCCAGCCCGGACGCCCCTCGCCCCAGGGAGAGGGCCACGCCGGCTCGCCGGGCTTGGCGGCCTTCCACAGGGCGAAGTCGAGCTCGTCGCGCTTGCGGTCTTCAAGGCCCTGGCCGTCGGCGCGCAGCTCGCGGTGGCCGCTTTCCGCCTCGTCCACATCGCGGCCCGACAGACCGCCGTAGCCGGGATAGGAGCGCACGTCGAAGTACACGTCGCCTTCGGCCGCGTAGGCGTGCCCGCGCTCGATGAGACGCTCGATGAGCGCGATCATGGTGTCGATCTCCTCGGTAGCCTTCGGGCGGATATCGGGGTCCTGCACCCCGGCAGCGCGCATGTCCTCGATGAACAGGCGCGTGTACTCCTCGGCTACCTCGGCGGCGGAGCGGTCCTCCTCGCCGGCGCGCTTGATGATCTTATCGTCCACGTCGGTCACGTTCTGCACGAAGGTGACGTCGAAGCCGCGCCACGCCAGGTAGCGGCGGATCATGTCGAAGGAGATGAAGGTGCGGGCGTTGCCGATATGGATGCGGTTGTACACGGTGGGGCCGCACACGTACATGGACACCTTCCCCGGCTCGACCGGGACGAAATCCACCTTCTGGCGCTGGCGCGTATCGTACAACTTGATCATGGGAAGCTCCTTAAGCGAACTAGCACGTAGGAGCATTGTAGCGCAATCGGCGGCGCGCGGCGGCACCGTCACGCGATCAGCGAAGCACGTCGGCGTCCTGCGGGCCGGAGCCCTTCCCCGCCATCGGCGCAGGCGCATCCTGCTTATCATCAAGGTAGTTGCGCAAAGCCTGCATGCGAGCGTCCAGCTCGGCGGCGGCCTCGGCTAGATCAGCGAGTTCCGCGGCCACAGCAGTGGCCTCCTCCTCGGCCAGGTCCTTCTTGTAGCGCAGCTGGTGTTCCAAGGACGCCCAGAAGTTCATCGAGATGGTGCGCAGCTGCACCTCCACCTTCACGCAGCGCTTCTCGTGCTCCAAGAAGATGGGCACCTCGATGATGAGGTGCAGACTGCGATACCCGCTCGGCTTCGGCTCGCCCACGTAGTCGCGACGCTCGATGAGCACCACGTCATCCTGAGCCAGCAGCGACTCGGCGAGGGCGAACATGTCCTCGGGGAAGGTGCACACCACGCGCACGCCAGCCACGTCGAAGATGTTCTGCTCGATGGAGTCCACCGACATGGGGAACCCCTTGCGCACGAGCTTCTTCGCCAGGCTGTCGGTGCTTTTCAGACGCGATTTGATGGACTCGATGGGGTTGCGGTCGTGCTGCAGCCCGAACTCGGCGTCCAGCACACGGAACTTCGTCTCCACCTCCATCATGGCGCACTCGTAGTAGGTCATCAGACGCCGATAGGGCGCGAAATTGCGCTCGAGCATGGCGGAGAACTCGTCGCTGCCGGCAAGGCGCGCGAGCATCTGGTTCGCCAGTTCCTCGCGGTGCTCGTGCAGGGTGTCGAGCGCGCTCTGGCCCTCGCGCAGGCGCACCACCGCATGATTGAAGACCTGCTCGGCCCGCTTCGCCATATCCGCTTCCTTCCCTCGGCGCTTCCCGAACCTATTTTGCGCTGAAATGGCTTGGAATCGCCGTTTTTGTTACCGAATTCGCGCGAGAAACACCGGCGGTAATACGTCACCTGGGGAAACGCCCGCTAGATATTACGCTTCCGAGCCGAATCCACCGTCCGCGGTAACAAAACCGTCGATTCCAAGCCATTTCGCGGCCGATAGCCTTCGCGAAAGCCCCCGCCGCGGGATAGCCCGGGGCGGGGGCTGCTACTCGGAAGTCCGCGGAAGCGAGAAGAACCCTACTGCGCCTCCGCGCTCGCGGCGGGAGAGGCCTCGGCGGAGGTGCGCCGTCACCGATTTCGCGCAGGCTCTGTATGCAGTATGAAAACGAGGTGCTCGTAGGACGGTCGTGGGGAGGACACCATCCTACGCCCTTGCCGCCTGAACCGAATCCGAAAAGCTAGATACAGAAGTAGTCATCCAACGGCTTTGGCTCCTCCGGCTCGATCGGCTCAAGCCCCGCGGCACGAGCATCTTCCTTCATCTGCTGGAAATGCCGAACATGGTCGATGAAAGAGTAGGGGAAATCCTGCACCTTGATCAACTCTCCCTTGGGACAGACCGAGGTACACGTCCCGCATTCAAGGCACTTGAACAGCCCCTCCCCGACAGCCTGACCCAGACGCATGGCCGACAGACCCTCCCGATCATCGAAATAACGGGCAGCGATCTTCACCATCACCTCAGGGCCGGAATACTCGTCGGTGCCTGCCACTTCCACCACCGGGCACACTGACATGCAGATACCGCAATCACGACACTGCTGCAGCATGGATACGGACATGTAGCTGTCCTCGCTGACTGGTGCCGGCATGGTCATCTCGCTCGCTCGCGCAAACTGTGGCATAACATGATGAATACGACGCTCGACCGCCGAACGATCCACCACTAGATCCTTGATCACCGGATAACGGTCAAGCGGCTCGATCGTATACTCCTCGTCGTCTTCGAGGGGCGTGCAGCATGCGAAAACAGGTGTGCCGTTCACGCTCATGCCGCACATGCCGCAGCTGGTCGCGCGGCAGCTATACTCGTAGGAGATGGGCTCAAAGTGCTCGCGAATGTAGTGCAGTCCTTGCAGGATTGACATGCCCTCAGTCGCCGGCACCTCAAAGTCGCTGTAATAGGGTTCGCCATCCACGCTGGGATCAAATCGAAGTACTTTTACTTTTGCCATGAAATTGCCACCTTTCTTTGCCGGAGCATTACGCCCAGTTTTGCCAATCAAGCTCGATCGTGCCGCCGCCCTGGTCTTCCGTTCCGCCCTCGGGAAGCGCCACGTCGCCCCCGACAACCTCGCGTACCTCGGTGACAATCTTCCCATCCCGCTCGAAAACGTAGACGTTCTTCAGCCAGTTGTCGTTATCCTCCAGGGGATAGTCAGCCCTCATATGGGTACCACGACTTTCGGTACGCGCCTGACAGGCCATAATCACCATGCGGCTCGCCGCGATCATATGAGGTACCTCAATGGCGTCAAACCAGTTCAGATTGCACAGGCGACTCTTACCGTCGACGCGCATGCTCGGCACCAGCGCCTCGCACTCGTCGAGCGCCTCCAAAGCCGCCTGGCACGCGGCGTCACTCCGGAGCGCTCCTGCGCCGAGCCAAGCCGCATCCTGAACCTTGCGCCGCAGATCAATAACGCTAATACCATCGTGGGGGTCATTGGAAAGCAGGGCATCCAAACGGTCTCGCTCACCGACTACCTCGTCCTCATTGAGCGTTGGCCCGTTCGTCGACTGGGCGCGAGCGACAGCGGCCTGGGCCGCGCGCCGACCAATAACCATAGCCGATGAGTACATACGAAACGAGCCATAAGCAGCGCCCGAATGCATGGCGCACTCCCCCACCGCGAACAAACCTTCCACGCCTGTCGCACCGTTAACATCCGTAACGATGCCACCGTAATCGTACACGCTAACTGGGGCCACTTCCACAGTTTCCGGCAATGCGCCATTGGCCTCCCAGCTCAACTGGTATTGAGTGTACACGTGCTCGTTGGGTGAGCCTACATCATCCCCACCAACCAAGTTCATCTTGGCGAACACCCCTCCGTTGGGACCGAGCAGCCCTCGATTCTTTAAATCGTAGAACTTCACAGCCATTTCGCGGGCCGACAACTCCTCCTCGCTTTCAATGTCAGGGAAAACCCGATCGCCGTTTTTGTCGGTCCAGGTCTCAGCACCCTGCAGCCCCGGCTCCCAGGCAGCACCCGCAAGGCCAATGCCCACCGGGGCGCACAGCAACTTTCCATCGCCCTTGTGCGAACGGAACTCCAGATCGCGAAATTCGACGCCGAGGGGCAGTGCCAAAGCGTGACCATCTCCAACCAAGCCGCTCGCGCTGCCACTGTACTTACCCGTCACATCCGCAGCGCCCCAATTCGCATTAACGCCGCCCGTTGCCAAGATGACGGCTTTGGCTCGCACGGCAAAGAACTGCCCCGTTTTAAAATCCAACGCAGTGACGCCGCAAACAACCCCGTTCTCGTCAGTCAGGATCTTCGTGACTGTGCAACTGTCAACGATTCGGGCACCCGTGGCCTCGGCCTTGCGAGCAAGATTGAAGTTCCGGTACCCGATCCACCGGCGATGTTGTCCCTTGCTCAAACCGATAAGAGGCGTTCCCGTCTGCGGGATACGCATCATGAGGTTCCCGTCGTTCTCAGATTCCATGAGTACTCGATCGTCGTAGTAGGCCTGCAGCACTTCTTTCCCAAGCTGCTGATCAACGATGTAGCGGCCGGTTATCACCGCATCTTCCAAGTGAACCTCGGGATTGTCCCCGTCGATCTCGAATTCGCTGGAGCTCATAGCCCCCGACGTCTGCATGCCGGAGCTTCCCGAGTGGCCGAACCGCTTCTTGTCGATTACCATAACGTTCGCACCCGCTTCGCCGGCAACGATGGTGGCCTGCAGCCCCGCCACACCGGAGCCCACGACCACCACATCCGCGTCGTATATGACAGGAACCCCCGGTGCAAGCGCCTCGGCCGAGCCGCTGTTCCCCAATTTCGTCGATTCGCCCGACGCGCATCCTGCAAGTGCCCCTGGAGCCAGCAGTGCTGCGCCGCCCAAGGCCGCCGCAGCACCTCCCTTGAAGAAGCTCCTTCTTGATACCTCGATCATCTCCACCTCTCCTTCCGATTGATTGGCAGAGCGCCCTTGCGCCCTCTCATCCCTTCGGAGGCATGGGAACTCAGGCATCCGAAGGATGACCATCGTCTCCGATAAATATCGTCCACGTCCATGCCAATAGGTGATGAAAAGAGCCCGAAACGCCTCATCAATTTTGGGTAATTGACCGTCCCGCCGGTTTTTGCGAGCAGCGGAGCGCCGAGAGCGCATCCAATCAAGCGGTCGTCATGATAGGATTGGTTTGTATTGCGAAAACATGCAGGGGAGTGTGATGGTGCAGCGCGAGATACTATGGGGATGCGGGAACGCAATCGTCAGCTTCCAGTGGCTGGTTTGGTTCTCAAGCGCAGCATTTGGTTCCGCGCTCGCCCCTCCCTTCGACTCCGCCGATAGCCTTTTCCCGACGGCAGTTATCACTGAATATATCCTCTACCTGATATTGGCCGCGATTATCGTCGTCTGCTCCCGTCGCCTGGGCTCGCTGCATCGAAACCACTGGCTACTCGCAGGCGCAACCTTCGCGCTGATCGCAGGCAACGTCGCCGGTATGCTCCCCTCCCTCGGCGTCGACGTCTCTTGGATCACGTCCGCAGCCATCCCGTGCACAAGGCTCGGCCTGTCGGTTCTTGTGTTCGGGTGGGGCGAGTACTACTGCTCAATCGGGGCAAGAAAAACCTGTTTAGTACTTGCCCTTGGCTATGCCCTGGCAGCCGCCCTTTTCGCCGCCGTCAACGCCATAGCGACATCGAGCATGCTGCTCTCCTGTATTTTCACCTTATTGCTCATCCCCATCTCTCCGTGGTGCCTCCTCAGAGCCTGGAGATCCCAGCAGGCAGTTCCGCCAGCGAACGATGCGGCCAATCAGCTTCAAATTTCTAGCTTTCTGCCCGCTGTCGCTGCCGTTTTCGTGCTGGGCTTATGCGCGGGCACCCTTCTTGAGCTTGCCGATCTCTGCTCGAGCGCGTTCTCGCCCCTGGTCTGGACGGCTGCAACGATTTTTTCAAGTCTCGTCGTCCTGACCATACTCAGCCGCCGAGCAGATACCGATTTCGTATCCTGCTTGCAGTCAGCAGCAAAGCTCATGGTACTCTGGCTGCTCCTCGTGCCGTTGTTCTGGGGATCGCGATTTGGAGCCGTCTGCTTCATCTTCTTCGCAACCTATTCAAGCGTGAACATCTTCAGCCAGGTATCCTATGTTGCGTTGGCCAAGCAGGGGAATGCGGCCGTTCTTCCCCTCGTGGTATGCTGCGTCACCGCCGAAACCATCGGCCTCGCCGCAGGCCAACTCGCCTGCGGTGCGGTGGTGCAGACCGAGCTGATAACTTTCGAACAGCTTTACCTCGTCTCACTCGTATTGGGCATTTTGCTTTTCATCGCCTTCTGCGGCAAGAGAAGCCAGAAGCTGCTCCACGCTCCATCGACCGCCATTCCCAGGGAGGTCATTAAGGCACGCTGCGAGACGATAGCAGAGCTCGCCAACCTCACCCGAAGAGAAGGGGAATTGCTCGTCGAGCTCGCCGAGGGCAACACGGCCGACGAGATCGCCGCAAAGCTGTTCATATCCGTTGCCACCGTGCGCACCCACACGCGCAATATCTACCGCAAAGTCGATGTGCACAGCCAAACCGAGCTCATCAAGCAGATTCTGCAGCAACCGAAGTAGAAGAGGCCTCGAACTTTCGAGAGACCGCACGAATAGGGCGGTTCCACCGAACAGAACCGCCCTACGCCCGTCTTTCCTAAACTCTAAAGGGATAAATGGAAAGCCCTACTGCGCCTCCACGCTCGCGGCGGGAGAGGCCTCGGCGGAGGTACCGAGCGCCTCGGTCTCCGTCTGCACGTTCACGTGCCAGTTGCCCGGCTCGCCGCTTACCTGGTAGACGTAGGTGACGCCGTCCATCTCGAAGGTGCCGGTCGCGCCACCCTGGGCGTTGATCTGGTCGGTGATGTCGATAGGCTCTGCCTGGGAGCCATCGCCGGGCACCAGGAGCACATGGCCGTCGTCGGATTCCAGAACCATGCCTCCGGCTGCGCCGTCAGCCGCATCGGCGCCCTCGGCGGTGTAGTCCTTGATCGTGTAGGTCGTGTCCGAGAAATCGCCGCCTTCGGCGCTCATCGTCATGGCGATGTCGCCGCCCTCGCCGTCGGCGTCCTCCACCGTGTACTCGATGGTGCCCACGGTGACATCACCTTGCTGGCTCATTTGCACGTCCATCTCCATCGGCTCGCCGTTCACCCATACGGTGGCCTTCTCCACCCAGGTCTCGCCCGTAGCGGCATAGCACACACCGTTCGTCACCACGAATACGCCGAGCAGGCCGGCGCAGGTCGCCGTGGCCAATCGCAGCGCAACTCCGCGTTTCTTCGTCTTCTCCATGGGAATGCCCTTTACCTTTCCAATGAGGTTAGCAGAGGCACGGACCTCGCCCATCATGGCTTTGTACTGGCTGGCATTGCTCATCGTCCCATGCCTCCTTCAACGTTTGCTTGAGTAGTTTCCGTGCGCGGACAAGGCGGGTGCGCACCGTGGGTTCCTTGATGCCGAGCACCGCGGCGATCTCGCGGGTGCCCATATCCTCGAAGTAGAACAGATGCACCACGATGCGGCACTTCTCGGGAAGCTCGCCGAGAGCTGCGTAAAGCTGCTCGTGCGCCGGCTCCGTGAACGCCGGCTCCTCATAGGGCGCCGTGTCAGCGTCGTGCACCTCACGCAGTTCCACACGACGATGCCACAGCGTGCGCCAGAGGTTTCGGCACTCGTTCACCGTCACGCGGATGAGCCATGCCCGCAAGCGCTCGTCGGCCGCCGCATCGGGTGCGGCGGGATGGCGAGTGCTGCGAGAAGGCCGGCCGCCGTCGGCTTGATCGGCGACCGAGGCGCACCCGAGCCACTCCGGCGGCTTCTCGTACAGCTTCAGGAACACCGCCTGCACGACGTCATCGGCATCGGCGCCCCGCCGCGTCTGGTTGAGCGCGATGCGGTACACCATGTCGGCGTAAGCGTCCACAATGACTCTGAACTGGCGGTTATCCACGTCACTTCCCTCTTGTCCGTCTGCGGGGGCACCGCTCTTCCCGTGCTAGCGATCGAGAAGAGAGGCGCCCCTGCGTGAAAGGCCCTTCAAGGGTAATACGCTCGGGATGCCGGAAATGTGCGATGGTGGAGAAAATTTCTGAGACGCGCGGCGAACGGCACCCCTTCCATAAGCAAGCGGAGACCGGCCGTGGGGCCGATCTCCGCCGAGGGAGGGCATGGGACCGCGTGCGCGGTTGCTAGCAGTTGCGGGCCGTCAGGTTCGCCGTCGTAATGGCGTTCTGGATGCTCAACGGCTCGGCGGCATCGCCCACCGTGTACACGTCGAACTCGCCGCTCAACTCATCGGCCAAGGCGGGATTCGGAGCCATGGTCGAGGCGTCCACCACGCAGTCGCAGGCAAGCGTCACATCCAGCCCGAAACTATTCGTGACGACAACCTCGCCATCGCCTACGCTCTTGAGCGTGCATTCGGGCATGATACGACCGCCGGCGGCGAAGAAAGCCGGTTTCACAAAAGCGTTCAGCATCATAGCTTGGCCCGTTCCGAACGCCTCGGCGGGCTCCGGCGCGACGACCGTCACCTTCTTGCCCTGCGCCACCAGGTAATGCGCAGCGTCGGTTGCCTGGGCATTGAAGCCGAGCACGACCACGCGCTCGCCAACCTCGCTGGCAAGGAAATCGACAACGCTGATCACGGGCGTCGCCTCGGTGCCCGCCGCCGCCAGCTCCGGACGCACGCCACCTGCGGCCACAATGACCACGTCAGGCTTCTGCTCGCGCACGAAGGCGGCATCCACCTCCTGACCTGTGACCACGTTGACGCCCTGCACCTCCAGCATATGCGACAGATAGCTCCTCAGACGTCCCAGGCTCTCGTGCTTTCCCTTCACCATCTCGGCGAAATCGAGCAGACCGCCCAGGCCGTTCTTCTCGTACAGGGTGACGGCATACCCGCGCTCCGCGGCCACGCGCGCCGCCTCCATGCCGGCAGGACCGCCGCCCACCACCATGACGCTCTTCTCGCCATCGGCGGGACGTACCTCGTATCCCTCGGGCATGGCCTCGGTGAACACCGAGTTGTTGCAGGGATTCACACGGCACAGACCGCCCAGGCAATTCAAGCAGCGGCAGCACGGGCGGATCTCGTCGATACGGTTCTCCCGCAGCTTGTTGGCGTATTCCGGGTCGCAGTTGGAGACGGGACGATGCAGATAGATCATGTCCAGCGTGCCGTCGTTCAGCGCATTCTCGAAATAGTCGGGAGCGAGCGCCGGGTCCATGAACACCGCGCCGCCCACGGGGATGGACACGTGCTGCTTCACGTATTTGCACGCACCCATGATGAGGCCGCAGCCGGAATGCGACCCGTCGAGCAATCCGCTGAAATGACTGCTGAAGTCGTAGAAGGTGCCGAAGCTCGTGGCGCCGTCGTAGCCGTATCCGGCGAAGGCGCCGTCATTGACGAACTGGGCCTCATGGAAGGTGAAGGTTCCGAGGCGCAGCTCGAGGGCATCGGCACCGGCCGCCTCAAGCGCCTGGCAGATAGCCGCCGTCTCCTCGGGCGTGTTCACCAGCGCATTGTCGCCCAAAGCGCCATCGTTTTCCTCGGCGCCGTTCACCAGCACCTGCACGACGAAATCAGCGCCGCAGCGCTCCTTGACGCCGCGAATGATGTCGCAGGCGATTCGAGTGCGGTTCTCGATGGACGCGGGCCCGTAGGGGTCGCCCGCATCGCGGTCGTTGCCGAAGCGCGAGAAGAAGCGAGCCGGCAGGTTGTCGCCTGCGGCGTTCAGGTCGATGCCGTCGAAGCCGATGGCCTTGAGCCGCTCGGCACCGTCGATGGTGTCCTCGATGTACATCTGAATATCGGCATCGGAAAGCAAGCTCGCCTTGTGAGTCTCCCCCTCCTCGCCCATGTTCTCCCACAAATACACGATGCCGGGAGTGGCCGTCTTCATCTGGACGAGGCAAGGCACGTCATGGCTGTGCACTTCGGCGCAAATAGCCTCGAGCGGACTCTCCTCGATGGTCATGCGCGTATCGTTGTCCGCCACATTCACGCGCTTGTCCAGGCGATCGAGCATGATATAGCTGCCCTCAACGAGCACAGCCCCCATGCCACCCGCGGCAATGCGCCCATGGTAGGCGACCGCCTTCTGCTCGTCGTTGGGCACCATGGAGCTCGCCGCAGACTTGATGAGGCGGTTCTTCAGCGTGAGCGAGCCGATCTTCAGCTCGGAGAACATCGTCGTGGCGGCAAAATCTGTGATGGAGTTCGTCGTGAACTCCCAATCCTGCGGGTTGATTTGCGCAAAGGGCGACCCCGCACCGGTCTCGGCCAGGGACGCCGACGATCCCCCTTCGGCGCCGGCTGCGCTCGTCGACGCACCCTGCTGCGGCGCGCACCCGCCGAGCACGCCCAATCCCAGGGCCCCTGCGCCGAGCGCGGCCGCCCCCAAGCCGCCCAGAAAACCGCGGCGGCTGACGTTCATCGCATCTTGCATCGTGTTACTTCCGGCCATAGCTGACCTCCCTTTCTCTCCTTCGCAGCCCGGCCGAGCGCGTGGCGCACGTCTCACGCTCGCCGAGCCCTTCTTCGTCCACTGCGGCCCCTTGCACAGGCAAGCCTCGGACGCGTCGGTGGCACTGTACGAGAGAATCCCTGATCAGAGCATCGACCCGACGGAAGTAATTACGGAAAGTTTTCCAGCATCGACCCGTTGGGACGATAGAAAACCCCGCATATGAGACGCTATAATCTATGGGGAAGGAGGGAACTGCGGATGTTCGGACATTTGAAGATCGACGCGAGAGGCGTCGGCCTTGGCTGCTATCTATGGCTTGTGCTTTGCGTTCTCTTGTCGGGTGCGCTTTATACCGACTTGCCCGTCGCCCTCGCATGGCAAATCCCCCTCACCCTCTCCTGCGACGGGGGCGTCCTCGTCGCGTTCGTCGCATGCCTTGCCGCAGCGCAGCTGCGACACCAACTCGCGCGTACCCGCACGGCCGCCCTCGTCCTCGCTTGCGCCATAAGCGCCTCGGTCATGCTACGGGCGGGGATGCTCTTCGACGACGCCCCGTCTGCCATGGTGGCGGGAGACACCTTGCTCGGAGCCGCCTTGGCACTGGGAGGCTGCGCCTGGTGGCTTGCGCTGGTCCGCCTCGAGACCTCCCAGGCTCTCCTTCTCATTCTGCGCAGCTTGCTGGGAGCCAGCCTCGCCTTCATCGTCCTGAGCATCGCCCCTCGGGGGCTCATGCTCCTCGGCGCCTCCCTGGGGGCGCCCCTGGGCATGGCCTGGGGCCTTGCCGCACATGTTCCGTACGACATCGAGGCAGGCGAGCCGACCGCAGATGACCCGGCCCCGCGAAGAAGCGGCGCGGACGTTCCCCTGCCGCGCGTGCTGACCCTCTCCGTGGTGCTGGCGGTATTTGTAGCCGATTTGCTGCTCAGCCTCTTCCCCGTTTCCCTCTTCTCCGAGGCGAGCCCCCTTCTCGCTCCCCTCACCGGCAGCCCCGAAGCGCCGTCGCTCGGCCATCTTACCGAGCCCGCGCTCATCGCCGCCGCGCTCATCGCGCTCTTCTCGGGTCTGGGAATCGCCCTGGCTCGGCGCCAAGCCCTCCGACTGCCCCTCGTGTGCGCCAGCGGGTTTTTCGCCGTCGCCGTGGGATTTGCGACCTTCCCCTACCATCTACCAGGGGGCGCCCCCATCGGAGTGGCCGAGGCCGGCCGCATCGTCATTTTCCTCTTCATAATTATGGCGCTGCTCCTCTACTATCGGGAAGACGGGACAGCCAGCTGGGATTTGCCCCTCCTGCGATTGGCCTGCCTCTGCGCAGGCGCCATGGTGATGGCGGACGGGCTCGTCATGGGACTGTACCTGAACCCGGCGCTCGATCTGTTCGACTTCACCAGCCGAACGGTATTCGGCGGAGCAGGACTTCTCACCCTAGTGGCTCTTCTCCTGGGGCCCATGCCCCACGTGTACGACATCGTGCGCAAGGGGGCTTCGTGCGCCGGAAATAGCGGAGAGGACCAGGCAGCGGAAGGCGCGACGGAGCGTTCCGGCGACCCTGCCGGGATGCAGATCGACGCGTTCGCCGAAGCCATGCGCCTCTCGCCCCGGGAGCGCGAAGTGCTGGAGCTGATCTCGAAGGGCCGAGACGTCCCCTACATCGAGCAGGAGCTTGTTCTCTCGAAGAGCACCGTGAAGACCCATATTCGCCATATCTACGAGAAGTGCGGCGTCTCGTCGCGCCAGGCCCTGCTCGATAAGCTGCTGAAGCGCTGACCCCGAGCGGGAAGAGAGCGGGGTCAGGGTTCCGCGAACCACCGAAAAGCAATTCAGATAAAGTTAGTCATATTTAACTCTTGACGGATGGGGAAAGAGCAGTAGGATAAAAGTAAGCCAAAGTTAACTACTGTTTCTTGGCATGGCCCCAACGATAGGAGAAGAGAATATGGTCAAGGGTTACCGGAAGGGCATTGCCTCGTGCATGGCCCTCTCCCTCGCGCTCGGATCGCCCCTTTCCGCATCGGCGCTCGTGGCGGCCCAGCCCGGCCGCGCGTTTGCCGAAGCAGAGGCGGCGGCCGCGGGCGAGCACGACGACGCCGGCGAGCCGGCTACGCCCGAGGCGCCTGCGCTCGAGAGCGAGACCGACCCGGCAATCGCCGATGCGGAAACGTCCCCGAGCGAAAACGCGGAGGTGCCCGGCCCCGCAGGCGAGCCGGCGGCCGCCGAACCGGAGGCGGCGCCGGCCCTCGCAGAGCAGGCGCCCGCAGCCGAGGAGGAAGTCGACGGCTCGGACGCGGAATCCGGCATCGCCAGCGTCCGCGCGCCCGAGGACGCCGCAACCGCAGACAGCCCGACCGCAGCCGAGCCGTCGCCGCGCGTCGTCGCCCAAAGCGCCGACGCGACCGCACCGACGCTCACGAGATGCGAGTCGAACTTCGGCTACGACTTCAAGCTGACCTTCGAGGGCGGCGAGTGGCTCTCCCACATCAGCTCCGTGACGGTGAACGGCATCGCGTACGCCCGGGCAAGCTCCTCTTACGGCGTGTGGAACAACACGTCCTTCTACGCCGACACCTCCGCGGGCGCGCTCTACGTCGGCGAGGGATTCGGCGGCACCGAGGGCACCTGCGTCATCAGCGCCGAGGGCTTTTCCGACCTGACGCTCCTGCTGAACGCGAACAGCCACACGGCCACCGTCGTGACGGGCGGCGCCCCCGATGTCGAAGCCCCCGACGGGGGAGACGGCAGCGGGGACGAGGCGCAGGACCCCGTGGAGGCGACCATTACGCCCGTGGTGAGGAGCGGCTACGATTTCGTCGTCGACTTCGAGGGGGCCGACGACTTCCTCTCCACCGTCAGCGGGGTGCTCTGGAACGGCACGGCGCTCGAGGAGACCGATTCGGTCGTCACCGGCACCCGCTACAAGGTGTACACCGAGAGCACCTTCTTCGACGCCCGCGGCATCCACTTCGCCAACGCCAGCTACACCCCCTTCCAGTCGGGCGACATTCTCACGGTACTCAGCACGAAGTACGGCGACGTGCGCTTCAAGGTCATCATCACCGGGGGCACCTTCACGGTAGAGCCGGCCGACGAGAACACGGAGCAGGGCGATACGCGCCAGCTGCATATTCGCCTGGTGGGCAGCTTCGAGCCGGCAGTCGAGGGGCAGGTGGGCTACGACGCCATCACCGGCGCCTCGACGAACGTGTCGGTGAACAAGAACAGCAACGTGGAGGTGCAGGCGGCCTTCACCGCCGACGCCGAGACCGAGCCGGCCGAGGAGGACTGGCTGCCCCTGGCCGACTCGACCGTGGCCGTCTCCGGCGCCGACTGCTCGGTGAGCCTCGACGCGGCCAGCGGCATGACCGCCCTCTACTCCCCCTTCGACAGCTCGCTCACGCTGAGCGGCACGCCCGCGCGGGCCGGGGCCTACCCCGTCTCGGTCACCGTCACCGACGAGCAGGGGCGCACCGCGACGAGCAACGAGCTTGTCTTCCGCGTCTACACGGGCCACGAGCACCTCAGCGACCAGCTGATCCTGGAGAACTGCACCCAGACGGCGGACGGCAAGTACATGTACGACATGGAGCCCTGGACGATGCACTCCTTCGCGCCGGCGGGCGAGGAGCAGGTGGTGGTCGTGCCGGCGGATGTGAAGGCATGGTACGGCTCGCACGAGAGCGGCACCTACGGCTACCTGGGCGAGGTCGTGCCCGACGGCGCGGCGCCCACCCAGACGCTCATCGTGCCCGCCGGCTGCAACCTGACCATCGTGAACATGGAGATCAACAGCGGCGTGCGCATCGTCGTGGAGGACGGGGGCACGGTGTCGCTGCGCGACTCGGTGGTCAACGGCATCGTGGATGTGCAGGCGGGCGGCACGTTCAGCATGAACTACAACGCCTACGGCGGCGAGACGGGCTTCCTATCCGGTGCCTCCATGAGCGGCCAGATCGTCCTGCGCGACGGCGCCACGCTCACCGACTCCCTCATCTACTCCCATACCAACTATCTGCCCAACGGCGACGAGGCCCGCAGCAACGCCAGGCCCGTGGTGGTCGCCGAGGGCACTGTGAAGGTGTCAGGGCAGGTGTACATCCGCGGCGACGAGGCCGCGTCGGGCCTCGACCCCGTCACCGGCGCCCCGTCTCTTGGCCAGGGCGGCCTTCTGGTGAGCAACGGGACCCTCGTCCTCGAGGAGGGCGCGGTGCTCGGCGTGTACGCCGGAGGCGCCACCAACCTCACCACCACGGGCGGGGCGGCGGTGCAGCTGGACCACGGCTCCATCGTCGGCGCCGGCACGCTGGTGGCTCTCGGCGGCGAGGGCTGGTTCGGCGAGGGTGGCGCGGCCGTGAGCGGCACGGGCACCATCCAGGTCGACCAGGTGTACCTCCACGGCGGCAACAGCCTCTTCAGCACCGCCGGCACGGGCGGGGCGGCCGTAGGCGCGGGTGTGGCCATCGGCGGGGGCACCGTCCTTGTCGTCGACGGCCAGAGCACCCTGGAGAGCGCCTACGGCGATGACGGCTACGGGGAGAGCATCTACTGGTCGAGCGTCGTGGCGCCGCCCAACCTGGACGCGCTTCTCGAGGCGGTGCGGAACCAGGGCACCGTCCTCCCCGGCTTTACCCCCGATCCCGAGACC
>NZ_CAUASN010000023.1 GCF_958431955.1 uncultured Adlercreutzia sp. | reverse complement strand
GCTCCGCCTCCACGCCGTCGCGGATCTTGATGATGGTGAAGTCCGGCGTGCCCTGGAGCACCGTGCCGGTGACCAGGTCGCCCACGCGCGAGCGGAACTCGTCGTAGATGGACTGGCGCCCGGCCTCGCGCACGAGCGAGGAGATGACGCCCTTGGCGTTCTGGGCGGCGATGCGGCTCACGTCGGCCGGCGTCACGTCGCGCTCCTCGAACTCGCTGTACTCGCCGGTCTCCTCGTCGGGCTCGCCGACGGGCACCAGCTCGTACACGTAGATCTTGCCGGTCTGGCGGTCGATGGTCACGCGCGCGTCCCACTCCAGATCCAAGATGCGCTCGTAGCTCTTGGCGAGCGACTGCTCCAAGCGCTCGATGAGGTAGAACTCGTCGATCTTGCGCTCATGGGCCAGCGCCTGCAATGCCTCGATCAACTCTGAACTTGCCACTTTTCCTGACTTCCTTTCCCTATGAGCTGAAATCAACGGTGCCCTTGAGCCGGGCCCTCTTGATCGCGTCGAACGGAATGGACAGCTCCGCGCCGTCCACCACCATGAGCACCGCGCCGTCGCGGGTGCCGGCGAGCGTGCCGGTAAACGAGCTGCGCCCGTCGATGGGCCCGCGCGTCTTCACGCTGGCCTCCTCGCCGGCAAACCGCTCGAAGTGCTCGGGCGTGCGCAGCGGGCGGTCGATGCCCGGGGAGGACACCTCCAGCATGTAGGCGCCGGGGAACGGGTCGATCTCGTCCATGAGCTCGCCGATCCACGCCTGGGTGCGCGCCAGCTCGTCGAAGCTCACGCCGCCCTCCGCGTCGATGTACACCCGGATGGTGGGCGCGCGCTTGGCGCCGGCGATCTCCACGGTGACGATCTCAACGCCCTCGGAGGCGGCCCGGGGCTCCATGGCCTCAAGCAGGCTTTTCTCCTTGCCCGTCAGCACGTATGCCTCCTCTGCTCGTCGTCGGTTCCTCTTCGTCTTCCGCCGGGGTTTTGGGCCCCTACAACAAAAGAAAGCGGGACATGCCCACTTCCTCGAATGCGAAAGTATGTCTGCGCGGCTCTTTGCGCAGCATCAGATTTATACCATATACGGGGGCTCGCGGCTAGCCCTGGCCGCAATTTCCCCACTCAAGGCCCAAAACTGCCGCTGGCGGCGCTACGGAGCACCCCGCCGGGTGCCAAACGGCTACTCCTCCCCCTCCAGAAGCGGGGCGTCGTTTCCCGGGTAGGCCTTCACGAAGTCGATGAAGTCGGTCACGGCGCGGGAGTGCACGTGCTTCTTGTGGTAGGCCAGGTACACCGTGTAGAAGCGCGGCGGGATGCCCTCCACCCGCACCTGGCGCAGGTTGCTGAACAGCTGGGCGCCCAGCGAGTCCAGCATGAGCGCGCCGGCGCTGCCCCCGTTGTAGGAGAGAAACGACCCCATGGACACATCGTCGTCGTAGTTCAGGTGCGCGCCGGCCACGTCGGCCTCCTCGAGCATCTTCGCCACGCGGTTGCCGATGGGCGTGCCGCGCCGGTAGGTGTGCAGGTCCACGTCGTTCAGGGCGGCGAAGGGCACCGCCTTCTCCTGGGCGAGCGGGTGGTCGTCGCGCACGTATAGGGCCAGCTCGCAGTACTTCACCGGGAAGTACGCGATGTCGCCCTCGTTGTCGCGCTTGCCGCAGAAGGCCACGTCCAGCGTGCCCCGGTGCAGCGACTCGGTCAGGTAGTTGGTGAACCCCTGGGACACCTTCACCACCACGCGCTTGTCGAAGGCGTCCTCGAAGTTCTTGATGAGCGTGGGCAGGTAGTGGTCCTGGGTGGTGAACGTGGTGCCGAGGTTCACGGTGCCGAACGACGCGCTCGAGCGCGCGCTCACGGCGGCCACCCCGTCGTCGATGGCGCGCAGGGCCAGGCACACATGCTCGTAGAACACCTCGCCGTAGGGGGTGAGCATCACCGAGCGCCCGTTGCGCTCGAACAGGGGCGCGCCCAGCTCCTTCTCCAGCGACGAGATGGCGCCCGACAAGGTGGGCTGGGTGATGAACAGCTCCTGCGCGGCCCGCGTGTAGTGCAGCACCTCAGCCAGTTTCTTGAAATAGTTGAGCTGGGACAGGTTCATGGTACCCCCTCGGGTGGCGCGGGCGAAGGCGGGCCGGCCCTATCGGGCGGCCCCTCTGCGGACATCTCGGCAACAGCTTGGCGGGAAAACCGCGCGTGGCGGCGCGAAAACTCAGTTGCCCTGATGCTAGCCGATTTTCCCGCTGCGTGGAAATTGGTATTTCCTATACCTGTAGAAAGCGGGGAGTCCGCGCTCCCCGCCTCTATCCATGGTATGGAGCCGGCTTTTAGAGCCTACTCCGTAGTCCAGTCCTTCTTGTACTTGGCGGCCTGGCCGAAGATGAAGAAGCCGAGCAGCAGGATGACCACCAGAAGCACCAGCGCCACGATGAACTCCACCGTGAAGCCGAAGGTGGAGCCCAGCCACGCCCAGATCATGGCCGCGAAGGCGGCGATGAAGTTGAACACGGTGGACACGCGGGAGTAGATGACCGAGTACTCGCGGGTGCCGAAGGACTGGCGGCAGATCACCGGCACGAGCACCACGGCGGTGGCGTAGCAGCCGCCGAAGATGAAGGCGCCCACGTACATGAGTAGGTCGGAGAAGGTGCACAGCCAGCACAAGAGGATGCCCACCACGCCCGCGGCGAAGGCGAAGATGAGCGCGCCCTTGGCGTTCTTGTCGGCCGCGGCGCCGAGGACCACCTTGAAGATGGCCTGGCCCACCATCATGACCGTGGACATGACGCCGCCCACGACCACCACGTCGAAGGCCACGTCGGTGAGCGACTTGGTGTAGGTGGGGAACTGCATGGCGATGAGGATGGCGATGTTGATGAGGCCGGCGAACACGCAGATGGCGTAGAACATCGGGGTCTTCATGACGAACTTGGCGTCGAGGCCGGCCGGCTTCGCGGCGGTCTCGGCATTGCCGGCGGCCTTCTGCATGGAGGCGCCGTAGGGGGCCAGCCCGCAGTCCTCGGGAGAATTGCGCACGCAGAACAGCGTGAAGGGCAGGCTCGTCACCAGGGCGATGACGCCCCAGATGAGGTAGAGGGTGTGGAAGTCGAAGCCGTTCGTGATGAGGGCGGTGAACACGGCGTTCCAAATGGCGCCGCCGATGCCGGTGAAGGCCATGCACAGCCCGATGAAGAAGCCGGCGCGCTCGACGAACCAGCGGTTGATGAGCGTGGGGATGGCCAGCCACAGGATGGTGATCTCGCCGAGGCCGAGCATCACGGCGGCCACGTAGAACAGCACGATGGTGTTCGAGAAGCTCATCAGCAAGAACGCGCAGCCCACGAGCGCGGCGGACACAGACAGCAGGATGCGGATGTCCATGGTCTGCAGCAGCTTGCCCGCGAACGGCGAGGCGACGGTCATGGTCAGGTACATCACCGTGACGTACATGGCGAAGGCCGTGGTGGGAACCCCCAGGCTCTCGGCCACGACGGGCTGGAACATGCCCCAGGTGGAGAAGCACAGCGCCGAGCAGCCGAACGTGATCATGATGCCGGTCAGCACGACGAGAAGATGGCGGATGCTCATCTTCTCCTTGGTAGCGGTCGCACTCAAGGTAAACCTCCTCAGTCGATTGATGAAACCGTGCGCAAACGTCGAACCCCTGAAAGAACTAGCATGACGGGCTCTCTCTTTACCCGTCATGCTAGTTTTACCCCAAAAAGGGCTCCGTTGGCACGGACAATGTTGAGTGATTTGACCGTATTTCGAGTTAAATATAGGACAAAAGTAAACGATCTGTCCGAATATTGGAATGAATTATGATCGATAGGATTCCCAGATAAGCGAAAGTGGGAGATTTCTCCCCCACTTTCGAAACCTTGTCTATCGGCGCCGGCGCGGACATGCCGGCGGCGGCCCCGCGCCGGGCGGGATCGGGCGCGGGCATGCGCGGGCCCCGCGTCCCGAGCGCCCCTAGAAGCTGCGGTACTTCTCCATGATGAGCGGCGCGGCGATGTAGACCATCACCTGGTCGGTGCCCTCGGCGATCTGGTTGCCGCGGCAGTCCTCCCAGATGCGGCTCACCCGGGAGCCCTCGGTGTAGCCCAGACCGCCCAGGATCTGCATGGCGTCCGAGGCCACCTCCACGGCGGCCTTCGGCACGTAGCGCTTCATGAGGGCCACTTCCAACCGCTCCTCCTCGTCGCCCGCCTGCACCGCCCACGCGGCGCGGTACACCATGGAGCGCATGTTGCGCAGGCGCACCTCCATGTCGGTGAGCATGGTCTCTATCTGCTGGAACCGGCCCACCTGCATGCCGAAGGCCTTGCGGCTGCGGGCATGCTCTACCGCGTCGTCCATGGCCGCCTGGGCCATGCCGAGGCTCGAGGCGCATAAGAGCACGCGCCCGTATTCGAGAAGCTCGAACAGGCGCCGAAAGCCGCCCTGGGCGTCATCGAGGCGCCAAGCCGGATCCAGCTCCACGTCGTCGAAGGAGATAAGCGCGAAGGGCAGCATCGACTGGCCGATCTTGCTGATGGGCACCGCGTTGATGCCTGGCGCATGGCGCGGGATGAGCCAGAACGACAGCGGCGGGTACTTCCCCTCGCCCGCATCGTCCCGGTCGATGGCCGCGGTGAGGATGTAGGGCGCGTACTCGCCGTTGTTCACGTAGGACTTGCGCCCGTTCAGAAGCAGGCGCCCGTCCACGGTCTCGCACGAGGTCTTCATGGCCATGGAGTCCGAGCCGCCGTCGGGCTCGGAGACGGCCAGGGCGAACATGAGGCGCCCGTCGGCCCGGTAGTCCTCCACGATGGACACCGCCTCGCCATCGCCGGCGAACCCGCGCATGATCTGCAGGTTGAACAGGTCGGCCTGGAAGGGAAGGCTCGTGCCGGCGCAGCGCGAGAGCTCTTCCACGATGAGCGCCTGGGACAGCAGCGAGTGGGCCACATCGGCCGGCACGTCGGGCTCGGCCGTGTCGTAGTACAGATCGACGAACTCCTTCATCACTGTGTCGGGCAGGCCCTGGTCGCGGCACCACTTGGCCACCCGCTCGGGCGTGAAGGTCTCCTGCCCGAAGGCGCGGAAGGCGCCAATCAGCTTGCTCTGCTCGTCGTTCAAGGCGAAGTCCACGATGCCGTCCTCTCTCTTATATATAGTAAGCCGCACCGGCGCGGCCCTCCGGCCCCCGGCCCCGCGCGCCGGGGCTCCGCAAGGGGGTCGGCGCGCTCCGAGGCAGCGGGGTACACCGCGGC
This sequence comes from uncultured Adlercreutzia sp., assembly GCF_958431955.1. Lineage (GTDB taxonomy): Bacteria > Actinomycetota > Coriobacteriia > Coriobacteriales > Eggerthellaceae > Adlercreutzia. Next base: position 32,670 of record NZ_CAUASN010000023.1, on the reverse strand, counting down.
GCCCGATCCCGTACGCCGGGCCGCCGCGCGATGCTCCGTGTTGGGAACATTTTAAACTTCTTGTCCTGTTTGCATAGGAAGAATCTTCAATCCAACGGAATCTTTTTCTACAAAATCGTAGCATTTTTACCCATATCTTTATTTTTATCCGTAGATTGCACCCCTTAACCCTGAGAAGATAGCTTTGCAAACAAACGAACCGCCCGACCAACCACACAGGAAAGGAGTGTTGTCGCCATGACCGTTACCGAAAAGCTCAACGGCTACGGCCCCCTCGCCGGGATCAAGGTCGTCGAGATGTGCACCTACGTGGCCGCGCCGGCCACCGTCCGCGTGCTGTCCGAGATGGGCGCTGAGGTTATCAAGATCGAGTCCTTCGCCGGCGATACCCAGCGCACCCAGGGCCCCGGCTTCGGCTGCGAGCTGACCGACACCGAGGATCCCACCATCGACCTCAACAACACCAACAAGAACTGGGTCTCCCTGAACCTGAAGGACCCGGAGGGCCTGGCCATCGCGAAGAAGATGATCGGCGAGGCCGACATCTTCATGAACAACATGCGCACCGCCGCCCTGCAGAAGCTGGGGCTCGACTACGAGACCCTGCACAAGGAGTTCCCGGGTCTCATCTGGGGCCAGATGCGCGGCTACGGCGAGTTCGGCGAGTTCGCCCACGCCCCCGGCTACGACGCCGTGTGCTGGGCCGCCCGCGGCGGCGTCGCCGGCACCTTCCCCGAGAAGGACACCTCCCCGGCCATTCCCCCGCAGGCCTTCGGCGACTACAACACCGCCATCATGATGGCCGCCGGCCTGCTCGGCGCGCTCGTGAACAAGCTGCGCACCGGCGAGGGCGAGAAGGTGGTCGTGAACCTGTACCACTCCGCCATCTGGGGCGGCTCCATCGGCCTGTGCGCCCAGCAGTTCGGCGCCGACTACCCGAAGTCCCGCACCGACGTGCCCAACCCCTTCAACAACACCTACAAGACCGCCGACGACAAGTGGCTCTACATCTGCCAGCCGCAGCACAACCGCTACTACAACGACATGATGAAGATCATCGGCCGCGACGATCTGGTGGACGACCCGCGCTTCTCCACCATCGAGAATGTGAAGGCCGAGCACCTGCAGCCCGAGCTCATCACCATCCTCGACGAGGGCTTCGCCAAGAAGGACCTGGAGGAGTGGCTGAAGATCCTGGCCGAGTGGGACGTGCCGAGCCAGAAGGTCTTCCGCTTCACCGACATCCTGAAGGACGACGAGGCCTACGTGAACGACGCCATTCGCAAGGTGAAGTACGACGCCTTCGGCGAGCACGCGCTGCCCACCACGCCCATCCGCTTCGCCGGCTTCGGCGACCCGCCGATCGTGCTGTCCAAGCCCATCGGCTACCACACCGCCGAGTACCTGGAGAAGTACGGCTACACCCCCGAGCAGATTGCCGAGCTCGAGGAGAAGGGAGCCGTGAAGTGCTACCACGGCGAGGAGGTGCCGGACACCATCTTCAAGTCCGAGCGCCAGGAGAAGGGCGAGGCCCCCTGCAACTGGTAGGACTCCCCCTGACACACCGTGCACAGCCGGGCCGCCTTCGGGCGGCCCGCTCCGTTTCCGGGCGCCGTCGGGCATCTCTTCCCCCCTCGGGCCGCCACCGGCCAGCCGCGATGCCGAGCATCGCTTACCGTGCCGCTCATCCTTGCGCTCAACTGGGCGAAGGTGTACACTCGCTGACGATACGCTGACAGTTCGGCAACGCTTCGCGTACCCGAATGACGAACCAATCATCGCGAGACGATGCGAACCCAGAGAAGGAGCGTCGATTATGAGAGAGAGTGCCAGGAGCAAGCTGCTGCGCGGAGCGCTGGCGGCCGTGCTCGCCTGCGGGCTCATGATGCCCACCGGCGCGTTTGCCGCCGAGGGCTCGAGCAGTGAGACCCCCCCCCGGAAGCATTTTTAGAGGAGCCGGCCGATAAGGCCGACACTCCGTCAAGTCCCTCGGACATCCCCGAGGGCGCCTCGGATGCGAGCGCAGTTCCGGCTGACCCGGACGCCTCCTCGATTCCCGAGGACGAGGGCCAGAGCAGCCCCTCCGCCGCCATCGCGGCCTTCGCGGCCGGCGTGGCGCGCACCTTCCCCCTCACCGAGAGCGCGGCAGAAGCCGGCGCCAATGCCGAGGCAGCCGGTGCGGCCGATGCGGCCGACGAGCCCGCGGCCCAAGCCGAGGATCGCAGCCGGTTTGGCATCAACGTCGCCGGCGGCACGCCCGGCGTCGACTTCGAGTTCGTCGAGGAAACCTACACGCGCCATGCGCGCACGGGCGGCAACACGCTCGTCGACGATCTGCACAAGCTCGTCATCAAGGGCTCGGCCGAGCTCACCCTTTCCACCGACGGCTTCCCTGACACAGCCCAGAACGTCACCATCTGGGTGAACCCCGGCGTTCAGGCGAACATCGTCCTGAACAACGTGAACATCAACGCGCCCATTCCCTGCCACATCGAGCGCAACCGCGACGCCGATGGCAAGACTATCGAGCCGAAAACGCGCCTGCACATCACCCTGGCGAAGGGCTCTGACAACACCCTCACCGCCACCGCCGGCCGGTGGGCCCCGGCCATCCACTGCGGCGAGGGCACCGAGCTCGTCATCGACGACCACATCCCCAACGTGACCACTGTCGGCGAGCCCATCGAGATGGACCCGGCGCGCTACCCCGGCAAGATCCCCGCCGGCACCACCTTCGTGGGCAACGACGGCAAGACCTACACCGCCGGCACCGAGGCGGGCGACGACCGCCTCACCCTTCTCGACAACGCAGAGCGCGACGCTGCCGGGAGCCTCCTCACGGGCAAGCTCACCGTCACCGGCGCCCTGCACGTCTCCGGCATCGGCAGCGTGCAGTACGAGAACGGCGGCGACATGACCTTCAACGGCGGCATCATCACCGCCACCTCCAGCGGAGCCGGCGACGGGACCAACGGCTACGGGGCCGCCATCGGCGGCGGAGGCGGTGGCAACGGGGGCAATCTCACCTTCAACGGCGGCTACATCGAGACCTGGACCTCCTACCACGCCGCCTCCATCGGCGGCGGGGCCTGGGCCCACTACACGCAGAACGCCACCGCCACCTCCTACCAGTTCGCCGACACGCTGGACAACGGCATCCCCACCACCACCTACGGCTCGCCGAACACCGTGCCCGCCGAGAGCAAGACCTGCGCCGGCAACATCTACATCAACGGCGGCGTGCTCGTGCCCCACGCCGACGCCCACGGCAACGCCATCGGGCAGGGCTGCTGCTCCTGGAACGCCGACCACGAGATCGTCATCGCCGGCGGCACCGTGCTGCCCGACACGAGCCGCGCCACGGAGAACAAGAACAACAACCCCCGCTACAACTGCGTCTCCATGGGCATCGGCGCTCAGGACGGCGCCGTGAGCGTCATCGGCGGCTCGGTGCGCATCGGCTATGTGGAGAGCACCAACAGCAAGGAGCTCTTCCAGGCCTTCATCAACGGCGCGGACAGCGACAGCTCCGCCTTCGGCGTATGGCCCGTGGACACCACCCGCACCGACAACCCCGCCGTGTCCATGATCACCATCGACCTGTCGGCCGAGGTCATCAAGAAGAACGACGCCGGCACGCCCATCACCGACGGCAACAACGCCATCATCGACTGGGAGCTCACCGTGGCCGGCGAGCCCTACGAGTACGGCGCGCCCGCCCAGTTCACCGACGGCAAGCTGTACCTGTGGCTGCCGCCCGCGGCCACCGAGAAGCAGGTGTCGGTCACCTTGTCCTACCTGGACGAGAACGGCAAGGTGCAGAAGGTGAACCCCCTGTTCCGCAACCCCGGCGAGGGAGACATCCTGAAGCGCTACGTCGACTTCGAGCTGCCCTCCCAGTACACCGACAAGCTGACGAAGTACTACGACGGCACCCCCTTCGACGCCTACGACCTGGACGATGAGGACAACTGGATCACCACCGACGAGGAGCTCCCGAAGGTGCTGAACATGAAGAGCGCCGTCTCCTACAAGTACCAGCGCTTCACCAAGCGCCCCGCCTTCGAGGGCGACGAGGAGTCCCAGGCCATCGGCCCGGAGGTGAGCACCGGCGGCGACATGCCCTCGGATGTGGGCACCATGAAGTTCACGATGATCTCCACCCAGTACTCCAACTCCGATGACCCCGAGCTGGCCGGCTTCCGCGAGAGCTACTGGGGGCATCGCGCCATCGGCTGGTGCGACATCATGCCCATCGGCTCGAAGGTGTCGCTCGTGCGCGCCGAGTGGGTGGACGACAAGGCCCCCGGCAACGAGCACCATAACTCCGATCTGCAGCTGATGCTGAACGCCCGCATCGAGCGGGCCGACACCCAGCCCGACGGCGCGAAGACCAAGACCACCTGCAAGGCCCCGGAGGGCTACGTGCAGCTGTACGTGGACGGCCAGAAGGTGGGCGAGCCCATCGAGATCGTCTTCGCCGATACCGGCACCGGCGCCCGCGGCGCGCTGGCGGGGGCCATGGCCGTGCTCGCCGCCGCCGACGCGCGCGACGGCTCGACTGACGGCGCGGGCGATGCGGAGGGCAAGACGCCCAACGCCGTGCGCGTGGGCAACGCCGACGGCGGCTCCTACACCGACTTCACCTACACCTTCCGCCCCTCCGACGCCGACTTCCTCGTGCCCGACGCCACCAGCGACGGCAAGCACGTCGTGTCGGCCCAGTACCTGCCGCCCGACGACGAGGCCGTGACCGAGCTCGGGATGGACGCGCCGGCCAACTACCTCGCGAGCGTGAACCCCGCCGACGACCCCGAGGCCGCGCCGAAGGCCGAGGTGGCCATCGATCCCATCGACCCGAACCCGACGGTGACCCTGCCGGCCGACCCCGACGCCGACCCGGACGAGCCCCAGCCGTCGCTGAAGACCGACTACGACAACCCCACCCCCGACAAGCCCGGCGCCGACCCCTCCAAGCCCGGCGACAAGACCTACACCGGCGAGCTGACCCTCATCTACAGCAAGCCCGACCCGGGCGCCGAGGAGAACCCGGGCGCGGTGGACATCAAGATCAAGTCGCCCTCCTCGGGCCCCATCACCGTGACCACGCCCGACGGGCGCATCCTGGACGCCAAGGTGGTCGTCGACGAGAAGGGCGAGCCGGTGCGCGATAAGGACGGCAACATCACCGTGCGCGTGGATCCGCAGGGCGTAGGCAAGACCGAGCTCGTCATCAAGCAGGAGCCCAACGGCGCCTACACCGGCACCACCTTCATCTACGACGTCACCGTGAAGGCCGACCCCTCTATCGCGCCTGTGCCGGCCCTCTCCAAGAAGGCCGAGAACCTGACGCACCCGGAGGGCCCCACCCAGCCCGGCGACACGCTGCGCTACACCATCACCGCCTCGAACACGGCAGCCGGATCGGCCTGGAACAACGTCGTCATCACCGACGACCTGCCCGCGTGCCTGGAGCTTAAGGCCGGCACGGTGGAGCTGTCCAACCCCACCGACGGCTTCGCGGGCAAGCTCTCCCCCGCCACTGGCGCGCCCTCCCGCGGCACCTACGGGCTCGCCGCGCCGGGGACCGACGGGAAGAGCACCCTCACCGTGCCCGCCGGCACCGTGTACGGCGACTCGGCGGCCATCCTCACCTTCGAGTGCACCGTGAAGGAGGGCATCACCGGCCGCGACGAGGCGGCCGCGCCCCTGGCTAACACCGCCGAGGCCGAGGGCACCCGCGACGACCCCGACGACCCGAACGGCCCCCAGAAGCCGGTGGATCCGGTGGACACGCCGCCGGCCACCCCGCCCGGATCCTCCGTGGTGGTGCCGAGCGACCCGGAGGACGGCGCACTCTCGCTGGCCAAGGCCGTGGAGAACGTGACGAGCCCCGATGCCAAGGTCACGCGCCTCGGCGACACCCTGCGCTACACCATCTCCATCGAGAACACGGGAGATGCGGGCAGCTGCCTGGTGAACGCCGTCATCTCCGACCCGCTGCCCGCGGGGATGGAGCCGGTGGCCGGCAGCTACCAGATAACCCTGCCCGGCGCCGACGCGCCCCAGGCCGTGGAGGGCGACCCCTACGACGCGGCCAGCCGCACGGTGGCCGTGTTCGCCGGCAACCTGTGGGGCGGCGAGCGGGCCGTGCTCGTCTTCGACGTAATCGTGGGCGAGGAGGCCCTCGGTGCCGACGCGGGCAACGTGGCCGCGGTGACCGGCACCGTGCCCTCCGAGGACCCCGCGGTGGACCCGACCAAGGAGACCCCCGGCAAGCCCGCCCCCGCGCCCGGCCCCGACGAGCCGGTGCGCGCCGACAACCCTCCGGTGGAGCCCGCGCCCATCATCCCCGACGACCCCGACGAGGGCGACGTGAAGGTGTCGAAGGAAGCCGATAACACCTCGCGCGACGACGAGAGCACCCATGTGGGCGACGTGGTGCGCTACCGCATCGTGCTCGCGAACTCCGCGCCGGGCACGGGCTGGATGGACGCCGTCATCCGCGACGACGTGCCCGCAGGACTCGAGCCTGTGGCGGGTAGCATTCGCATGACGCTGCCCGACGGAAGCGAGATCACTGTGGACGACGCGGCCTACAACCACGAGACCCGGCGCCTGTCGGTGTCGGCCGGCCGTATCTACGGCGGCCAGGAGGTCGTGCTCGTCTTCGACGCCCTCGTGACCGAGGAGGCGCTCGGCGCCGACATCGGCAACGTGGCCGTGGCTCTCGGCACGCTGCCCTCCCAGTGGGATCCCGACACGGCCGGCGACTTCCCCGCCGCCGGGCAGCCCTTCGACCCGCCCGCGGGCTGGGAGGCCTTCGACGTGGAGAGCGAGCGCGTGCAGTCCGAGGCCGCCTACCCGCCCGGCACCGACTCGTCGGGCGGCGTGCTGCCCGCCGACGACGGCACAGGCGACGGCAACGGCGGCGATGGCGACGGAAACGGCAACGGCCCCACGACCATCAAGAAGACCCGCCTCGCCCAGACCGGCGACGAGCTGGCCGCGGCCATGCTGCTGCCCCTCTTGGCCGCCGCGGCGGCCGGCGCGGGCCTCGTCGCGAGCCGCCGCCGGATGCGCCGCCTCCGTTAGAAAACCTCCCGCAGCATCTCTCCATCGGGCCGCCCGCGCGGCCCGATTCTTTTCTCGGAACCCTCTGGGTAGCAGCGCTTTCGCGCAAGGACAAGGAAGGGGGCGGAATCCAAGGTTATTCCTCTGATTTGTATCAGATTATTTACACGCTGCTTCAGACGTACGACTATCTTCCTCGTATTATGCTAGAATGTATCAAATTTTTACCAAGGAGAGCATTATGCTACTTAACGAGGATATCGCGGAGCGCGTGAAGGAGGGCAGGCGCGAGCTCGGCATGACGCAAGACGAGCTCGCTGAGCGGGCCGGGGTGAGCCGTCCCACCATCGCGCGCATCGAAGGAGGCGGCGCCGAGCACGTCTCTCTCGGCACGGTCGAGCGTGTCCTCAACGCCACCAACTGGGATCTCGCCATCGACAGGGGCGTGCGCCCCAAGGCCCAGGGCGACGGGTTCGATATCGAGGCGTACCTCGACTCGCTCTACGGTGACGCACGATGAGCCCCGCCCGCGCGAAGACGCTCGACGTCCTCATCGCCGGCAACCCTGCCGGCCAGCTGATCATGTCAAGGGACGGAGAACTCTCCTTCTCCTATCACCCTTCATACCAGGGGCCCGATCTCTCGGTCGGCATGCCCGTTTCCAGCGACGTTTACGTCGGCCGACGCGTGCTCGCCTGGTTCGACAACCTCCTCCCCGACAACCCGCAAGTCCGTCGGGGAATGGCCACAGAGGCGGGAACCAGCACCGGCGTCTTCCCCCTCCTTGCCCGCTTCGGCCTCGACCTGCCCGGTGCCATTCAGGTCGTTCCCCCCGACGAGACGCGTCCGAGCGAGCGGGAAAGCGGCTATGTCCTCCTGACCGACAACGCCATCGGTGCGAGGCTGAGGCGCCTCGCCGACGACGACGCCCGCCATCGCGCGCTACGACCGCTTCACGTCCCCCGAGAGCGGACGGGTCACCCGTATCCACCAAGAGGATCTCTGCCAAGCGCTGGCGACGCCCTCCTCGAAGAAGTACACGGCCGATGGAGGGCCCTCGTCCGCCCAGGCAATGGGGCTGATGCGGGCGGCCGAGGGCAACAGCAGGGGGCGCCTCATCGACGCCCTCCTGTTCAACTACCTTACCGCCTCGACCGACGCCCACGCGAAGAACTACTCGCTTCTGCATCCCGCGCAAAGCAGGTACCTCCTCGCCCCGCTCTACGACGTGGCGAGCTCCGCCCCCTTCATGAAGAAGGGAAAGATCTACCATCTCGCCATGTCGATAGGCGGCGAGAACCGCGTCGGGTGGCTGAGAAAGAGCTCGTTGGAGCGCTTCGCGAAGACGCACGACCTTGATGCGGGTGCGCTGATCAGCAGGACGGACGAGATCGCAGGCGCCATTATCGCCAACATCGACGCCGTGCTCGATGAGCTGCCCCGCCGGGAAGGCGTCGATCGGCTTGCGGAGATGCTCCGCCTCAGGCTGGTCGCCCTGTGCAAGGCGACCCAGCGCAACATCCGCGTGGAGAGCACGCACTTCAAGGCGATCGACATAACGCGCTACCGCGATTAGCCCACTCGGCTGCCCCGGCGCTGGCCCTCTCGCGCAGGGGGACGCTGTACCTCCAAACAACGCTTACCGCGCCGCTCATCCTTGTGCTCAACTGGGCAAAAGTGTAAAATCGCTGGCAATATGCTGACAGTTCGGCAACGCTTCGCGTACCCGAATGACGAACCGATCATCAAAAGACGATGCGAACCCAGAGAAGGAGCGTCGATATGAGAGAGAATACCAGGCGCAAGCTGCTGCGCGGCGCGCTCGCGGCCGTGCTCGCCTGCGGGCTCATGATGCCCACCGGCGCGCTGGCGGCCAACGCCACCGCCGGAGAAACCGCCTCGGCAGGTGTCACCGCACTCGCCGCGGTAACCCCAGGCGCAGGCTCGTTCGCACTCGGCGACTTCACCATCTGGGGCGTGAACGGCGACACCGTGACCAAAGGCGACTTCTCCTACGACGAGACAGCGCATATCCTCACGGTAAACACGAGCAAGCAGTTCGCCATCCAAACCCCCGATCAATCACTCGACGATGAGGCTTTGGGGCTGCACGCCAAACCTGCGGCCGGCCGCATCGTCATCCCAGCAGGCCAAACGGCCCGCATCACGCTAGCCGGCGTAGGCGTGAGCGGCGACGACGCCCTCGACATACAGCCCGGAGGCACCTGCCATCTCACTTTGGCCGATGGAACCGTCAACTCCTTTTCAACAAACGGCAACCAATGCGCCATCCACAACCCCACCGGAGCCACCCTCACTATCGAGGACGGCGTGGCCAACATCGATGCCGACGGCAACCCCCTTGTACCCGAAGGAGGCGTCGTGCCCCGGGATGCCACCCTCGCCAACGGGCAGGAGGTGAAGAAAGGCGACCCCCTCACCAAACTCGACAGCGACAACCCCGGCCGCCTGCTGGCCATCGTGAAAGGCAACGGCAACGCAGCCGTCATCGGCGGCCATCTGTCGGAATCTGGCGGCAACCTCACCATTAACGGCGGCATCATTACGGCCAAAAACGCCGGCACCCCAGGCGGCAGCACCTCCTGCGGCGCATCCATCGGAGGCGGTGGGTCAGGCAACGGAACGGGGCTCGATGAGTGGATCACCATCAACGGAGGTCGCGTCAACGCCGATGCCTACAAGGTGAGCTACGGCCACGGCGCGGCCATCGGTGGCGGCAACGCAGCCGCCACCGGCAATATCCGGATTAACGGCGGCTACACCATCTCTAGCGGGCCCGACCACGGCAGCGGCTTCGGCGCGGGCTGCGGGGTTCTCAACAGCAGCGCCTATCAGATCATTATCACGGGCGGCACGCTCCTCCCCTCATCGGTGGAGCACCCCTACTCAGGCTGCGGCGATATCGGCGCCCCTGGAGCAGAGATCACCATCTCTGGCGGCTCAGTGGGAAACGGGCGGCCGGGCATGCCCTTCAACTTCGTCGGCAACGCCCACAACGAGAAGGGCGAGCCGATCAGAATGGTGGAAATCGATCTCGTGACCGACGTAGGCGAGAACCCGTACGAGGTCACCCGGTGGCAGCTGAAAGTCGACGGCGACAACTACGATTACGGTGCCCCGGCCGAGTTCGACAAGGGCCACCTGTACCTGTGGCTGCCCGAGAAAGTCATCGAGAGCAGCGAGGTTACCGTCGAGTTCACCTACAAGAACACCGACAAGCTGGATGAGAACGGCAATCCGACCGAGGTAACGCCGCTGCCCCTTTTCCGACCCCCTGGAACGGGGTCGGACAGCAAGTTGCGCCGCTATGCCGACTTCAACTTGCCCGAAGAGTATTTGGCAAAACTGAAGAAGTACTACGACGGCGAGCCCTTCACCACCTACGCCATCAGCGACGAGAATCCCCTGCCCACACTGGAGGAGATCGGAACGGAAGCCGACGGAACGCCCATCTACCGCGAGCTCACCGATCCGGACACCGTCACATACAAGTACCAGCTCTACGACAAGCGCGACGGCGCGCCCCTCGGGCCCGAGGTGAGCGCCAACGACGACGGTAGCCCCCTCACCACCATGCCCACCGACGCCGGCACCATGAAGTTCACCATGACATCGGAGGAGTTCTCCTCCACCGAAGGCTTCAAAGAAAACTACTGGGGCCACCGCGCCACGGGCTGGTGCGAGATCCTGCCCACCAACTCCGCCGTGGCCCTGGTGGAGGCCCAGTGGGTGGAGGACTCCGCCCCCGGCTCGGACCACCACGACTCCGACAAGGAGCTGCAGGTGAACGCCCGCATCAGCCGCGGCGCCGCCGACCCGGCCGGCGTGGCCACCAAGACCACCTGCGCCGCGCCCGAGGGCTACGTGCAGCTGTACGTGGACGGGAAGGCCGTGGGCGAGCCCATCGAGATCCTCTTCGAGGACAAGCCCGCCGCGAGCCGGGCGGCCACCGCCGAGGGCAAGAAGAACGCCACGCGCGAGGGAGACGACGCGAGCGGCCACTACACCGACTTCACCTACGTGTTCACCCCGGCTGACGCCGACTTCCTCGTGCCCGACGCCACCAGCGACGGCAACCACGAGGTGTCGGTGCAGTACCTGCCGCCCAACGAGGGCGACGCGGCGCCGGCGAACTACCTCGCGAGTGTGAACCCCGCCGAGGACCCTGACGGGGTTGAAAGCGACACGGTGGCCATCAGCCCCATCGACCCCGAGCCCACCGTCGAGCCCGAGGACGCGCCCGACGGCACCAAGGTGGAGGTGAGCCCCAACCCCGAGCCGGCCGACCCCGCAAAGCCCAACGAGAAGGAGTACCACGGCTCCATCGAGGCCGTCTACCAGAAGCACGGCGAGGGCGAGCCCAACCCCGGGCGCGTCACCCTGAAGCTGGACACCCCCTCCTCCGGGCCCGTCACCGTGACCACGGCCGACGGCCGCATCATAGAGGCCGACATCCTGCGCGACGAGAGCGGCGCGCCCATCCGCGACGCCGACGGCAAGATCACCCTCGTCGTGGACCCCGAGGCCGTGGGAGAGACCACCCTCACGGTGAGCCAGGCCCCCAACGGCGCCTACACGGGCACCACCTTCGTCTTCGACGTCACCGTGAAGCCGAACCCCGAGATCGCGCCCGACACCTCGGTGTCCAAGTCCGTGAAGAACCTCACGCACCCGGACGGCCCCACCCAGCCCGGCGACCGCCTGCACTACACGGTGACCGCCGAGAACGCGGCGGAGGGCTCGGCCTGGAACGACGTGGCCCTCTCCGACGAGCTGCCCGCCTGCCTCGTGCTCGACGAGGCGAGCGTGCGCCTGGAGAACCCGTCGGCCCCCTTCGACGGCGCCCTCTCGCAGGCGTCCGCCCCGAAGCTCGGCGAGTACTCCCTCGCCGCGGCGAACGGGCAGGGCCGGCGCGTCCTGAGCGCGCCTGTGGGGAACATCTACGGGGCGGGGACGGCCGTCCTCACCTTCGAGTGCACCGTGGCCGACGACGCGGCCGGGCGCGACATCTCCTCCGAGCTGGAGAACATCGCGACCGCCGAGGGCACGCGCACCGACCCCGACAACCCCGACCGCGAGCTGCCCGAGAACCCCGATCCCAGCAAGCCGGCCCTGCCGCCCGGCCCGGCCACCGTGGTGCCCGGCGATCCCGCAGCGACCGTGACGAAGACGGTGGAGAACGTCACCTCGCCGGGGGCCAAGGTCACCCGCGTGGGCGACGAGCTGCGCTACACGATCGAGCTCTCCAACAGCGGCGACGCCTCCACCTGCCTGCTCGCGGCCACGGTGTCCGACCCGCTGCCGGCGGGCATGGAGCCCAAGTCCGACTCCATCGAGATGACGCAGCCCGACGGCACCACCGTGCCCGTGGACGACGGCGCCTACGACGCGGCGAGCCGCACCATCGCCGTCACCGCCGGCGACCTGTGGGGCGGCGAGAAGGTCGTGCTCAGCTTCGAGGTCGTCGTGGGAGAGGAGGCGCTGGGCGCCGACAACGCGAACGTCGCCTTCGCCCACGGCACCGTGCCCTCGGTCGGCCCCGACAGCGTGCCGGCCGACCCCGATCCCGGAAAGCCGGCCGCTCCCCCGTCCGACGGGGACGGGGACGCCATCGGCACCACGCCGGGCGTGGAGCCGCCCGTGCTCGTGGGCCTCGACCCCGCCGAGGGCGACATCACCGTCGACAAGGCGGCGGAGAACGCCTCGCGCGACGACGGCACCACCCACGTGGGCGACGTGGTGCGCTACACCGTGCGCCTGCGCAACGACGGCCCCGCCACCAGCTGGATGGACGCCGTCATCCGCGATGCGGTTCCGGTGGGCGTGGAGCCCGTGAGCGGGTCCGTATCCATGACGCTGCCCGACGGCGCCGCCGTGGCCGTGGACGACGCCGCCTACGACCACGAGAGCCGCGTGCTCGCGGTGGCGGCGGGGCACCTGTACGGCGGCCAGGAGGTCGTGCTCGCCTTCGACGCGCTCGTGACCGAGGAGGCGCTCGGCGCCGACATCGGCAACGTGGCCGAGGCGCTCGGCGTGCCGCCCTCGCAGTGGGACCCCGACGGCGAGCACCCCGTCGCCGGCCAGCCCTTCGACCCGCCTGCGGGCTGGGCCGCCATCGAGCGGGAGAGCGAGATGGTGGGATCCCAGGTCGCCTACCCGCCCGGCACCGACTCCGAGGGCGGCGTGCTGCCCGCCGACGGGGACGAGAACGGCAACGGCAACGGCAGTGGCGCGGGGTCGGGCGACGGCGGCGGCAAGGGCGACGAGCCGACGACCATCAAGAAGACGCGCCTCGCCCAGACCGGCGACGAGCTGGCCGCCGGGTTCGCCCTCGGTGCTGGCCTGGCGGCCCTCGCGGCGGCCGCCCTCCTCATCGGCCGCCGCCGCATGCACCCGCGGCGATAGAACGCAGAACCCGTACGACAGGGGCCCGGCAGCGTGAATCTGCCGGGCCCCGTGCTGTTTGCGAGTAATATCCCTCACCTGCCCGGTCATCCTTGCGCTCGAATAAGCTAAGGTGTACACTCGGCCACGGTATGCTGACAGGTCGGCAACAGTCCCGCGCACTTGAGGAGCGTGGCCCGGCCTGCGAGAGAAGGAGAACGACCATGAGAGAGAAGCGACGGGGGTCGCTTCTGCGCCTCGGCCTGGCGGCCGCGCTCGCCTGCGGGATGCTGCCCGCCACGGCGGCGGCCGAGCCCGAGGGAGAATTCACGGAGACCCCCCCCCATCGAGTTTTCTGAGCCGGTAGGCGACACCGGCGTCGACGAGGCCGCTCCCGCTGAGGGCGACACGGCCGGGGACGACCCGGCTGGCCGGCCGCAGGATCCCGGCACCACGGACCCCGCTTCTCCTTCTTCAAAAAAATCCAACGTCGTTGCCCTCCAGACGAGCGCCCCCGACGCCGAGACCGAAAGCGCGGCCGACCTCGTGGCGCAGGCCCTCGCCAACGCGGGGCTTCCCCTCGCCGCCGCGCCCCTGGCCGACCCCTCCCCCGACGCGCAAGGCTGGGTCACCTGCGGCGACCTGCGCGTGAAGGGCGGGACCTACGGGGTCGATTTCGTATACACACCGGGCGACGTACAGTACAACGGCGCCAATTACGGCACATCGGATGTCGTGGAGGTGCTCACCTCCACTCCCCTCACCTTCTCAGACGCAGCCGACCACGGCAAGGACGCACCAGGTGCCACGGGTATTCAGGTGAACCCGGCCGTACATGCAGATATCACGCTCGCGAGCGTGCATATCGTCCACCTCATGCCCTTCAATCTCATGACCAATGCCAATCAGGACCGCGCCAACCCCACCGATCCCACTCGCTGCCATATCACTTTGGCCGACGGAAGCGACAACGTGCTTATGGCGCTCCAGGCAAATCGCTACAACGGCGCCGCCTTGCGCTGCGGAGAAGGTTCCGTTCTTGTTATCGATGATTCCGTGCGCAACACCACCGAACCCAACGGAAACGTCCACAATCAGCACAACGAGGTAGTTCCCGTCAACGGGTTCATCGGTCGCAGCGTCACGCTCTCAAACGGCCTGCATCTCTCCACCGGCGATCCTATTTCTCGCCTAGACAGCGAAAACCCGGGGCGCCTTTCAGTCCATGGCGGCTACACCGCCGCCGGCATCGGGGGCACCTGCGCTGAATCGGCTGGGGTGATGACCTTCAACGGCGGCATTATCGAGGCAGGTACCTCCCAACAGGGAGGTCCCGAGAGCGCAGCCGCCCAATACTGGACAGGCGCGGCCATTGGTGGAGGCAATTTCGGCGGAGGCACCGGCATGACTTTCAATAGCGGCCGCATCTACGCCGAAGCGCCTACCCACGGTGCGGCCATTGGCGCCGGCTGTCACGAGCCAGGTCAAAGGCATTGGGGGAATTGGTGGCCCGACGCATTTAACACCGCCGACTCCGATGATCGAGAGCTGGTGCATGCCACCGCCTCAGCTGGGGACATCACCATTAACGGCGGGTTCATCCATGCGGTTGCCGACTGCCACGGAAACGCATTCGGAGACGGCTGTGAAAACGCCCTCTGCTCGTCAGTCAACACGGGGCACGTGCTCCGCGTAACCGGAGGGACGCTGGTGCCCGACGCAAGCAAGACCACGCTACCCGACTGGTTCTTCGATCTAGGCCTTAACGGCGGCCACGCTATCATCACCGGAGGCTCGGTGCGCTGCGCGACGAGGGGAACCGACGCCAGCGGCAACGACGTCTACAGCTTCTCGGGCATCGGCGGCACCGCGTGGGGCAACGACGCCTGCCTGGCCGACGGCTACGACCCGAGCGACCCCGCCGACCCGAACAAGGTGTTCAAGGTGACCGTGAACCTCTCCTCCGAGATCGCGAAGCGCAACGCCGAGGCGGGCATCACCGACGACGACCTGAACGACGTCATCAAGACCTGGAGCCTCACCGTGGGCGGCCAGCCCTACGCCTACGGGGCGCCCACCACCTTCGACGAGGGCAAGCTGTACCTGTGGCTGCCCAAGAGCGCCATCGAAAAGGAGATCTCCGTCGAGCTGTCCTACATCGACAAGAACGGAACCGAGCAGAAGATCGAGCCCTTGTTCCGCGATCCCGGCACCGACCAGGGCGGCGACGTGCTGAAACGCTACATCGACTTCGAGCTGCCGGCCTCCTACCTCGACTCGCTCACCAAGCCCTACGACGGCCTCGGGTTCGAGACCTTCGACCTGGCCTCCCAGAAGCCGCCCCTCACCGGGCTCGTCACCGACAACAACGGCAACCGCGTCAGCGACGGCAAGGAGCTGACGGACGTGTCGAAGGTGACCTACAAGTACCAGCCCTACGACAAGCGCGGCGGCAGCCCCCTCGGTCCCGAGGTGACCTCGGACGCCGCCGGCAACCCCCTCACCTCCCTGTCGGCGGACGTGGGCGTCATGAAGTTCACCATGGACTCGTCCCAGTGGTCCGACACCGAGGGCTTCAAGGACAGCTACTGGGGCCACCGCGCCACCGGCTGGTGCGAGATCACCCCCGTTCCCTCGGCGGTGGCCTCGGTGAAGGCGGCGTGGGGCGACGGGTCGGAGGTGGCCGACCCGCAGGACCCGGCCAAGGTCCTCGACGTGGAGGTGGACGTGACGAGCGGCACCTTCGCCGACGGCACGCCCACGGCGGCCACGTGCAAGGCCCCCGAGGGCCGCGTGCAGCTGTACGTGGACGGGGAGCCGGCGGGAGAGCCGGTGGCCATCGTGCTGCCCGGGGCGGTGGACGACGAGGGGGCGCCCCTCACGCCGAACGCCCGCATCGTGAAGGACGCGGACGGGCGCGAGCACACGGTGGTGTCATGGTCGTTCCAGGCGGGCGATCTCATGGCGCCGGGCGCTCGCCATACGATCTCGGCGCGCTACCTGCCCCTGAAGAACTACCTGGCCAGCGACAACCCGGCCGAGGAGGACACCCCCAAAAGCGAGGTGGTCGTGGCCCCCGACCCCGCCATTGCGCCCGAGCCCGCGCTCTCGAAGAAGGCCGAGAACCTGACGCACCCGGACGGCCCCACCCAGCCCGGCGACCGCATCCGCTACACGGTGACGGCCACGAACGCGGCCAGGGGGTCGCTGTGGACGGACGTGGTGATATCCGACCCCCTGCCGTCGTGCCTGGAGCTCGACGAGGGCTCGGTGCGGCTCACGAACGCCTGGGAGGGGCTGGAAGGGCGGCCGCTCGCGCGGGCCGACGCGGCCGCCGCCGGCGACGTGGGGAAGTTCTCGCTCTCCGCGCCGGGCGCCGACGGCCGGCGGGTGCTCTCGGTGCCCGCGGGCGGCGTGGCCGAGGGATCCCCCGCCACCGTGACCTTCGAGTGCACGGTGCGCGGGGAGCTCGACTTCTCCGACCCGGCGGCCGTCGACCTCGAGAACATCGCCTCGGCGGAGGGCAAGCGCCCCAACCCCGACGACCCGGACGGCCCCGACGCGGGGCCGGTGGCGCCGCCCGACACGCCCCCGGCCACTCCCCCCGGCGGCGGCACCGTGGCCCCGGCCGACCCGGGCGCGGAGGACATCCGCATGTCCAAGGCGGCGGTGAACCTCACCCGGCCGGACGAGGGCGTCACGAGGATCGGCGACCGCCTGCGCTACACCGTCGCGCTGGAGAACGCGGGCGCGGCCGACAGCTGCCTCATGGGCGCCGTCATAAGCGACCCGCTGCCGGCGGGCATCGAGCCGGTGCCCGGCAGCATCCGATTGTCCGTGGACGGCGGCAAGGCCGTCGAGGTCCCCGACGCCGCCTACGACCGCGCGAGCCGCACCGTCGCCGTCGCGGCCGGCGACCTGTGGGGAGGCCACGCCGCGGTGCTGACCTTCGAGTGCGTCGTCGGCGAGGGGGCCCTGGGGGCCGACAACGCCAACGTCGCCTTCGCCTTCGGGGAGCTGCCCTCCGAGGGGCCGGCGCGCGACCCGTCCGCCCCGGGCGGCCCCGAGCCGGGCGAGCCCGCGGCGCCGCCCGCGGACGAGGACCCCAAGGGGCAGACGCCCCCGGCCTCGCCCGCGCCGGTCGTCCCCGACGACCCGGCCGAGGGCGACATCGCCGTCGAGAAGACCGCCGAGAACCTCTCGCGGGACGACGGCACCACCCGCGTGGGCGACACGGTGCGCTACACGGTGACGCTGCGCAACGGCGGCGCGGGCACCGGGTGGATGGACGTCGTGCTCAAGGACGAGGTGCCCGAGGGGCTTGAGCCCGTGACCGGCACCCTGAGGCTCGCCCTGCCCGACGGCACCGAGGCGGGCGTGTCCGATGCCGCCTACGACCCAGAGACCCGCGTGCTCGCCGTCGCCGTCGGCCACCTCTACGGCGGCCGGGAGGCCGTGCTCGTGTTCGACGCGCTCGTGACCGAGGGGGCCGTCGGCGCCGACATCGGCAACATCGGCGAGGCGCTCGGCACGCTCCCCTCCGACTGGGACCCCGGGGCCGAGGGGCCCGAGCCCGGCAGCCCCTTCGACCCGCCGGGGGGCTGGGACGCCTTCGAGGACGGCCGCCAGAAAGTGACGTCCGCGCCCGCCTACCCGCCCGGCGTCGATGCCTCCGGCGGCGTGCTGCCCGCCGACGACCCGGGCTCCCTGGCGGCCAAGAAGGTGGCCACCATCCGCCACAAGCTCGCCCAGACCGGCGACGCCCTCCTGGCCGCGGCGCTCCTCCCCGCGGCCTGCGCCCTGGCGGCCGGGGCGGCGCTCCTCGCCTCCCGCCGCCGCCAGCGCGCGGCGCGCTAGGGCGCAGTCCCGACACACAGAGGGGGCCCGGCAGCTTCAACGCCGCCGGACCCCGTGCCAACATCCCAACCTGATGCCAACGGTCTGGGCATCGGCCCTCAGCCGAGACCCAGGATCCTCGCCAAGCTGCGACCAACCGATTCCATATCCTCGTCAGCGAGAACGCCGATACACTCTCCCAGGAGAGCCTTCGACGCGTAGCCGCCATCCCGCAGCGTCCAAACCTCACCGCGCCTCATCGAGCACTCCCAAAGAAAGCGTGGTCGCGAAACGTGTTGCGTCGCGCTCCGTCTCGAAGGCCTCCACCACGGGGCGCGTTGTCCTCACTTCATAGGGAAAACCCCCGCAGTCGTTGAACGAGTAGATGAACATGCGAATTGCATCCGATGGCGTCGTGCCGAGTTGACGAGTCGTGGCCTTGAAGAGCTCATACTGCTCTGCGTCGATGCGGGTAGCCGCCTGCTTGAGTGCCATGGCACACCTCCTTGCATTTCGCTTATTGTACTCCATTCTACCTATGAGGTGCAAAACGTTAACTTTTTGCACCTCACCTTAAACAGTGCAATGAGCACATCGACAACGTGGGAGGCTTCTCGCTCTCCGCGGCCGGCCAGGGCACAGTCCCGGCACGCACGGGGGCCCGGCAGCTTCGCGCCGCCGGGCCCCGCCGTTCGTGGAACTCCTACCCCAAAAAGCCGCGGCGCTCACCTCTCGAACGCGACGACGTCGATGCCCAGGGCCGTCGCGAAGGCGAGGACCTTGTCGATTCCCACCGTGCCGCGGCCGCGCTCGATTTCCCCCACCAGCCGCGGGCTGAATCCCAGCGCGTCCGCGAGCTCTACCTGGGTATAGCCAAGCCTCTTGCGACGGTCCCGGAGCGCGGCTCCCAACGCGGCCCCTTCTGTCACGCGCACTCCCCGGGCCATGATCTGATCGCGGCTTATGTCCATGATGCCCCGTTTCTTACGTATAGGTACTAACTTTGTCGAGATTCATAATATCATACCTATACGTAAGAAATTTAAGAAGGCCATCCCCCATCAACTTTACACCGTCCCGCCCGAGGCGCTAGACACCCTGTTGGAGACATGGTATAAATAGCAAAGTTTTTGGGCTGGCCGCAAGGCCCTGGTCCACCCAAGGGCGGGGACTTTTTCCCCGCCTTTTCCATTTCTCGGGAGAACATCACGCGAAAGCCGCGTATCTCCGCAGGCGATGCGGGCGACTCGGCCCACCTCCAACCCCGACCGTAGCGCTCAGGGTTGCGGAAAACGGGCCGAAGGGGTATATTCGGCCACGGTATGCTGACAGGTCGGCAACGGTTCAGCGCACCTGAGGGGCGCGGGCCGACCTGCGAGAGAAGGAGAAAGACCATGAGAGCGAAGCGGCAGCGACCGCTCCTGAGCCTCGGCCTGGCGGCCGCGCTCGCCTGCGGGATGATGCCCGCGGCGGCCCTCGCAGAGCCGGAAGGCCAGGGCATGGAGACCCCCCCCCATCGAGTTTTCTGAGCCGATAGGCGACATCCTCTCCTCCGTCGCCCCGGCCCGCAGCGCCGACCGAAGCCAGTACGGGCTCACCGTAACGGGCGGCACCCCGGGCACCGACTTCTACTTCGTCACCGAGAACTACGACCGTCCCGCCCGATCGGGCACGAACAAGCTCACCGACACGCTCCACAAGCTCGTCGTGTGCGGCAACGCCGCCATCACCGTCAGCAACGACAACCCCTCGACAGCTGCCGACGCCACGATATGGATCGCTCCGGGCACTCAGGCCCGGGTGATCCTGGACAACGTCAACATCCAATCCCCCATCCCCGTCACCATCGAGCGCAACCGCGACGCCGGGGGCAACACCGTCTCGCCCCAGACCTCGCTCTGGCTCACCCTCGCGAAGGGGTCGGAGAACACCTTAACCGCGACACTCGACCGACGCGCGCCGGCCATCCACTGCGGCGAGGGCACCACGCTCGTCATCGACGACGACGTGCCGAACCTCGATATCAGCGGCAACGCCATCGCCATGGATCCGAAGAGCTATCCCGGCCGCATCCCCGCGGGCACCACCTTCAAGGGAGCCGACGGGAAGACCTACACGGCGGGAAGCACCCCGGGCGGCGACCGCCTGGGCCTCTTGGAGAGCAGCAACCCCGGATCCCTTACCGCCACAGGCGGCATTCTTTCCTCGGCCATCGGCGGCGGAGTGCACGAGAACGCCGGGCGCATGATCTTCAACGGCGGCGACATCAAGGCAACTGCGCAGAACAACAACGTCAACCAGGGCATGGGCGCGGGCATCGGCGGCGGCCACGGGAGCTGCGGCACCTACATGGAGTTCAACGGCGGGCGCGTGGAGGCCAAAGCGTCCTTCCACGGCGCGGGCATCGGAGGTGGCGCCTGGGCCTGGTCCCAAATCTATCCCGACACCGAAAGCTATATGTTCGCCGACGCGCTGGACTGCGGCATCCCCTCGACAACGGATGGCAGCGGCAGTAACGACGCGGCGCGCACCCAGGCGGGGGATATCTACATCAATGGCGGCACGATCATCCCCAGGGCCGATGCCCACGGGAACGCCCTCGGCCAGGGCTGCGTGTCCAACAACGTAGGGCACGAGATCGTCATCGCGGGCGGCACCGTTCTCCCGGACACCTCCGCGCCCCATATCGGAAACGGCAACCCCTACGCCATCGGCGCGAACCAGGGCAATGTCGCCGTGGTGGGAGGATCTATCCGCATCGGAACCGTCGACCGGGGCAACGGCGTTGTGAGCAACGAGAAATACCAGGCCCTCATCAACGGGGCCATGAGCTACGACTCCGCCTACGGAGCCTATCCCTACGACCCTTCGTCGACGAGCAACCCCATCGTGAAGATGGTGGCCATCGACCTCATGGCCGAGCTCGAGAAGACCGGCAGCGCCGGGGACAACCCCATCATCGACTGGGATCTCAAGGTGGGCGGCGTGAGCTACCCCTACGGCGCACCGGCCCGGTTCACCGACGGCAAGCTGTACCTGTGGCTCCCCGAGGAGGCCATGAAGCAGCAGATCTCGGTCACGCTCACCTACGAGGACGAGGACGGCAACGTGCGCGAGGTGCTGCCCCTCTTCCGCGAGCCCGAGCAATCCGGCGACCTTTTGAAGCGCTTCCTCGACTTCCAGATCACCGACGAGGCGTACCTGAAGTCGCTGACGAAGTACCACGACGGCACGCCGCTGCCCGCCTACGACCTGTCGGCGCCCGGCCACGCCATCACCACGCCCGCCCCCGACAACAAGGTGCTGAACAAGGTGACCGACGAGGCCGGCAACCAGCTGGTGAAGTACTACTACCAGCCCTTCGACAAGGTGCCCGACGGCGGGGACGAACCGGTGCCCACCGGCCCCGAGACGAGCGAGACCGTCGACGACGGCTCGGGCCATCAGGTAACGCGGCTCCCCTCCAACGCCGGCGCCGTGAAGCTGACCATGGTGTCGAAGCAGTACTCGGACGAGAACAGCTCCGACGCCGACATCGTGGAGTTCTCGAAGAGCTACTGGGGGCACCGGGCCTTCCTCTGGGGCGAGATCATGCCCATCGCCTCCCAGGTGCGCGACGTGGCGGCCGAGTGGGTCGACGAGGCGGACGCGGGCCAGAGGCCGGGCGGCAACGCCCACGACTCCGACCATGCGCTCAAGGTGAGTGCCGTCATCGAGCGCTCGTCCACGGTGGACGGGAGGCCGGGCAGCGAGGCCACCAAGCCCACCGCGGCCTCGCCCGAGGGCCGCGTGCAGCTGTACGTGGACGGCGAACCGGTGGGCGTGCCCATCGAGCTGCGCTTCGAGGACGGGAAGGACGCCGACGGGAAGGTCATCATGGGAGCCGACGGCAAGCCCGCCTTCCCCAAGAACGCGGAGCGCGGCGGCAACGACGCGGACGGCCACTGGACGAGCTTCTCCTACACGTTCAAGCCCTCGGAGACCGACTACCTGGTACCCGGCGTGGGAGTGGAGGGGCGCCACGAGGTGTCGCTGCGCTTCCTGCCTCCCTCGGACAGCCAGAAGAAGGCCGGCGCCCCGGCCAACTACCTTGCGAGCGCCGCACCCGACGAGGACGGCACCGTACCGCGGGTGGAGGTGGCCATCGAGCCCATCGACCCGAACCCCACGGTGACGCCCCAGCCCGACCCGGACCGCACCGACCCCGACGCGCCCGAACCCGAGGTGTCGACGGGGCCCGGGAAGCCCGCCGACCCGAACGCCGACCCGGGAAAGCCCGGCGACAAGGTGTTCCGCGGCGAGATCGTCACCACCTGGGGCGAGCCGAGCGATACCGACCCGCACCCGGGCCGCGTGCTGCTGAAGGTGACCACGCCCTCCTCCGGCAAGGTAAGCGTGACCGATGCCGAGGGCAACGTGTTCGAGGCCGACTTCCTGCGCGGCGAGGACGGCGAGCCGGTGCGGGCCGAGGACGGCTCCTACACCCTCGTGCTCGACCCGACGGCCGTGGGCCGCGGGCAGCTCACCTTCAAGCAGGAGCCCAACGGCGCCTACACGGGCAGCACCTGGATCTACGGCGTGACGGTGAGACCCCAGCCCAAGATCGCGCCCGCGCCCGCCCTCTCGAAGGAGGCAGAGAACCTCACGCACCCGGACGGCCCCACGCAGCCCGGCGACCGCATCCGCTACACGGTGACGGCCTCGAACGGCGCGGCGGGGTCCCTCTGGACCGGCGTGGTGATATCCGACCCGCTGCCGGCGTGCCTGGACCTGGACGAGCGCTCGGTGCGCCTGAGCAACCCGCGGGACGGCATCGCCGACACGGCGCTCGTGCGGGCCGACGCGGCCGCCGCCGGCGACGTGGGGAAGTTCTCGCTCTCGGCGCCCGGCGCCGACGGCCGGCAGGTGCTCTCGGCCCCCGCCGGGGACGTGGCCGGCGGCGCGTCGGCCACGCTCACCTTCGAGTGCACGGTGCGCGACGACGCGGCGGCGCCCGGCGCGGGCGCGGCCGATCTGGGCAACGTGGCCTCGGCTACGGGCAAGCGCCCCAACCCCGACGACCCGGACGGCCCCGACGTAGGCCCGGTGGCGCCGCCCGACACCGACCCGGCGACGCCTCCCGGCGGCGGCACGGTGGCCCCGGCCGACCCGCGCCCGGAGGCGTCCAAGGCCGTGGAGAACCTCTCCGACCCCGATGCGAGGGTCACGCACCTGGGCGATGTGCTGCGCTACACCGTGGAGCTGCGCAACGACGGCCCGGCGAACAGCTGCCTCATGGGCGCCGTCGTGAGCGACCCGCTGCCGGCGGGCATCGAGCCGGTGCCCGGAACCATCCGCCTGGCCGTGGACGGCGGGAAGGCCGTCGAGGTTCCCGACGCCGCCTACGACGCGGCGAGCCGCACCATCGCCGTCTCAGTCGGCGACCTGTGGGGCGGGCATGCCGCCGTGCTCACCTTCGACGCCGTGGTCGGCGAGGGGGCCCTGGGGGCCGACGCCGCCAACGTCGCCCACGTCCATGGCAAGGTGCCCTCCGAGAGCCCGGACGCGCGGCCCCAGGGCCCCGAGCCCGGCGAGCCGGCCGAGCCGCCCGCGGGCGAGCCTGTCGCGTCCACCCCGCCCGCCTCGCCCGCGCCGGTCGTCCCCGACGACCCGGCCGAGGGCGACGTGTCCATAGAGAAGGCCGCCGAGAACCTCACGCGGGGCGACGGGACCACCCGCGTGGGCGACACGGTGCGCTACACCGTGGCCCTGCGCAACGGGGGGCCGGCCACCGGCTGGATGGACGCCGTCATCCGCGACGACGTGCCCCGCGGCCTGGAACCCCTGGCCGGCACGATCCGCCTCGCGCTGCCCGACGGCTCCACCGTGGCCGTGGACGATACGGCCTACGACCCCGCGACGCGCATCCTCGCCGTGGCCGCGGGCCAGCTCTACGGCGGCCAGGAGATCGTCCTCGCCTTCGACGCCCTCGTGACCGCCGACGCGCTCGACGCCGACATCGGCAACGTGGCCGTCGGCTACGGGACGCCGCCGAGCGCGTGGGATCCCGACGGCCCCCATCCCGCACCCGGCGAGCCCTTCTCCCCCGACGGGGGCTGGGACGCCTTCGAGGAGGGCCGTCAGAAGGTGGCGAGCGCTCCCGCCTACCCGCCCGGCGCGGATGCCTCGGGCGGCGTGCTGCCCGAGGAGCGGCCCGGCGACGCCTCCGGGAAGGCGACGGCCACCATCCGCCACAAGCTCGCCCAAACCGGCGACACGCTGCTGGCCGCGGCGATGCTGCCCGTGGCGGCCGCCCTGGCCGCAGGAGCGGCGCTCCTCGCCTCCCGCCGCCGCCAGCGCGCGGCCCGCTAGGGCGCAGTCCCCGGCACGCACGGGGGCCCGGCAGCTTCGCGCCGCCGGGCCCCTCTTCCGTTCTCTGCGAGACCGCCCCAACCGGAGCGGCCGACCCTTCCCTTCCTTTTCCCTTCCCTACGCAAAAAAGGCCGCCCGAGGGCGGCCTTTCAGCTGATAGGAAATGAGAACCGTAAGAGCCCGCAGCTACCCGAGCTCGGCCAGCTGGGCCTCGATGCGGGCGAGCTTGTCGGTGAGGTCGGCCAGCTTCGCCTTGTCCTTCTCCACGATCTCGGGCGCGGCCTTCGCCAGAAAGCCCGGGTTCGAGAGCTTCTTCTCGAACTTCGCGGCGTCCTTGGCCACGCTGTCGCGCTCCTTTGCGAGGCGGGCGCGCTCGGCCTCGAAGTCCACGTGGCCCGCGAGCACGATGTACACCTCGAGCCCCGCGCCGAGCACCACGGCGCTCTCGGCGGGCTTGGAGGCCTCCACGGCCACGTCGAACTCCTCCACGTTCGCGAGCTGCGCCACGAGGTGCGCCTGGGCCAGCAGCAGCGCCGCGTCGGCCTCGTTAGACACCTTCACGGCCACGGGTAGCGCCACCTTCGGCGAGATGCCGTAGCGCGAGCGGGTGCTCCGGATGGCGCCCACCACCTCGCACACCATGGCGATGGCGCGCTCGGACTCCTCGTCGACAAAGCGGCTAAGCTCGGCCGCATCGGGCCACGGCGCCACGATGAGCATGGGCGCGCCGCCCTCTTCCCGGGGCATCTCGCCGTAGACCTCCTCGGTGATGAACGGCATGATGGGATGCAGAAGGCGCAGGATCTGCCCCAGCACGAACACCAGGTTGCGCTGGCAGGCCGCGCGGTCGGCCGGATCGGCGTCGGCGGCCAGGCGCGCCTTGGAGAACTCGATGTACCAGTCGCAGAACTCGTTCCACACGAAGCTGTACAGCTCGCGGGTGATCTCGCCGAACTCGAAGTTGTCGTAGGCCGCGTCCACCGCCGCCACCACCTTCGCCAGACGCGAGAAGATCCAGCGGTCGGCGGGGGTCACGGGCTCGGGCGCGCCGGGCTCGTAGCCCTCGAGGTTCATGAGCACGAAGCGGCTCGCGTTCTTCACCTTGTTCGCGAAGTTGCGGGAGCTTTCCAGCTTCGCCTCGTTGAAGCGCATGTCCTGGGCGCCCGTCACCTGCATAAGCAGGCCGAAGCGCATGCCGTCGGCGCCGTAGTCCTCCATGAGGCGCAGCGGGTCCACGCCGTTGCCGCGGCTCTTCGACATGGGCTTGCCGTCGGCGGCCATCACCGTGGGATGGATGATGACGTCCTCGAAGGGAATGGTGTCGTCGCAGCAGTACATGGAGGCCATCACCATGCGCGCCACCCACAGGCCCATGATGTCGCGGGCCGTGGAGAGCACCTGGGTCGGGTAGGCCGTGCGCATCTGGGGCGCGTCCATGCCCTCCTCCGTCCAGCCCATGGTGGCGAAGGGCCACAGCTGGCTGGAGAACCACGTGTCCAGCACGTCGTCGTCCTGGCGCACGGGATGGCCGCACACGGGGCACACCTCCACCTCGTCCACCGAGGCGTCCTCCCAGCCGCACTCGTCGCAGTAGTACATGGGGATGCGGTGGCCCCACCACAGCTGGCGCGAGATGCACCAGTCCTTCAGGTTCGCGAGCCAGTCGAGGTACACCTGCTTCCAGCGGGCCGGGTGGAACTGGATGGAGCCGTCCTCCACCACGCGGGCCGCGGGCTCCTTCAGGCCGTCCACGGCCACGAACCACTGCTCGGACTCCCAGGGCTCCAGCTTGGTGTGGCAGCGGTAGCAGGTCATGACCGAGTGGTCGTGGTCCTCCACGTGATCGAGCAGCCCCAGCTCCTCGAAGGCGGCCACGATGGCCTCGCGGGCCTCGTCGCGGTCCATCCCCGAGAACTTCCCGTAGCCTTCCACCACGTGCGCCGTCTCGTCGAAGATGTTGATGCGGGGCAGTCCCGCCTTCTCCCCCATCGCCCAGTCGTTGGGGTCGTGGGAGGGGGTCACCTTCACGCAGCCGGTGCCGAACTCGGTGTCCACGTGCCAGTCGGCGAAGATGGGGATCTCGCGATCCACGAGCGGCAGCTTCACCGTGCGCCCGATGAGGCGGGCGAAGCGCTCGTCCTTGGGATTCACGGCCACACCGGTGTCCCCCAGCATGGTCTCGGGGCGCGTGGTGGCCACGACCAGGTACTCAAGGTCGCCGTCGGGCTCGGTGAGCGGGTAGCGCAGGTACCACAGATGCCCCGCCTCGTCCACGTACTCAGCCTCGTCGTCGGCGATGGCCGTGGTGCAGTGCGGGCACCAATTCACGATGCGCTTGCCGCGGTAGATGAGGTCGTTCTTGTACCAGTCGACGAACAGTTTCCGCACGGCGCGCACGTAGGCGGGCTCCAGCGTGAAGTGCTCGTCGGAGTAGTCGCAGGAGCAGCCCATGCCCTTGATCTGGTTCACGATGGTGGTGCCGTACTCCTCGCGCCACTTGTAGCACTCCTCGATGAAGGCCTCGCGGCCGATCTCCAGACGGCTGATACCCTGGTCGGCCAGGCGCTTGTCCACCTTGGTCTGGGTGGAGATGCCCGCGTGGTCGGTGCCGATGATCCAGCGGGTCTGGAAGCCGCGCATGCGGGCGCGGCGGATGCAGGCGTCCTGGATGGTGTCGTTGAGGGCATGGCCCATGTGCAGCACGCCGGTGATGTTCGGCGGCGGGATGACGATGGTGTAGGACTCGTCGGCGTGCTCGCCGAAGCCCGGCGTGCGCTGGAAGTAGCCGGCGTCCTTCCACGCCTCGAAGATGGGCCGCTCCATGGCGGCGTAGTCGGTCTGGGTCATCTTCATCCCTTCTCTGCTTGGCTCTGCTTGAACGCTCGTCGCGCGGGTACGCGGGTCACGTGGGGTGCGGGTCGCGCGGGTGCGCGGGACGGCGCCGCCCGGAAGGCGGCACCGGGTGTCTTAGGCGGAAAGCGGCGCGGCCTCCACGTTGGCGCGCGGCTTGATGACGGGGCGCGTCTCGCCGGTGATGTCGCTCGCCCGCACGGTCACCTGGGAGGCACCGCCGAACTCGGG
Source organism: uncultured Adlercreutzia sp. (assembly GCF_958431955.1). Taxonomy (GTDB): domain Bacteria; phylum Actinomycetota; class Coriobacteriia; order Coriobacteriales; family Eggerthellaceae; genus Adlercreutzia. The sequence continues at coordinate 4,923 of NZ_CAUASN010000023.1, read as the reverse complement.
CAGGTCGTACATCACGTCCATCAGCACGCGCTCGCAGATGGAGCGCAGGCCACGGGCGCCGGTGCCGTGCTCCACGGCCTCGTGCGCGATGGCGGTGAGCGCCGCGTCGTCGAAGGAAAGCCGGCAGTCCTCGAACTCGAACATGCGCGTGTACTGCTTCACGAGCGCGTTCTTCGGCTCCACGAGGATGCGCACGAGGTCTTCCTCGGACAGCTCGTTCAACGACGTGATGACCGGGATACGGCCCACGAACTCGGGGATCATGCCGTACTTGTTCAGGTCCTCCGGCAGCACCTGGCGCAGAAGCTCGGCCTCGGTCTCCTTCTTGGAGGCGGCTAGCTCGCTCGCGAAGCCGAGGGAGGTGGTGCCCACGCGCTGGGCCACGATGTCGGCCAGGCCCACGAAGGCGCCGCCCAGGATGAACAGGATGTTCGTCGTGTCGATGGGAATGAGCTCCTGCTGGGGGTGCTTGCGGCCGCCCTGGGGCGGCACGGAGGCCTCGCAGCCCTCGACGATCTTCAGAAGCGCCTGCTGCACGCCCTCGCCGGACACGTCGCGGGTGATGGAGAGGTTCTCGGCCTTGCGGGCGATCTTGTCGATCTCGTCGATGTAGATGATGCCGATCTCGACGCGCGGCACCTCAAAGTCGGCCGCGGTGATGAGCTTCAACAGGATGTTCTCCACGTCCTCGCCGACGTAGCCCGCCTCGGTGAGCGTGGTGGCGTCCGCGATGGCGAAGGGCACCTTCAGCGTGCGGGCGAGCGTCTGGGCCAAAAGCGTCTTGCCCGAGCCGGTGGGGCCGATGAGCATGATGTTGCTCTTGGCCAGCTCCACGTCGCCCTCGGCGGCCGCCGCGCCCATGGAGATGCGCTTGTAGTGGTTGTACACGGCCACCGACAGCGCGCGCTTGGCCTCTTCCTGGCCCACCACGTGCTCCGACAGGCGCGCGTACAGCTCGTGCGGCGTGGGCAGGTCGCCCAGCACCTCGGCCGGCGAGGGGGCGTCATCGTCGACGGGGCTCTCCTCGCGGAGCATCTCGGCCTCGGGCGGATTGCCCCAGCGGCCCCAGCCCCCGCCGAAGCGGCCGTCGTCGGCCGGCTCGAACTCCTGGGCCATGGTATAGCCCATGTCGCGCATCATGGCGTCGGCGCACACCGAGATGCACTCGTCGCAGATGTAGATGCCGTTGGGGCCGGAGATCATGGCGTTCACCTGGTCGCCGGTCTTGCCGCAGAAGGCGCAGCTGTAGTCGCCCCGGTGCGGATCGTAGGGATGTTGGCGGTTGTTCATGGCTTCCTTCGGGGTTGGTCGTTCTCGTTCGTTGCGAAAGGCGCAGGCGGGCGCCGGACGATGCTCGGGATCGCCCGGCGCCCGCGGATGCCATCAGCGGCTGCGGCTGCCCTGAGGGGCTACTCGCCCTTCTTCTGGCCGGGCATGGCGCCGTGGTGGTAGATGATCTCGTCCACGAGGCCGTACTCCTTGGCCTCCTCGGCGGTCATGTAGTTGTCGCGCTCGGTATCCAGCTGGATGCGCTCGATGGACTGGCCGGTGTTCTCGGACAGGATCTTGTTCAGGCGCTTGCGGGTCTTCAGCATGAAATCGGCCACGATGGCGATTTCCGTCTGCTGGCCCTGGGCGCCGCCCAGAGGCTGGTGGATGAGCACCATGGAGTTCGGCAGCACGAAGCGCTTGCCCTTGGTGCCCGACGACAGCAGCACGGCGGCCATGGAGGCGCACTCGCCGATGCAGATGGTGGACACGTCGCACTTGATGAAGTTCATCGTGTCCAGGATGCCGAGGCCCGCCGTGACCGAGCCGCCCGGGGAGTTGATGTACAGCGAGATGTCCTTGTCCGGGTCGGTGGCCTCCAGGTGCAGCAGCTGCGCCACCACGGAGTTTGCCACATGGTCGTCGATCTGCTCGCCGAGGAAGATGATGCGGTCGTTCAGCAGGCGGCTGTAGATGTCGTAGCTGCGCTCGCCGCGGGGCGACTGCTCGATGACGTAGGGGATGAGCGCGTTGCTCGCACGTTCGATGCCCATGGGATGCCTCTCTTTCGCAAATAGGGCCGCGCTCAGGCGGCCTGCTCTTCGTTCGGAATCATATTGCTATACATCCGTTCGCAATGCAAGTGAAACGGGGAAATGAACAGAAAGGGCGGGGTCTCCCCCGCCCTGGTCGGTCGATCGGTGGCGCGGGCCTACTCGGCGGCCTCGGCGTCGTCCTTCTTGGCGGCCTTCTTCGCGGGCGCCTTCTTGGCGGCGGTCTTCTTGGCCGGCTTCTTCTCGGCCTTCTTCTCGGCCGCGGCCTGGGCGGCGAAGTCCACCTCGGTCACCTTGGCGTTCTCCATGAGGTTCTCGATGGCCTTCTGGCGCAGCAGACCCGTGCGGATGAGGTGCAGACGGCCCGCGTCGCGCCACTCCTGCTCCAGCGCCGCGGGATCCTCCACGCCGGTCTTGGCGAACTCGGCGGAGATGTCCTCGTCGGTGACCTCCATGCCGGCGTGACGGGCCCACGCCTCAAGGGCGAGCTCCTCCTTCACGTGGTCGGCAGCCTGGGCCTTCAGGTCGGCCTTGAACTGGTCGGAGGTGATGTTCTGGCTGGCCAGGTAGGCGTCGAAGGTCATGCCGGCCTGCTGCAGCTGGCCGAAGAAGTCCTGCAGAAGCGAGGTCTCGGCCTCGGCGGCCATGGCCTCGGGAACCTCGGTATCCACGCGCTCAAGCAGCTTCGTCATGATGGCGTTCTCCTTGATGCGCGGCATCATGGCGCCCTTCTGCATGTTCAGCGACTCGGCGATGCGCTCGCGCATGTCGGCCACGCTCTCGAAGCCCATGGTCTCCTTGGCCCACTCGTCGGTGACCTCGGGGGCGGCCTTCTTCTTCACCACGGTGCAGGTGACCTCGAAGTTCACGGGCTTGCCGGCCTGGTCGGCCAGGAGCACGGCGGTCTCGTCGGCGGGCACCTCCAGGGTGAACTCCTTGGTCTGGCCCTTCTTCATGCCCATGATCTCCTCGTCGAAGGCCTCGGAGAGCATGCCGGTGCCCGGCCCGTACAGGCGCGACTCGCTCGAGATGGCGGCGATGTCGTTGCCGTCGGCGTCGGTGGCCTTGATGGCCAGCTCGGCGTAGTTCTCCGGCTTCATCTTCGTGGCCGCCGAAGCGTCCTCGAAGGTGGTGTAGTGCTCGGCCATGGCGGACACCTGGTCGTCGATCTCGGCCTCGGTGGCCTCGGCGAAGGGCAGCTCCACCTCCACGGCGTCGTAGTTGGCCAGCTCCACCTGCGGGCGCAGGTCGATGGTGAACGCGAAGGTGTAGGGCTTGCCGGACTCGACGAGCTCGGTCTCCTCCATGGCGGGGCCGGACACCGGCGAGAGGCCCTCGGCGTCGATGGCGGCGGCCCAGGCGCTGTTCAGCACCTCGTCGGTGACGGTGGCGCGCACGGCCTCGGCGCCGAGCGCGTTGTCGATGACCGGGCGCGGGGCCTTGCCGCGGCGGAAGCCCGGGAAGTTGTACTTGCGGGCGAAGTCCTTGTAGGTCTTGGCGATGCGGCCGTCGATATCGGCGGCATCCACGGTCACGGTGACTTTGACCTTGTTGCCCTCAAGGGACTCAACGTTAGTTTCCACGAATAATTCCTCCATCGTTTCCAGACACGGCGCGGGCGTTGCGGTCCGCGCAGACACTTCCTCGGCGATCCGCCAGGCGGAGCCACCGCGGAAGCGCACGGTTCGCTATTATGCCACAACCCCACCCGAGTGGCTACAACTCCCCCGCACCCGGACACAAAAAAGAGACGCGGGAGATTCCCGCGCCTCTTCCATTGACGTATTTCCTGGCCCGTGTGCTATTCGACCGCCCGGGTCCTCTCGAGCACGCCGGAGGCACCCGCGGCCCAGCGCTTCGAGATCATCCCGCAGCGCCTAGGGGCCATGCGCCGTGCGTGCTGCCTCCTCTAGGCCTCGGTCTTGCCGGAGCGCACCACGTAGCAGATGGTGAAGTAGCCGGCCGCGCCGCCCGCGCAGGCGCACACGACGCCCTTGAGCAGCATCATGCCGGTCATCGACAGCGGCAGGGGCACAAGCGTGCAGATGAAGGCGCCCACGCCCATGAGCACGACAGTGGCCACGATGGTGGTCACGAGCAGGGCCGGGGCGTAGCTTGCGGGCACGAGCGATGCGCCTCCGCCCAGACTCGGCACATCGGGGGTTGCGAACACGTGCTTGCGCACATCCATGCGGGTGAGCGGCACCACGATGACGAACAGCAAAATGCCGAGCAGCACGCCGGTGAGCGCCAGGTCGTGGAAGATGTCCGCCTCCCCGAACATCGCCGTCGGCTCCCCCATGTGGATAAGATAGAAGATAACCGCGTTGATGATGCCGTTAATGACGCCGTAGCCGATGATGCACTTGTTCAGCAGATAGGAGTTGAACGGCTTCGCGGGGCGCGTCGGCACCGCCGCACCTGGAGCTGCCGCTGTCTTTGCCATGACTTTTCCTTTCCTCGCAGGCGATACGCTTGAGAAGCGCACGAGCACCGCAAGTAACGCGCCCCGGGAGCATCGGGACGACACACCCCGAATGTGCCGGGGCGACCCGTCCCGTCCACGCTGGGGCGGCCCGCTCCACATGCACTGGGGCGGCCCGTTCTATATGCACTGGGACAACCCGTCCCGCCCGTACCGGGACAGCCTGTCACGAGCACATTGGAGCGGATCGTTCCGCGCGCCCTGAGCACCGGCGCTCGACGGCTCCATTATGGGAGGTGGGAAAAGGCGTCAGGGCTTGCGGCGACGGCCGTTACAGAAGAGTGGGCGTCGAGGAACCTTTGCCTCCACCTCGATGCCAAACGGCAACGGGAGCGTTGCCGTTTCGTTCGCAGCTTCGTTCGCAGCTTCGTTCGCGGCCCCGCCTCTCCCCGCCCC
>NZ_CAUASN010000022.1 GCF_958431955.1 uncultured Adlercreutzia sp. | reverse complement strand
CCCCCTAACACTAAAACCCACCGCCCGGCCGCGCCTCCACCTTCCCCAACCCCCCCCCGTGGCACCCCCCCCCCCCCCCCGCGGGGCCCCCCCCCCCCGCCCCCCCCGCTTCGTTTGTGGCCGACCGCCCCGCTTCGGCATGAAACAAGCCGGCGGCGCACCGCTGCGGCCTCATCTTATTCCCCGTCGGCATAACCGATGCCAGATGGGCATTGCCAAGGTGTCAATGCGGCATCTTCGGAAATTCCTTATGCCGCCCGCGCGGCGTATCGTGACGTTGAGGGAAAAGCAGGTTGATGCCTTCAAGCATGGTTGAGCGGAGAGGAGGCGCCGGACGTTCCAACCGAGCGAGTTCCGCAGCGACTGGAACAGCCCAGCGGGCTGTTCCATAAAGCGAGGACTGTCCGAGCGAATTGGAATGTCCGGCGCCTCCGACCGAGGCGATGTGCAACACGAGGCCGCAGGGTGCCTTTCCCGAGAGAGAACGCAAGAGAAGGAAGAAGAAGGAGGATGAAATGGGCAAGCTGAACATGACACGTCGTTCGTTCGTCAAGACCGCCGCCGTGTCTGCTGCTGTGGCTGCCGCCGCGGGGGCCGCCAGCCCCACGGTCGCTCTCGCCGAGAACGAGAACGCCGCCGCCGGCGAGTCGGCGGTCACGCGCATCCGCTCCTGCTGCCGCGGCTGCGGCAAGGTGGAGTGCGGCGTGTGGGTGTACGTCCAGGACGGGAAGGTCATTCGCACCGAGGGCGATGCCGACTGCTACCTGACCATGGGCAACCACTGCGCCAAGGGCCAGGCGTCCATCCAGGCGGCCTACCACCCCGACCGCATCAAGTACCCCATGAAGCGCACGAACCCCAAGGGCGACGACGATCCCGGTTGGGTGCGCATTTCCTGGGACGAGGCCTACCAGACCATCGCCGACAACATCCTGGAGATCACCGCGAAGTACGGCAACGAGTCCACCTTCACCTGGTGCGGCACGGGCCGTCAGTGGTGCATGCAGTCCGACGCCGGCATGGCGCTGCTGCTGTTCGGCACCCCGAACATCGTGGCGGCCTATCAGGTGTGCAAGGGCCCGCGCCATTTCGCCAGCCGTATCGACAACGTGCAGGCTTGGTCGTGGTCGGAGTTGATCAACCACTCCACGAAGTTCGTGCAGTGGGCCACCGAGCAGTCGCAGTCGAACTACGACGACGCCGCCCGCACCGTGGTGGACGTCGCCCGTTGCGCCGACGCTTTCATCTCCGTCGACCCGCGCCAGACCAACCTGGGCCGCACCGCCAAGTACTGGCTGCCGCTGCGTCCCGGCACCGACAACGCGCTCGCCCTCGGCTGGTGCCACCTCATCCTGAAGAACGATCTGTGCGACTGGCAGTTCCTCAAGCGTTGGTCCAACTCGCCGTTCATCGTGGTGCCGGATATGGACCCCACCGGCTACGAGGAGCATGTGCAGAACGGCGGCTACCCCTACGCCTACCAGACCCGCCTGCTCACCGAGGCCGACATCGATCCGACCATGGTGGACTGGGAGATCGAGGGCGACGGCGACCCGCAGCGCTACCTGGTGTTCGACCAGCTGAACAACCGCTGGACCTACTGGCAGGCGCATCCCGAGGTGGGGGAGGCCCACTGGGAGGGCGAGACCTGGACCAAGTCCACGAGCTACTTCGACCAGGACCTCTCCCGTCTGCGCGACGACGAGTCGAAGAAGCCCGGCAAGGTGTACGACCTCTCCGAGTTCAACCCCCTCATCGACCCGGCCATGTACGGTGAGTTCGACGTGAAGCTGAAGGACGGCACCACCCACAAGGGCCGTCCGGTGTGGGACATTTGGGCCGAGTACCTGGAGGACTTCACCCCCGAGAAGGTGTCCGAGATCACCGAGGTGGACGCGCAGCTCATCACCGACGCCTGTCTCGAGTGGGCCACCCGCGACGATCCGCGCATCCCCAACGGCGGCATCAACTACGGCCTGGCCATCGAGCACCACGGCATGTCCACGCAGAACTGCCGTGCCATCATGGCCGCCTGCGCCATGGTGGGCGCCATCGACACCCCCGGCGGCCAGCGCGGCGCCACCAACGGCTGGACCACCCAGTCGGGCCCGACGTCCATGTACCCCGGCGCCGACGGCGGCTCCAACCCCGCCTCCTTCGTGCGCGCGCCCTTCTTCGGGCTGTACAACCGCATCGCTGGCTACGAGAAGTTCCCCATGCTGTACTGGTACGCCGTGTGGGCGGACTGCAACTCGGTCATGGAGTATATGCATCGCGATGCGAACGCCCCCTACGAGATCCACGCCGGCATGATCGGCTCCGGCGACCACATGAACATGGCCAACGCCAGCTACAACTGGGAGGCCCTGCTCATGCTGGACTTCCTCTTCGAGGCGAACCTGTGGCATTCGCCCACCTCGGGCGCGGCCGACGTGCTTCTGCCAGTGTGCCATTGGACCGAGATGAACGCCCAGCGCATCGCCCAGGGCTCCGGCGGCTCCTTCAGCCTGTGCGTGAAGGCCGTGGACCCTCCGGGAGAGTGCAAGAGCGACCCGCTGTACTTCCTGGAGCTCGGCCCGTACTTCGGCGTTCCCTTCTCCACCGACCCGGAGGATCCCTACTGGGAGAAGCTGTCGGCCGAGACGGGCAAGTCGGTGGACCTGCTCGCCCTCGAGTACGAGTGCCTCGACGCCGAGCACGGCGGCGGCTGCGCTCCCTATGACTCTTGGGAGGAGTTCGCCCAGGCTTATCAGGAGCACGGCACGTGGAACATGAAGGAAGTGTTCCCCGACGACTGGGGTTCCTACCGCCGCTACGAGATCGGCCAGGCCTTCCGCAAGGCGCCGCATCAGCAGCCGACGAAGCTCGACATCAACATCCCCGGCTTCCCGACGCCGACGATGAAGCACGAGCTGTGGGCCACCACCATCGAGTCGCACTTCCCCGACGGCTCCGACGGCCCCGAGGTCACGCCCGGCTTCCACACCGAGGCTCTGCCCTACTACGTGGAGGGCATCCACTCCCGGGTGCGCGACGCGAAGACCTACGAGGAGTACCCGATCCTCTGCATCACCGGCCGCCGCATCCCGGTGTACTTCCACAGCGAGCATCGCCAGCTGCCCTGGTGCCGCGAGCTGTGGCCGGTGCCCCGCATGGAGATCAACCCCGAGACGGCCGCCGAGCTCGGTCTGGAGCAGGGCGACTGGGCCTGGATCGAGAGCCCCTGGGGCAAGGTGCGCCAGACCGTGGACCTGTACTACGGCATCGCGCCGGGCACCATCAACTGCGAGCACCAGTGGTGGTACCCCGAGCTCGCCCAGGCCGACAAGGGCTTCAAGCTGTCCTGCATCAACTGCATCGTGGACCGCACGGCCCAGGACAAGTACAACGGCTCGTCCACCGTGCGCGGCTATCCGGTGAAGGTGTACAAGGCTACGCCCGAGAACAGCCCGTTCGGCAACCCCGTGCCCTGCGGCAACGACGGCACCGAGATCATCCACGACTCGTCCGATCCGCGCCTGAAGCTGTGGGCCATCTGCGACGAGGGCATCCATCCCGACAAGTTCGACGCTTAAAGGAAAGGAGTGGGAGAAAATGACACAGCTCGCAATTTGCACTGACCTCGATCGGTGCGTCGGCTGCCTCGCCTGCAGCGTGTCCTGCAAAGTGGTCAATGGCGTGCCCATCGGCAACTTCTGGAACAAGACCCTGCGCGTGGGCCCCACCCCCAAGGAGGGCGGTTCCGGCCAGTTCCCCGATGTGGAGACCTACTTTTTGAACGTGCAGTGCCAGCACTGCGAAAACCCCCAGTGCGTGTCGGTGTGCCCCACCGAGGCGTCCCACAAGCTGCCCGACGGCACCATCCAGATCGACAAGTCGAAGTGCATCGGCTGCCAGTTCTGCGTCATGAGCTGCCCCTACGGCGTGCGCTACCTCAACGAGGAGGAGGGCGTCGTGGAGAAGTGCACGCTCTGCCAGCAGCGTACCGCCCAAGGCGAGCTGCCCCAGTGCGTGAGCCAGTGCTGCGGCATGGCCCGCTGGTACGGCGACGCCGAGGCCGGCATCGAGTCCTTCGAGGGGCCGCGCGGCGAGAAGCTCGGCGACTTCCTGAACGACTTCACCGAGGACCAGGTGTACCAGCTGACCGACGTGGGCAACGGGCCCAGCATGTTCTACATCATGCGCGACATCAAATGGCAGGGGGTAGAGTAACCCATGGAGATTCAAATCCCGCTCGTCATCTTCACGAGCTTTCTGGCCTGGGCCGCGGGCATCTTCGGCACCCAGTGCATCCTCGCGCTGCAGAAGCGCGGGGGCGCCGCACAGCTGCCGGCGCTGATTCTATCGGTGGTGGTGCTGGCCGTGGGCGGCATCGCGGTTGTGTTCCACCTGACGCACCCGTTCAACCTGTTCAACGGCTTCGGCCACTTGAGCTCGGGTATCACCCAGGAGCTCATCGCCATCGTGCTTCTGGCCGTGTGCATGGTGCTGTACTTCCTCATGCTGCGCCGCAGTGAGGACAACACGGTGCCCCAGTGGCTGGCCGTGGTGGGCATCGTGCTCGTGCTCGTGCTCATCTTCGCCATGGGCCACAGCTACATGATGCCGTCGCTGCCCGCCTGGGACACGGTGCTCCAGATGCTGTCGCTTTTGGGTGCCGCCTGCGTCATGGGCCCGGCCACGGTGGCCTTCATCGCCGCCGTGCAGGGTGAGAAGATCGAGGGCATCGGCCTGCTCGCCGTCATCGGCGCGGCGGTGAACGCGGTGCTGTCGGCCGCCTACATGTTCGCCATGGAGGCCTCTTCCGCCAGCTTCCAGTCCTTCCAGTACTACTTCGACCCGACTCATCCCAACGTGGCCATGGCCGACCCGACGAGCGTGTCGCTGTTCACTGGCGACTCCCTGACCGCGCTCGTGGTGGCCGTCATCGCCCTGGTGGCGGCGCTCGTAGGCGCCCTGGTGGGCAAGAAGCAGGACTCGTGGAAGGTGTGGGGCGCGGTGGTCGCCATCGCCGGCCTGGTGTGCGCGGTTGCCCTGCGCATCATGATGTACACCATGGGCGAGACCCTGTTCATGCTGTACTAGCGGGCTTCGGGAGGGCTCCGCGCGGGGTCTTCCCGCCCTTCGACGAACTGACAGGACCATAGGAGGTTCTCATGCGAGGAATATACAGGAAAGTAGGTGTGGTTCTGGCGGCGGGCGCCCTGGTGGCGGGCCTTGCCGGATGCGCCAGCGAGAGCGCGCCGGTGAGCGATCCGGCCAAGGGCGACAACACCCTTCTCGCCTACACCGGGGCCAACACCGCCGAGGCGCAGAGCTTCGACACCGTGAGCTTCGGCACCTATCAGGGCCAGGCCATCTCCTGGCTGAAGCTGGCCGAGCAGGACGGCAAGACCCTGCTGGTGAGCGAGTACGTGCTCGACGCGGTGCCCTATGACACCTCGGCCGAGCAGTACCAGTGGTCGGTGCAGTCCCCGCGCCCCCAGAAGGACGTGCAGTGGGCCGACAGCTCGGTGCGCGCGTGGCTGAACGGCGAGTTTCTGAACGCCGCGTTCAGCGCCGACGAGAAGGGCGCCATTGCTGCCACGACGCTGACCGATACGAAGAACAACGTGTCGCATACGGGCGCCACGGCGGCGGACCCGTCGATCCATGTGGCCGACGAGACGACCGACCAGGTGTTCCTGCTGAGCGTGGCCGAGGCGAAGCAGTACTTCGCCAACGACGCGGCCCGCTTGGCGCATCCCACCGACTACGCTGTTGCCCAGGGCGTCTACGTGGGCACGGCGAGCAATGCCGATCAGCCCGAGGGTGCTGCCGTGTGGTGGCTGCGCTCCAACGGCTACTACGCCGGCTACGCCTCGGTGGTGACCGACGATGGCTACGTGCACGGTGACGGCTACCGCATGGCCGGCGAGCTGCACGACGGCTTCGAGGATCATGGCTCCGAGCTCGCGAGCGAGCTCGGCGGCAACGTGGGCATCCGCCCCGCCATCTGGGTGGAGACGAGCGCGCTTTCGTAAGGCGCTTCGGATGGGGGCGGCTGGCTGGCTGGCCGCTCCCGTTTCTTACGGAGAAGGAGGAAGAGCATGGCTGGAGGCAATCCGCTTTCGCGGCGCACGCTGTGCATCGGCGTGGGCGCCACGGTGGCCATGGCGGGCTTGGGTTCGCTGCGCTACCTGGGAAGCGAGGCGCTCGTGCGGCCGCCGGGAGGTCAGGACGAGGAGAACCTCGTTTCCAAGTGCGTGCACTGCTACCGGTGCATCGAGGCGTGCCCCGAGCAGGTCATCGTGCCGGCGTCCATCGGCGCGGGGGTTTTGAACATGCGCACGCCGTGCATGGAGTTCTCGGACTGCTACCCCGGCCAGCTGGACGACTTCCGCTACTGCGATATGTGCGCCGAGCGCAACGGGGGCGTGCCGCTGTGCGCCGAGGTGTGCCCGACCGGGGCGCTTCAGCTGGCTGCCGACTACGCGCCCGAGACCGAGGTCATCGGCGTGGCGGTGCTGAACACCGAGACCTGCATCGCCTACCGCAGCAGCTTCTGCGCGTTCTGCCACGATGTGTGCATCCAGGTGCGCGGCGAGGAGAACGCCGCCATCTACTACCAGAACGCCGACGCCTCCGAGGCGCTGGACACGCGGTTGCCCGTGGTGGATGCCGAGAAGTGCAACGGCTGCGGGGCCTGCGAGGCCGTGTGCGTGTCGGCCCAGGCCGGCTCGGCCATGAACGCCGCCGAGCGGGCCATCGTCGTGAGACCGTTGGAAGGGTAGGGTGGTTGCCATGAAGTTCAAGAATGCGCGCACCGCGGTGGTCGCCGTCGCCTTTGTGGCGTTGGCGGCGTGTTTCATCGCCAACGTGGCCGCCGGCACCTGGTGCGGCTTCGGGGCGGGCGACATCGCCGTGCTCTGCCCGGTGGGGGCGCTTCTGTCCATGGTGGCGGCCAAGACGCTCGTTCCCCGGGCGGTTCTCAGCATCGTGGTGGCCGTGGCCCTCGTGCTGCTCTTGGGCCGCGCCTTCTGCGGTTGGGTGTGCCCGGTGACGCTGTGGCGCCGCGTGGGCGAGTTCTTCAAGCCGGTGAAGAAGCGCGAGGCCGAGCTGGCGGCCGCCTCCGAGGAGAACAAGGCCCTGGCCGCCGAGGAGATCGAGGTGCTTTCGGCAGCCACTCGCGAGGGCCACGGCTGCGCCTCCTGCGGCGCCTGCCATGCGAAGCGCAACGCGAAGTTCGACTCGCGTCATGCGGTGCTGGGAGGTGCGGTGCTCACCACCGCCGTGTTCGGGTTTCCGGTGTTCTGCCTCGTGTGCCCGGTGGGGCTGTCCTTCGCGGCCGTGGCCCTGCTCGTGAGCCTGTTCGGGGCGGGCGATTTGAACTGGTCGCTTTTGTTCGTGCCGGCCATGCTCGTCATAGAGCTGGTGTTTCTGCGCAAGTGGTGCGGGCGCTTCTGCCCCATCTCGGCGTTCATGAGCCTCTTCTCGCGTTTCAGCCGCACGGCCGTGCCGGTGATCGACAACGAGCGCTGCCTGGAAACGGCCAAGGGTGTGGCCTGCTCGCGCTGCGCCACCGTGTGCACCTTCGACGTGAACCTGCGCCATCCCGACCTGGGCGAGCTGCCGGTGCACGATTGCGCCCGCTGCGGCGACTGCATCGACGCCTGCCCCACGAATGCCATCGCCTTCCGCGCCGTAGCTGGCAAGCCGGTCCCCTTCGCCGACGCCTTCGCCTCGCTGCGGAGCGGCACGACCGCGAAGGACCGGCCGGCCCCCGCATTGGACGACCTGGAACCCGAGGAGGCCTGATCGGTTCGGCCTGCTGTCTCGGTCTCGCACCCTCCCACTGCTATAATTTGCTATAATTTGCTATAAAGCTATGGTGAAGTGGGGTTTTATGAATCCGTTCAAGCCGACAGCAGGGAAGATGCCGCCCGAGCTCATCGGTCGCGACGCTATCGTGGAGGCCTTTGTCGACGGTATGGGCAATGGCCCGGGTGCCCCTGAGCGGTTGATGCGGCTGACAGAGCTGAACTCGTATCGCAGCCGCCTCATCAAGGAGAACGTCGTCGAATCGCGAGCTCGCGGCGAGATAGAGTTCGCCATCCCGTACATGGCAGACTACCTGAACGCCCACCGCGCTGATTTGCTGGACGAGATGGGTCTGTAGAGTGAGTCCTAGCGCGATTGGTTGGCGGCTCGATGCATCTCGTCGTAGAGGAGCCTGCCGTTCTCGGTTTCCACGAAATTGCGGTTGAAGAGAACGTAAAAATCCGACGAGATGTCCATGTCCGCTAGAGAGAAGGTCTTAAGGTCGGGCCTTTGCTCGATGCCGAATCGCGGCAGAAGAGTTGTGGGCGCAATGCCGATGCTCTGACCGAAGTCGTGCGAAAAGTACTCGAAGTGATCAGAGAAGCTCATGGTGGTGATGGCAATGTCTGCGCCATGAGAGGCGAAGCGCTCGGTCATATGGTCTCTCTGGTAGCCGGCGTATATATCGGGTGGAACGAGAAGCGTTGAGCCGGACAGGTCAGCTGCGCAGAGGATGTCTCTCTTGAAGAGAGGGTTGCTCTGGGCGACCAGGAGGAGGATTTTCTCCGTGCTGACTTTGAACCCTTTGATAAGCGGGGAATCCAGGGGGTTTGCCGGACTCCCTTGCTTATAGCCGGCAACAATAATGCGGTTCTCGTCTGCTGCAAGGGCGTCAGCGGTGCTTAAAGGGCCGTTTTCTATCACGATGGACAGTTGCTTTTCGGGGTGGCTTTCTTGGAGCGCTCGCCGAGCCGCGAAGAGCTCAGATTCAATCCAGGGGAGGTTCGAGGCAGATATTTTTACGGCAATGAGGTTGTCGGTGAGGTGGCTGTAAGTGTCGACAATCGCATCCCATTCGTCTGTGAAGCGCTGGGCCACATCGACGAATTGTCTGCCTGCAGTGGTGAGAGAGGCTCGGCCGCCGTGCTTGTTTATCAGCTGGCAGTTGAGCTCATCTTCCAGCTCTGCCAGATGGGCGGCAAGGGCTGGGCGGGAAACGAAGAGCCGCTTTGCCGCTAGTGAGTAGTTTAACTCTTCTGCGAAGACGAGGTATTCCCTCAGTTGTCGCATGTCCATACGGCATCCTTTCCGCGGCCCTTCTTGGCGCCAAAACGGTCATTTCGGTAGCTACTATCGCATATTACGCAGCGTCGACTCCGCCTTTCGAAGAAAGAAGTTGCGGTGCTGTAGGAATTTTTGTCACGGGGTAGCTGTTTCGTGCAAGGGTGGCCGCTGTTTGTCCAGAGAAAGCCTAGGGGACTCGCTTATGGTGGAGCAAGGAGAGGCCGAGCCAAGCGAGGCCTCTGGTATTGGAGGAGTATTGGGAAAGGGGTTTCATGATGACGAGCATGGATCGACGGAGCTTTTTGAAGGGATCTGCATTGTTGGGCGGCGTCGTGGCGGTTGCGGGTGCGGTTGGCTGCGCACCGGGCGAGCAGACGCTGTCGACTCCGGGGGCGGCTGGCGATGAACGCGATGCGTTCGAGGCGGCCCGGGCGCCTATCGACCCGGTGGCGGTGCCCGAAGGCTGGGATGAGGAAGTCGATGTGGTAATCGTTGGCTCGGGAGCGGGCGGCGTAAATGCGGCCATTCGTCTCGCTCAGGCGGGCTATTGTCCTCTTGTGCTCGAGCGTCTTGGCGAGCTCGGGGGCAATTCGAAACATTCCTCGGTGTTCTCGAATTTCGGAGGTCATGCTCAGGCCGAGGCGAACCAGTGGGCTTACCCGAGCTATCCGTACGATGTTGATGGCATTGTCGAGTTCATGCTCGATTGCCAGCAGAACACGGGCGACCCGGAACTTCTGCGCGCCATGGCGGTTGAGGGTCCGAAGTGCATCGATTGGATGATTGAAAAGGCCGATGCGAAGTGGGTTCCCATGAACCCATCTCCTGCCGGCGCTGGGCTTTTGGAGTGGGAAGGGATGTCGACGCCTACCAATGGCATTAACGTCAATCTGGTTCCTATGCAGCTATTGACGGAGAGGGCGCAGGCGGAGGGTGCTGAGTTCCGTACAAACTGCACCGTGGAGGCCTTGGTGTATGACGGAGAACGCGTGCAAGGCGTTCTGGTGACCTCCGAGGGTGCGAAGCAGCACATTAAGGCTTCCAAAGCGGTGCTGCTAACAGCTGGCGGTATGGAGATCAATCGCGCCATGATGTCCAAGTACTCGCCAACGGCGTTGCGGGGTATTGCCAACATTGCGACGCCGCCCAATGGCACGGGCGAGTGCATTCGCATGGGCCAGGGGGTTGGAGCCGACCTTGCGGGCTATGATTCCACGGGCGCCTTCGATGGCGGAGTGTGGTGGGTCGAGTACGATGAGTACGATACCGAGATGGATGCTCACATTAACAAGGACGGCAATCAGGCGCTTCGGCAGCCGTGGCTGCGCATCAACCGTAATGGTCAGCGCGTTCCATACATCTCCACATCGGCGACGACGTATCCTTACGATCCCAATGCCGCACCCGGATCCCACGGTTTGTGCGAAACGGCTGCCATCGAGATGTCCCAGCCGGGCGGGAAGACTTACTGCGTTTTCGATTCGAAATTCGATCAGCTGGTGATGGGCAACTATTTCGGCCAGGTTATCTGCCGCAAGGCGAAAATCGTAGCTGAGGACGATCCCCTCATCGACCGCGTTCCCGAGTGGCTGCGTGATTGGCATACGGGCTTTGAGATGATGGTCGAGGGCGGTGCTATCAAAAAGTGCGATACCATTGAAGAGTTGGAGGAGTCCTTGGGGCTTGGCCGGGGTGTGCTCGTGAACGCTGTGGCTCGTTGGAACGAGGCATGCGCAGAGGGGGAGGATTATATGCCCACCTATCCCTATCTGCCCGAATGGATGATTCCCGTCAATGAACCGCCCTACTACGGTGCAGCCTTGGGCGGTCATGTGTTCGGCTCAAAATGCGGCTTGCGCGTTAATCCGAGTATGCAGGTTGTTTCTATCGATGGCGCCGTTATTCCCGGTCTCTATGCGGGATGGCATACGGCTGGCGGATCGGCGGGCGATGGGAATCCTGCGGGTAAGCCCCTGACGGGTATGTACGCCGACTTGGGCTTGGCGTTTGTGGGAGGCTATATGGCGGCTGGCGGCATTCTCGCCGAATTCGGCGACGGGGCCACTTCAAACGGATAGTTAGTGGCGACTGGTACACATTCGCATTAAGTGATTTGGAGAAGGTGGCCCGCGCGGGTCACCTTCTTCTTGTCGTACGGGTATCATAGGCAGGCTGGCAAAGTCCGAACGTGGGCGGCGCTTCGAGAGGAGTGTTGCCTATGGAGATAATCCTGGAAGCTCTTAACGTGCTGACGATGGTTTCGACCATCGCCGCTTTCATACTTGAGGTATGGAAAACATGGAGGGAGGATAAACGCGAGGATGTCGTGGGAAGAAAAGAATAGGGGCTAGCTGCCACTAACCCCTAATCAAAACAACCTGCGCCGCCCGACCAGAGTGTAAGGTCACTCGGGCTTTGCCGGTATCTGCATTATAGCATGCTCGCCTGCGAAGAGAAAGCAGTGTCACCTATGGTTGATAAGACGTACATTCCCGAAGGCGAGGTGGCGCCCGTCTCGCAGATCGGCGTCACGTTGGAGGCGCTCGGTGCCACCATTGCCGCCCGGCGTGAGGCCGACGAGACGAGCTACACCCATCGGCTTCTGGCCGGCAACGTGGATAGCGTGCTGAAGAAGGTCATGGAAGAAGCCGGGGAAGTGGCCCTGGCCGCCAAGGACGTGGAGGGCTGGGCCACCTCGTCGCTCGCCGCGGCCGTGGCCTTGCAGGCCGCCGATGATGGGGCCGCGGTCGCCGATGCTGCCGACGAGCCCCTTTCGGTGCAGCTTCCGCCCGAGTACGGCGAGGCGGTGGACCACCTGCGCTACGAAGCCGCCGACGTGGTGTATCATTTGCTGGTAGTACTTGAGCGCTACGGCATCTCGCTCGACGAGTTCGCCGCCGAGTTGAACAACCGCATGACCGACGAGGAGCGCCCCGCCGGCGCCGTGCGCCTGCACGGGGAATACGTGAGAAGAGGAAAGTAACATGGCCCGACTGTTTGGAACCGACGGCGTGCGCGGCATCGCGAACGTCGAGCTGACCTGCGAGCTTGCCTACCGTTTGGGCCAGGCTGCCGCTACCTTCCTGGGCAAGACCATCGTGGTGGGCAAGGATACGCGCCTTTCCGGCGACATGCTGGAGGCGGCCATGGTGGCCGGTATCATGAGCGCGGGCGGCACGGCGCTCGTGGCCGGCGTCATCCCCACGCCGGGCGTGGCCCTGCTCGTGCGCGAGATGAGGGCTGCGGGCGGTGCGGTCATCTCAGCCTCCCACAACCCGCCGGAGTACAACGGCATCAAGCTCTTCGACGCCCAGGGCTTCAAGCTGCCCGACGCCGTGGAGGACGACATCGAGGCGTTCATCGCCGCGGGAGGCCTGGAGGGCCAGGTGGCCGAGGCCCGCTCCGTGGCCGATGCGGCCGCGCGCACCTCGGCGGTCGAGGGCGCCCCGGCCGACGCGCTCACCTACATCGCCTCCGAGATCAACATGCCCTCGGGCGGCTCCCTCGGCGTGACGGTGCCTCTGGAGCAGGCCTGCGAGATCTACATCGACCACGTGGTGCGCTCCATTCAGAACCAGGGACTCGATTTCTCGGGCCTGTCCATCGCGCTCGACACGGGCCACGGCGCCTCGGCGCTCACGAGCCCCGAGGCCCTGCGCCGCCTCGGCGCCGAGGTGACGGTCATCAACGACGACTTCAACGGCATGGACATCAACGTGCAGTGCGGCTCCACCCATCTGGAGCCCCTGCGCGCGCTCATGGCCGAGAGCGGCGCCGATGTAGGCATCGCCCACGACGGCGACGCCGACCGCGTGATGATCATGTGTCCCGACGGCACCGTGGTGGACGGCGACATGGTGGAGGCCGTCTGCGCGCTCGATATGCGCGAGCGCGGTGTGCTGGCGGGTGATGCCGTGGTGTCCACGGTCATGGCGAACTTCGGCTTCGTGCGCGCCATGCGCGAGGCCGGCATCGAGGTGGTGCAGACGAAGGTGGGCGACCGCTACGTGCTGGAGGCCATGCGCGAGCACGGCTACTCCATCGGCGGCGAGCAGTCGGGCCATATGATCCTGCTCGAGCACAACTCCACCGGCGACGGACTCATGACGGCCTGCCAGTTCTTGGCCGCAGTGCTGCGTTCCGGCAAGCCCGTGGGCGAGGCCATCCGCGTGATGGAGAAGATGCCCCAGACCCTCATCAACGTGCGCGTCGCCGACAAGCACGCCGTGGACGGCAGCGCCGAGGTGGCCGCCGCCGTGGCCGCGGCCGAGGAGGCCCTGGGCGACGACGGCCGCGTGCTCTTGCGTCCAAGCGGCACCGAGCCGGTGGTGCGCGTGATGGTGGAGGCGGTGGACCCGGCCGCTGCCCGCGAGCACGCCCGAGCCATCGCCGCCGTGGTGGAGGCCTGCGTCTAGCGCGCTTTCCGGGCGCTGCGCCATGAGCCCATGGAGCGGCGCAGCCAGAGGGCGGCCAGGGCCAGCCAGACGACGAGGTTGGCCGCGAGGGCCGGAAGGGGAAGGCCCAGCGCGTCGGGCATTCCCGTGGCTGCCGCCGTGCAGCTGCCGGCGAGAAATCCCAGGGGGCTCACTGCGACGAGCGGCGCCCACTGCGGCCCCATCGCACCGAGCAGTGGCAGCATCCCGGCAACGACGAGGGGCCAGGACCATCCGTTCGTGCGCATCTGGTCGGCGGCGCGCAGGCCGCACCCGCAGAAGAGCATGAGCACAGGAAGGCTGCCCGCGCCCGCCAGCAGCGCCGCGGGAGCGAGTCCTGCGATTGGTGCGCCCACAAGCGCCAGGCACAGGGGCACGAGCACCGCGCAGCCCACGGCGCCGACGATCACCTTCGCCGTCACGATGGCCCCCAGGCTCGCGCCGCCGCGCAACATGACGTCATAGGTGCCGCGGGCGTCCTCCTCGCTCATGACGAACAGCGTGACGACCCCGCCCGCCTCCAGGGTGGGAAGGATCGCCGCGAAGGCCATGAGGAAGGCGCCGAAGTCGGAGGCTGCGGCCGCCTCGTCGGCCAGCATGGCCCCGAAGAACCACGAGAAGGCGACGGCCACCACGGCGCACAAAAGCACTGTGGGATTGCGCAGGGCGCAGCCCGCATCGCGCGCGATGAGCGCACCGATAATGCGCAGCGTCGTGTGCCCCTGTTGGTCCATAGGCGCCTTTCTTTCCCTTATCTTCTCGGTCGCCATTATAATAAACGGCGCAACCGACCCGGAAGAGAAGCCATGGCCTCAGAGACATTTCCTACCGAATACTCCTCCATCGAGGAGCTCGTCCGCGCGGAGGCGGGTCAGGCGTGTCGCAGCGTGCATGTGGAATGCGCCCGCGAGACGAGCCTGCGCGCCCGCCAGGCTGCCATTGAGGCGCAGGGCGCTCGGCGCGGCGCCTACTTCCTGGAGGACGACGGCGGCTTCGACCGCGATACCGTTCGGTCCTACCTGCGCTTCTTCGCCCGCCTCGCCAGGCGGGACAATGCGGCGGCCGAGGATGCCCTGACCCACTTCGCCCTGGAGGAAAGCGCGCGCACCCTAGTGGCGAAGCTTACCCCCGAGCAGCGCGCCCTGCTCTCCTTCGCCCGCATGAGTCTCTTCGAGCCGGAGCTGTGCTTCTGCGAGCGGCCCCTGCTGGATTTGGGTGCTGCCTCCCGTGCCCTCGTGCTGGCGTGGATCGCCGAGCGCCACGAGGCCGGCACCGTATTCGTTACCGTGGGCCAGCCCCTGCGCGAGGCGTTACTTATGCCGGGTCGCGCGTTTTGGGAAGAGGAGGGCCGCCTGATTGCGGCCGATGTGGAGGAGGCGGGCGTCGAGGGAGATGACGGCTTCTCCGACGAGGTGCGCGTGTGCAAGATCGCCGTGAAGGCCGGAGACGCCACGCTGCTGCTCGATCCGCGCGACATCGACTTCATCGAGAGCGCCAACCGGGTGAACTACGCGAGCGTACGCGGCGAGCTGTACCCGACGAGCCTCACCATGGACGAGCTGGAGGCTGAGCTTACCCGCTTCGGGTTCTTCCGCTGCCACCGCTCCTATATCGTGAACGTGCAGAAGGTGTCCCGCGTGGAGCGCTACACGCGCAACACCTTCAATCTCGTGCTGTCCGATGCGGCGCATACCTCGCTGCCTCTGTCGAAGGGCCGCGCCGAAGCCATGCGCGACCGCTACGGCTGGAAGTAGGAGCCGCTGCGGAATCTGCGTGGGGCTTACCGCTGGTCTCGCTCTGCTCCTCTCGTGCGCCTCGGGGCTCCTCTCGTGCAGCCTTGGGCGCGTGTCGTGCAGAAGACATTGCAGGCAGCGGGCGCTTTCCCGATCATGGGCCTCGTCAGTTCACCGGCGCTTGTATAGCGCCCTGAAAGAGAGGATTTCCCATGATCACGACCCATGCTCTTACCATTCTGGTTGGCGCGCTCGCCTTCGCCTTCGTGCTCATCGGCGCGGGGGTAGTGTACCTGCAGCGCCATATCGACGAGGGCCTCGCCAAGGTGAACAAGCGCCTGGACGCCCTGGAGCCCGGCCGTCCCGCCGCGGCTGAGACCAGCGATGCCGCCGTGGCCGTCGGCGTCGCGAAAGCCGTTCGATGAGCGCGGCCATCCTTTCCATGGAGGCGGTGAGCCTGAGCTTCGGCAACAAGCGCGTGCTCGAGAACCTCGCGTTCTCGGTGCGGCGCGGCGAGGTGTTCGGCTTTCTGGGTCCGTCGGGATCCGGCAAGACTACCACCATCAAGCTGCTCACGCGCCAGCTTGCCCGCGATAGCGGTCGCATCAGCCTGCTGGGGCGCCCCATCGAGCGAGCGACGGAGGCCGACTACGAGCGCGTGGGCATCCTGTCTGACACGAGCGCTCTGTACGACCGCATGTCCATCGCCGACAACGTGGGGCTCTACGCGCAGCTGCGCGGTGTGGGGCGGCGCCGGGTGCCGGCGCTGCTCCAGCGCCTCGGTCTGGCCGATGATGCCAAGACGCCCATCAAGCACTGCTCGAAGGGCATGCGCCAACGCGCGGCCCTCGCGGCGGCTCTCGTCCACGAGCCGGAGCTGTTGTTTTTGGACGAGCCGACGAGCGGGCTCGATCCGGCGGCTCGCGCCGAGGTGCACAAGCTGCTCGCCGGCCTGCGCGCCCGGGGGACGACGGTATTTCTCACCACCCACGACATGGCCGAGGCGGAAACGGTGTGCGATCGCGTGGCTATCCTGGCCGACGGCGCCGTTGCCGCCTGCGACGACCCCGACGAGCTGAAGTTGCGCTATGCTCGCAACCGCATTACGGTACGCACCCGCACGGGCGGCACGCTGGAGCTTTCCAAGGACGCTGCCGATGTCGCAAAGCTGTCCGAGTTGGCTGCGGCCGACGAGTTGCTCGCGGTGCATTCCGATGAGCCGAACTTGGAGGAAGTGTTTCTGACGTTGACGGGAAGGGAGTTCTGATGCAAGCGAATCTGCGCAAGCTGAGCGCCCTTATCGCCAAGGACGCTGTCGATCTCGTCAAGAACCCGACCATGATCCTGTGCGTGCTAATGCCCGTGGGTTTCGCCGTGTTCTATCGGTTCTTCATCGGGGATATGGGCCTGGCCGACCCACTGCGCGGCGACGGGGGCTTCGACGCAAGCCCCCAGGTGACGTCGGTCGTCCAATACATCGTGCTGTCAATGTCGCTGTGCCTGTCCATTGGCATGGGCGCCTCTGTGTCGCTCATCTACGGTTTGGCCGAGGAGAAGGAGAAGCACACCCTGCGCACCCTCATGCTGGCGAATGTGAGTGCCGATCAGCTCATGCTTGCCAAGGGAGTCGTGGCCTTCGTCCTGACGCTGGCGACTGAGCTGGTGTGCTTCGCCGTGTCGGGGGCGCCGTGGAGCCTTGCCGGGTGGTATCTGCTCCTCGGCGGCGTGGGGGCGGTGCCCGTCATTCTGGTGTCGCTCGTGATGGGGCTTGCCTCGCGCGACCAGATGACCGCGGGCCTGTACAGCGTGCCGGTGCTCCTGCTTTCCATGGCGCCCATCTTCGGCAGCTTCTCCGAGAGCATTCGCGCGGTGGTGCGCTTCGCGCCCACGGGAGGTGCAGACGAGCTGTTGCGCCTTATTGTGAGCGGGAATCTGACGCCGGCGGATGCGATGGCGCCCCTCGCGGTGACGGCTGCTTGGATAGTGGCCGCCGCAGTGGCCTTCAAACTGCTCTACCGCCGACTCCTCCGCGACAACTAGCGCTCAGATCGACCTCCTCAAATTGCAAAGAGGGGGTCGGATCTATTGCAAACAGCAGGTTGAAATAGTTGCAAACAGCAGGTTAAAATGATTGTAAACAGCAGGTCGTCTAATTTGGAGCAGCTATGAAAACCTATTTGCCGCGTATTGTAGATGTCGATTTAACAGAGCGTTTGACCTATGCGGGCGCTGTTGCGATACGAGGTCTGAAGTGGTGCGGGAAGACGGCCACTGCCGAGCAGCAGGCGAAGAGTGCCGTCTTCATGCAGGATCCTGATGAACGCGATAACAATCAGATCCTTGCGAATACAAAGCCCTCTCTCCTGCTTGCGGGAAGCAAGCCTCGTCTTATTGATGAATGGCAGGAAGCGCCTCAACTGTGGGATGCAGTGCGCTATGCCGTAGATCGGTCGGACGAGCCGGGCCAATTCATGCTCACTGGTTCGGCCGCGCCGCAGGAAAAACCCCGGCATTCGGGAACGGGACGGTTCTCCTTCCTTGATATGCGCACTATGACACTTTACGAGACTGGCGACTCGACGGCTGAGGTGAGTTTGAGTACGCTGTTCGGCCGTGTTTGCCAGGGGGAGGATTGCACCGTTTCCGCTGACGAGGAAGAAATAGAAGGCTATTCTTCCAAGGACATTGAGAATATCGCTTACTTGATATGCCGCGGAGGATGGCCTCGGGCTGTAACAACAGAGAGCGAGCGAGCCTCGCTCCGCATGGCCTACGACTATCTCGACGCTATTGCCGAGGAGGATATCTCGCGTGTGGACGGAGTGTCGCGAAACTCGCAGTATGCGCGCGTTATTCTTCAGGCCTACGCCCGGTGCAGCGCCACTCAGGCCGATATGGGAACGGTGCGCAGCAACCTGAAGGCTCGTGGGAGCGATCTATCGAAAGATACCGTGCACTCGTATGTCGGCGCGTTGAGGAATCTCTACGTGATCGAGGACATGCCCGCGTGGTCTCCTTCTCTGCATGCGCGGTCGCGTATCACAACTACCCCTGTGCGCTATTTCGCCGATCCGTCTATAGCGGCGGCGGCATTGGGGGCCACTCCGGGCCTCCTTTTGAAAGATATGTCTACGTGCGGTCTCCTGTTCGAGAGTCTTTGCGTGAGGGATCTGCGCGTCTATGCCGAGGCGCTCGGGGGCCAGGTGATGCACTATCACGATAATACCGGCTTAGAGGCTGATGCGGTTGTCGTTCTGCCAGACGGAAGATACGCGCTTTGCGAGGTGAAAATGGGCGCTAAGTTTATTGAGGAGGGCGCCTGCAATCTGAAGAAGCTGGCGGGAAAGATCGATCGGGGTATTATGGGCGAGCCTTCGTTCCTCGCTGTGATAACGCCCGGCGGGTATGCCTATCGGCGGGACGATGGAGTGTATGTCGTTCCCATCACATGCTTGGCCCCTTGAGGTCGTTGTTGCCCGCTGGCGAAAAGCCGTGCTTGCAGGTCCTGTCTTTCGCTATGATGGTGGGCACGGAACTTTCAAGGAGGACGCTGTGGCGAACAGAAGCGACAACATCGTGGCAGAAGAGGCGCGGGCCATCGAGGTCGGCGAGGAGACGGACGGCCGGCGCCGCGACACCTGGGCGACGCACACGGGCTTCATCCTGGCCTGCGTGGGCAGCGCGGTGGGCATGGCCAACATCTGGCTGTTCCCGTACCGCGTGGCTCAGCTGGGAGGTGCGGCCTTCCTCATTCCCTACCTCATCTTCATCGCCCTGCTCGGGTTTACCGGCGTCATCGGCGAGATGTCCTTCGGCCGTGCCATGGGCGCCGGTCCCATGGGCGCCTTCGGCAAGGCGATGGAGATGCGCGGCGTGAAGAACGGCAGCCGTATCGGCAAGGCCATCGGACTCATTCCCACCTTGGGGTCGCTTGCCATCGCCATCGGGTACGCCGTGGTGCTCGGCTGGGCATGCCACTACCTGTTCTCGTCGCTCACCGGCGAGCTGGCGGCCCAGTCCGACATGGGGGCGTTCTTCGGCGGCATCGCGTCGGACTTCGGCAACGTGGGCTTCCACCTGCTGGGCCTGGCCATCACCTTCGGCATCATGATCCTGGGCGTGTCCCGCGGCATCGAGCGCGTGAACAAGGTGCTCATGCCGCTGTTCTTCGTGCTGTTCATCATCATCGCCATCCGCGTGGCAACGCTGCCCGGCGCCGAGGCGGGCTACCTGTACCTGCTCGTACCGCGCTGGGAGGCGCTGCTGAATCCCACCACCTGGGTGTACGCCCTCGGTCAGGCCTTCTTCAGCATGTCGCTCGCCGGCTGCGGCACGCTCGTGTACGGCAGCTATCTGAAGCAGGACGTGGACGTGGTGGACGCGGCGAAGAACGTGGCCATCTTCGATACCATCGCGGGCCTCGTGGCCGCTTGCGTGGTGGTACCGGCGGTGTTCGCCTTCGGGCTGGACGTGTCCTCCGGGCCGCCGCTGCTGTTCATCACCCTGGCTCAGGTGTTCCAGGAGATGCCCCTCGGCAACATCTTCGCCGTCATTCTGTTCGTGGCTGTGGTGTTCGCCGCCATCACGAGCCTCATGAACCTGTTCGAGGCGCCGGTGGAGGCGCTCCAGGAGCAGGCGGGGCTTTCCCGCGCGGCATCGGTGGGCATCGTGGCGGTGCTCGCGGTGGCCGTGGGGCTGTTCCTGGAGAACGGCAGCTCGGTGAGCGAC
Organism: uncultured Adlercreutzia sp.; assembly: GCF_958431955.1. Taxonomy (GTDB): domain Bacteria; phylum Actinomycetota; class Coriobacteriia; order Coriobacteriales; family Eggerthellaceae; genus Adlercreutzia. Next base: position 19,962 of record NZ_CAUASN010000022.1, on the reverse strand, counting down.
TGGATGGACGTCATCTCCATCTACGTCATCCCCGTGGGCGCGTTTTTGGCCGCCGTCATGTTCTTCTGGGTGTGCCCGGCGGGCTTCGCGAAGAAGCAGGCCGAGGAGGGTCGGAAGAAGCCCCTCGGCAACTGGTTCAACTTCATGACCCGCTATGTGTTCGTGGGCATCACCGCCGTGGTCATCGTGCTCGGCATCTTCTACGGCGGCATCGGGTAGGGCCTTCTCAACTCCGGTCGATCCTGGCGCCCCGCCGCTCTTCAAGCGGCGGGGCGTTTCTCGTTTCCCGCCGTTGTCCCGCTGGAGACCCTGCGGCCCGGAAATCGGCCGGGGTTCCAACGCGACGCCGCGGGGGTGCGCGGCGGGAGAAAAGTGCGGCTTTCTCGCGACATAAATGCGGTTCTGGGATTGTAGGCTGCGGATATCGTACCGATTGCCATCAGAGGAGCCGCTATGTTCCAGAGAAATCTCAAGTTCTCGAATCGCTGGATGTTCAACCGCGTTATGTGCCAGGAGGAGGTGTGCCGCGAAGTGCTGGGCGCCGTGCTCGGCATCCCCATCGGCGAGATCCGCTATCTCAATGCCGATCAGGCCAAGGAGCCGGCGGCGGCGAGCCGCGGGATTCGTATGGACGTGTTCGCCCGCGAGGACGGCCGGGTGTACGATGTCGAGATGCAGCTGACGCGCGAGCGCCACATCGGGCGTAGGCTGCGCTACTACCAGGCCGCCATCGACGCCACCGAGCTCGGCGAGGGGGAAGGCTATGAGCAGCTGCCCGAGAGCTTCGTCATCTTCATCGGCGCCGTCGACTTCCTCGGCGCCGGCAAGCCCCTCTACACCATCGAGCGCACTTGCCTCGAGGATTGCGAGGTGCCTATCGGCGATGACTCCCATTGGATCGTGTTGAACGCCGCGGCGGAGGAGAGCGTGGCCGACCCGGTGCTGCGGGATTTGCTACACTATGTGCGAACGGGGCAGGCCGAGGGGCCGCTGTCGCGCCGGATCGACTTGTCTGTCGAGAGATACAACCAAGACCGAGAGTGGGTGACAAGAGTGCTTACCTTTGAGCAGGACACGGAGATACGCTGCCGCCAGGCGAGAGCGGAGGGCTTGGAAGAGGGTCTTGAGAAGGGCATGGACCGGCTTGGGAGTCTCATGGCCTGCTTGATCGACGAGGGCCGGCTCGACGACGCGAAGCGGGCAGCCGAGGACGCCGCGTACCGCGATCTGCTGCTGGCGGAATTCGGGCTGAACGACGGGGAATTCTAGGGGAATCCCCATTCCTACCACGCCGTCTATTCGGCGACCGAGCGTGGGGCCATCCGCGATTCCGTGGGCTCGGTTTCGAAGGGAGCGCAGGAGTCCGCTGCGGTCTCTGAGGCGCGAGCGGACAATGCGGATGGGGAGGGGATGGCGAACGCCGATGAGGCGGTGGGCTATCCAGCAGGAAGCTACGTTGCTGGAGGCACGCTGCCTGCGAGAGACCGACACCAGTGCTCCCGACAGGAAGGCAGTCGCTTCGAGCACGTTCAGCGGTTCGGATGAGTTCACGGTCGAAGACGGTCAGTATTTACGGATCAATCGATGCAACATCACTCTTAGCGATTAGCGGGCAGCTCCCTTTCGGTTTCGTCCGTCAATGAGTTGCCCATGGGGGCCTTGCCTCGCACTTCCTAAAGTGGCGCTCTTTGAATGGCCAGCGTCTCCCTACTCCGCGAACTTGTAGCCGACGCCCCACACGGTGAGCAGGTACTTCGGCTGGCTCGCGTTGTCCTCGATCTTCTCGCGGATGCGGCGGATGAACACGGTGATGGAACTCGCGTCCACCACAGCACCCTCGCCCCAGATGTGTTCGTAGATCTGCTGGCGCGTGTGCACCTGGCCCGGGTTGGCGGCCAAAAGCGCCAGAATTTCGAACTCCTTGCTCGTCAGATCGAGCGCGCGCCCGTTCTTCTCCACGAGGTACTTCCCGAAGGAGATGGACAAGTCGCCCACGGTGGTGTAGCCGTTCTGGGCGCTGGCGCGGGCGAAGGCCAGATCGCCCTTGTGGCGGCGCAGGTGGGCCTCGATGCGCAGCAGAAGCTCGCTGTTGTCGAAGGGCTTCACCAGGTAGTCGTCCCCGCCGGCCTTGAACCCGATGGACTTGTCCACGATGTCGCCCTTGGCCGACAGGAAGATGATGGGCACGCGGTGACCGCGCTCGCGCAGGGCGGTGCACACGTCGTAGCCGTTCATGCCGGGCATCATGACGTCCAAGAGCACCAGATCGGGCCGCTCTTGCTCGATCAGCGCCAGCCCCTCGCGCCCGTCGCCGGCGCAGCAGAAGTCGTAGCCCGCCTCGGTTACCAGGTGCCGCAGCGCCAGCTGCAGGCTCGGATCGTCGTCGATGAGCAGAATCTTATCCATGGGTCTCCTCTCCCAAGCGGCCCTCGCGTGTTTTCCCGTCGCGGGCGGCGGCACCCGCGTCCCTCTCGTCCTCGGCGTCTATCAGGGGAATGTCGTCGGGAATGCTCACGGTGAAGACGGAGCCCTCGCCGACGGTGCTCTCAAGCGTCACGGTGCCCCCGTGCATCTCGGCCAGCTCGCGCACGAGCGCGAGCCCCAGCCCGCTGCCGCCGTAGGCGCGCGAGGAGGAGCTGTCGGCCTGCACGAAGCGGTCGAAGATGGTGGCTTGGCTCGCCTCGGGAATGCCGCAGCCGGTGTCGGCCACCGAAAGGTTGATGAGGCCCGCATCGGCGCGGTGCTGCACCGCGAACACGATGCGGCCGCCGGCGGGTGTGAACTTCACGGCATTGCTCATGAGGTTCTCCACGATGCGCCGCAGCTTCTCGGCATCGGCCACGAACAGCGGCACATCGCCGATGCGGTACTCCAGGGCGATGGACTTCTGGCCGGCGAGCGGGGCGATGGTGGCCTGCACGAGGCCCACCATGTCGCCGACGTCCATAAGCTCGGGGTGGAAGCTCTCGCGACCAGCGTCGATGCGGGCCATCTCCAGGATGTTGTTGATAAGCGACAGCAGCGTCTTGTGGTTGCCCTCCATCTCGCTCCACAGCCGCTCGTCCTCGGCTGTGGGGGCCTCTCCCGCCGCGCGGCGCTCCCTCAGGATGTCGGCGAAGGCCATGGACGCGGCCAGCGGCGTCTTCAGCTCGTGGCTCATCATGGCCAGAAAGTCGCTGCGGTACTGGTTCTCCTCGGTCAGCGCCTCGTTGGCCTCCTCCAAGGCCATGCTCTGGCGCTCCAGCTCGCCGTAGGCATGCTCCAGGGCCGCCGTGCGCTGGGCCACCAGCTCTTCCAGATGCTCGCGGCTCTCCTGCACCTGATCGGCCATGACGTTGAACCCGCGTGAGAGCACGGCCATCTCGGTCGAGGAGGTGGTGTCGGGCAGGCGCGTGGAGAGATCGCCCGCGCCCACCTTCTCCATGGCCGCCTGCACGCGGGTGAGGGGGCGGGTGACCAGGTAGGCGATGGCCAGGGATATGATGGCCACGCAGCCCACGATGAGCGCGAGCGAGAAGCCGATGTTCAGTCCGGCGTTCTGGGCCGAGGCCTCCTCGAACACAGCGGTGGGAATCTCCATGGAAAGCGCCCCGTACACGTGGCCCTCGGAAAAGCCCTCGCGCGGGTAGCCGGAAAGGTCTATCTCGCCGGCGGGCTCCCCGTGGCACGACAGGCAGCTCGCATCCAGCACCATGGGCTCCACGTAGCGGAACACGCGCTGCCCGTCGCGCTCGGCGTAGCCGTAGTACTCGGTCGTGCCCGCATCGGCGCGGAAGGCATCGATGGCCGCCTGCTCGAAGGCATCGGGCTCGTCGGCGCGGTTGCGCGGCGTGTCGCTCACGTAGCGCACCGAGTAGTCGGTGTCGCGGGAGAAGAACGCGCCCACCGATCGACCCGCGATAGAGCACTGCAGGCCCTTGAACTCGAAGTTGCCGGCGCTGTCGTAGTTGATCTTGTCCTGGTTCTTGTTCATGAACTCCCAGACGGACTCCATGTTGGCCGAAAGGGCCCGGGCCTGCTGCACCAGCTCGGCCTCTTCCAGCTTGGCTCCGCGGGACGATTCCCATGCCACGTTCGCCACCAGGAACGCCGCCACCACGCCGAGCACCAGCACGGCGATCTTCGTGCGAAGCTTGATGCGCATGGGCGGTCCCTCCTCTCGACTGCGCCCCACCTTCCCCCGAGGCGCCGAGTCCGAATCCCTCGGCCTTAAGTCTACTGCATTTGCAAGCTAAGGGGTAAGAAGGGCTTTGGAAAATGACGATGAGTCAAGAGGGCTTTGACCTGGGCGGCGTCGCCGAAGTAATATTTCCGCAATAACTCGTCGGAAAGATATGAGATTTGATTTATGGCTGTTTCCGAGGGGGAAGGCGATTTTTGCGGAGCTCGGGAAAGAGCGGCTCGCATTCACCGCGATGTGCTATGATGAATGTGAAAAGGTTCCTCCCCAGCGATAAGAGCTCCGCTGCTCTTCCTTACGGATAGCTGGGGGGGTCGTTTTGCTTTTTGGGATCCGTGGTTGCCTGCGAGGGCGTTACGCAGATGGCATGAATTGAGCCATCGCCAAGTCGCGTTAGTTGTGAAGGGTCATTCGATTCCCATTTTCGATAGAGCGCCCAAGCATAGTAATCGACAGCCTGGAGGGCCAAATCGCTTTTAGAGGCCATGGGCGTAACAGTAAAGGTCATGCCGGTTCCTTCCAGCGCCGCTGCCAATACACGCTTAAGGGCCCCGATGATGGCCTTGCGCTTCTTTTGCACCGGAATCGAGTCGAGCATGATGCTGACATGGCTGTATGAGGCATTGCGGGTCTCGGTAGCTATAAGGGTGCTGAGGAGGCTTTTGGCTGCGGTCTGGAATAGCTCCTCGGGCGTTTGCCGGTTTGGCGCTAGAGCTGCTTTCTCGAGTATCGTCGCGTAGCCGCGAGCATCGTTCGAATGCTTCTTCAGCGTGGAGAAAACACGCTCCCTTGTTTCAAGCGAGTCTTCCGTGGCATGAAAGTAATCATTGCGCTCGTGACTGTTGCTGAATCGCCCCTGTGCCGCGATGGTCGCGTAGCGACACTCGAGCAACGCCCGATGCAGGGGAAAGCCTTCGCCCGTTAAAACGAGGCCGGTATAGAGAAAGAAGCGGGTTCCCGAGTCGCCGAAATATGTGTCGCCTGCTTCGTCAAGATATACAAGTAACGTTTTCTGACCATCAATTTCCGTCATAAAAAGAACCTTTCACGATTTTTCATATCATACTGCACCGGTTCGCGCTTCGGGCGTAGGAAATGGTTCTCCCGGCAACTTCGCTTCGTAACGAGTAATATTTCCGCAATAACTTGTCGGAAAGATATGAGATTTGATTTATGGCTGTTTCGGGGGTGCCGGGCGTAGGCTGATGCTGTCGCCGGGGCATGTGCTTCGGCACATGAGAGAAAGAGGAGGATTGAGAGATGGGTTATTTGGACCAAACGGCCCGCACGTCGGTCAGCCGCCGCGGATTTATTAAGGCAGGTGCCGCTGCAGCTGCCGCCACGGCCCTCTCGGGCGCTTTGGCCGCCTGCAGCCCCAAGAGCGAGAACGCGGTGGAGCTTTCCGAGACGGGCGCATCGACGGGCCCCGATCCCGAGGAGGGCGCCCAGTGGGTGCCCGTGGCGTGCTGGCACGGCTGCGCGTCCCGCATGTGCGTGAACAAGGCACTGGTGAAGGATGGCGTCGTGCTGCGCCAGAAGACTGACGATAACTACGAGGACAGTGTCGAGCGCCCGCAGCACCGCGGGTGCCTGCGCGGTCGTTCCCAGCGCAAGCACGTGTTCGGCGCCGATCGCCTGAAGTACCCTATGAAGCGTAAGCACTGGGAGCCCTTTACGGGCGGCGACAAGAGCCTGCGCGGCAAGGACGAGTGGGAACGCATCACGTGGGACGAGGCGCTCGATTACGTTGCGGCCGAGATCAAGAACGTCATCGAGAAGTACGGCAACGCGGCTATCCTTGCGGACGGGAAGAGCTGTGGTTTGGATGGCTTCATGGATCGCATCGGCGGCTTCACCAGTCTGTGGGGTACGCACTCCTTCGGCGCCTATCCCATCCCCGATAGCTACAACGGGTTCAAGCATCTCTCCCGCGAAATGCTCAACGATCGTCTCGATCTGCAGAACGTGGAAACGGCTGTCATGTTCGGCTGCAACCCTGGCTGGTCCACGACGGGCACGCTGTCCTACTATGCCGGCCTCTTCCGCGAAAGCGGGGCGAAGTTCTTCGCCGTCGATCCGCTGTGCGTCGAGTCCTATTCGTTCTTCGATGCGGAATGGGTGCCGGTGTACCCCGGCCAGGACGACGCGCTCATCTTGGGTATCGCCTATGTGCTCATCACCGAGGACGATCCGACATCCAACCCTCTCATCGACTGGGATTTCCTGAACCGCTGCACGATCGGCTTCGATGCCGAGCACATGCCCGAGGGGGAAGATCCCCAGGGCAACTTCAAGGATTACGTGCTCGGCACTTACGATGGCATCCCGAAGACTCCCGAGTGGGCGAGCAATCTCTGCGGCACGCCCGTTGATCAGATCAAGAAGCTGGCCTACGAGATCGCTCCTTCGAAGAAGGTGGCCATCCTTACCAGCTGGGGCCCGGCCCGTATCAACAACGGCGATCACATCTCCCAGTTCTTCATGACGCTAGGCGCCATGACCGGTCATTTCGGCAAGTCGGGCCATATGTGCGGAGTCTGCACCGACGGCGGCGCCTTCGACGGCGGCCCGCGCCTGTTCAAGGTAGGAGATGCGGGCAATCCCTCCATTGACACGGCCATCAAGGATTGCATCTGCTCTGGCGAGCTGTGGGAGGCGGTGCTGACTGGCGAGTACACGTACAACGGGCGCATGACCAACTATGGCTTCAAGAACATCGAGCCCATCGGCGAGAAACGCACGTGCGACATTCATCTCATCTACAACGCCGGCCGCTCCATGCTGGTCTCGCGCGAGAATGTGCTGCGCGGCGTTGAGGCCTTCCGCAAGGTTGACTTCGTGGTGACCCACGCTTACGCGCCCGAGCCCAAGGCCATGTACGCCGATATCGTGCTGCCCATCACGACGCCCTGGGAGCGTTGCGGCCGCGTGGCCGCCGACGGCATGCGCGATGGCTGCGTATTCCAGCAGGCCATCGTCGATCCGCTCTTTGAGGCCAGAAGCGACCAGGATATTATTCGCGGTCTGTGCCAGCGCTTCGACATCCCCGAAACCGATCTGTTCTGCGGCAGCGAGAAGCAGCAGCTGTTCAACCAGGTGGCCGGCACCATGGTGATGGGCGAAAATGGCGAGATCGATCAGCCGGTGGTGTCCATCACCCAGGAAGACATCGACGAGTGGGGCGTGGAAGGCGAGCCCCAGGAGGGCCTGTATCCCCTGAAGCAGCTGTTCGACGAGGGCATCGCCATCGTGCCGCGCAAGGCGGGGGACGCGTACGGCTTCATCGGCTACGAGGACTTCGCGCGCGACCCGGAGGCCAATCCCCTGGAAAACTCCGAGAGCGGCAAGATGGAGATCTACTGCCGCGAGATGTCGAAGGCTATCTCGTCCATGGGGTACGGCCAGGTGGGTCCCATTCCCGAGTACGTGCCCAAGGCCGACGGCTACGAGGCCACGTTCTCCGATTTCGCCGCCAAGCAGAAGGGCGAGTATCCCTTCCAGGTGTTCGGCCCGCGCAGCCTGCGCGCCGTGCAGTGCAGCATGCCCAACGTCGACCAGCTGCAGGAGACGGTGACCAATCCGGTGTTTATCAACACGGCCGATGCGGCTGCGGCCGGCATCAAGACCGGTGACGGCGTCCGCGTGGAAAGCCCCAGCGGCGCGATGATTCGCACGGCATCGGTGACAGCGCGCATCATGCCAGGCGTGCTGGCGGTTCCCTATACCGGTTGGCTCGAATTCGACGAGGACGAGCAGGCCGACCGCGGCGGCAGCCCGAATGTGCTGACGGGGTCTCGTACTACGGGCTGCGGCACGTCTGGCTACAATAGCGGCATTGCGAAGATCTCCAAGTACACGGGCGAGATCGTCCCCGATGCCGAGAAGCCCCGCAACGTTATCTTCGAGGAGGCTGAGTAACTATGACTCGCAAGGGATTCTATTTCAACCAGGCCAAATGCATCGGCTGCCGCACCTGCCAGGTGGCGTGCAAGGACAAGAACGACCTGGAGATCGGCGTGATATACCGCAAGGTCGATCTGTTCGAGGTGGGGGACTATCCCACGGCGGTGGCCTACCCCTTCTCGCACACCTGCAACCACTGCGAGAGCCCGGCCTGCGTAGCCAACTGCCCGACGGGCGCCATGCACATCGACGAGGAAGACGGCACCGTCCAGCATGATGACGACGTGTGCATCGGGTGCGAGGCGTGCGTGAAGGCGTGCCCCTATGAGGTGCCGCAGTATCGTCCGGAGTTGAGGATCACCGGCAAGTGCGATGGATGCCTGGGCATTCGGAGTAAGGGTGAGCAGAATGCCTGCGTCGCCTCGTGCCCGATGCGCGCCATCGAATTCGGCGACATCGACGAGTTGCGGGCAGCCCACCCCGATGCGGTGGACAAGATCGCCGTGCTGCCCGAGCCGACTACCACGCCGTCGGTGGCTATCGATGCCAAGCCGGCTGCCCTGGAAGAGAATTGGGTTTCGGTGATCATCTAGTTCTTTTCGGCAGTCCGGCGCACCTCCCTCCCTTTGTCGGGCTGCGCTCTGGCGCTGGGCTGATTTCCCTCGGCCCAGCGCCTTTTTCGGAAAGGTTGCTCTGTGAGGAGGTCTCAATATGGGGGAAACGATCGATCGCGATACGGTGTCGGCGCTGCTCGGTGCACGCCAGGCCCTGTATGCGCTTCTGGCGCGCTGCTGGGATGCGCCGCTTGACGAGGCGGCGTTGTCGCTGATGAGGTCTTCCGATCTGGAGATGCTGTGCCGCATGATGGACGATGGCGTCGACGACGGTATCGCTTCTCTCGACGATCTTCGCGTGAGGCTGGTGGCGGAGATCGGGGCGAGAGGCCTCGATGACGTGGAACGAGCCTTCAACTGGTGCTTCCTTGGTATCGGCACGCGCGTGGCGCCTTGGGAGTCGGTGTATGTGAGCTCCGACCGCCTGGTGTTCCAGGCTTCCACGCTTGCCGTACGCGAGGCCTACGGCGTAGCGGGGTTCGTTGCGAAGAACAAGGGCTCAGAGCCTGATGATCACATCGCCACCGAATGCGACTTCATGGCGAAGCTGGCCGCCCAGGCTGCAGGGGCCTTTGCCGCGCAGGATGAGGATGAGTGCCGGAGAGCCCTCCGCTCCTCGCAGTCCTTCCTGCGCGACCACCTCGGCGTCTTTGCCGAAGACTTTGCCGAGAGTTTTGCCGAAGCGGCCTCCAAGGTTCAAGAGGATGCCGGCGGCGTAGTCGCCTGCGCCCTGGCGCTCTACGGCACGCTCGCCCAGTTCTCCCAGGTCTTCTTCAAAGCCGACGCGGCCCTCTTGCAAGAGCTCGCTGCTACTTTATAGGCTTGCGCTATTGCTGGTTCCAGCCCGAAGCACAGACTGTGACTATCGTCATAACGATAGTCAATGATGATAGTCGCGCTCCGTCAGCCCGGGCAGCGCCTGACGGCCGATTGCCGCTGGGCTGCTCGCTTTGGGGCGGTGGTGTGCTATTATGGCCGCAGCTTGAAAGTACATAGCCTGCCGCCGGGTAGGCGAGAAGCGCTCACTGAGCGAGCATCGTTAGGCCTTTGAAGATGCTCGCCCCGTGGGCGCTTTTTGTTTGCCGGGGGGGCGATGCGGCTGCGGCGGCCGGCGCGGAAGCCGACTCGGAAGCCGCGCCGCGCGCCGCCCCATCGTCCCGGCAGCACGAGGAGAAAGGATCGGAAGCATGAAGCAGTTCGTCACGGAAGACTCGTTCTGGGAGCTGTTCCCCGAGGCCCGCATCGGCATCGTGGTGGCCCATGGCATGAAGCCGACCGATGAGGTGGCCTCCGAGGACGCCGCCGCCATCGCGCGTGCGCTCGCCGAGGCCAACGCGAAGGCCGACCAGCACCTGGAGAGCAACACCTTCTCCCAAAACGAGGTGGTGGCCGTGTGGCGTGACGCCTACCAGCAGTTCAAGACGAAGAAGGGCGCCCGCTGCTCCATCGAGAACCTGCTCAAGCGCGTGCTGAAGGGCAACCCCGTCGGTTCCATCACGCCTTCGGTGGACATCTACAACGCCGTGTCGCTCGCGCACGCGCTGCCCGTGGGCGGCGAGGATATCGACGCCATGGTCGGCGACATCCGCCTGGGCATCACCGAGGGCGGTGATGCGTTCCGCCCCCTCGGCGAGGACGAGGACGCCCCCACGCTGGAAGGCGAGCTGTGCTACCGCGACGACGCCGGCGCCATCTGCCGCTGCTGGAACTGGCGCGACGGCGAGCGCACGGCCCTGACCGACGAGTCGGGCAAGGCCTTCCTCATCATTGAGTCGGTGGACCCGGCCCGCGCCGACGAGCTCGAGGCGGCCGTCGATGAGCTGGCCGACATGGTGCAGCGCTACCTGGGCGCCGACATCTTCGCCAAGCAGATCATCACCCGCGACAACCCCACGATGGTGATCGACGAGTAATGAGCTGGCTTGTGCTCATAGCCTCGGGCGTCATGGAATCGGTGTGGGCCATCGCCCTCGGCAAGTCCGAGGGCTTCACCCACGCCGGTTCCACGGTGGTGTTCGTCGTGGCGCTCGCGCTCTCCATGCTGGGGCTCTCCTTCGCCGTGAAGACGCTGCCCACGGGCACGGCCTATGCAGTGTGGGTGGGCATCGGCGCGGCCCTCACGGTCGTCTACGGCATGATCACGGGAACGGAGCCCGCGAGCCTCGCCCGCATCCTGCTCATCGCCGGGCTCGTCGGCTGCATCATCGGCCTCAAGCTCGTCAGCGGCAGCGAGGCGTGAGAGGCGGCCACTTTCATCTTCTTTCCGGTGCCAAGGATTAAACCTTTACACCTCTCCTTTTAAACCTTTATAATTCAAAATATATGAGAGGGAGGTGGTTCCGTGGATGGAATGAGCGTTCGGGAAGCTGCAAATGAGCTGGGTATATCCGTGCAGGCGGTGCACAAGCGCATGCGGAGCGGTTCCCTCTCTGCTACAAAGGAGAACGGTGCTTGGGTGGTAAGCAGCGCCTCGATGAAAGCGGCGAGGGCTGTATCGCCCAAAAGAGGACGTCCATGGCCTCGAATGGAGTACGTTCTGATGAGCGGCCCTTACCCGGTCATGGAATTTGCCTACCACGAGCAGACCGATTCGTTCAAGCCTGGTGAGGTCATCGATCCGTTGCGGGCGCCGCTCGGAGTGGTATCGCGCGGCGGAAAGGGGAAGCCTGCGGCGCTCAAGGCGTGGTGGGAGCATCGAAGCATTCCTGGCTCTCGGGCGGGCATGGACGAGAAGCTCCGGAAGCTCGGACTGGAAGACCCTTCTCAAGTGCCGTTTCGCAATCTCGGGCTCTCCCTTTCCGATCAATACTGGATCTGCCCTGCAGGCGAGGAGCTCCGATGGGAAGACATCAACTATTTTCATCATGATTTCGGGGGGCCGGCAGACGATTGGGATGAGTGGCTCGCAGAGGTGGGCCTCTCCTCGCCGGATAACACGTCGGAAGGCGTGTTGCCTAAGCGATGGCTGTGCCAGGGTAGCGGTCGCGTCTTGCTGAAAGGGCACATTCCGTGGACCGATCAGCAGGTGTATAACGAGGCCGTGGCGACCGCCTTGCATAGGCGGTTGCTGTCGCCCGGGGACTATGTGCCCTACGAGGTCGTGCAGACGAAGAGCCTGGGGGTGGTAAGCTCGTGCCCCTGTTTCGTGAGCCCCGATGAGGAGTACGTGCCCATGAGCTCAGTGATCGACGCGGAGCGGCGACGGCAAGGGGAAATGCCCTACGATACGGTGGCGCGCGCCTGCGGCAATCTCGGTATCCCGCAAGCTCAAGTGGCGCGTTCTCTTTCGCAGATGATCATTTGCGACGGCATTATGGCGAATACCGATCGCCACCTGCGCAACTTCGGCCTTATCCGCAATATTCATGATCTCACCTGGCGTTTCGCTCCTCTGTTCGATACAGGCAATAGTCTGTGGTACGACAAGGACGAGAGCTCTGTGGCGCGAGGCGACTACGCGTTCGTGTCGCGGCCGTTCGACGGCCGGCCGGCGCGCCAGCTCATGTACGCTGCGGACGCTGACTGGTTCGACGCAGACTGTCTGAAGGGTTTTCCGGAGGAAGCCTGCGCGCTGCTCGCAGAGGGCGATCTCGCTCGTTGGCGCCTCGACTATCTCCATCAGGGCATCTGCGGTCGGATCGATGCCGTATGCGAGGCGATGGGGAAATAGCGCTGTGCATCGCGGCGCGCGGGCGATTCGCTTCCCCGCCCCTCCGCTATTCCTCGGGATTTTTCCTGTTGACGCGTAACCAGTCATGCTGGGGCTCTCCTTCGCCGTGAAGACGCTGCCCACGGGCACGGCCTACGCGGTGTGGGTGGGCGTCGGCGCGGCCCTCACGGTCGTCTACGGCATGGCTACGGGAACGGAGCCCGCCAGTCTCGCCCGCATCCTGCCCATCGCCGGGCTCGTCGGCTGTGTCATCGGCCTCAAGCTCGTCGGCGGCAACGAGGCGTGAGGGGCAATCGCGGGCCGGCTTACAGATCGTCTCCGTAGGTGCGCAGCACATCGACGAGCTCTTGGCGGCTGTGCACGGCGGCTTTGCCGTAGATGTTGCGCAGATGGGTGCGCAGCGTGCTCTCGGTGATGCAGAGGCGCTCTTGTATGACGGCGTTGTTCTTCCCCTCGGCCACTAGTTGCGCGATCTCCTCCTCGCGCTTCGACAGGCCGAACTCCTTGGCCGCATCCCGCAGGCGTTGGGCGAGCGACTCTTCGGACTCGGGCGCCGCCGCCTTCGGCTCGCTGCGGCGTTTGAACCAACGGCTGACGTCGCTCTCGCTCATGACGAAGGCGGAGTTCGCCACAATGATTACGATGACCGACGACACGGTAACGGGGAAGGCGAGGTGAGCCGCGGGCAGCGCGTAGTCGATCACCAGTTGGGCACCTGTGCTGCACGCGGTGAGGGCACCCTGCCCCGCGGCGAATACGCAGGCAGCCGTCAGGTGCGAGCGCAGGGCGATGCTGCACCACAGGGTCCACGTGAAGATGCGGAAGAACGACCAGCTGATGCCGATCGCAAAGGCCTCATATTGCTGGTTGCCGCTTTCCAACACCAGAACCAATATCACGCTTCCTACGAACAGAGGGGTGAGCCAGCGATAGAGGACTGTGAAATCGAGCCTCTCCATGCGGCGAACCGCGATGGCCGCCGTGACGAGCGAGACCGCAAGACCCGCAATGAGCGTGAACAGCTCGGCTGAGGGCGACTTCGTTTCAGAGAGCGAGTTCACGACAAGAATGACGGCGCCGAGGATGCCAACCCCGAGAAAGAGGCGCCAGGGCAGACGTTGCAGGGTGCGTGTGCTGGCGGGCTCGCTTGACGGCAGCGCCATGAAGGAGGCGTCGCTGCTCAATACCCATAGCAGGGCGCCCGAGAGGAGGGGCATGGTGGCGTGGACGATAAGTGCCGGAAGGGGTGCAAGGGCGGTAACAAGCAGGCAGAGGGCAAAGGTGACCGCGTAGCCCAAGGCCACGCAGAGGAGAGTGTCGCGAAAGCGCACGCGGCACAGGCATTCCGCCCACAGCAGAAAGAGTACGGCTTTCGACGCCTTCAAGCCATAGGCTGCGAGAAGGCCGGCGGGGATGTCGAAGACCCATCCGCAAAGGTACTTCGCACCGGTTGCCGCGGCGATGAGCAGCGGCGCGCCCCACATGAGGGCTGGCTGATCCATGAGTGACCCGCGTCGCTGGCTGAACAGGGCGAGGGCTACCAGCAATACGAGGAAGAGAACGGTTTCCAGATGGCTGCCCGCAGTGATGAAGGCGCCGCTGGCGGCCTGCGGCTGGGGGAAGAGCGTGGGGGAGATGCCCACCGTTTGCCAGCCGAGGTAGAAGCCGAGGCCGCAGGCAAGCACGGTGAAGGCGGAAGGCGACAGAGGGCCCGTGCCGGCGCCCGGCCGTGCAGTGGCTGCGTTGTTCATGATTTCCTCCCTGAGATGCAGATGAGCCCCAAAGCGCCCGCGAGGTACGAATGGTAGTGGGGCTTGCGTCCTCGACCAATGAAAGGCGCGGTAGGAATAGTTTACCAGAGGACCTCGTTGCGCAACTTTGGCAACTAGTGGAAAAATGCCTGTTCAAAGCCACTATTTATGAGAATACCTCAACCTTACCTCATGGCTACCCTACTATTTTCCGCAATACCTCACCCCGCCGATTGACGTTAGATCGACGCCGGCGCTTCAATACGGCCAGCCCCGGCGGGCAGCGCGTCCGCCCCGACGAGAGAGGAATCTGGCATGAGAAGACCAGTGGCAGCCGCAGCCTGCTGCCTCGCAATTTCGGCAAGCCCGTTGCTGGCGGGGTGCGCCCCGACGGCTTCCATCGACACTCAGCAGCCGGAGGCGAATCCGGAGGCGGCCCAGGATGTGGACGCCAAGCCGACCCAAGAGGCTCCCAAGGTTGATTACCAGGACGGAACTTATACCGGCGAGGGCCAGGGTATGGGCGGCCCCATTGCGGTAACGCTGACGGTGGCCGACGGCGTCATTGCCGTGGACGAGATCACCGAAGCTGGCGAGACGCCCGGAGTGGGCGGCAAGGAGGCCATCGAGGACGGCACGTTCAAGCAGCAGATCGAAGAGGCGCAGTCGGCGGAGATCGACGGCGTCACCGGCGCCACGATGACCTCGGGCGGTGTGCGCGAAGCGGTGGAGAAGGCGCTGGCCCAGGCGAAGTAGCGCCGATAAGTTTTATCGTCACGGCCCTGAGGGGCATGCAAGGGAGGCGACGGCCGGCGCGGTCGGGGGTGACGCCTGCCGCGGGAAACCGCGTTGTCGAAGCACAATGAGAAGGAGTGAACTATGAGCATGAATCGACGTCAGTTCTGCGCGTTGGGTACCGCCGGTGCCCTGGCCGCTATTGCCGGCGGTATGGTCGGTTGCGCAGGCAGCAACGATAAGCTGTCCGATACGGGCGGCGAGGTAGCTGCTGCGGCGACCGCCATTGGAGACGCGAACGTGAATTTCGGCCAGGAAGTGGATATCCTCATCGTGGGGGCTGGCATTTCCGGTATGTTCGCAGCCATTGAGCCGGCGGCGGCGGGCAAGAACGTTCTGATCGTCGACCAGAACGCCACCTACGGCGGCGACGCCATCTATTCCGCCGCCTGCCAGATGTGCTCCACAGCCAAGCTGACCCAGGAGGAGCGCCCCGATAAGTACAGCAGCCCCGATGAGATCCGCGAGAAGTTCGCCCCTTACTACGAGGACAACCCCGAGGGGCTGGAGCGAACGGTGCTGCTGCAGGATTGGGGCGGCCGCTTCATCGACCGCATGCATTACGATTGGGGCTATGAGTTCCAGGAGCTGCGCGAGAGCCCGTACCATCAGGCGTTCTTCCCGAAGGACGGTCTGTGCACCATGAAGAGCGAGTTCGAGCTCATCAACGAGAAGGTGACCGAGGCCGGCGCGCAGTATCTGTTCGAGACCACGCTGAAGACGCTGATCGTCGACGAGACCGGCACTGTTGCGGGCGCTCGCTTCGTCCAGAAAGACGGCTCGCTGCTCGATATTAAGGCCCAGGCGGTGGTGCTGGCCACGGGCGGCTATGTGTCCAATCAGGAGTGGATGGTGAAGTACGCCCCCGAGTGGGCCTTCCTGGGCAACATCGTATCGGGGCGCAAGGGCGACGGCATCGCGGCGGGTGTGGCCGCGGGCGGCACGCTGTCGGGCATGACCGCCTCGAGCAATCTGAACCCGCGCTACGAGGCGGGCCACATGCTGGGCACGTTCTATCCCCTCATCGGCCTTCTGCCCAACGGCAAGCGCTTCTACTGCGAGACGGCCGTGCACGACGCCGCCACCGGCTGCCTGGCCGCCGGCTATAACGAGTGGTACAGCATTTGGGACGGCACGGCCCAGAACGGTGTCGATCAAGAGGTCATCGCCCATGCCGGAGATGCCATCCAGACGGCGAACTCCGTGGAAGAGCTGGCCGAGAAGACGGGTCTCGCCCTTCAGACCGTGCAGGACGCCCTGGCAAACTGGGACGCCATCTGCGACAACCAGGAGGATCCCGACTTCGGCAAGACGTTGTTCCTGCAGAAGCTCCAGCCGCCCTACTACTTCCTGCGCAACTACCCTGTGCGCTACAAGAGCTGCGGCGGCCTGGCCGTGAGCGACCGCATGGAGGTGCTGGACGAAGCCGGCGCCCCCATCCCCAACCTCTATGCCTGCGGATGCACGGCCGGTACCGAGGACATCGTGCCCGCCGCCGGCTCCGGCATGCTGGTGAGCGCCACCCTGGCCGAGGACTACGCGGCGTAGGCTCCGTTCCCTCTTCCGCGCCCCGTCTGCCCGCCGCGCCCTTTTTCCTCCCGGCGCGGCGGGTTTTCCCTTGGAGGGGGGATTCCCGCGCTCGCGCGGTACTTTTCGGGATCTTCCCCGCCCCTCCGCTATTCCTCGGGATTTTCCCTGTTGACGTGTAACCAGTGGTAAAATGCTAAAATCGCACGTTTTTGGCGTGCGGCTTTGTTTTTTCGGTCAACGACGGGGAGGCGCAAGCGCATGAACCAGCAGGCATCCAAGGATTCTCACCAGGCCATCGGACTGGCGAAGCCCCCCTATATGCAGAACCGCGAGCTGTCGTGGCTCGACTTCAACAAGCGCGTGCTCGACCAGGGTGCCGATCCCACGGTGCCGCTGCTCGAGCGTTTGAACTTCATCTCCATCTTCTGGAGCAACTTGCAGGAGTTCTTCATGGTGCGCGTGGGCTCGCTCACCGACCTCGCCCTCGTGAAGAAGTCCATCATCGACCTGAAGTCGGGCATGACCCCGGCCGAGCAGCTCGAGGCCATCTACGAGCGCTGCCACGAGCTGTACCCCTACTACGAGGAGACCTACGAGAACCTGCGCGACCTGCTCGCCAACGAGGGCATCCACCAGCTGCGCAAGGACCGTCTCACCGACGAGCAGCTCGTGGCCTTGGACGACTACATGCAGGACAACGTGCTGCCCTTCCTCTCCCCGCAGATCGTGAACGCGCGCCACCCCTTCCCGCACCTGGAGAACGGCGGTTTGTACATCATCGTGCGCCTCGACGACCAGGCGGCCCCCAAGCAGAAGAAGACCAAGGAGGAGAAGGCCCGCGCCAAGGCCGAGAAGGCCGAGCGCGCCGAGAAGGGGGAGGGCAAGCAGTCGAAGAACCTCGGCGCCGAGGGCGTCACGCTCGGCATCATCCCCCTGCCGCGCCAGACTGACCGCGTGATCCAGCTGCCGGGGGAGGGGCTCTCCTTCATGCTGGTGGAGCACGCCATCGAGATGTTCGTGCCCGAGATCTTCTCCATGTACACGGTGAAGCACACCAACATCGTGTGCGTCACGCGCAACGCCGACCTCGATGCCACCGAGGGCGCCGAGGAGCAGGGCGAGGACTACCGCGAGCACATGAAGCGCATCCTGAAGAAGCGCAGCCGCCTGGCCCCGGTGCGCCTGGAGAGCGAGCGGCCCCTGTCGCGCACGGTGAAGAACCTGCTGCTGGACAAGCTGGAGCTGTCCGAGGACCAGATCTTCGTGACGAGCGTCCCTCTGAACATGGGCTACACGTGGGGGCTGGCCGCGCGTCTTACCCCCGAGAAGCGCGCCGCGCTCACCCAGGCGCCGTTCACGCCCCAGTGGCCCGCGTGCCTCGACCGCAACCGCTCCATCATCGAGCAGGTGAGCGACCGCGAGGTGCTCCTGTCCTACCCCTACCAGTCCATGGACGCCTTCGTGCGGCTGCTCCACGAGGCGGCCAACGACCCGGCGGTCATCTCCATCAAGATCACGCTGTACCGCCTGGCCAGTCAGTCGCACCTCGCCGAGGCGCTCATCGCCGCGGCTGAGAACGGCAAGGAGGTCACGGCGCTGTTCGAGTTGCGCGCCCGCTTCGACGAGTCGAACAACATCGAGTGGTCCCAGCGCTTCGAGCAGGCCGGCTGCCATGTCATCTACGGCTTCCGCAACTTCAAGGTGCACTCGAAGATCTGCACCATCACGCGCCAGACCGACGACGGGCTGCAGCACATCACGCAGCTGGGCACGGGCAACTACAACGAGAAGACGGCGAAGCTCTACACCGACTTCTCCTTTATCACCACCGATCCGCGCATCGGGGCCGACGCCGCCGACTTCTTCCGCAACATGGCCCTGGAGAACACCTCCGACGACTACGGCGTGCTATGGGTGGCCCCGCTCATGATCAAGCAGAACATCCTGCGCAACATCGACGAGCAGATTGCCCTGGCGAAGGCCGGCAAGCCCTGCGGGCTGTTCTTCAAGACCAACTCCATTACCGATAAGGAAGTCATCGACAAGCTGGTGGAGGCCTCCCAGGCCGGGGTGGAAACGCACCTGTTCGTGCGCGGCATCTCGTGCATCCTGCCTGGCGTTCCCGGCTACACCGACCACGTGCACGAGGTGTCCATCGTGGGCCAGCTGCTCGAGCACAGCCGCATCTACGGCTTCGGCCCGCGCGAGAGCTGCCAGATCTACCTGTCGAGCGCCGACCTCATGACGCGCAACATGGACAAGCGCATCGAGATCGCCTGGCCCATTCTGAACCCGGTGCTGCGCGAGCAGGTGCTGGGGTATCTGGACATCAGCTGGTCGGATACGGCGAAGCTGCGCGAGCTCATGGCCGACGGCTCCTACACGCCGCTCGGATTCTTCGCGAAGACCAACGGCAAGGGGGAAGTGGAGCTGTTCGACTCCCAGAAGTACCTCATCGCCGAGGCCCAGCGCATGCGCCTGGCCGCCGCGGAGCTGGCCGCGCGCCACGAGGCGGAGAAGGCCGAGCGCCGGCGCATGGTGTTCCCCCTGGGGCCGGTGACGGCGTCTACGCCGAGCCCGGCTGCGGTGGAGACCGAGGAGGAATCCGAGTTCGTGGCCGTGGAGGCGGTGGAGCCGGCGCCCGCGCCCGAGGTGGCGCCCGCGCCCGCGCCCGAGGTGGCGCCCGCGGCGGCGGTCGAGCCCGAGCCCGAGCCCGCAGCTAAGCCTGCGGTGAAGACGGCGCCCGCGGCGGCCGTTGCGGCCGTGGGGGCAGCCGGGGTCGCGGCAGCCGCAGCGCCGGGGAAGGCCGAGGCCGCCGAGCCTGTAGCTGCCGAGCCCGAGCCCGTTTCGGCGCCGTGCGCCGCGAGCGCCGAGCCCCCTGCCGCATCGGCGGCCGCGGGCGGTGTGTCCTCCGCCGATTTGGCCGACGCGGCGGCCCGTGCCATCGCCGCCGGGGTGCCCGCCGACGTGGTGGCCCGGGTGACGGCCCAGGCGGCCGCCCGCGCCCCCCAGGCCGATGCCGCCCCGGCACCTGCACCGGCCTCCTCCGTGTCCGCATTGCGGGCGTCGACGGCGGCGGGCACTGTCGCTGCTGCGGCCGCGGGTGCGGCTGCGACGGCCGGCGCCCAGGCCGCCCGCGCCGCTGCGCCGGCTACGGCGATCGACGCCATGGCCGTGGCGGCCGGTGCCAGCGCGGCGTCGCTGCTGCAGGCCGTTCCCCCCACCGCCGTTGACAGCGTGGCGGCGCAGAGCGCCTCCGCCTCCGCCGCGCCGAAGGTGGGCCGCCACGCCGCGCCGAGTGCTTCGCCCGCCCCGGCATCAGCGCCCGTTCAGACCACGCCCGCTCCTGCCGCGCCGGCCGCCCAGGCTGTGCCCGCCCGCGCCGTCCCGGCATCGGCGCCCGTCCCGGTCCCGATCCCGGCCCCCGTCTCGGCTCCCGCTCCGGCGCCGGCCCCGGCGAGCGCTCCTGTGCCCGCCCCGACGTCCGCTCCGATCCCCGCAACCGCCCCGGTCCCGGCC
>NZ_CAUASN010000021.1 GCF_958431955.1 uncultured Adlercreutzia sp. | reverse complement strand
CCTTGTCATCCCAGGTGGTGCCGTGGTCCTCGGGGTTGTAGGGGCCGGGCGGGGTCGGGTCGCGCTTGATGTCCACCGGGCCGGTCGTGGGCTTGTCGGGGTCGGGCTTGGGCACCGTCTGCGAGGGCTGCTTGCCGAGCGGCACGGCCACATTCGCCAGGCTGCCGTCGCCGGAGAGCGCCTCGCCGGTCACCGTGCACTCGAAGGTAACGCTCGCCTCAGTGAGCCCGGGCACATCTCCCAGGCAGAAGCCGAGCGTGCGCGCCGCGGCGTCCCAATCGGCCTCGAAGTCCTTGTACTGCGCGCCGGCGGCGTCGGTCACCACCGCCGAGCCGGGCACGTAGGCCAAACCCTGGGGCAGCGGGTCTTTCACCACCACGTCGTAGTAGGAGCTGCCAGGCTTGGAGTTCGCCACCTTGATGGTGAAGCGGATGGTGTCGCCCACGAGCGCGCCGGACTGGTTCGGGCGGCTCGCGAAGCCGGGCGTCACGTTCTCGGCAGTCTTCGTCGTGGTGATGTCGCCGTTCGGGCGCGGGTCCACGTCGGCCGGAACCACCACGAGGTCGTGGTCGTTGCGATCGTCGGGGTCTACCGGATCGGGGCGCATCTCGGGGGTGATGGGCACCGTGACGATGACCTCCTCGCGGATGGGGTCGCCGTCCGGATCGTCGGGGTCAGGCCGCTCGATGACGACGGGGATGTCCACGTGATCGGCGTCCGGGTCCTCCTCGAGCTTCTTCTTGATCTGCTCGTCGAGCTCCTTGGCGATGTCGTCAGGCGACTCGGGATCGTCCTTGTCGCCGAACTTCACGATGACGTCGCCCTCCTTGATGGGCTGCTTGGGCGGCTGCGCGTCGGGGTCGGTCGGGTCGGTCGGGTCGGCCGGCTTGCTCGGATCGTCCGGGTCGGCCTCCACCGCCTCGTCGAAGGGCGAGCCGGGCTTCACCGGGCCCACGGTCACGCCGGGCTTCTTCGGCGTGTCGGGGTCGTCCGGATTGTCCGGGTCGGTCGGGTTGTCGGGGTCGTCCGGATCCGGGTCGAGCAGATCGCCGCCGAGAATCTCGGTGGCCGTGTCGGGATCGGGCACGATGGGCTCGGGCTCGGGCGCCGGCGCCGGGTTGGAGTCGGGCAGCGTCGGGTTGGCCTCGGCCTCAGCCGGCTGCACCTTCACACCGTTGACCGCGTCGATGCGGTTGTCCCAATCGAAGGCATCCGGGTTGATGCCGTAGACGCCCGACACCTCGGAGTGGCTCAGGAAGTCGGCCTTCTCGCCGGGCTTCTTGTTCACCACGTCGGGCTTCACCTCCACGTCCATCTTGAAGCGGTAGGACTGGTTGCCGAACAGGGTGGGCAGGCTCGCCACGACCACCTTGCCGTCCTTCACCTCGTAGTCGGCCTGGACCTCGTTGCCCTCGGGGTCGATGATGGTCAGCGCCTTGAACTCGGTGTCGGAGGGAATGCCCAGCTCGTACACCGGGTTGATGCAGGCCGTGTCGTTCCGCTCGTTCGTGGCCGTGATGATGTAGCGCAGCACGTCGCCGGGGCGGATGGTGCCGTCGGCGCGGCTCGTGTCGTAGGCCGTCTCGGTCATGGACAGCTTCGGCTCCTTGGCCAGGTCGGGGAAGACGTACACGTCGAAGCTCTTGGTCACGCTGCTGTAGGCGCCGGTGC
Organism: uncultured Adlercreutzia sp.; assembly: GCF_958431955.1. Lineage (GTDB taxonomy): Bacteria > Actinomycetota > Coriobacteriia > Coriobacteriales > Eggerthellaceae > Adlercreutzia. The sequence goes on along the minus strand of NZ_CAUASN010000021.1, from coordinate 40,968 downwards.
CCTTGATGGTGGCCGTGATGGTGGTCTTGCCGGCCGACACCACCTTGGCGGCCGCGGCCACGCCGTAGTCGACCTTGCCGTCCACGTACTCGCGGTTGGTGGTGAAGTCGTTGGGCTCGATCTGGATGACGCCCGGGTTCGAGCTGGTGAACACGATGTCGCCGATGGAGTTGGTCTGCACGTAGAGCGGGAACCAGTCCTGGCGCGCCTCGGTCACCGCGCCAGTGTTCTCGTCCACCACGTCGCGGAACTCCGACACGTCGGTCTGCTCCTCCTTGCCCTTCACGGCGCCCGCAGCGTCCGTCCAGTCGCGCTCGGTCGCATCGTCCAGCTTCAGCTTGGCGTCGTTGGCCGCCTGATCGCCCTCGGCGAGCCCCTCGCCGTTGGGCACGTACCCGGTGCCCTTCTCGTTGAAGAGACGGAAGTCGGGCGTGGCCAGCTCGATCTCCACGGGCGTGAGTTCGTTGGCCGACTCGTAGTAGTTCAGGTAGGCGGAGTCGTTGTGGGCGGGCTTCCACGTCTCGCGCGGCTCGACGCCCATGATGCGGCCAAAGCCGAGGCCACGGCAGCGCCGGCGGCGGCCTCGTCGCGCGGGTCGGAGCCGGCCTTCGCGCTCGTGTACTCCACGTACACGTGGTGCTGGTTGCCCTCGTCGGACTTGTCCTCCAAACCGAAGGCCTCCAGCTGGCCACGGGTCAGGTTGAAGTAGGCCATGGTGTGCTCGCGGCCGGTGGCATCGGTCTTTATCCAGGCGCTCTTGAAGTTCTCGTCCTCCAAATCCTCGCGCGTGAACTCGATGATGCCGCCGAAGCGCTCGGGCACCGCGCGCCCGTCGATGTACAGCTGCAAACGGCCGGTGGGCGCCTTGCAGGTGGTCTTCGACATATCGGAGCCGTTGGGATAGGTGTCGCCGAAGGGCAGCTTGTCGCTCGTCACGTCCACGGGCACCACCAAGTGGTTGTTGGTGGCGGTGTTGAAGTTGCCTGCGTTCTCGTCCTGGGCCCAGGTGGGGGCAGTGTACTCCTTCTCCACCTTGTTGCCGTCGGCATCCGTCGTCTCCAGCTTCAAGGGCTCGGTCAGCTCCCACGACGTCTTCGACATCACCGGGGAGATGACCGCGCTACCCGTAGCCGCATGACCCCAGTAGGTCTGGGCGAAGGTGGTATTAGCGGCGTACTGGTCGGAACGCACCTCGATGTCGTAATGCCCCGCATCGGCCGGCGTCGAGGTGCCCGTGGTGGCCGCGCTGATGGGAACTCCGTTCTCGTCTACCTGCTGGTAGTTGTATTTGATCTTCTCGTTGTTGTCTAGCAAGCCGTTTGCGGGATTGTCCACGGGAATCGGCGTTTGCTTCACATCGATCTTCTGAAGTGCCTCGCCGTCGTAGTACTTGCTCCACGTCTTGGCCACGAAATCCTTGTCGAGCTCGAACGTCTCCCACTCCTTCGCGATGGGGTTCTGGCCCGGGGCCAAGTTGTCGGTCGACCCTACGGGCAGCGTGGTGTTGGAGCTGAGCGGCTTGTCGCTGGCCGTCGGGTTCTCGTTGATGTAATAGGAGAAGTTCGCGTCGATCTGGTGCTCCGAGTTCGTGCCGTCGGGAAGCCAGAGATACAGCTTGCCGTCGTTGAGGTTGGAGGGAGCGCCATAGAGGGGATCGGTGAGGAACTTGTCGATCAAAAGCTCCCACGACTCCAGCCGTGCGTTGAAGTTGGGGGTCACGCCCTCCTTGTCGGCCATGGCCTGGATCTTCGACTTCACATCCACGGTGAGCATGCCGACCTTGTTGGTCTTGTCGGGCGTGCCGTCGGGCAGAAGGGCACCGTAGGCCTTGCCGTCATTGTCGTTCCCCTGGAACTTGTACTGGTTGCCGCGCTTGCCGCAGAAGACCGAGCCGCCGGTGATGACCACGTAGCCCTTGTTGCCGCCGATGTCCTGGAATCCAGCTTCCTGGCTCGAATCGGCCGAAGGCAGAAGCGTACCGCCGGTAATGAGAATCATGCGTCCCTCGTTGGAGCCTCCACAGCCCTGACCGAAGGCGTTGCTGTGCTGCCAGCCCTTCGATTCGACGAAACCGCCGTTGATGGTGATATCGCCGGCAATCGTGTGGTTGGCCTGGCGCGAGAGCAACGCGTCACGCAGGGGCATCGTCACCTTGCTGCGACTCATTCCGCCCGTGTACGTGCATCCCCCGCCGATACCGGCGCCATGGAGCGACCCGAGCGCGATGATGTGGCCGCCGTTGATGGTAGTGGTCGTGCTTCCGCCGGCATGACCGCCGCCGATGCCGCAACCCGAACCATCACCCCGAGGATCGTTGGCCGTGGCGGTGATGTTGCCGCCGTTGAAGGTCATGTCACCGCTGTTCTCTACCGGTCCGCCGCCGATAGCCGCCGAGCGAACGCCGCCGTAGACATACAGCTCGCCCACATCCCAACTCTCGAGATTAGACAGGCTCGATACGAGATCCTTGCCGACGCCCGTCGAGGTGACGGTATCGCCGTTGCGATCGACGTAAGTGACCCCGGCGGGAATCATGCCCTGCTCGGGAACAATGGGGTTGCCCTTCACGTCCACATTGCGCACGCCGTCGTCCACCACGAGCACAGAGCCCTCGCCGCAGCGCAAGCCGGGAAACTGGTTGTTGCCGTCCGTCTGGCTCGTAGCCGACGCGTGCGAGGAGCGCAGCGTGTTCACCGTCCCATCGGCCAACGTGAGGTGAACGGTCGTCTTGTCCTTAATCTCATCGCCCGACACCTCCACGGTCATCGTGGAGTTCTGCGTGCTGTTCGTGGCAATATTGAACGGCAGCTGGGCCGTGATGTTCACGCCCGCAAGGGTGATGTCGGCCTTCACTCCCGGACTGATGTAGATTGCCGTCGAGGCGGCGGTGGCCACGCCGTTGGTATTCTTGATAGTGTAGGTGCCGTCGTTTTTGATGACGAGGGACGACATGGTGGTCGTCGCGCTGCCAGACACAACGATGTCGCGACCGTTCTGAATTTGGGCCGTCTCGTTGTTTCCGCGACCGACGCGCGCATAGGTCACCGTTTCCAGGGCGTAGTCGGTGCCGGGGGTGCCGCCTTTGATGGAAAGGCCGCCGTAGTCGGTGAAGCCGTCGCCGTCGGCCTGGGGCGCGGGCTCGCCTTCCTCGGACGCTACCGCGATGCCGTCGTCGGATTGGGCCGCGGGGGCGGCAGTGGGCGCGTCCTCTCCCTCGGCTGCGGCGTCGTCAGCGTTGGAGGCACCCCCCCGTGACGGTTTCGGCGCCCTCGGGGGCGTCCGGGGCATCCGGAGCATCGGGCTCGGCCGCGGCGCCGTCGCCCGCGGAGACGCCCGCATCCGTCACATCGGAGGGCGCAGCGCCCTCAGCGGCCCCGTCGACCGCATCGCCTGCGGACTTGTCGTTCACTTCAAGGGAATCGGAAGCCGCCGCGTTGGGCTCCCCGTAGGCGAAGGCGCCCATGGACGGCAGGGCAAGACCTGCCGCCAGCGTCACCGCCAGGATGCAACGAAACAGCTTCGACTTTCGCACGTTATCTCTCATTGCTTGCTCCCACCTCGCCAGCCAGCGGCCCGAGACCGCGGAAGCTGGCCTGTTCTCGGTATAGGTGTCGTGAAGTATACGCCAACCTAACGCTTTTTCAACAGAATCGCGCCACTTGTAACCAAAGGCGCGCCAACCCTCGGGAAAAACCAGGGGTTCCAGCGGAATTCAGCCGATTCCGCTGGTCAAAACCTTAAGCCTTCCGCTCAACGTTCAGGCGGAAGGCGCCGGGCCCTCACTCCCTGCGGCGCATGCGCGTCATCGCGATGATCACCATGCAGCCGGCGGTGCAGGCGAGCACCACCATGAGCGACCCGCGGGCCGCATCCCCCGTCTGCGCGAGGTGTAGCAGGGTGCGATGGGTCTTCTCCTCAGTGGCGGCGCCGCCGTCCTCGCGGTCGTCGGGCAGGATGCCGCCCGCGGCGTTCACGTCCTCAGACGGGTAGACCGGATCGGGGTTGCTCACGCCGGGACGCCCCTCCACGTAGGACGGCCAGCCCTCGGCCGGCACGAAGGGCCCGCCGGGCGCAGAGCCCATGCCGCCGGGCTCGCGAGCGGAAGGCAGCGTGCCGTAGGCCGTGGCCGTGTTGCCCACGTCCTTGCCCAGGGCATCCTCGGTCACGAGCGCCTCGAAGGTCAGCGTCACGCTGGCGCCTCCCGGCAAGTCGCCGCAGGACACCGCCAGCACGCGCGTCTTCACGTCGTAGCAGCTCGCCGGCACCTCGTGGGTGGCGCCCGCGGCGTCCACGAGCGTCATGCTGCCGTCGAGCACCTCGAGCCCCTCGGGCACCTCGTCGCGGATGACCGCGTCGTACCACATGGAGTACTCCTTGGTGTTGCCCAGCACGATGGCGTAGCGCACCGTGTCGCCCACGTGCGTGCTGCCGTCGTCGCGGTCGAGGTTCAGAGCGGTCTTCGCCAACGTGATATCGGCCGGGCCCTCCTCGTCGTCGACGAGCTTCGGGTCGGACGGCGACGGGTCGCCCACGGTGGCCGGCTCGGAGGGCGGGATCACGATCTCCTCGTCGTCGGGGATGTCGGGGAAGATGTCCTTGATGCCCTCGATGACCTCCTTCTCCTTGTCGTCCCAGGTGGTGCCGTGGTCCTCGGGGTTGTAGGGGCCGGGCGGGATCGGGTCGCGCTTGATGTCCACCGGGCCGGTCGTGGGGTTGTCGGGGTCGGGCGCGGGCACCGTCTGCGAGGGCTGGGTGCCGAGCGCGGTGGCCACGTTGGCCAAGGTGCCCTCACCCGAGAGCGCCTCGCCGATGACCGTGCACTCGAAGGTGACGCTGGCCGCCTGCTCGCCGTAGATGTCGCCGAGGCAGAAGCCGATGGTGCGCGAGGAGGCGTCCCAGTCGGCCTCGAAGTCGCGATGCTCGACGCCGGCCGCGTCGGTCACCACCGCCGAGCCGGGCACGTAGGCCAGGCCCGCCGGCAACGGGTCTTTCACCAGCACGTCGTAGTAGGCGCTGCCGGGCTTCGAGTTCGCCACCGTGATGGTGTAGCGCACCGTGTCGCCCACGAGCGCCACGGCCTGGTTGGGCCGCACGGCGAAGCCCGGGGTCACGTTCTCGGCCGTCTTCGTCGTGGTGATGTCGCCGTTCGGGCGCGGGTCCACGTCGTCGGGCACGACCACCAGGTCGTGGTCGTCGCGGTCGTCGGGGTTTACGGCCGGGGGCCGGTAGCCGTCGGGAATGGGCAACGTGACGATGACCTCCTCGCGGATGGGGTCGCCGCCGGGATTGTCGGGGTCGGGCCGCTCGATGACGACCGGGATGTCAACATGGTCGGCGTCCGGGTCCTCCTCGAGCTTCTTCTTGATCTGCTCGTCGATCTCCTTGGCGACCTCATCGGGCGATTCGGGGTCTTCCAAGTCGCCGACCTTCACGATGACGTCTCCCTCGCCGATAAGATCGTCCGGCAGCGCGGGCGGCTCGGGCTCCGGGTCCTTCGAGCCCTCCGGCTCCTGGGAGGTGGGATCGGCGAAGGCCTCGACCTCCTCCACCGGCTCGCCCGTCTCGGTGTTGATGCGCGTGTCCCACTCGAAGGCGTCGGGGTTGATGCCCCACACGCCCGTGGCGCTCGACTCGCTGCGCAGGGCCAGATCGGCCGGGCTCTTCCCCACCACCTGGGGCTTCACCTTCGCATCGAGCGCAACGCGGTAGGACTGGCCGCCGAACAGCGCCGGCAGGCTGTCCACTACCACGGTATCGCCCTCCAGGCGATAGGCCACGTCGCTTACCACGTTGCCCTCCGGGTCGGTCACCGTCAGGCCCGCGAACTCGGTGTCGGCCGGCACGCTCACCGTGAACACAGGGTTCAGGCACGCCGAGTCGGCCGTGGTGTTCGTCACCGTGGTCGTGTAGCGCAGCACGTCGTTGGGCCGGATGGTGCCGTCGGCGCGCGTGGTGTCGCGGGAGATCTCGCTGATGGCCAGCTCGGGCTCGGTGTCAAGATCGGGGAACACGTACAGATCGAAGCTGCGCGTGAGACTGCTGTAGGCACCCGTTCCCTTGATGGTGGCCGTGATGGTGGTCTTGCCCGCCGACACGACCCGCGCCTTGGCGCCCACGCCGTAGTCGGTCTTGTTCGGCTCGTAGGTGCGGTTGGTGGTGAAGGCGTTGGGGACCATGGACACCACGCCCGTGTTCGAGCTGGCGAACTCGATGTCGCCGATGGAGTTCGTCTGCACGAAGGCGGGGAACCAGTCGGGCACCGCGGCGCGGGAGGCGCCGTCGCGGAAGTCGGCGACCTGCACCTCGTAGGACGCCTTGCTGTGGTCGGCATCCAGCTTCAGCAGCTTGTCGTTGGCCTCCTTCTCGCTGTCGGCGAGCCCCTCGCCGTTGGGGATGTAGCCCGTGCCGTTCTCGTTGTACAGGCGGAAGTCGGGCTCGGTCAGCTGGATGGTCACCTCCACCGCGTCGCTTCGGGAGTCGTAGTAGTTGCGGTAGGCGGAATCGGGCAGCGCGGCCGCCTCGCGCGTGGCGGCGAGCGCCGCGCGGGTGAGGGCGATGGCCCCGCTCCCCTCCTCGGAGGCGAGTTGTGGCACGGCGGCCGGCGCGGGCGGCTCGTAGTCGGGGTCCACCGTGGTGAACGACACCGACACCTCGTGCTTGTTGTCAGCCTCGGACTTGTCCTGCAAGCCGAAGCCCTCCAGCTGCGAGCGCGTGAGGTTGAAGTAGGCGATGGTGTGCTCGCGGCCCTCGCCGTCGACGACCACCTTCACGTTCTGGGCCGTGCCGGCGTCCACCGCGTCGCGGTCGAAGTCGATGACGCCGCCGAAGGCCGCGCCCACCGGCTCGTCGTCGAGGTAGAGCTGCAGGCGTCCCATCGGGGCCTTGCAGGTCTTCTTCGACATGTTCGAGCCATCGACCACGTCCCCGTTCGGCAGCGTCCAGCTGGTGATGTCCACGGGCACCACGAGGTGGTTGTTCGTCGCGGTGTTGTAGTCCTCGGAATCCTTGTCGTCCTGCACCCACTCGGGCCCGGAGAACGCGCGCTCCTCCCCGTCGATGGTCAGCTTCACCGGCTCAGTGGGGACGAGCTCGGTCTTGGAGTTCACCGGCGAGATAGTGGCCCAACCCGTGGCGGCATGGGCCCAGTAGGTCTCCTTGAAGCCATCCGTGTTGGCGTACTCGGTGGAGATGATCTCCACGTAGAAGATGCCGCTGTCCGACGGCATGCTCTTCGCGCCCACGGCGCTCTCGATGGACGAGCCGCCCTGGTAGTCGTAGCGCTGGGCGTCGTAGGTGATGAGGTTGGGGTCGGTGAGCGCGCCTCCCTTGGGGTTGTCCACGGCGATGTGGGTGGAGGGGTCGTTCTTCTTCACGCCGACGTCGGGCAGGTTCTCGCCGTCGTAGTACTTGCTCAGGTTGCTCGTGAACGCCTCGGGCAGCTTGAACACCTCGGTCTCGCGCGGCTGGGACACCTCGCCGCTGTCGCCGGTGGGCGGCTGGGTGGTGTTGGAGGTGACCACATCGTCGCCCACCTTGTAGCCGAAGTTCACATCGATGCGGTTGTCCTTGTTGATGCCCTCGGGCAGCCACAGGTACAGCAGGCAGTTGTCCAGGCGCGACGGCGAGCCGTATACATACTTATAGGTGGTGCCGTCGGGCTGGGCGACGGGAATCTCCTTGAACTTGTTGATGAGCAACTCCCAGCTCTCGATGCGGGAGTTGTAGAACGCCTTGCCCGGGTCGGTGGTGCCTAAGAGCGAGGGGTCGTTGGCCACCGCCAGCGAGTCGATCTTCGACTTCACGTTCGTCGTGGTGAGCGCCACCTTGAAGGTCTTCTCGGGGTTGCCGTAGGCCAAGCCCACTCCGGCGTTGCCGTTGAACTTGTACTTCCCGGCCGCGTCCTTCGTGCAGTTCACCGAACCGCCCGTGATGATAACGTCGCCGCCCGTACCACCGATGTCGTACATGCCGCTCTCGGAAGCCGGCAGCAGCGTGCCGCCCGTGATGAGGATGGTGCAGCCCTTAGCCGTGCCGCCGCAGCCCTGGCCGAAGGCGTTGCCGTGCAAGCCGCCCTTGGCCTTCAGGAAGCCGCCGTTGATGGTGATGTCGCCGCAGAGCGTCTGCGTTGCGGCAGTGCCGCTCTGGCCGCCCACGGTGAGGCCCGAGTAAATGGCGTCGTCGAAGGGATAGGTGCGGTAGGCCCAGTTGTTCTTGCCGTCGCCGGTGCTGGTATTGGGGCTGTGGGACCAAATGCCCGCGCCGATGGCCGATCCGTGGTAGGAGCCGTAGGCATCCACCGTGCCGCCGTTGAAGACCATCTGGGTGCCGTGCCCGGCGTAAGCGCTGCCGATGCCGGCGCCGTCGCTGTAGTCCCAGTTGATCTGAGCCGCGTCGTTGAGAAGGGGGTCGCCGTTCAGGGCCCAGGCCTTCGCCGTGATGTCGCCGCCGTTGAACACCATGAGACCCGCATTCTCCACCGAGCCGCTGCCGATGCCGGCCACACGGTAGCCGCCCTGGGCCAGCAGGCTGCCGGGGTCGTCGCTCTCCAGGTTGCTCATGGAGTTGGAGCCGTCCTTCGCGGCGGCCGTGCGGCGGTTCCCTGCCTTGTCGGTGTACACGGTGCCCTCGGGAATAAGGCCGTTCACGGGCGTGATGGCGGCACCGCTCGCATCGACGTTGGCCACCGCATCGTCGATGTAGAGCTCGGAGCCCTCGCCGCAGCGCAGGCCGGGCGCGTGGTACTGGGCAACCGCCAGAAGCTCGTTCTCGCTGCCGTCGGCCAAGGTGAGATGCAGCTTGGTGGCCGCCCCGGCCAGGGTCTTGTCGGTGGTGCGAGGGTTCTTCGAGTTCGTGACGATGTCGCAGGGCACCGGCGCGGAGATCTTCACGCCGTCGAAGGTGAGGTGCGCGTCCACACCCTTCTCGATGCGGATGCCCGTCGTGGCATGGGCCACGCCGCTCTTGTTGGCAACGGTGAGGGGCGTGTCCGTCTTCACGACGAGCATGGGAATGCTCGCGAGATCGGACAACGTCGCCGTACCCGTATGGGCACGGCGGCTGTAGCTCACCGTCGTGAATTCGTAGTCGACGCCCTCGGTGCCGCCTACGACCTCGAGGTCGTAGGTACCCGTCCAGGCCGCCCGGGGCTCCGCGGCCGCCGTGGCGATGCCGGCGGTCAGGGCCTCGGCGACGCCGGCGGCGTTCGGCGCGATCTCTTCAGTTGCGGGGGACGACCCCGTCTCAGACGCTTCTCCCGTTGCGTTTGCCCCGTAGGCCATCGTGGCCGTGGCGGGCAGCATGAGCCCTGCGGCCAGCGCAACCGTCGTAATGCAGCGAAGCGTTCTCCGTTTAAGCATGTGTGCCTTCATTGCATCTCTCCGTCTCAGTTTTCAAGCCCCTCGCAGAGCACACCGATGCCGGCCCTTTGCAGAGAGGTTCTCCAAGTATACGACTTTTCAGCAAGAAGATAACGAATTGCCAACGGCAACGGGAGGATTTCGCAGCGGAGCGCGCCCACACGAAGGGCTCCCAAGCCGGCGCGGGGCCTGCGCGCCTAGCGGACGGCGTGGAGGTGGGCGGTGGTGCCGATGGGGCCCACCGACACGGCGCCGTCGTTCCACACCACCTTGGTGATGGAGGCGTTCTCGATCTTGGCGGGCGAGGCCACGCGCTCGCGGGCGTAAAGGAACACGAGGGCGCGAATGAGCATGGCATGGGACACCACGAGCACGTTGCCCCCGCCGCGCTTCTCCACCGAGCGCCCGCAGTCGTCGAGGAAGCCCTCGATGCGGGCCGTGATGGAGGCGAAGTCCTCGGCGCGATGGGCCGGGTCGGTGTCGCTCAGGTAGTCGGCGATCTCGTCGAGGCGGCGGTTCTGCTCGTGGCGCGGAATATCGTCGCCGAACAGGTCGAACAGCCGATTGCGCAAGCGGCGCGAGGGCTCGCCTTCCAAATCGCCGAAGCACCATTCGCGCAGCCGCTCGTCCTCGCGCATGGGCACCGTCGGCCCCACGGGAAACGACGGGTCCTCGCCGTGACGGCGCATGCGCTCGTTGCGCCGCGACTCCAGGGCGATGGCGAGGGTCTCGCGGGCCCGGGAGGCGTCGCTGGAGCACGCTCCCACGAAATCGACGTCGGCAAGCCCTGCCCCCAGGCGGTAGGCGTCGTACATGCCCTTCGGCGTGAGCGGGGAATCGCACCAGCCCTGCACGCGGTTCTCCACGTTGAACTGGGTTTCCCCATGGCGCGTGAAGTAGAACGTGACCGTCATGGCGCGCCGCTAGTCGCGGTCGTAGTTCGCCAGGAAGGCCCGGGTGCGGTCGTGGCGGGGGTTGTTGATGACCTCGCTGGCCGGGCCCTGCTCCACGATGACGCCGCCGTCCATGAACAGGATCTGGTCGGCCACGTCGCGGGCGAAGCCCATCTCGTGGGTGACGATGACCATGGTCATGTGCTCGGCCGCCAAATCGCGGATGACCTTCAGCACCTCGCGGGTGAGCTCCGGGTCCAGCGCGCTCGTGGGCTCGTCGAAGAAGAGCACGTCGGGGTTCATGGCCAGCGCCCGGGCGATGGCCACGCGCTGCTGCTGGCCGCCCGACAGGTCGCAGGGCACCATGGACTCCTTGCCGGCGAGCCCCATGCGAGCCAGAAGCTCGCGGCCGCGGGCGAGCGCCTCGTCCTTCGGCACCTTCTGCACGCAGATGAGCGCGTCGGTGACGTTTTCCAGCACGGTGTAGTGCGGGAACAGGTTGAAGTTCTGAAACACCAGGCCGTAGCGGGTCTTCGCCTTCGCGATGGTGGCCTTGTCGCCGTACACGGAGCGCCCGTCGGCCCCCTCGGCGCACACGACCAGATCGCCGTAGGCGAGGCTTCCCGCATCCAGCGTCTCCAGCAGCGTCATGCAGCGCAGAAGCGTCGACTTGCCGCCGCCCGACGGCCCGATAACCGCCAGCACGTCGCCTTTGTTCACCGTGAGCGAGATGTCCTTCAGAACCTCGTTGTCGCCGAAGGCCTTCTTGGCGTGGGCGAGTTCAACAACAGCGTTTCCCATGGACGCCCCCTAGTCGTGGTAGTAGTCGAGTCGCTTCTCGACGCGGTTCAGAATGAATTCGATGATGAGGCAGAACACCCAGTAGATGAGCGCCGCGATGGCGTAGGGCACCATGGACACCTCGCTGGCCGCGAGCGCCTTGGCCGCCGAGAACATCTCCATGATGCCGAGCACGAAGGCCAGCGACGTGTCCTTCACCAACGTGATGATCTCGTTGCCCATGGCCGGCAGGATGCGCTTGACCACCTGGGGCAGCACGATCTTCATGAAGGTCTGCGCCTTGGTGTAGCCGAGCACCGTGGCCGCCTCGTACTGACCGCGCGGAATGGACTGGATGCCCGAGCGGTAGATCTCCGCGAAGTAGGCGGCGTAATTCAGGATGAAGCCGATGGCGCAGGCCCAGAACTTCCAGTCGCTGCCCAAATTCAGGCCGAGCAGGTAGTAGGGGCCGAACATGATGGCCATGAGCTGCAGCATGAGCGGCGTGCCGCGCAGGATGGAAATGTAGAGCTGGGCGATCCAAGCTATCGGCTTGAAGCGGCTCATGCGGGCCAGGGCGATGACGACGCCCAAGGGCAGCGAGCCTATGAGCGTGATGACGAAGATCTGGGCCGTCAGCCCGAAGCCCTCCATGAGGATGCCCATCATAACGGGAAATTCCACCAGCCCACTTCCTCTCTCTGCCAGCCTGTGCCCGAGCGCCCATGATACCGCACCCGAGCGCCACGAAGGGCGAAGCCCCACCGGACTTCGCCCTCCCTTAAATTAAATCCACCAACTCCGGGACGCGCCCAAGGAAGTCAGCGAGGTTGCGACAGGTGCCTGGATCTGCGCTGAAAGGCGGCTGAGCGGCCTTCGTGCCGCGAAGGAAAGCCTTGAAGTGCAGAGGCAGGTGCCTGTCGGAACCGCAGCATCGGCGTTGATTAATGGCAGAAGCCATTAATCAACAAGAACCCAGTTGTCGATAGTGATGCCGTACTCGCCCCACTTCTCGCAGAGCTTCTCGATGGTACCGTCGTCGTACATCTCCTTCAGGGTCTTGTTCACGGCATCGATCATGGCCGCATCGCCGTCCTTCGCGAAGCCCACCGCGTAGTGCTCGGTGGACAGGGGCTCCAACTTCACGAACATGTCGGGCTTGGCGGCCATCTGGTAGTCGGCGATGGACAGGTCACACGCCACCGCGTCGACCGCGCCGGACTCCAGCTGCATGAAGGCGTTGTTGTAGTCTCCGATGGTCTGGGCCGCGCCGCCGGCGAAGGTGTCGGCCAGGGCCTTCTGGCCCTCCTCGTCCTGGAGCACGTCGAGGGCGGCGGAATCAACCTGGGTCATGACGTTCTTGCCGGCCAGATCCTCCAGGCTCTTGATGCCCGAGTCGGCGCGCACCACCACGACCTGCTCGTTGAGCATGTAGGGGTCGGAAAAGGCGTAGTCGTTCTCGCGGCCCTCCATGGTAAATCCGTTCCAGATGCAGTTGATGGTGCCCTGGCCCAGCAGCACGTCCTTGGCGTCCCAATCGATGGCCTCAAGCTCCAGGTTCCAGCCGTTGCGGGCGGCCACCTCGGTGGCCAGGTCGATATCGAAGCCGGTCAGGTTGCCGTCCGGCCCGATGAAGCCGTAGGGCGGGTAGGCGTTGTCGAGGCCCACGATGAGCGTGGGGGCATCGGCTGCCGGCGTGGCCGCCGCATCGGAGCCGCCGTCGGTGGCGGGGGCATCGCTCGCACCCGAGCAGCCGGCCAGAAGCGCCGCGCCCAGGGCCAGCGCCGCGGCCACGGCCGCGAACTTCGTCATCTTCTTCATAGGTTCCTCCCCTATCGTCGTCGCGGGGCGCGCCCCGCCTCTCCCGGGACGGCCTCGTCCCTTCGCTTTATGACTCTACCGTACTAAAGTACCGAAAGTGTTGCTGAGTATAGCACGGCTCGCGCAGGCCGCCTACTTCTTTCGGTTAAAAAGCTTGTTGCCGCTCTTAGAGGCCGATATCTCCACGAGGCGCGGCTCGAAGTCGAAGAGCTCCGCCAGGGACACCACGGGCACCACCTCGATGCACTTCTTCAGGCAGGCGTCGGCGCACAGGTTGCACTGGGTGCACTCGGCCATGGAGAACTCCATGTAGGCGCGGTCCTTGTCGGGGTGCACGTCCAGGCTTTTGCGCAGGGCGTCGGTGGGGCAGAACATCACGCACATGCCGCAGCCTGAGCACTTCTCCGCGTCCACCTCCACATCGCCGAAGACGCGGGTGAACATCTCCTCCTCCGCCGGCTCGCCGATGCGGGCCATCGCGTCTAAGATCTCCAGGTTGCGCTCGGCGTTGATGGTGGGCATCTTCCCCGCGCCGTTCTTCACGCCGAGCTTGTCGCGCAGCGACTGCTCCTCCTTCTGCAGCTTCAGCTGCTTGAGCTTGTCATTGACCATCTTCTCGGCGGCCGACTTCGCCACGTCCTTGGCGTAGTGGCCCGTGGAGGTGAAGAACTCGCGCCGCGCCGCGCCCACGGCCTTCTGCAGGTCGGCCACGCGCACGGCCTCGGGGAACTCGGAGGTGCGCGTAATGACGGCGTCGGAGCCCACCGCGGCCAGAAGCTCGCGGGCCGAGGCCACGGTGTCGTCCATGGCCGGCACGGCGCCGCGGTACTTGCAGGTGGAGCACACCCCGTCCACCAGCTGGATGTCGGTGATGCCGCGGGCCGCCAGCTCCACGACGAGCTGCTCGTCCATGCGCGCGAGGCACGGCACCACGGCGTACTTGTCGGGGTCGCCTACCTGGCGGGCCGCCTTGCGGGCGCAGGCGATGACCGTCACGCCGTCGGCGGCAGGGGTGGTGGCGGCCACGGCGGCGGCCAGCTCCTCTTCCATGGGATCCACCGAGATGAGCGCGCTCGTGGGGCACACGGCGATGCACGCGCCGCAGGCCACGCAGGCGCCGGCGTCTATCTCGAGCTCGTTCTTCTCGATGTGGATGGCGTCGGCCAGGCAGGCGTCGATGCACTTCTGGCAGGTGGAGTGCCGGTTGCGCACGGCCACGCAGCGGGTGGGCACCGTGATGACCGCCTTGGTCTCCAGGGCGTCCACCATCTCCATGATGTCGTTCAAGTTGGGCATGGGGCGTTCGTCCTCTCGGCTATTCTCCCAGATAAGATTCTTCGATGCGCGCCAAGTCCTCGGGAGTGTTGGCGTTGATGAAGCAGCCGCCGCGCGGCTCCACCTCCAGCACGCGCTCCTGGGCGAAGGGCAGCACGGTGATCGCGGGGTCGGAGAAGAAGCTCTGCACGCGCTTCTCCCCCTCCTCGGCGCGGCGATGCACCACCGGCGCGCAGGTGTCCTTGCGGTACATCGCGTGCAGGGGCTCGAAACCGTGCTTGTTGTGGGGGGTGACCACATCGGCGCCGCTCTCGTGCATGGCGAGCGCCTCGGCCACTACGAGCCGCGCGCTGGCGAACACCATGTCGCAGGCCACCACGGCCACGTAGGGGTTGCGGGCCGCCGAGAGCGCCGTGTACATGCCCGGCAGCGCCCCGCGCTCGTTGTAGGCGTCGGGCACGAGGCGGATTCCCAGGTCGGGATACATCTCGTGCAGGAATTCGAGGTTTGGCGCCTCGTTGGTGGTGATGATGAGCTCGTCGGCCACGGGGGCCAGTCGCTCCACGATCCGGCAGATGAGGGGACGCCCCGCGAAGGGCACCGTAGCCTTCGAGCGGCCCATGCGCCGTGACTCGCCGCCGGCCTGGATGACCACCGACACCCGCGGGCGCACGTAGCGCTCGGCCAGGAAGTCGGCCAGCGCCGCCGTGTCCTCCAGGCCGATGGCCGGGATACCGTAGAGGGCCGCCGCCTCGCGGGCAGCGGGAATGTCGGTGACCACGGCCACCGTAGCAGCCGTCGGCATCTTCTCGCGCTCGTCGGCGGCGAAGGGGCTCTCGGCACGGCCGAGCTGCACGTGGTCGGCGCCGAGGGGCTCACCCGCCTGGGCAGCGGCTAGGAACACCTCGGCGGTGTGGGCGTCGGCGGCGTTGGCCTGGCGCATGATCTCGATGGTGGGAAGCCCGCTTTTGCGGTAGCCCTCCACCACCACGATGTCGTGGCCGGGCATCGATCGCACCAGCTCGCTGCACTCCACCTCGCCCTCGATGGTCTTCATGCGCGCCACCTGGCCCGGCGCGGCAATGACCGTCTCAGAGGCCCCGGCGGCGCGATGGCGGTAGGAGTCCTTGCCCGGGTAGTCGATGTCGAAGCCGCGATGGGAGTGGTGCTTGATGGAGCCCACGTCGTAGCCCCGGTCCACCAGCTCAGCGATGAGCCGCTCGATGAGCGTCGTCTTCCCGGAATTGTGCCGCCCCACAATGGCAACAGCCGGGCTCGGAATATCGATCATGGCATCCCTCGGCCTTCTTAACGGGCGCCCCGCCTCCCCAGGCTCGCAGCACGAGTACTGCCGGGTTTGCGCCCCTCGTCTTAGTTCGGAAAAAGTATAGCACGCCACCCCGCCCCAGGGGATGAGCAGCCGCTTTTCCGCTTTCCTGGCCAAAAACCGCATGTTCGCTCGCGCGGAGACGCGCAAACTTGCCCCGAGCACGTCCCTTGCGGCACGCTTTCACGTTCCCCTGGCCAAAAACCGCGTGTTCGGTTGAGCGAAGCAGCGCAAGCCGACCCCGAGTGCGCCCTTACGACACGTTTTCGCCCGTTCCTGGCCAAAAACCGCGCGTCCGGTTGAGCGAAGCAGCGCAAACTGGCCCCGGGCACGCCCCTTGCGGCACGTCAAGAGGCTCCCCGGGTCAAAAACCGCATGTCCGCTCACGCGGAGACGCGAAAAGGGGCCGCCGAACGGCTTTCGCGCCGTCCAGCGGCCCCTCAAGGGTCAGAAAACGTATCTTCGCTCGAGCGAAGAGCCCGATTCAGGCCTGCCGCAGAATGCGACCGCGGGCTGCGGCCACTTCAGGCCTTCTCACGGGCCGCGGCCGCGGGCTGCGGCCACTTCAGGCCTGCCGCGGGATGCGACCGCGGGATGCGGCCACTTCGGACCTTCTCGCGGAATGCGGGCGCTTCGGATCCCGTCGCGGGGATACGGCCCAGAGCGAGCTTACTTCAGGCCCTCGGTCTCGAAGTTGGCGGCTTCCTCGATGTACTCCTCAACTGGATTCTCGCCGTAGCTCGGCAGATCCTCGGTGGTCCAGCACTCGCACGCCGGCATGCCGGGCACGCTGGAGGCCAAGAACACCGGGTCCTTGCCCGCCTTGCGCTGACGGGTGTAGTCGTCGAGCGCCGCGAGGGCCCACTTGCCCAGAAGCAGGATGGCCACAAGGTTGATGATGGCCATGAAGCCCATGAAGATGTCGGCCAGGTTCCAGGCCAGATCGAAGCTGTTCACACAGCCGTAGAAGATGGCGGCCAGGCACAGCACGCGGAAGACCACCATGCCCCACTTCGTGTTCTTGAAGATATAGCGGAAGTTGGTCTCGGCGTAGAAGTAGTTGCCGATGAGGCTGGAGAACGCGAAGGCAAAGATGGCGAAGGTGATGAAGTGGATGCCCACCTCGCCCACGGAGTTCGCCACGGCCAGCTGCACGAGCGGCATGCCGTTCAGGGCCTGGGCGGCGGTGGGATCCTGCACCCAGAAGATCATGACCATCATGGCCGAGCAGGTGCAGATGAGCAGCGTGTCGATGTACACCGACAGGCTTTGCACGAGGCCCTGCTTCACCGGGTGCGACACGCTGGCGGTGGCGGCGGCGTTCGGCGCCGAGCCCATGCCGGCCTCGTTGGAGAACAGACCGCGCTTGATGCCGAGCATGACCACCGAGCCCGCGAAGCCGCCGGCGATGGACTGGAAGTTGAAGGCCGACTGGAAGATGGTGCCGAACACGGCCGGCAGCTCACCCAGGTTGGTCACCGTGGTCCACACGGCCAGCACGATGTAGGCGATGGCCATGATGGGCACGATAATGGAGGTGATGATGGAGATGCGCTTCGCGCCGCCGAAGATGACGAAGGCGGTGAACACGATGAGCACAATGCCCACACCGATGGCCGTGCCGTTGGTGGCGTAGTCAGGAATGTAGTACTCGAGAGCCGAGGTCATGTTGAAGGCCTGCAGCCCGTTGAAGCCGAAGGCGAAGCACAGGATGAGCGCCCAGGCGAAGATGATGCCAAGCCAGCGCTGCCCCAGGCCCTGCTGGATGTAGTAGGCCGGGCCGCCGCGGAACTCGCCCTCCTTGCCGCGGATCTTGTAGATCTGGGCCAGGGTGGACTCAATGAAGGCCGACGCCGCGCCGATGAGCGCCATGAGCCACATCCAGAAGATGGCGCCCGGGCCGCCGGTGGCCACAGCCGTGGCGATGCCGGCGATGTTGCCCGTGCCCACGCGCGAGGCAGTGGACACCATGAGGGCCTGGAACGACGAGATGGACTTCTGCCCCTCGACGTGCTTCTTCTCGGTGAGCTGGGTGAACATGTCCTTGATGTAGCGGATCTGCACGCCCTTGGTGCGGATGGTGAAGTAGATGCCCACGAACACCAGCAGGATCACCAGGATGTAGGTGTACATGAAGGAGTCGATCTCGCCCGTCCAGGCGACGAGCAGGTCATTCAGTTCGGTCATGGACCCTTCCTTTCCGAAAGGCGCGCGGCCCCTGCGGCCGGCATGCCTTCCCAGTCGGGGCACGTCTTTCTGCGCGCGAATCGAGCACGGCGCGCGCCGGCGCCCTCCTGCGGGCTACCGTCGCGGACACGCTGCCCGCGACACGCAAGATTCGCGATAGGAAAACGGCCTCTTGGACACCGCGCGCCGGCCCCTACCGGCGCGCCATTCATGACCCGTATTCTACACTACAGGCAACTAAAGCCCTGCGAGGTTGGAAGGATATTTTGCCTACGCCCCGCGCGAACGCGCGGCCGTCCTAGAGTTTCTGCATGCGCACGCTCATGTCGATCGGCTTGGCCGTGAACAGCGCCGTGGTCACCAGGCCGTCCACCCCCGTATCGGCGTAGTTGGCGGCGTTCTGGGGATTGATGCCGCCGGCGGCCACGAGAGTCAGACGCGGATCGATGCTGCGCAACGTGCGCACCAGATCGCTGAGAAGCTCGGGGGTCTGCTTGTCCAGCTGGATGCCGTCCACCAGGCCCGTCTTCGCCAGGACGACGGCCTCCTCGGGGTTCGCCTCCACATACAGCTTCTTCTCGATGCACTTCGTGCGAATCTGCGGGAGGGCCTCCACGAAACCGTCGAACCCGCCGAGGAACGTCCGATGGTGCGAGAACACGATGACCGTCTCGGAAAGTCCCAGGCGATGGGGGTAGGCGCCCCCGCACAGGATGGCCTTCAACGTGAGATCCTTGGCGCCGGGCATGCTCTTGCGCGTCGTGAACACCTCGCAGCGCGGATTCACGGCGTGAACGGCGTCCACCATACCCCGCGTCTTCGTGGCGATGCCCGAGAGGTGGTCGAACACGTTCAGGCAGACCTTCCACATGGCATGCAGCTGCTCAGCCGTGCCCTCGAAGGCAGCGTAGACGTCCCCCGCCTTCACCGCCGTGCCGGACGGGGTGCATGAAATTGTCCGCGCCCCCAGCTTCTCGGCTATGCGCGACACCTCCTGCGCGCCCACGAGCACGCAGTCTTCCCGGGTGAAGTACTCGATACGGCCCGGGATGTCGCCGATGCCGCACACCAGGGTGGTCAGGTCGATATAGGGCAGATCCTCCTGGATGATCTGATCGATGCGCGCGTCCGAAAATCTTACGTAGTTCATTGCGTCTCCTCGTTTCTGTTTCTCGCTCTTACCGGGGGAGCTCCCCCTGCCGCTTCCAACGCAGCGGCCGCGTTTTCCCTCAAGTCTGCGCAGAGCCGGAAGTCCGCGCGGGCAACACCGTCAGCCCATGCCCTCGGCTGGGCCCAACAACCGCTCCATGAGGTCGTCATCGAAATCGGTGAACCCGTAGAACAGGGCATAGAAGTCCTCCACTTCCCTCCGCATGTCGACAGATACCGCCTGGTCGGGGTAGAGGACCTTCAGAAGCCACGTGCAGCCGAGCAGCCGAGCGGCGGAGGGGGGCCGTCCGAACCACGAGAAGGGCCCTTGGGGTATGCGATACACCTCGCCGGCGGCCACGCAGGGCACGTTTGCCCAGTGGACGTCCTGGCACAGGCCATGGTAGATATCGGAGCTCTCCGCATCCGACATGTTGAACTCGGCCACGAGCACGGCGTCGGGGTTCCATGCCACCACCTGCTCGAGGTTCACCGTGGGCATGCCCATGCCCTGGCCCTCGGTGCCCGGCATGTCCGCGACGTTCGTCACGCCTATGATGTCCAGGGCGTCCTGCACATGCATCGAACCCACCGGGTCTGTCGTCAGGCCGTCGGCGCCCTGGGCCAAGAAGATGCTCTTGCGATTCTGCTCGGGCACCGTCTCGGCAATGCGCGCGATCTGCGCGAGCTTGTCCTCGCAGTAGGATGCGAGCAGCTCGGCGCGCTCCTCGCATCCGAGCAGACGCCCCAGATAGCGGAACGACGCGGGCGTCGAGCGGATATCGTAGTCGATCAGGAGGGTGGGGATCCGGGTCGTCTGCGCTATATCGTCGGCCATGGTGCCCCCCACCTCGTCGCACGTCCAGAAGCAGAGCAGCACATCGGGGCTCTGGGCCGCCACCTCCTCGGCGTTCGGCACCGCCCCCGCGCCCATCCACACGCCCAGCGACGGCAGCTCAAGCGATGACGCCTCCAGGTACTTCTGGTTATCGCCCGCGGGCTTGAAGTTCCATCCCGCCAGCCTGTCGGGGCACAACATGTACACGTTCGCGGTGCCGATGGGGTTCGTGCAGAACACGCGGGCGCATACCTCGGGAACGGCCACCCTGCGGCCGAGCATGTCCTCCACCTCCACCGTTGCGGCAGACCACGACCTGAAATCGCAGCCGGCAAGCGAGGCAGAAGCCCCCGCCATAAGCGACGCCACCGCCCAGGCGCCCACCCCCTTCAGGAAGAGCCGCCGGGAAAGGGGGGCGCCCGGGGCCGCCATCGTATCGATCATAGGTTCCCTCCTCTGTTCGCCTCGATTTCCCCGCCCGCGCGCACCGGGGCTGGGCTGCCGATCAGCGGGGCGCATACCGGCGCGCTGCGGCCGTCCATGCCGTGCACCCGGCCCATGCCCACGGGCACGCCGTACAGCCGCTCCAATACCGAGCAGGTCAGCATCTCGGCCACCGGGCCGCTCTGGACCTCGCCGCCGCGAAACACGCCGATGGCGCGATCGCCCAGAACGAGCGCGTGGTTGGGATCGTGCGACGTCACGAGCACGCACAGCCCGGCATCCGCCAGCTCTCGAACCTTCGAGAGCACGATCGCCTGATTGCCCACGTCCAGGTTCGCGCACGGCTCGTCCATCATCAAGATGCGCGGGCGCTGCACCAGCGCCCGGGCGATGAGCGCCATCTGCAGCTCGCCTCCCGAGAGCGACGTGCAGGGCCGCTGGGCCAAATGACCCAGGCCCATCTGCTCGATCATGGCGCTAGCCGCCCGCTCGTCGTCGCGCGAGGGCGCGGCGGCCCCCGCCAGATGCGGCGTGCGCCCCATGAGGATGAGGTCGTGCACGGTAAACCCGAAGGCCGTGTCGTGGGCCTGCGGCACGTAGGCCACCAGGCACGCGAGCTCGCGGCGTCCCCATTCGTCGACGCTGCGGCCGTCGACGAGTATCTCCCCGCCCAGCCGCGGCAGAAAGCCCAGGATGGTCTTGAAGAGCGTCGTCTTGCCGACGCCGTTGGGGCCGAGCAGCACGGTGGACGTCCCGGCCTCGAGCTGGAACGACACGTCCTGGAGCACCGCGGCGCCCTCGTAGCCGCAGGCCACTTCCCTCACGGCCAGCAGAGGACCGCGCGCATCCGGGGCGCACGAGGTGCCGGACACGCAGGCGCGGGCGGCGCTCATCGCTGCCCCCTCTGCCGCCAGACCAGGTACACGAACAGGGGCGCGCCGATAATGGCGGTCAGGATGGACAGGGGAATCTCCGTGGTGTAGATGCAGCGGCACACGTCATCCACCGCCAGCAGGAACGACCCTCCCAGCAGCACCGAGGCGGGCAGGAGGACCCGATGATCGGGGCCGACCAGAAACCGCGCCAGGTGGGGAATGATGAGCCCCACCCAACCGACCATCCCCGCGACGGCGACCGAGGCCGAGGTGAGCAGCGTCGCGAACCCGACTACCGCCAAGCGCGTGCGCTTCACGCTCACCCCCAGCGAGGCCGCCTCCTCGTCGCCGAGAGCCATGACGTTTATGCGCCAGCGCAGGGCGAAAAGCCCTGCCAACCCCACGGCGAGGGCGACCGCCAGGGCGACCACGTCGAACTCGTCGGCATTCGAAAGGCCGCCCATGAGCCAGAACGTGATCTCGGGAAGCTGCGAGTTCGGATCAGCCAGAAACTTCACCGCCGAGGTGAACGCCTGGAAGAGCTGGCCGATCACCAGGCCCGAGAGCACGAGCACCAGAATGTTCCCCACCCGGCGCGCGAGCACCGACGAAAGTCCCCAGCTGGCCGCCACGGCGATAACCCCGCAGGCGAAGGCGCTGATCTCCATACCCAGGCCGCCGAAGGAGAGCAGAATGCCCACGGCCGCGCCGAAGCAGGCGCCGGCCGATGCTCCCAGAAGATCGGGAGACACCATGGGATTCTTGAATATGCCCTGGTACGCGCAGCCTGCAGCCGACAGCGCCGTGCCCACCAGCAGCGCCGCAAGCACCCGGGGAAGGCGCAGCGTGAAGAGCACGCCGGCGTGACGCATCGCCTCCTCGGCCGCCGGCGCGTCGGGGTTGGCGAGAGCCGCCACGGCCGCAGCCACGCTGCCGAAGTCCACCTCGTAGCGCCCGAGGGCCAGCGAGAGAGCCACCATGGCGGCCAGCAGTAGCGCGAGCCCCGCGACCACGGCCGCGTTCCGCGCCCGCTGCCGCCCCACGGCCGCCCGAACCGCCTCGGCGCTGCCGGACGCAGCCGGACGGCCTTCCGATTCGGGCACTACGCGCCCCGAGCACGGCCCCGGCCATCGAAGCGCCGCCATCAGCGGAACCCTTCCGCATCGCTCGCGTCGAAGGCGCCCGTGGTCTGCCCGATGCCCTCCACAAATATGGGCTCGAGCACCTGTCCGTCCACAGGAGACGAGGCGCGCAAGGTCACCTCATCTCCCCGGGCCGTCGCCACAACCCCCGCGCCCGAGCAGGAGTTCACCGCCTTCGCTAGATCGGCGGCGAACTCCTGGGCCGTCTGGCTGGCAAACGTGTGGTTGTGCTTCAGCACCTTCGTCTGGCCGCCGTCCGGCGAGAACCAGGTGATCGCCCGGATGGTGGCCGGCGAGGTGATGACGAACGTGGCGGCGGCGCACCGTCCGGCAGCCGCGTCGCCCGCCGTCTGGTCGGTCACCTCCAGCACCGCGCCGCTGGGAAATACCCCGCGAACGACATCGGCCATGACGGCGGCCGACCCATCGGCCCCCCTGATGGAGGGCAGCGCGCCTCCCGCGTCTTTGGACGCGAGCGATACGTCGGCCTGGTACAGGGCGAAGTACGCGCCGGCCCCCACGCCCTTCGCCTCCGGGCTCGGACGCATGGCAATGGTGATGCCGGTGGCGTCGCCGCGCGCCTCCACCGCCACCGTGGACGGATCGGGCGCCGCACCGTTCACCAGCAGCTCGAAGTCGTCCAGGACGTTCTGGTCCACAGTGACGGGCTGATCGAAGTCGAGCCTGATCTCGGCCCTCTGCGTCGCCTCGGACTGAGAGCTCGACGCCGAAAACGACGCCGCGACCATCGTCGGCGACGTATCGGTCACCTTCGCGCCCGCGCAGCCGCCGAGGGCCAGGGCAAACGCAAACGCCAGCACCAGCCCCACAGCCGTCCCCGCGCTGCGCGGTGAAACGGCTGGGCGCCCGCGAAAGGACGCCGCCGGTCGGTCACTCATCGTCATCCCCCTTCCCGCCGGCCGCCGCCGGTGCCTCAGCGGCCCTTTTCCGCACCTGCCGGGCTATGAGCGCCGCGCAGGCTCCTGCAACCGCAATCGCAGCCGCAGCTAAGGACGCCCAGGCCCATTCCGCCGCCTCCATGCCGCCGACGCGCACCCGCACCTCCGCGCTCGCCGGCGTATGATGGCTCATCGACGCCTCAAGCGACAGCACCGCCTCGCCGTCGCCGACGGGCACAAGCCGAATGCGGCCGCTCTCGGCCTCCACGCGGAGCACCGACTCGTCCGACGACGTGCACGCCACCTCTGGCGCGCGCTCCTCCAGGCCGTTGCACGAGCACGATCCCCACCTGTCGGACGACCCGCACAAACACGGGTCTAGGCCGCACATCCAGTCCATGCCGCAGCTCACCCCGAGCTCGGCCGTGGCCGGATCGGTGTCCACCGTCATCTCGCGCGCGCAGAACCAGCCGAGGCGCAGCTCCTCGCCCGCCGCCGCCTCGCGCGCCTCCCCGAGAGCCTCGGTTCTCACGCCTACAATGGAGAGCACGCCGTCGGGAACCTCCTCGACGAAGCTCTCCGCGAACGCCGCGGGCACCCCGCCCAGGGCCAAGGCGCCGGCAAGGGCCACGGCGGCAAGGACCGCCCCCTTCCGGCGCAACCTACGAGAAAATGCCATCGATGCTCTCTTCCCGCCCCGTTCCCTCGCTGAGAAAGATCTCCTCGAGCGACGCATCGGGGTACTGCTCGTGCACCTCCGCCACGCTGCCGTTGAACACGAGGCGAGCGCCCTTGATCATGCCCAGGTTGTCCACTGCGTCCTCCAGCTCGCGCAGGTTGTGCGACGACAGGACCACGCTCGCATCGCGCTCGCGCGCGTACTGCCTCAGCAGGCGCTTCAGCAGGTTTCGCTTGGAAAGATCGAGGCCGTCGAAGCTCTCGTCCAGGAGCATGGTCTTCACGCCCGTGGCGAACCCGAGCAGGATTCCCAGCTGGCGCTGCATGCCCTTCGAGAAGCCCGCGATCTTCGCATGTGGATCCAGGTCGAACAGCCCGAGCAGGCGCTCGTACACCTCGTCCGACCACAGCGGGTAGTAGCCGCGGTAGAACGCGCGCATCGTCTCGGGATCTGCCTGGGATAAGAAGAACGGCTCGTCGGCCACGATGAACAGCGAGTCGTGGCTCACGCTGTCGGCGTGCATGTCAACGCCGTCGATCAGCACCGTGCCGGCGTCGGGGCGGTACACGCCCGCTATGATCTTCAACAGCGTGGTCTTCCCGGCTCCGTTGTAGCCGACAAGCCCGTACACCTGCCCGTTGGGGGCCGTGAGCGAGATATCGTCCAGCACCTGGTGCGCTCCGAAGCGCTTGCCTATGCCCGTTGCCTGAATCATACCGGCCTTTCTCGTCGCATTGCATGGTCGTCCTGCCGCAGCCGCGGCCCGCCCCGCTCCTAGAAGTCGTCGGGCACGTCGGCTGCGGGCAGGTAGAAATAGACGTAGGAATCGATGCCGCGCAGTTTCGCCTCTACCAGATAGCCGCCGTCCATGAAGTAGCCGAGCCGCAGCTTGGGAAGCACCGCCTCGATGCTCGCCTGGTCGGTGTAGGTCTTCAGCGCGCCGTAGTCCTGGGTTACCCAGTACTGGTCGGCCTCGCCGCTGCGATAGCCCATGAAGAAACGACTCTGCGGTTGGGTCACCTTGTTGATGGACGCATAGGGGTCGTCCAGCTGGAAGGTGAGCTTCTCGATAGCGCGCGGGTCGACCGATTCGGCGAGCTGATCCAGAACGCCGGCCTCCTCGAGCCATGCCACCGTCTCGGTCCACTCGTCGGTGACGTAGGACACGGCGTTGCTGAACGAGTAGCCGAACGACGCCACGTCCAGCTCGGGAGACAAGGTGAACATGACCGCGGCGCGCACGGGCTGGGTCGGGAAGTATCGCTCGCTGGCCGGCAGGCGCGAAAGATCGCTCGCCATGGCGCTCAGGAGCTCGGCCCTCCCGATGTCGTCCGTCGTCACCGGCACAATACGGTTGAGGATGCCGTCTGCCGCGTAGATAGCCCCCGACGCGTACGCCGGCATCGACGGCGAGGCGGCCAAAGAAGCCAGCGCCTCGTCGGAGATACCCTCGGCGCTGCCCGTGATGACGGCGCTTTCCAACTGGTGGATCTGCTCGTCGTTGTCGAGGGACAGCATGGCCGCAAGCTCGCCCACGCTCGCCTGGTCGTAGTAGCGAACGACCTCGCCGCCGCTCTTCAGACGGTAGCGGATCACGATGTCATAGGGCACGACGGTCTGATCGAAGTCGATGAAATCGGTCTCGCGCGCTTGGCGTGCGGTGCCGATCAGCTGCTCGTGAATCGAGCGCACCGTGTCCACCGAGGAGGCATCGGTGTAGACCCGGCTCGACGTGTAGTAGTAGGCGTTGCCGCCCGATATACCCGAGAACCCGCTGACCAGGTAGCTCGGCGAGCCGTCGTAGGAGAACTCCACCGCCTCCACTTCGTCGGTGACGGGAATGTTGCCGGCATACCCGAACGCCCCGGCGCTCACCACGGCTACCACGCAGCCCATGGCAACCAGCTCGCCGCCCACGCAGCCGAGGGTGACCGGGCGCGGCGTGCGCCCGCGCAGGGGACCGAACAGGAGCACCAGTGACACCAGGGCAAACAGCGCGAAGCCGACCACAACGGCCACGGACGGGTCCACCGCACCCAGCAGGGCGATGGCGCAGCCAAACAGCGCGAGCCCCGCCATGGCCACCGAGAAAAGCGAGAGCACGGGCGACTTGCCCGCCATCTCGGCCTGCTCGCCCGGACGCCGGCAGAACAGCACCAGAGCCCCGGCCCCTAGGGCGAGCACCACGCACGCCCACACGCCCAGCAGCCACCACGGGCCCAACTCAGGGTAGTACACGGGGTGCAGCGCCATAAAGAACTGGTGCTCGGCGCCCAAATCCTGGAAGAACAGCACCGGGTTCATCGCGGAAAGGCCGTCCAGCAGCGACGGCGCCACCTCGATCGCCTGGCCGTACAGGAAGGCGCCCTGGGCGTTGCCCACGAGCAGCAGCCGGGCCACCTCCCCCACGCTCCACAGCACGGCGGTCACGCCCAGCAGAAGCGCCGTGGCGAAGATGACACTCTCGAACAGGGTGCCGGCGCACACGCAGGCAACGGAGGCCAGTGCGAAGGAGCAGGCTGCCACCAGCATATAGCCCACCGTCGTGAACGCCCATTCGGCCACGCACCCGTCGTACAGCCCCAGCGAGATGCCATTCAGCAGCAGTGACGCGGCGAAGGGCAGCCCGATGGCCGCCGCGATGCACACGATGCCCGCGATGGCGCGCGAAAGGAACAGCTTCACGCGCGAGAGGCCCACCGAGAAGAAGGCCGTCGTCGAGCGCTTCTGGAGAACGAAGCGGAAGAGCGCTACGGCGAGCACCGCCCCGAAGGCGACGGCGGCCGCGTTGATGAGGCCGGCCAAATCTTGGGCGTAGAACTGGTACTTCAGCTGCTCATGGGTGTAGTTCACGTTGAACACCGACACGTCACTCACCACCGAGGTGGACACGGGCACCAGCACCGCGAACAGGACGAGGCCGGCCACCAGCACAGCCGCCGCCTGCCTGAAGGAGAACAGCAGATCGTGCAGGAAGGGCGATGCCACGCGGCGACGCTGCCGCTTGCGCCTCGTCGTCTCGCGGTTGCGCTCCTCGTTGAGCTTGGCGTTCCAGGTCAAGGGAAACTCCTTCTTCAGCTCTCGGCCGCGGGCGGCCCACATCTTCCGGCTGCGCACCATCTGATGCCCGAGGCGCACGAGGGCGCGCGCTCCCAGCACCGCCCCGCCGCACAGCGCCGCGGCCACCACGAGGCCGGCCACGATGAACAAGACGTCCACGGGCCCGAAGGGGGCCACCTCCACCTGAAACTCGTAGGTGGCCGTGCGGTAATGCGTAAGCGACGCCTCGATGGAGACCGTGGTGACGCCCGGGCTCACCGGCATAAGCCAGGTGGCGCCGAAGGCCTCCTGGACGCGCGCGATATCCGGATCGTCCACGGAGATCGTCACCACGGGCGTCTCTTCCTGGAAGCCTCCGCAGGCGCAATGCCCCCAGGCGTCCGGCTTTCCGCAGGTGCAGGGGTCGAAGCCGCACACATCCACCATACTGCACTCCTTGCCCACCTGGATCGCCTGGGGCGTGGTGGTGCAGGAAAGCAAGCTGGGGAAGAACGCTCCCACCCCCTCCAGGGGCAGCCCGTCCTCGGCCTCGCTTGTCCAGCCGGTCAGCCGGAAGAGGTGCGGCATGAGGCCGAGCTGCTCGGCATCAGGGTCTTCCTCAACGGTGCAGCAGGCCCCCGAGCCCTCCTCCATGTCCATGGAGGCCATCGCAGAGTCCGCCATCTCCGAAGTCGCATGGCCCCCCATGGCCCAGGCAAGCCCCGGGGCGCCCAGCGGAAGCGACAGCAGGGTCGCGAGCGCCAACGCGCAGGTGATCAGAGCCGCCCCGCGATAGGTGCGGACGCGCCTCACCGGCCCACCTCCTCGGTCGACTCGTGATCCCCCGCCCCGGCCGCCTCCGCGGCCGGCGACGCCTCTCCAGTGCCGGGGGCGCCGGCAGTCGCGCGGCGGCGGTTCACCATCAGCAGAGCCGCCAGAGCGACCGCGGCCACGACGATGATGCCAGCCGAAAGGGGCACCACCCATGAGGGCGTCTCGGAAACCGAGAGGCTCGTCCCGCGGGCCGCGCCCGGGGTGTTCACCTCGTTTTGGGCATAGCTGTCAAGGGCGTCGGTCGAGAACGCCCATGTGGAGCAGTGATCGATGAGGAACGTGGCATAACCGCCGATGACCTCGATGTCGCCGAGCACGGGATCGAACACGCGGGCCTCATCGTCGTAGCAGTACAGCGAGACCTTCTGCCCATCGTTGAAGGCGGCATCGACGTTCACGTACAGCGAGGCCTTGCACGGCAACTCGCCCTCGTGGGTGAAGTCCATCACGATGCCGTCCTGCGCCTGGGCCATGAGGTTGGCGACGTAGCCCGTCCCCATCTTGGAGATGGCAATGGTGGGGTCGAAGGACAGCTCCTCGATGTTGTCGGGAATGTCCTCGCCGTAGAAGGTCCAGGAGTAGTCTGGCTGGGTGGATGACACGCCCGACCAAAGAACCACCTGATCGCTCGTCCCCTTCGCCTTCGCCAGCATAGCCGTGGCGTCCAGGTACGCGTTGCACTCGGCTACGTACACCGTGCCGGCGACCGTCTCGATAACCTGCTCGTTGGGCGCGTCGTCGCGCGACTCGGTGTATACGGCCTCTTCGGGAATGCTGTCGATGATGGGTGCCGTCACGCTCGTGGTACCGGTTGTGCTGGCGTCATCCGTCGTGCTCGACGAGCTCGTGCTGCTGGTGGACGTCCCCGTACTGCCGCCGGAAGCGCCCGATGCGCCACTGGCATTGGAGGCGCCCGTTGCGTCGCCGCCGGCGGAGGAGCCGGAAGGGCCGGAAGGGCCGGTGCTGGCGCCCGCGTTCGCACCCGAGGAGCCCGATGCGCCCGACTCGGAAGACGAGGAGCCGCCGGATCCGGCGCCCTCCACCGTCGTGGAGTTGCCCTTGACGGTTACCTGGATAGTGGCCGAGGCGCTCGTCCACTGGCGCAGCGATGCGTTAACGGTGATGGTGGCTACGCCCTCGCTCTTCCCGGTAATGACCAGGGTCGATCCGCTGATGGAGGCGGTGGCGATGCCGGAGTTGCTCGAAGAGGCCGACAACGACGGATAGTACGTGGAGTACTCGGCGCCGGCGCAGGTGCACTGCCCGTTGGTGTCGAAGCAGTTGTACCCGGCCTCGATAGCTCCCTCGCTCGAGCACACCTGCGGACACTTCGCCATGCCGCAGCCGCGCGTCTGGTCGTCAGAAGAGGGGGTCACCGAAACGCTCACCTCGGCGGAAGCCCCCTTCAGCACGGACACGCTGCTCGACCCGAGCGACACGCCCACGGTTCCGAAGTTGAAGTACGCATGGGCCGTCTGGGCGGTGGCGGGTAGCAGCCCCACGGCCATGACGATCGCCAGCAGGCCCATCGCGACCTTGCGTCCCATCCGCGCACGTGCGCGCCTTGCTTCCCTGCTCATGAGCGTCCCTTCCTCTTGCTTCGGCGCACCAGCGCCACGGCGGCCACCGCGACGACCACGGCCGCTGCCGCAGCCGCCACCACGCCCCCGACGTTCACTGCGGAGGCTCCTGCGTCATCGGATGCGCCAACCCCGACGCTAACGGCCCGGTTGGCCTCGGCGGTCAGATCGTGGGTCGATACCACGTACTGGCCCGGTTCGGCCGTTTGGAATTTCACATATCCGCCAACGACCTCGGCCGAGGCGTCCGCGCGCTCGAACTGCTTGGCTCCCTCGTCGTAGCGGTAGAGGGCCACGGCTGCCTCGTCGGCGATGGCGCCCTGGGCCTTCGCGTACACGGTCGCGGCGCAGGGCAGCACCGCGTCCTCCGCGAAGCCCACTACGACGAACTCGTCGAGCCCCGTCAGCGACTGCATGAGCGGGCCTTCTGCCATCGTCGTCACCTGCAAGGCGAAGTTGTCGGTCGACAGGCCGCCCAGCTGCCGCGCGTCCTGCTCGCCGCAATCGGTTCCCAAAATGGTGACCGAGTAATCCGGCTGGTGCAGCGTGTCGCCTTCCCAGAAGGTCGCCTCGCCATCAACCCCCGCCAATGACGCCAAGACGGCATCGGGCTGCTCGCTGCCGCCGATGCGAACGAAACATATGGGGCGGCCCATCGCCGTCTTCTCGACGTAATCCTGCCGATCGTCGATGCTCAGGTCGGCCGTCTCGGGCATAGCGGAGAACTCGGCGGGAGCAGCGCTCTCGGCCGCCGCCGCATCACCGCCTTCCACCTTCACCTCGATGGCAGCCTCGCCATCATTGAACTGGCGCAACGACCCCACCACGGTAATGGTGGCGGTTCCCTCCGATCGTCCGTATATGCGCACCTGCCCCGCATCGCAGACGGCCATGGCAACGTTGGAGTTGCTCGATACGGCTTTGGCGCTGGGGTAGTACGTGGTAAGGTCGGCGCCGGCGCAACGGCATTGACCGAGTTCGTCGGTACACGTGCTGGCGCAGCTCTGCGGGCACTTCGGCATGCCGCAGCCCTCGGTCTGGTCGTCGGAGGCCGGCGTGAGCGACACGGTGACGTCCGCCGTCTCCCCCGCCGAGAGCGTAAGCGCCGCAACGCCCACGCTCACGCCCACGCTTCCCCGGTTGAAATAGGCCCACGCGCTCGTCGGCGCCAGGCTGACGACAAGCGCCAGCACCAAAGGCGCCAAAGCGAGAGCGGTCCCTCTCTGCGGCCGCTTGGCCATTTCCACTCACCTCACCCTTCTCAAGCAATGTGACACGCAACCGGAAGAGACGCCGTCCCTTCCGGTTGCGATTCGCGTACCCGCTATGGCGGGCGGGACTGCGCCCCGCCCGCGCATCTCTTCGTGCCAGGCGGTTACGCCTGGTCTTCCCGCTGCCGCTGCTTCCGGCGCATGAGCAGCACTCCCAGCAGCGCGATGGCAGCCGCGCACACCAGAGCCACGTACAGCGGCCACCAGTCTATCCAGGAGGCGCCCAAGGCGGCACCGGCGTCCGTGGACGTCAGCGGGGCCTCGTCGTCAGCGATGGCAGACTCGCGGTCGGACTTCTCCGGCCGGCTTGCCACCGCGTCGCTCGTCGCGGGGGCCTCGGGAATGCTCTCGGCACCCTGCGCAAGCTCGTCGGCCGCGGGGGCGGTGTCGGCCAGCGGGAGCGCCACCGTGGGAGCGGCCGTCACGAGGCCGCCCCCGCCGCTCGTGCGGCTCGTCGTGCTATTGGTCGTCGTATTGGTCGTGCTGTTGTTGGTCGTGCTGTTCGTCGTGTTGTTGTTGGTCGTGTAGTAGTTGTAAACGATGTTCTGAGATCCGTTGGGGGCCGGCGTCGGCGTGGGATCCTTGGCATCCCCCTCGTCACCCTTGTCCGGATCGGTCGGGCCGGCCGGTTGACCCGGGGCAGCGGGCTTTTCGGGATCGGTCGGATCCTCGGGGCCGGCAGGCTCGTCCGGATTCTCAGGGGTAACGGGCTCGTCGGGATCGTCCGGGTTGACGGGTTCGTCCGGATCGTCCGGGTTGACGGGCTCGTCGGGATCAACCGGCTCGTCGGGCAGCTCGGTGGAGTTGCCGTTGGCGATGATGTCGATGCCGAACACGCCGTAGGTGTTGCTGAACGTGGTGTTGTCGTCGGCGATGCTGCCGTCGGCGTTGCGCTTCATACCGAACAGGAAGCGGAAGGTCTCGTGCGACGTGTAGGGGTTGTAGGTGTTCTCGCCCCAGTCCTGGGCAGCCGGGTTCGTGCCATCCCAGGCCACAATGCCCTCGTTCCAAGCCCAGGCGATAACCGGGCTCTCCACCTTCTGGGCGCTCTCGCCGATCAGGGCGGCCAGCGTGTCGTTAGCGCCATACTTCCAGGCGCCCCGGTCGGCGGCCAGCATCTCGTAGATGCTCTTGCCGTCCAGCTCGTCGCGGGGCGTGGCGTCCCACATCGCCGGGTAGTGGTAGCGCTCCACGCCCATGAGCGTGGCATAGTCGAAGCATGCCGAGCCCATGTAGGCATCCTCGGTGCCGCCATTGCCGTCGTTGGTGGTGGCCATATCGGTCGTGCGGATGTAGATATCCATACCCTCGGTGAAGTTGATGCCCGCGGCCTTCAGCACGTCGGTCAGGTACACGCCCTCGGCCATGTAGGAGCGCAGGCCCGCCATGCCGCAGTTGGCGGAGGTCTCGATCTCGTGCTGCACCGGCAGCGCCTTGAGGTCTTCCTCGGACAGGGTGATCGACTTGGTCACCGCGCCGTCGGCGGCGTCCTTCACGCGGACGGTCAGCTCGGAGGCGCCGATGTGGCGGTAGTTCATGACGCCTTCCACGTCGTCGTAGCCGTCGGCCTTAATGGTCAGCTGCAGCGACTTGTAGGCATCGGTGCTGGTCGCGCCGAACAGCTGGATGGGTACGTTGATGGTTACCTTGCCGGTAGTGGCCGGCGCGGTGAGGCTGTAGTAGGGCAGCACATCGGTGGCAGGGTCGCGAAGCTCGGAAACCCACTCGCTCAGCTCCTTGGCAGTCAGCTCGATGGCGTCGCCCGCAACGGTGCCTTCAGCGCTCACCGGAGCAACCGTCACCGACGTCACCGCAGCGGCCCAATCGGTCATGGCCTGCTTGCGCGCGGCGTTGTCGGCCTCCTCGGTGCCTCCCACGAAGCTCGGCACGAGGCCGAAGCCAACCTGGGCCGCCGGGTTGCGCCCCATAGACGTGGCCACGTACTGGTACCCCTCGTTGCCGTTATCGACGGCGATCTGAAGCGTGCCGTAATCGGGCGTCTTCTCGACCTCGACCCACTTGGCGTAGAGGGTGGTGTCCTCGTCCACGGTGCCGTCGTTGGCCTCGAAGTCGAACTCGTTGCCATCGGTGCAGGCCTCGTCGGCGTACCAGCCCGCGAACTCGTAGCCCTCGCGGGTGGGGTCGGCCGGCTTCGCGATGGCGTCGGCCGCGTCGCTCTCCGCAGGCGCAGAACCCTGGCCGCGGTAGATGATGATGCCGTTGTTCCAGTAGGTGGACTTGATGGTGGTGTTCTCCGTGGAGGTCATGAGGTGGCTCTTGACCTTCTGCGGGGCCACCTCGGTGGCGCCGTCGCCCGTGACGAAGGTGACGGTCTCGTCCTCCTGCACGAGCGCGATGCCGTAGGTGAAGCGGTACTGGTTCTCGGCGCCGGTGAGGGCGTCGACGAAGGTGTTCCCCTCCGTGGGGACGGGCGTGTTGCCCACCTGCTCGCCCGAGATCATGGTCTCGGCGTAGTTGGCCGAGATCATCGGGCGCGCGACGGTGCCGGCCTCCTTGGCCTTGCTCGCCAGGAGGCGGCGCAGCTCGGTGTCCGAGCCGGCGGAGGCGTCGGAGGCCAGGCGGTTGTACACCTCGGCCACCTCCGGGTCGTCGTAGACCGACTGCAGGAAGTAGCGCTCGCCGAACAGCTGGTCGTAGGTGAACGTGGAGCCGAAGTTGTCGGTGGTCTGCAGCTTGAAGGCGTCGTCCTCGCTGTACTCGATGCCGACGGAATCGAGGAGGTCGGCCACCGGCGCGCCCACGGCGGAGAAGGTCCTGAAGCCGGTCATGCCGCATTGGGAGGAGCCGTTGGCGAACGAGGACATGTCCGCGATGTCCTCCGCAGAGAGGACCGCGACCTCCATGGGCTCGTCCTCGCCTTCCTCCACGATCCAGATGGTAAAGGTGTCGGAGGAGCCGGTGTAGAAGGTGATGTCCGCGGTCACCGGCTCGTAGCCCTCCGCCTCGACGGTCACGGTGTAGACCTGCGACTGCGGGTAGGTGGTGGTGCCGCGCATGCCCGCCACGTCGAACGGCTCGCCCTCGCCGGGGTTCACCACGAACACCGGGTTGGACGCGTTGCGCCCGATCGAGATCCGGGTGGGGGCCTCGTCGCTGTTGAAGGAGAACAGGCCGCCCGCGGGCTTGGTCCCCGCCGCATCGGCGCGGGCGACCCGCACCGAATAGGACTCGTCGGCGGCGGAGGTCACCTTGATGCCCGTGACCGCGGCGGCCCATTCGGGCGTGGCGCCCTCGAGGCCGATGTTCGCCCAGCTCGGCTCATCGTCGCCGTTGCCGTTGTGGCGCAAGCGCAGGGAGCTCGTGGTCACATTGACGCCGGGATCCATTCCCTCGGAAGAGCCGGGCTCCTCGTGGGGCTGCCAGGAGAAGACCGGGTGGCCCGTGACGGCGTCGTTCACGAACGGATCGCCCAGGGCGCCCGCAAGGTAAAGGAGCTCTTCCGCGGAGACGGCGGAAGCACCCTCCAGGTCGGCCCCGGCCATCGCGCCGTTCCCGACACCCGCGAGGTAGTAGGAGTTCTCCGCAGCGGGTGCCATGTTGGCGTTCTGCGCCTTGCCAGTGAACGTGCCCGACGCGCCGGCGAACCCGTCGAACGTGTTCACCGCTCCCGTGGTGAAGCAGTCCGTGACGACAGGGCTGCCCGTCTGCGCATACCCGATGATGCCGCCGGCGATGGCCATCGTCGAAGTGGAGAGCGCCACGCTGATGTCGCCTGCGTTGTAGCAGTCCGTGATGGACGTGGCCCTGGTCGACTGCTGGCAGCCGACGATGCCACCGATGTGCATCACCTGGTTGGAGGTGCGCTTGGAACTGTCGGAGACGGAGCCCAGGTTGCAGCTCTCGGAGACAGCGAGCACCCCGCCGTTCTTGCCCACGATGCCGCCGCCCATATACGCGGCGGACACGTCGCCCTCGTTCACGCAGCGTTCGATCATGAGGGCCTGGTCGGCCGTGGTGACCGCGTTGGTCGCGACGATGCCGCCAACGAGTCCGCTTGTGTACGTGCTCCGCAGACTCCCCTTGTTGACGCAGCCGGTGACCTTGGTGTCCCTGTTCGCGCTGTAGAGGATGCCGGCCATGGATTTGGCGCCTGAGAGGGAGACCTCGTTGGTGCAGCCCTCGATGGCGCCGCCGTAGGAGTTGATCACGAACACGCCCGCCGTGCCTGCGACAGTGACGGGCTCTCCCGCGCCCTTGATGGCCAGGTCCTTGACGGTGCCACCGGAGAGGACGCCCACCAGGCCCGGATAGGCTGCGTTCGCGAAGCCCGCGACGCCCAGGATCGCATGGCCCGCGCCATCGAGTGTGCCCGCGAAGCCCTTTTCGGCGTTCGACACGTTCGCGGCGATCGGCGCCAGATTCGGGAGGACGCCGTCCTCCAGGGCGATGTCGTTGGCCAGCACGGCGCTCGCCGTCGGAACCTCCTGGGCCTTGGCCGCGAACCAGACGAGGTCGGCCTGGTCGGTCAGAACGTACGCGCCGTCCACCAATGCCGGGTCCCCCGGTTCGTCAGATGCGGGCGGTTCGGTGCTGGTGGTGAAGCCGGTGCCCTCTTCATAGGCAACGTAGAGCGTCGTTCCGTTCACATCGATGGTGTGGCTCTCAGGCGTGACGAGCAGGTAGTATTCCGTGCTCAGTGCCTTCGACCAGGTATTCGGGTTGGTGGCGAAGGCATCGTCGGCAGAACCCTTGTGCAAGGAGACCACCATGTCGCCCGAGTAGACCTGCTTGCCGTCGAGGCTGATCTGGTAGGCGTCAGCAGCACCGGCGACCTCCGCCGGGTTGATGAACAGTGGCTTGGTCGCGTTGCCGCCGTTGTCGACGGATGCCACATCGAAGTTGCTTGCGGGCTGCATGCGCACCAGTCCGCCGTTGAAGACGAGGGTGCCTGCGCCCTTGTTGTCGTAGCCGCAGATGGCCGGAGCCACGTTCGTGCTGGAGCCGTCTCCCATCACGACGCTCAGGACGCCGCCGTTGAGGGCCACCTGGCTGAAGCCGCAGAGCGCCGGCTGGCCGCTCGCGGGATGCACGGCGAGCTCGCCGGCGTTCAAGGAGAACTTGCCGGATTGCTGCGTCGTGCTGTCGCCTCCGATAATGCAGCCGCCGTTCACGCCCGTGGCGTAAACGCGAGGGCCGTTCAGCGTGATATCGCCACACGCTTCGCCCTGGTCGCCGCCGATGCCGGCAGCACCGTAGGAGTGCTTCATCATGTACAGCTCGCCATCGCCGTTGATAGTGAGCGACGCACCCTTGGGAACGTGAACCAGCGCCTTGTCGTCGCCGTTGTTATAGCACACCTGCAGCTGGTTCTGCCCCTTCAGCGTGAGCGTGTTGCCAGCGCCCGTGAAGCTCAGGGAGTTGGCAGCATGATCGTTCGCGTTGTACATCACCACGCCGTTAAGCGTGATGTCGGCACCCGCGACGACGCTGTCGATGGTGACGTAGTTGATGGCGCCGCCGCCGATGCCGTTGCCGACAAATTCCACCGGATCGGTGGTCTTGACGGAAACGGTGGCGCTGGTGAGGTTGGAAGCAAAGGAATAAGTGCCGCCCTCGGTTATCTCGCAATCGCCGGCGATGACGGATCTGTCATCCTCCCCGTCGTCGGCGTCGCCCTCGTCGCCGGAATCGCCGGAGCCGTCGCCGGTGTCGCCGTCACCTTCGCCCGCGCCGCCCTCGGCGGCGGGGTCGACCACCGTGATGCGGTAGGTCTTGGTGCACGGATTCCACATGGACACTTCGTCGTTAACAGCGTTCTTCATGGCCGTGGTCACGGTAACGGAGGTGGTGCCGGCCTTCACGGCGCTCACGGCCATGCTGGCCTTCGACATGTGGCCCAAGGTGTTCGCGCTCGCGGTAAGGGCGTCGTAGCGCACCTCGCCCACAGACACGACATCGGCTTCGCCGCTTACCTCGGTGCTTACGTTCGCAGTGCGCACGACGGGGGTTTGGTCGCAAGAGCAGCCGAGGCCCTCCGTAAAGCACTTGCCTCCGGTGTACATCGGGTCGACGTCGTCGCACCCATACTCCATGCACCTAGCCATATTGCAGCCTTTATACTGCACATGCTGGTAAGGGTAGATCTCGATATCGACGGACTCGCCGACGTTCAGCGTAATGTCGGTACCCAGATCGGCGCCTTCGGAGTTCAGGGCCGTCTGGGATATGGTCCCGTGGGAATAGTAGGTCTCCTGGGTCGCCGCATAGGCTTTCTCGGGCAGGGCCGACAGGGGAACCAGGGAGAAGCACAGCAACGCCGCGAGGAACACGCGCAAGAGCCTCGGCGATACCAAGGCCGCAGCCGCGCATCCCGTGCGGACGAGTTGGTGCTTCACCTCCTCCCGCGATCTTCTCAACCCTCCGCGCACATGTGCCATGTCGCTTCCTTTCTCCTTGCTTGCTTCCTAGCGCGCTTCCACCGCGCTGCGCATTCCAACGTCTACCAAACGCGTGAGACACCCCGCTACGCGGCACTGCGCTGCGGGGCAACCGTTTCACTACAGAATGGTTGCATCTTGGCAATGCATTATACTCAGATGAATATAATTTACGCCTGTCCATAATGGACAGTTTCAAGTTTCGCCAGTTCAGAGAGCCGACGTGATCAAGAAATTATTCTTACTTGTGAATAAATCTGCTACACTATGGGCTGATGAATTGCAAGCGAACAACTCCACAATCTTGTTTTCCCAGCATCTGTAACTGCCTCGCCCTAGCCACCGTGTTCCTCTGGCTTTTCGGCAGTTCGTTTGCTCTGGGCCAGTACGATCTGCTGAGCGCCGGCCTTCTGAGCATCGTGCTGTTGCAGTGTCTCGGGCTGATAGTCGCCCTCTTGGTATTCGATTTGATGCCGGCGACGAGGCGCGGCGTCGCGGAGGCCGAAATTGTCGGGGGCGCCTCCCTCGGGGGATCGGTGCTCTGCCTTGCGCAGATCGCGCTCCTCAACCCGAGCAATTACGATGTCCTCATCCCCGTTACCGTGCCGCTGGTGTCCTTCTGCGCGGCCGCGGTGCTTCTCTCGCTGTATTTCTCGCTTCGCGCGACCACCAAGAAGGCCATGGCCATCACCGTAGCCGTGGCCATTTTCGCGGCCATCGCCGCCGATATGATCATCCAATCCACGGCGCCGTGCATCCTGCAGGTCGTCTACATCGTGGCCCCGCTGCTTTCGTGCGAGCTCCTGCTTCTCCCCGGCCTGTCGCGCAGCTACACCCCCATCCTGTGGGAGCCGGGCGTCAGGCTCTTCCTGGAGTCGGAAAAAGATCCCGGCGCGGCCAGCAGCGCACCTGCCCGTGCAGGCGGAGGGCCGAGCACGGAAAAGAGCACCTCTGCGGAGGTCGAAGGAAGCCCCGCTCAGCCCGAAACCGACCCCGAGAGCCCGCGCGACCAGCGGCTGAGGCGCATGGATGAATATGGGCTCTCCGAACGGGAGAAGGAAGTAGTGGGGCTTATCCTCGAGGGTCACACGCGAGCCTCGGCAGCCGCGCTGCTCTTTCTATCGGAGAGAACCGTGAAGTTCCATATCGAGAACGCCTACAAGAAGATGGGCGTCCACAGCAAAGCCGAGCTCATCCAAGCTCTCTCGCGCGACGACACCCCTAACCCCTCCCCACAAACAGGCTGATAGCGAGAAGCGGCCGCGACTCGAAAGGGAAGCAGCCACGACGCAGAAGCGAGGCCTACTTCAGGGCGGCGGCTACCTTGCGGGCGGCGGCGGTGATGGAAAGGTCGTTCACGTCCACGGTGATGTCGGCGTACTTCTCGTACAGCGGCAGGCGCTCGTCGTACAGGTCGCGCAGGCTCATGCCGATGCCGCCCTTCATGACCACGCCGCGCTCGGAGAAGTCGGCCAGGCGCGCCTTCAGCTCCTCGAAGCTGATCTTCAGGTACACCACGCGGCCGATCTGGCCCAGGTGCTCCATGGCCGCCTCGCTGTAGATGGCCGAGCCGCCTGTGGCGATGACGGAGTGCTCGAAGCTCATCTCGGAGAGCACCTGGTTCTCGATCTCGAGGAAGGCGTCGGGGCCCAGCGTGTCGATGAGCCGCTGGAGCGACTTGTCGCAGGACTGCTGGATAAGCAGGTCGGCGTCGACGAAATTCATGCAGAGGATCTTCGCCAGCACGATGCCCAACGTGGACTTGCCGGCGCCGGGCATGCCGATGAGCACGATGTTGTCGCGGCCGGGCTCGAAGGACTTCTCTTTCATGGGGCTTCCTCTCTCGAAGGGTCGAAGGCGGCGTGGCGTCGCCAGGCGGGGGCGGCTAGGACACCTCGGCGCGGTGGTGGGCCGCCCGCAGGGCATCGCCGAGGGCGCGGGAGAGCCGCGGCGCCAGGTAGCCCAGGACGGCCGCCGGGGTTACGGGAATGATAGCACCGGCGGCGACGGGCTGGCCCGTGACCGTGGCGCCCGTTTCCTCGGCGTATTCGGGAACGCCGAACAGGTAGGCGTAGATGACGAGCTCGGGGCGGTAGGGCTCGTCGCGCACGCCGCCGTCGCGCAGCCAGTTGCGCAGGGCCTTAGCGTGGGCCACGATGTCGTTGCCCTCCACGGAGCGGCGCATGGTGTAGTTGCCGAGCACGGCCGTGGCCGCGGCAGCGGCGAGCACGAGGGCGCCCGGCAGCCAGCCGAGCGTGAAGACGGCCGCAACGCCCAGCACCGCCAGGAGGGCCGCGGATACGAGCACCACCCGCTGGGCGCGGCGCGAACCGCCGTCGAAGAAGCCGTAGGGCTCCACCAGGGCGGTGAGGCTCAGCTGCCAGGCCTGCTCGGCCCTGAGGAACTCCGCCGGGTTGGCGCGGGCGAAGGCGGCGAGCTGCTCCACCGATACCTCCTCGGCGCCCTCGGCCAGGGTGCGCAGCAGCCGCAGCGTGGCGCCGTCGAGCGCCGACTCGGCGTCGGAGCGCGCGGCGGCGCCCTCGGCTGCGGCGGCATCGTCGGCATCGGCCGCGGCGGTATCTCCGGCAGATGCCGCATCGCCGGCCGCGGCGGCGTCCGCGGCCGGCGCCGCCGGGCCCGCAGCGGGACCGGCTGCCGTGACCGTCAGGTCGGGCAGCAGCACGAGGGCGCGGGGCCGGCCGTCGTCGTCGCGGCGCACGGTGAGGGCGCCCCGGCGCACCATGTCGAGCACCGTGGCCACCATGTCGTCGGGGCTCTCGTGGTTCCACCGCCACAGGCGGCCCATCACCGCCGGCGCCAAGCGCTCGTCGGGCAGGCCGTCCCAGTAGTCGTCGGTGAAGGCCGGCGGCCGCTCGCGCCCCCAGCGGGCGTAGACGACAAGCGCGCCGACGAGCACGAGGGCGGCCACGGCCAAAAGCCCGATAACGAGCCGCAGGCGGATGATCGAGCGGTACGCGTCGCGGTCGACCCATTCCGCCTCGTAGTTGGGCGTCCAGTAGTACTGGGGGTTGCCCTGGTTCGCCAGGCGCGCCTCGTCGCTCAGGTTGCCAAGCCACTCCACGGGAAACAGCACGCGGGCCTCGGCGAACAGGGAGGGCTGCACCTCCGGGTCGGTGAAGGTGACCGAACCGTCCAGCGCGATGTCCACGCTGCCGTCGGCCGGCCCGTGGCCCCAGGCGTACACGTTGTCGCCCGGGCGCACCGTATCGTCGGCGCCCACGGGCAGCACCACCTCGGCCGTCACGTTGTCGAGGGCCACAGCGTAGTCGCGCGGCACGTAGAGCCACTGGAAATCGGCCGCATCGTCGTAGGCCACCACGGCGCCCTCCACCCGATAGGCCACCTCGAACACCACCCGCCCGGGCAGGTTCTCCACGAAGGCGTAGAGCCGGTGCTGGAAGCGGTCGTAGGCCCAGGCGTCGCCCTCGGGGCCGCCGCCGTCGCGCCAGGCCAGCTGGAAGGTGGTCTCGGGAAGGTCGATCCACTCCTCGGTGAGCGCGCCGTCCGCGTCCACCGGCGCCATACGCACCCGCTCCACCGTGAGCGAGGAGTCGTCCGGGAAGCCTTCGTAGAGCCACTTGAGCGTCTCGCGCTCGGAGCCCTCGAACTCGAAGATGCGCTGGTCGACGATAGACACCGCGCCGTCGGTTTCCACATGGGCCACCAGATCCACCTCGGCGCACCGGTAATCGGCCGCCCACGCCGCGTGCGGCAGCCCCAAGGCGCACACCATGGCAAGAGCGCAGGCCGCGACGAGGGCGCGTGCCGCCTGCCGAACGGGGGACGCTCCCGCGCCCGGCGTCCTATGTCGCTGGCAAGCAGGCACCTACAGGCTCCGAAACGCCTGGCGCACGTCGTCGAGCACGTCCTCATCGGCGATGACGATAGCCTTGTCGCCGGGGAACAGCAAGGTCTCGGCGCTGGCGACCTCCACATCGCTGCCGTTGGCCACCGCCGCGATGAGGGCGTTGGCCGGCAGGGGGATCTCCTCGATGAGCACGCCATCCTCGTTGGAGAAGCGGCGCATGCGCGGCACGACCACCTCGGCGAGAGCCACGTTGCCGTGGGTGAGCGACGAGACGACCGACACGCTGCCGAGGAGGGCCTCCTCCTCGATGAGGTTCGCGATGAGCGTGGTGGACGACACGCACTCGATGCCC
>NZ_CAUASN010000020.1 GCF_958431955.1 uncultured Adlercreutzia sp. | reverse complement strand
AGCTTCTTGCCCATCGCACGGCCCAGCGTGTTCTTCGGCAGCATGCCCTTCACGGCATGCTCGATCACGCGCTCGGGGTGCTTGGCCATGGCCTCGGTGAACGTCTCCTGCTTGAGCCCACCCGGGAACCCGCTGTGACGGTAGTAGGTCTTGGTGGCAGCCTTGGTGCCGGTGACCTTGATCTTGTCAGCATTGATGATGATGACAAAGTCGCCGGTGTCCACATGGGGGGTGTACTGCGGCTTGTGCTTGCCCTTCAGAATCTGAGCGGCAGCGGTGGCCACGCGACCGAGGACCTGGTCCTCAGCGTCGATGATGACCCACTCGCGCTCAACCTCACCGGGCTTTGCATGATACGTCTTCACTGTTTCCTCCATTAACTTGCAGGTTCTGTCCGACGGGTGAAGCCTCCGCTCCTCCCGAGCGCTGCGGCGCGGGGCCGCCTCGCCTGGAAGCGCGGAACCGTCTTCCAGAGGTGTTTGTTTTCAAAAGTGCACAGCCCTTGGATGCCGGTTTCCTACGCCAGCACGCGGTGCTTCGGGCCTGGACAACCCTCGGCGGGTGCGTTTCCTCAAGCTCGTGCGTTTACGGGGCTTTTGAAAGCGAACTTTTGCATTCTCACCCGCCCGCGCGTATATGTCAACGGAGGAAGTCGGCGAATACCCACAATCGTCAAAACTTTCCCGATAAGAGGCATAAGCCCACTCGTAGATGCGGGCCACTCGCATCTGGTCCGGCCTATCGCCTAAGCCTGCGGCAGCTTGAAGAGAACCCCGGCGTTGCCCTCGGCGAAAGCGGGGGCGCCCTGCGCATCCAGCACAAGACGGTCGCTCAGCCGATTGCCGGGCAGATCGCTCCCGATAACGGCTTCAGGCCATACGGCGAGGTAGCCAACAGGGGTGCCGTCCTGGTATTCGGGCATATCGACGACGAAGTAAACGACGCCATTTTCCGCGTAATCCACGACACCCGTCTCGCCCCTACCCGCTATGGCCCCATCGCTGCTTACGGCCAGAGGCGTGAAGTCGAGCAGCTCGAAAACGAACTGGTCAGCGGAGAAAAAGCTCTCGTCTTTGGGAAAAGACGCCGCGTCTATTAGCATGCTTCCGTCTTCCGCCACCTCGCTGTTTTCGCAGAAGCGTTCAGCCGACTGCCGGAGGTAGTCGTCGTCTATCGACGAGCCGTCGGAGCGGGCCAAGCTCAGCACGGCATAGGTTCGTGCGCTGTCTGCTCCCTCCGTTAACGGCATGAGAGCTTCTCCCGATGTTAGGCCGAGCAAGGTGATGTCGAAATCGCCGACGTGCTGGGTCTCTTCGATGCGCACGCCCTCCCCCCGCTGAAACAGCTCGGCCACCCGCCCCTGATCGGCGCTATCGGCAATGCCGGCCAAATCCTCGAAGGAGACGATTGCGTAGGCCGTCCCCGAAAGCGCCAGGCACACGGCAGCCACAGCGGCCACCTTGCCGAAAGCACCCATCGCACTCAAGCGGGGCAGACGGCGAGACCTTCGTTCCGCTGGCCCGGCGATGCCTTGGGACCCGCACGCCTTTCGCATAGCCGCACAGGTTCGCTGCTCGAAATCATCGGAAACAGGTAGCTCGTCGATGGCAATGCGGTAGTCGTTCCAATTCATAGCGATTCCTCCTCAAGCAGGGTTTTCAGCCGATCACGACCACGAGCCAGCCGCGTACCCACCGTCGCCGAGGGCACGCCGAGCATGGCGCTCATTTCGCGGAGGCTGTAGCCTTCGTAATAGTGAAGGTGAAGCACTACGGCATACTTCTCGGGAAGCGCCCTTATGCAGGCAAGCATCTCCCGACCGCGCTGCTCGGCCTCGGTCGCATCATCCGCAACCGCGCGGGCCTCGTCAAGCGGAACGTTGAGTCGCGATTTGCGCCGGCGCACATCGCTTGTCCGATTGAGTGTCGAGCGAATGAGCCACGCCTTCTCGTGTTCGGGATCCGCGAACACGAGCTTTTTCGACATGAGCGTGCAGAACACATCTTGCACCGCATCCTCGGCGTCGGCAACGGAATCGAGGCGGGTAGCCGCCAAGCGTACCAGCATACGCCCGTACTCCCGCGCAAGTCTCTCGATGCGATCTTCTTCCACCATCGCCTCGCTCCACCCTTCGCTGCCGCAATCTTCACCTTCACCCTACAACACGTTTCAGCAAGGCGTTTGTTTTCGCTCTCAAGCGAAAATCTGAAATGGCTGGGCAGCATACCGCGCAATCGTCGGCCGCGCAGCCCCGAGGAAGCGCTGGCGAACCGAGGGCCTTTCACCCTCTACCCGGATGCCAGCAACCTCTAAGAGCTCACATTCCCCAGAGGAGGAGGCTGAACGCCGCGATGGCTGCAACGCCGAGGGCCGCGACCCGACGGCCGGTCTTCACCTCGCAGAAAAAGAGTGCGGCCAGATAGCCGTAAAAGACTATATTTACCGTCACATCTGCCACCTCGCGAGGCAAACCCCAGAAATGCATCCCGACCATGCAGAGCACAATGATCGCCGTTGCGACAACTGCGATGACAAGCCAGGGATTTCTCGCACTCCAGAACTCGTTGGTGTTCTCATGCTCGATCCACCACAGAAGACCTCTCCGCTCCGACTTTCCTTCGCTCATGGCCAGCCTCCTTCCCATATCGGGCACCCTCGGAATGGGTGACCTGCCGTTGATTATATCCCCTGCCTTCTTTCCCCTTCCGCCGGCAGCCCGTTCGTGCGGCCGCCGTTACCGCGGGATATGTTACCTCCGACTAACGTTTGGGCGGGAGGCGCTTCCGCAGGCGCGCGGGTTGGCGCACAATGGTGGGCGCTGTGTGAAACCTTGGGGTGTAAGGAAGCCTGCATACTATGGAAGCAATGTCGCCGTTCGCGTTCATCACGTTGGTCACGCTCATCTCCGGTGCCGGGGGCACGGGGCTCGGCGGCCTTATCGGCGCCCTGTTCAAGAGCGAGTCCAACCGCACCATCAGCCTGCTTCTGGCCTTCGCCGGCGGCGTGATGACCGCCATGGTGTGCTTCGATCTTCTGGCCGAGGCCGAGGAGGCCGCCAACCAGATCTACGAGCACGGGGTGCTGCTGGTGATTCTGGCCGTGGCCCTGGGCGTGGCCGTGGTGTATCTGCTGAACCACCTCATCGACCGCAAGACGCGGGCCGAGGTGTCGCACACCGCCGACGCGGCGCATCCCGACACCCACGACGACATCGACGAGCTGGTGCACGCCGACCACCTGAACATGCACAAGCGCCACCACGACTCGCGGCTGTCGCTGTTCGTGGCCGGCATCGTGATGGCCTGCGCCATCGCGCTGCACAACATCCCCGAGGGCATGACCATCGGCGCGAGCTTCGCCGTGTCGAGCGACCTTATGTGGGGCACCGGCATGATCATGGCCGTACTCATCGGCCTGCACAACATCCCCGAGGGCATGGCCGTGGCCGTGCCGCTCATCTCGGGCGGTACCGGGCGCGTGAAGGCCACGCTGCTCACGGCGGCCTGCGGGCTGCCCACGGTGCTCGGCGCATGGCTCGGCTTCTGGCTGGGCGACATCGGGCCTTTGGGCCTCACCCTGTCGCTCGGTTTCGCCTCGGGCGCCATGCTGTATGTGGTGTTCGGCGAGATCATGCCCGAGAGCTACCTCATCTACCGCAGCAAGCTGCCCGCCTTCGCCGTCATGGTCGGCCTGGCGCTGGGCATGCTCATGATCTTCTTCTAGAAACCCCGTCGCCCTGCGGCGCCGTCCGCCCCGAAAGGACCCCCTATGCGAGCTGTAGTGCAGTGTGTAAGCGAAGCCAGCGTGAGCGTGGAAGGGAACGTCGTCGGCCGTATCGGGCGCGGGTACCTGATCCTTTTGGGCGTGGGCCACGGCGACAGCGAGGCGCAGGCGGAGCGGCTCTGGGAGAAGATCCGCAAGATGCGCGTGCTCGAGGACGAAAACGGCAAGACCAACCTGAGCTTGGCCGACGTGGAAGGCGAGGTGCTCGTCGTCAGCCAGTTCACGCTCTTCGCCAACTG
This sequence comes from uncultured Adlercreutzia sp., assembly GCF_958431955.1. Classification (GTDB taxonomy): domain Bacteria; phylum Actinomycetota; class Coriobacteriia; order Coriobacteriales; family Eggerthellaceae; genus Adlercreutzia. The sequence continues at coordinate 46,095 of NZ_CAUASN010000020.1, read as the reverse complement.
CCGAAAGGGCAACCGTCCCTCCTTCACCGACGCCGCCGCGCCCGCCGAGGCCGATCGGCTCTACGAGTACTTCGTCTCCCTCGCCCGGCGCGACGTGCCCCGCGTGGACACCGGCGTCTTCGGCGCCATGATGGACGTGAGCCTGGTGAACCGAGGCCCCTTCACCCTCTGTCTCGACACCGACAACCTGTAGGGCCGGTGGCGAGAGCGGCGACTGCGAGCCGTCCTTCGACAAGCCGTCCGGCAGCCGCGATACCGGGCGCCATTTTAGGGCCCTACCAGTAGAGCTTCTCGTAGATGAGGCGGTGGGACTCATGTCCGTGCCAGTCGCGCAGGGCGATGGTGCCGGCGACGGTCCAGCCCTCGCGGACGAGCAGGTCGCGCATGGGGACGTTGGCCTCGTACACGTCGCAGCACAGATTGTGGCAGCCGGCGTCGCGGGCGATGCGCTGGGCGGTTCCCAGAATGTAGGCGCCCACACCGCAGCGGCGCGCCGACGGCTCCACGTTCACCCAGTGCAGCGCCCCGTAGTTGCCGTCGCCCTCGGTAATCCAGGTAAGGCCGCGGCCCTCCTCGTAGGCCGCGTCGCCTTCCACGTCCACGTCGAACATGCCGATGATGCGGCTTTCGCCCTTCGGCTCTGGCGCCGTATCGCCCTCATCCACGCCGAGCCACGCGGGATTGCTCACCACCACGTACACGCTGCCGGCATCCACCGCGCGCAAGAGACGGCGCGACGAGGGATAGCGCTTCGTGCCCTCCTTCACGCCGAGCTTCGCCATGGTGCGGCGCCCGTCGGCCAGAAGCTGCTGCAGCCGCGGCACATCCTCGCGCGTGGCCACCCGGGCCGCGTAATAGCCCAGCTCGCTCGCGCGCCCCTGGAACACGGGCACGTTGCCGCGGGCACCGTCATAGCGGCCGGGCGGGGCGCCCTTGCCGCCTTCCGCAGCATGATCGGCGCCGCCTTCGCTCTCGCGCTCGGTGATGAGGAACACCATCACCACAATCATGGCGCAGCCGAGCACGTCCATCGGCGTGACCGTGGTGCCAAGCCACACCGCCGAGATAATGGTAGCCGACACCGGCTCCACGCAGCCGACGAGACCGGCGCGCACCGGGCCCGCATCCGCGATGCCCTGCAGGTAGAACAGATAGGCGGCGAAGGTGCCCACGAGCACCATGAGCGCCATGACGCCCACCACCGCCGGCGTTACCTCCACGCCGAGGGTCCACGGCTGCACGCCGGCCATGGCCACCGTGCCGCCCATGGCCATGGCCAGACCCGTCACGATGAAGCTGCCCCATTTCGCCAGGGGCTTGCCGGGCATCAGCGTATAGAAGGCCAGCGCCACGGCTGACACGAGGCCCCAGCCAAGGCCCGCCGGCGCGATGGCCAGCCGCGAAAAGTCGCCCTGGGTGGCGATGAGCACCGTGCCGCCGATGGCGAGCACCAGCCCCGCCGCCTCGCGCGGACGCGGCAGGCGCCGGGTACGCAGGCACACGTATCCCATGATGAGCACGAGGCCCGTGCGCTCGAGCACGGTGCCGGTGCCGGCGTTGGTGTAGGCGATGGCCGAGAGGTAGCTCACCTGGGTGAGCAGCACGCCCAGGATGGCGAACCCGGCGATGTAGGCGAGGCTGCGCCCGTCGCGCAGGGCCGCCAGCAGATGGCGCGGCTCGCGCACCAGGCAGATAGCCAAAAAGATAACGGCCGCCACCGTGAGGCGCACGGCGGTGATCCACAGCACCGGCACGCCCAGCTCGGCCGTGAGCATTTGGGCGCAGTTGCCCGAGAAGCCCCAGCAGATGCCGCCGAGCGCCGCGAACACGATGCCGCGCAGCACATGGCTCTCCCCTGTCGCGGGCGTTTTCGCGGCCGGCTTCTCCGCCGGCGCCTGCGCGTCTATCGCATTCGCGGCTGAGTTCGCGCCGGCTGTACCCGCGAGCGCCGCGTTCGCGCCCTCCGGCTTCTCGTCCATTGCGCCCCTCCTCCCGTCGCACCCAGTTTCCAAGGCGATTTTGACAGGTTGCACAATTCCCGTAAAGGGGCGCGGGCGAAGTATTCCGGCGCCTTAAGCCCAGGGGTCTTCCGAAAAGAGCGGCTCGGGCGGGGCGGGGCGGTCGGAATAGGGGTCGTAGCCGTCGTCGTCCTCGTTTTCCGCCCGCAGGAAGGGGTCGTCGGGCGCAGGTCGGCCGACGGCTCCCGCCGCCCCCGCACCTTCCGCTGCCTTCGCCTTCGCGGCCGCCACCTGGCTCGGCAGCGGCTTCACCACGATGCGCGCGTGGGGGTCGCGCGTCGGATCGATGCTCACCGCGACGCCCCCTCTTCCCCGTCGCGCTCGCCGGCGCGGCTGATGTCGTAGGGGGTCGTCTGGTACACGTAGTAGTTCAGCCAGTTGGTGTACAGCAGCTGAGCGTGGGAGAACCACGTGGCCGGCGGCTCGGCGGCCGGGTCGTCACCGGGGAAGTAGTGGGCCGGCAGCGCCATGTCCATGCCGCGGGCCACGTCGCGGTCGTACTCGGCCTTCAGAGTCTCGCGGTCGTACTCGGGATGCCCGAACACGAAGAAGTTCTGCGAGTCGGTGGACTTCGCCACGTACACGCCGGCCTCGTCGGACACGGCGATGAGCTCCAGATCGGGATGGGCCTCAATGTCGGCGGCCCGCACCTCGGTGAAGCGCGAGTGCGGCGCGAAGAACACATCGTCGAACCCGCGCACGAGCGGCGAGGTGCGCTTGGCCAGGGTGTGGGGGAACACGCCGAACATCTTCTCAGGCAGCGCGTGCTTGGGCACCCCGTAGTGGTAGTAGATGCCGGCCTGGGCGCCCCAGCAGATGTGGAACGTGGAATGCACGTGGGTCTTCGACCACTCCATGATCTCGCACAGCTCGGGCCAGTAGTCCACTTCCTCGAAGTCGAGCTTCTCCACGGGCGCCCCCGTGATGATGAGGCCGTCGAAGTGCTCGTCGCGCACCTCGTCGAAGGTGGTGTAGAAGGCCTCCAAATGCTCGGCGGCCGTGTTCTTCGCGTCGTGGCTCACCGTTTGCAGCAGCTCCACCTCCACCTGGATGGGCGTGTTGGAAAGCCGCCGCAGAATCTGCGTCTCGGTGGTGATCTTGGTGGGCATGAGGTTCAACAGCAGCACACGCAGCGGACGAATGTCCTGGTGCATGGCGCGATGTTCCGTCATGACGAAGATGTTCTCGCTCTCAAGGGCCGCCGTGGCGGGCAGCGCGTCGGGGATGCGAATGGGCACGGCTTCCCCCTACTCTACGGCGGCGAGGGCCGCATCGATGTCGGCGATGAGGTCGGCGGCGTCCTCGATGCCGCAGGACAGGCGGATGAGATCGGGGGTGATGCCGGCCGCTTCCAGCTCGGCATCGTTCATCTGGCGGTGCGTGGCGTTGGCCGGGTGCAGCACGCAGGTGCGCGCGTCGGCCACGTGGGTGGCGATCTGGGCCAGCTTCAGGTTCGCCATGAACGTCTCGGCCGCCTCACGCCCACCGGCCACGCCGAAGCTCACCACCCCGCAGCTGCCCTCGGGCAAATACTTCGCCGCCAGGGCCGCTTCTGCATCGCCCTCAAGCGACGGGTGGCGCACCCAGGACACCTTCGGGTGCGCGGCCAAGTGCTCGGCGATGGCGCGGCCGTTGGCAGCATGCCGGGCCATGCGCAGATGCAGGCTCTCCAGCCCCAGGTTGATGAGGAAGGCGTTCTGCGGCGACTGCGCGCACCCCAGATCGCGCATGAGCTGGGCCGTGGCCTTGGTGATGTAGGCGCCGCCCTGGCCGAAGCGCTCGGTGTACACCACGCCGTGGTAGCTCTCGTCAGGCTCGGTCAGCCCAGGGAACTTGTCGGCATGGGCCGCCCAGTCGAAGTTGCCGGAATCCACGATGACACCGCCGACGGAGGCGCCGTGGCCGTCCATGTACTTGGTGGTGGAGTGCGTCACGATGTCGGCGCCCCACTCGATGGGGCGGCACAGCACCGGCGTGGGGAAGGTGTTGTCCACGATGAGCGGCACCCCGTGAGCGTGGGCCGCCGCGGCGAAGCGCTCGATGTCGAGCACGGCAAGCGCGGGGTTGGCGATGGTCTCACCGAACACGCACTTGGTGTTGGGACGGAAGGCCGCCGCCAACTCCTCGTCGGAGCAGTGCGGGTCCACGAAGGTGCACTCCAGCCCCATGCGGCCCATGGTGTGGGCGAGCAGGTTGTAGGTGCCCCCGTAGATGGCCGACGACGCTACCACATGATCGCCCGCGCCGGCGATGTTGAACACGGCGAAGAAGTTCGCCGCCTGGCCCGACGAGGTGAGCATGGCCGCCGTGCCGCCCTCCAGCTCGGCGATCTTCGCGGCCACGGCATCGTTGGTGGGGTTCGCCAGGCGCGTGTAGAAGTAGCCGGCCTCCTCCAGGTCGAACAGGCGCCCCATGTGCTCGGAGGTGTCGTACTTCCAGGTGGTGTTCTGGTAGATGGGCACCTGGCGCGGCTCGCCGTCGCCGGGGCGCCAGCCGCCCTGCACGCAGGTCGTTCCAATGGATTCGGTCATGGGGGCTCCTTCTGTGGTTGTAGCGCGTCGCCTCCGCCCGGAGTGCGGGACGCAGGCGGACGTGCGGTTCCTTCTCCGTTTCGCAGTCCCCTATTATAGAAAGCCACCGGCGCGAGCGCCGCCGCCCATCGGCCACAGGGCGAAGAAGACGCTGTCAGTCAATCAGCTCAAATGTGGCGCAAAATGGCGTTTTTGGTGCACAGCCACCGCGATTTCCTTCACTGAGCGCGTTTTCCCGTACCAAAAACGGCATTTTGAAGCCCTTCTTCACCGCTACGCGCACTCACGACGTGCGCCTTGCACCATTTCCGCAATTTCGCGCCATTTTTCGCACCTACTTCCCGCGCACGGCGTCCGACGGATGGATGGTCATGCTTTGGAAGCGGTCGGCCATGTAGGTGTCGCCGAACTCGTGGTCGTAGAACTGCTGGATGGGCGTGTCCACCGGGTCGTGGGACAGGCGCATGTACCAGCAGTCGAGCGATTGCAGCGTCATGACGGCGTCCACCAGCATGAAGCAGGCCGCCACCGCGGTGAGCACGTAGCGCCAGTTCCACGGGATGAAGTTCACGAGCCGCAGCATGAAGGGCAGAAGCAGCTTGATCCACACCACGCCGAGCAGACCCCAGCAGGCCATGAACGGTAGGCTCGTGCGACCGCCGAACAGCGAGCCGGGCATGTTGGAGTAATCCCAGGCCACCGCGCCGAACGCGTACTGCATGAACAGGCTCGTGAACGCCTCGAAGCCGCCGCCGATGACCGCCGCCACGAGGAAGATGACAATCCAGTTGCTCTTGTGGAAGCGGTTGAGGAACACCGTCATGAGCACCGCGCCGCAGCCGTAGATGGGCGAGAACGGCCCGAACAGAAGTCCCGCGCGGTCTTGCCACTGACCCGGCACCACGAACAGGAAGTGAACGATCTCCTCCATGAGCAGCCCCAGCACGCTGGCCACCACGAATATCCAGAACAAGTTGAAGAAGTTCAGTGTGATGTAGCCCTTGCCCGTGGGGTCGCGGCCGAGGGTGCCGTCCTCGCCCTCCTGGTGCTCCCGGCGCTCGCGGGCCTTGCGGTGGGCACGGCGCTCTTCCAGAAGCGTGGGGTCAAGATAGCTCTGCAGCGCGATGGTGAGCACCAGCATGACCAGGTAGAAGACAAGATCGATGCTCATGCCCGAGAGCATAATGGAGCACAGGCCGCCCAAGATGAGCAGCACGTACAACCCATAGGACAGAAGCGCCGCCCAACGCCGCTGGTTGCGCAGAAGCCGCACGCCGAAGACGATGAAGGTCGCGGCCAGGGCCACGAGCACCGCCAGGTGCAGGAAGGTGACCACGATGGTGGAGATGCCCTCGCCGCTCATGGCGCCGGATCCGAACATGGTCACGGCGCGGTAGATGGCCTTGCCGATGCCGGGCAGCGCCGCGCCGGAGCCCACGATGAGCAGCACGCCGAACACGCGCAGCACCACGGGCAGCCGCTTCTTGTCGGTGGGGCTCGTGAACTCGGCGGCGATGGTGGCCGTCGTCTCGTCGAAGGCCTCCTTCTTCTCGGCCACCACGTGCTTGGCCTCGGCGACGATCTCGCTCGGGTGCTCCACAGCCTGGGCCACCTCGCGCGCATCCTCGGCGGCCTGGGCAATCTTCTCCTCAGCGGCTGCGGCTATGCGCTCGGGGTGCCGCATATCATCAAGGACCTCGTGCACCTTCTCCTTGTCGCGGGCCACATCGGCCGCCAGCTGCGCGCCGTCGTTGTGCAGCTGGTCGTGCCACTCCTGGCGCGTCTCGGCGGCGTCGGCCCGCACGTACTCGCCGGCCTTCTCCAACTCGGAGGCCACTTCGTGCTCGATGTCCCGCGCGCGCTTCCCGTCGCCCATGGCCGTCTCCCTTCTCATCCGATGCCGATTCCAGCATCAGTATAGGAAGAGACACACGCAACCATGACCGGCGCGCCCAACGTCTGCCAACCCGATAATCCCCCGTTACAAGCCGGTTGACAGCAAGCCAACGAACCGAGGGGCGCCAGTCGATCTCGTTGCCAAGGCCATGGAGTCGCCGGGCTGCGACGGATAGGCCCCACTATTTGACTGAAAAGGAAAAAAAGGAAAAAATAGGAAAGAAAGGAAAAATAAGGAAAGAAAGGAAAGCGGCATGAGCGTGCGCGATACCATTTTCGCTCCCTCCTTCGGGAATCGGCCCTCAATGCTCGTCGGCCGAAACGGGCTCATCAACCGAATCGTCGAAGGGCTTGGGTCGGCGCCGGGTAGCCGCGACCGCGCCGTTCTTTTGCTCGGTCAACGCGGAAGTGGGAAGACCGTTCTTCTCTGGGAGCTAGCTGATCGCATGCGGAAGACGGGATTCGTCGTCGCCAACCCCACCATCGTCTCCGAGGATCTTTTGCCGCGTATCGTGGAGAAGCTCGCCGACGATGCAGGCTCTTTCCCCAAACGCCAGGTGAGCGGCGGGAGCGTCGGCGCCCTCGGCTTTTCCGCGGGACTTCAGCTCCAGCAAGCGCCTGAAAGCGGAAAGAGCCGGCAACAGCAGCTCACCGAGCTGTGCCGCGAACTGACACGCAAGGGCAAGGGCGTGCTCTTCCTCATCGACGAGCTGCAAGCCAGTTCCACCGAGCTGAGGCAGCTCGTCATCACCTACCAGGAACTCGTCGGCGAAGGCTTGAACGTTGCCCTTGTCATGGCGGGACTGCCTGGCGCCGTATCGGCCACACTCAACGACAGGGTTCTCACGTTCCTGAACCGCGCACCCAAAATAACCCTCGAACCCCTTGCCTTCGGCGACATCGACGCCTTCTACCGCCAATCGTTCGAGCAGCTCGGCCTCGCCGTCGCCCCTGACTTGCGCCGCGACGCGGCAGAATTCACGGCCGGCTCGCCCTATCTGCTTCAGCTCGTGGGGCATAACATTGTGCGCTACGCCCAGCCCGACGGCAGGGTGACCACATCCTGCCTCGCCGACGCCCTCGCCACCTCCCAGGCCGATTTCGAGAACGACGTGTGCCGTACCACGCTGGTCGCCCTCTCCGAAAAGGACATCGAGTTTCTAACAGCCCTCGCCTGCGATGGGGAGGAGTCGTCCATGGGCGCTATCGCTGAACGTATGGCGGTGACACCCGACTATGCCCAGAAGTACCGGAAGCGGCTCATCGACAGCGGCACCATTGAGGCGGCGGGGCGCGGACGCGTGCGCATGGCGGTGCCTTACCTGGCCGCGCACCTGCGCGGGGAGCTCGACCTCTAGCGAGCCGGCGCTTCGCCCCACGTCCTTCCCGGGCTGGCGTCCCCGTCGGAACGGCGCCTCACCCCGCGACCATCCTGGAGATGGCGGCCTCGCATGCCGCCCTCGCCGATTTTGCGTCATTATTTCCCGATTTCCACCACAGCGGTGCAGTCTTCGAGCAATCTCACAAAGCGTCTTTTCCAAAACCCCAGTTCAGGGCCATAAGCGTCGTGCTCCTCTGCCGCGCTTGGCCGCCGGGGAGGCGGAAATCGGGAAATATCGCCGCTTTTTGCCGAATGCGGCAATTCGCCCTATCCCCAGCAGGCGATGAGCAGGGCGATGGACACGAACACGACGGCCAGCCCCATCACGGCCATGATGTCGCTCAATTTGTTCACAGGCGTCTCCTCTCGCCACTTCCGCTTTCCTACTTCTTAAACGGATGGGCGGCCCCTTTTGTTGCGCGCCGCCCCACGATTCCACGAAAGCGCCACGACCCAGGAGCCCCACCCGGGGCACCCTTTCCATTCGCCAGAAGGCGACTGGTATGAAAACGCGAGCTGCCATCGGCGCAGACTGGCCGGTTTTCCTCCCCGTGCAACAATTTGGGGGGCCTCGTCGTATTACCCTGTAGAAGGGAAGGAGTCGCTTCGTGCACGAGGAATTCGAGAATATCGTCCTGCGCCAGCATCCGATGGTCTATCGGCTCGCGCTCAGCCGGCTGCGCTGCCATGCCGACGCGGAAGATGTCTGCCAGACGGTGTTCCTGCGGCTCTACCGAGCCGCCCCCGTGTTCGACGACTCGGAGCACGAGCGCGCATGGCTCCTGCGCACGACTATAAACTGCTGCAAGGACCTGCACCGCTCGGCATGGCGCCGCCACGTTGTCGTCGGCGAGAGCGGGCGCAAAGCCGCCGAGAGCGCCCTCATCGACGCGTCGATTCAAAGCGCAGGCGAGCGTGTCTGTGCAGAGACCCTCGCGGATTCCGTCGCCGATGCCATGGGAAAGCTCTCCGAGAAGCAGCGCACCGCCATCCATCTCTTCCACTTCGAGCAAATGACCTGCGACGAGATTGCCGACGTCATGGGGGAGCGTCCCTCCACCGTACGTTCTCACCTACGGCGTGGGCGCGCCATCCTCCAACGAGAGCTAGGAGACCTGCTATGAGTTTCAGCGACAGCTTCGGCCCCGCCTATCGCGCCGCCGTCGAGAGCACGCCCGTTCCCGACGACCTGGCCGCCCGCATTATCGGCCATGCCGTCCAAGAAGGCGCCGCGCCGGCCGCAGCGCGGGCCCGCAACCGCTGCGGTACCGTGGGCAGCCGCAACCCCTTGCGTCTCAGAGCAGCTCGGGTCATCGCCTGCGCTGCGGCCGCGCTCGCCCTCGTAGCAGCGCTGCCGGTGGCGTTGTCCCGCGGCGAGTACGAGAATCCCCCTGGAGGAACTCTCCCCCAGGAGGAGGCGCCGGCAGCCGCGCAGACCGACGACAGCGAAGCCGAGAGCAACTCGCCGACACCAGCGCCGCCCGGTCTCGCCCTGAAAGCCTACGCCGCCGATGGCACGGAGCTTTCCGCGCCCGAGCACGGCAAGGAAGAAAACGACCCCTGGGGAGAGCCCATCGTTCTCGGGCAAGCTCCCTTTGCCCTCTTCTACCCAAGCGGGGCCAGCGGATCGGGAGCCGACACCCTGTGGCCCGAGGAGGGCGGCGCCATCACCGCAGCCGTCTTCCTCCCCGAGACGTTCACCCTGGAAGGCGCGAACATCCAGCGCATCCAGATCTATTCCTCTGGATGCGAACTGTATCTGCAGAGCATCGACAGGGACGTGAAGGGAATGCTGAAGGTGGGGCTCGAGGGACTCGACCCACGGCGGCGGGGGTCGCAGGTTGGCTACGAGGACTGCGACGCCCTCTCTTTCTACGATCGGATGGAAAAGGACGACGCCGGCCGCGCCCATACCCACGAGGACGTGTTCCGCATGAAGCGCATGGGCTCGGTCATCGACCTCTCCAAGGAGGACGATGGCCGCGTAGGCACGCGCGACATCCAATTCGGGCTACTCGCCCTGGCGACCTCTCCCGACGCCAAAACCATCGGGCAAATGTCAGACAATCACTTCGCCGACACCCTGCCGCAGCCCGAAAACCCCTTCGACGGCACCATCCTCACCATCACCGCCACCTTCGATGACGGCAGCTGCGAGACCCAAGTCATCGAGTTGCACCGCGAGTCGGTTGTCGCGAACGACGAGGGAACGGAGCCGGCCATGCCGCTGCGACGCTACAGCGACGAGCTTTTCAAGAAGGATCCCACACCCTTCCTGGGAAAAAGGCCACCTCTATTGACGCATTACGCTGACGAGCTTTTTGCGAAGGAGCTCACCGCCGTCGATGTCGCCTACGGCGTGCTGCTGAGCAAGACAGCCGAGCCCTTCCCCTACGCCGACGAGCCCGCCAACCAATACGCCGACACGGTTATGCCCCCCATGCCCGCCTTCTCGCAGCCTTACTCCATCGATTAGGCCGCAGCGGCCAGCCGCATCCGTCCAGGCCAGCCCTACTCGCCGTAGGGGATGACGTTCGTGAAGGGGTAGGTGCCGTCCGTGGCGATGACGAGGTAGTTGTCGGCACCGCCGAACTCCTCGTCGGAGGCGTCGATGACATACACGTTGGCGAAATGGCCGCGCAAGCGCTCCACCTGGGAGAACAGCTGGTACATGGCATCGCCGGTGAACTCAACCACGCAGTTGGCCATCAGCAGGCCGCCCGGAGCGAGGCACGCCCGCGCCATGGCGATGCCCTCGTCGCTCGCGAAGAAGGGCGCCGCATCGCGCCCCACGAAAGCGTCGTTGATGATGACGTCGTAGCGGTCGGAAGCTCCGGCCTCGGCCCCCTCAGGCGCGCGTCTTCCCGACTCCCCCTCCCCGTCCGCAAGCTCGGCACTTCTGGCCGATGCGGCCGCCCGGCGCAGAAAATCCTCGCCGTCCTCTACGAAGATGCGCAGATCGTCGGGGCGCCCCTCGGCGGCCAGCTGTTCTTCGAGCCGATCCAGGAAGAAGTGCTCGCGGGCGATCCGCACCATAGCGGGGTCTATCTCCACGACATCGAGCTTGGCGCCCGGATGATCGGCCAGCAGCTGCTTGGGGTAGGCGAACCCGGCACCGCCGATCATGAGCACGCGCTCCACCGCCAGCGGGCAGGTCGCCGAGGGCAGCTCGGCCTCGAACAGGTGGTCGAAGGCCCGCAGGTACGCGAAAGGGCAGCGCGCCCACCGCTCGTCGGTGTAGGTGGCCGACTGCAGCACGCCGTCCACGTTCAGCACGCGCACGAGCGAGCCATCCGCCGCCGGCATGGCGTACACCGCCGCCTCGCCGAACCGCGTGGGAAACGTCAGGCGGCCCGTGCGGCCACGCATCCTATCCAGCCAATCCGCCAGCACGCAGCTCCTTCCGCTTTCGAAACACCGCCTTATTATACCTGCGGGCGATCTTTCGGGGACACCGCATGGCACTGCACGGACGAGAGAAGAGTTGCCTACGACAAGCCGCCGACAGCGAATTCGCCGATCTCGGTCTTGCCGTCGCTCTCGTACACGGGAACATATGTCGACACCTGCATCTGCGCCTCGTAGCAAGCGTCATCGATAACGGCCCCGAGGTCGACTTCGGGGATGCCCGTCGCCTTGGCCAGATCGGCCACACCTTGCTGGCGCATCGCCTCGATCCCACTTGCCTCTGGATCGGAAATGCCTCCACGCACCGCCGCATCCAAGTACGTCGACGCCTGATCGGGGGTCACTTCCATCCCAGCGGGCAGGAGGCGAGTGAGCTGCTCGGCAAGAGCCCGGTTGCTCTCCTCTTCTCGAGTTTCCATAAGCTGGGTGGCCTCCTCCGGGTCTTCCACAACCCCAGCGCCTTCAGCCTCCAGCAACTCGCTGTAGTAGGCATACCCAGTGCGCCCGTTGGTGGCCTGCACGGCTACCAAATCGACTTTGGCTCCTGGCTGCTCAGCCTGCTCCCCCGTCCCGTACACCAAACCATCGTCGTTGGTGCGCGGCGAAATGGAGTTCAGATCGAGCTCTGGCTCATGAACGCTCACCGACGTGGCATCGCCTTCACCGGGCGCCCCCGCTTGCGGCCCCGCACATCCCACAAGGCCGGTGCACCCTATTGCGAGGCACACTGCCAGCGTCATCGCTCCTCGCGCGCCCACAGTCAGGCTTTTCGTCATGGTGTCCCCTTTCCCGCTAGCACAGCAAAATAAACCACTTCGACACGCACGCAGACTACGGTTTTGAAGTCAATGCCGAGCAGCCTTCCGTTGATTTACATCGTTCCCAGAATGGTCTTTCCGTCCTGGGCGTACAGCGTTACACCGTCGAGCGTGTGGTTATAGGCCCCCATTGCACCAGCTTCGGGGGAAGGGGGATCCTCCCCGAAAAAGTCGTCAAGAGCGATGTAGCCCTCGACGCCCTCGGCGTTCTGCGCCCGAATGAGGTCGGGGTAGAAGGCCTTCATCTCCTCCGTCGTCCCGCTGAAGCCCTCCGGGATATTGGCGTCGAGGGCGCTGCCGTAGGTCTGGCCCGCCTCGTTGACGGGGAAATCGACCCCGTTGATGTCGCGGTGCTGCACCTGCTCCTGGGCGCAGCCGCCAAGCGCCGCGCTGACCGCGAGCGCGGCCAGGACCATGCCGAAAACGGTCTTCCACTTCCTCATGAGAGCTCACCCCTTACGTCGGCCTTGGGCGGCCGTCGCCGCCCCTTTGAAATTTTCCCTTCGATGAGCCATACACCCGAGCACGCGAAATTCTTACAAACCTGATAAACTTTTTTATAAGTTCTTCGCCTCAACCCTGCTGCTGGCAACAGCGGTCTTGAGATGCTTTGCGCCAAGGCCAGCCCGCCTATGCGGGCCGGCCTATCTATAGATCATCCCTATTCGGCCGCACCATCGAATGTAATCTTGAAAACATCAATCTGAGTTACTCCATCCGCCAAATAAACGGGAATAAATTCAGGGTCTTTCCCAGTAATGGCGGCCGCTTTTTCGGGATCAGCAGGAAGTTCCTCTCCGTCAAAATCAGATGCGTAGACGTATCCTTCCTTTCCCGCCTCTCCTTCAACAAGAATGAGATCTGGAGCCTCCGCTCCATAGGCGTCCCTCATATAAAGGCTGCCGAATGTTTGCCCAGCATCGTTGACCTCATAAGCGGCAAGCGGAGCAAGGGGGGCGATCGAAGCGGATCGCGCATACGGTGTAAAGCCCGACCCAAAAGACGAGTACGCGGACAACGAGGGCCGCCAGACGAAACCCGTCGCTGCTGCTTGATATTGCTTTGTTGAAGTAGTGCCCGAAGCCATAGAGGACCATGTCGAAGTGCTTTTGTTAGAAACGGATTTATTCTTTGATATGCAACTTCCACCCGCTTTGTATACCCTGAGTTCCACCGCAAGATAACCACTTGACACAGCCGTCGAAGTACTGATCTTTCCTGTCCCCCAGCCCACTCCAGACATGACACTGCACGTTGTGGTAAGCGCATACTGCTTTCCATCATATGTTTTGTATACAGGCCCCGCAGAGGTTCCCGCAAAGGCGACTCCCGCAAAAGCGAGGCACGCTATAAGCGATATGGCGAGCGCGCTCATCGCCAGCCACCGTCTCCGTAACATCGTCGAAATCGATTGCATCGCCAGCTCCTTTCATTAGATTACATCGTTCCCAGAATGGTCTCTCCGTCCTGGGCGTAAAGCGTCACGCCGTCGAGCGTACGGGGCACAGCGGCTTCGGGAGAAGGGGGATCCTCCCCGAAAAAGTCGTCGAGGGTGATGTAGCCCTCGACGCCCTCGGCGTTCTGCGCCCGAATGAGGTCGGGGTAGAAGGCCTTCATCTCCTCCGTCGTCCCGCTGAAGCCCTCCGGGATATTGGCGTCGAGGGCGCTGCCGTAGGTCTGGCCCGCCTCGTTGACGGGGAAATCGACCCCGTTGATGTCGCGGTGCTGCACCTGCTCCTGGGCGCAGCCGCCAAGCGCCGCGCTGACCGCGAGCGCGGCCAGGACCATGCCGAAAACGGTCTTCCACTTCCTCATGAGAGCTCACCCCTTACGTCGGCCTTGGGCGGCCGTCGCCGCCCCTTTGAAGAAAACGGAAAATTTTCCCTTCGATGAGCCATACACTTGGGCGCGCGAAATTCTTACAAATCTGATAAACTTTTTCATAAGTTTTTAGTCTTCCCTTTTAAAGAATCTGCCCATGCCTCTGTCGAGAAAATTTTCTGAGGAGATTTCCAGTGCGCTGTAAGAAATCGCCCACCTCGGGGGTAAGGCTTATATAAGGGCTCGTTGCGCAACATTATCTGCCCTTTGACGTTGGAGGTGATGCTATCGACAATGTCCGTGACATCGAGCGGGCGTTCAACGAATACGGAGATCGGATATCTTGGCTGGCCATGCGATATTTCCAATCGCGCGATGTTGCAGACGACATCGTGCAAGAGACTTTTCTCAGGCTGTGCCGCACCAAAAAGGAATTCGCCAGCGAGACACATCTTGAGAATTGGCTGATCAAAGTGGCATCCAATCTCTGCAAGAATCGCATTCGACGTCTTTCGAACCATCCGACCGTGGAGTTCGACGACAACGCCGTGGCAACCCTCGACCAGAGGGCTTTTACTTTGCACGCCATGGAGGAGTCTGAAGACGAGGCTCGGGATTTTCTGCTCGAGCACTTGGAGGAGATGCCTGACGGGTTGCGGGAGATCGTGAACCTCCGCTACTTCGAGGAACGCGACATAGCCGACATCGCCAAAACCACAGGGCTCAGCGAGGCTAATGCCTACGTGAAGCTCCACCGAGCCCGCAAATTTCTCAGAGAAAAGATACGCAAGGAAGGATCGGCCCATGCTTAAGCGCGACGCCACATACTACGCAGCAGAGTTGGAGCGCTGCAAGTTGAGGCCCGAGAGCGCCCAGAAAATCCTCCGACGACTGCAAGCAGAGCACGAGAAATCTGCCCCGGAGAAAAAGCGAGACTTTCCATCGCAACACACATTACCCTGGCTCAAGGTTGCCGCCTGCCTCCTTGTAGCACTGGGGTGTTCGACCATCGCCACCTCTCTCCCCGAAGCCTTGCTTGCGCCCGCCCAGCGAGCCATCGCCCACGCGCCAGCCCGTCCTAATATTCGCCTTGACGTACGGCCGTCCTACGGATTGGTAGAAACCAGGCATGGGAACGCTGTGGTTCTCCGTGTGGAGCTCGTAGACCCCGAAATCAACGCCCAAGAGACTACTATTACAATTCCAGATGCGGCCGGCATCTCCCTCTATCCCGAAGATGTCGACTGGCTCCTCATTGATTCCAGCGCCGAGCTGACCACATCGGTGCACTTTGGCCACGCCGAGGCAAAGAAGTTCCTGCTTGTGGCCTACACTCCCATAGCCCAAGAGGCCTTCGCTCGGTTCGAGTTAGAAGGAGAAGAGCTCGTAGGCACCTCCGACAAGACCGCTCAAAAAACCATCAATGAACTACGAGATCTTCGTTTTACCGCAACAACTGAAGACAGAGAATATGTCTACTCTATCGACTTCAGCGATTATCCCGACTACCACTCCATAGGACGCCACCTCAACCGATCCAATGGTCTTTCCGCCCCATTCGCCTTGACGAGAGAGGTTCACCCATGAAGCAAGCAACGCTCGAAAACCTGCCCCTCATCAGCCGGCGGTCCTTCGTGGGCCTCGGCATCATCGCCTGCGGCTCCGTGCTCTTTCAGCCGAAACTGGCTCACGGGATCACCTGGGGTGGGAGCAAGAAAACCACTGTCGGTTCAGTGACGTACACCTACTCATCCGGTCTTGATTCCGGATTAAAGCCAACGGCCTATACGAAAATCACCGCAAGCAATTCCGTTTCCGCCGGAACCATGCAAGCTCAGGCGGTCATGACTAACCTGTTCGGTAGCGTCATTGCCTCAAGCCAGTGGGTATCCAACCGCGCGCAGGCCTCCTCCCTCACCGCCCAGCTCACCATCTCTCGGCCGACTGCGGGATACCGATCAAGAGGCAACGTAAACTGTGGAGGAAGAAAAGACTTCTGTGACCAATCACCAGCGGGCTACTCTCTATCTCCCGGTCTTCCCGTGAATAACAGCGGCCAGACTTACGGTACCTACGGAGACGTGGAGGCGGGAGCCATTCCCGACCTCATTGCCATCGTGGCCGACAGCAGCCTTGAGGGTTATGCCCTCTACGAGCAGTTCAGCGCCGTAGACGCACCTGATTCCATTCCCGTGTACGACGTGGACGGCGCCACGCAGATCGGAATCTTCACCTTCGGCGACAAGTAAGGCCCGCAACCGGCAACACCTTTCCAGCAAAGGGGCCTCGCAGCTTCCGCGAGCTGTGAGGCCCTTCATCGGATAGAGAGCTTTGCCCCCAAGACCTAGCTTCGTCCTACAGGGCGGCAGCCCCGATGCAGCCGGCCATGGCGGCGGTGGCGAGGGCGAACAGGGCGACTCCGGCAACGATGGCAATCATGGTAGATCTCCTTTCCGTGCGGAACATTTTCGATGAGACCACTATGACAGCCCCACCTTACCGCCCCGTTGCGCGTCCCTTACAATAATGTCGCTTTGCGCCAAGCTGCCGAAAAGGGGCGCAAGAGCCAACAAATATTCCGAGTGAGGAATACTTTTCTTGCGGATTAGCGGGGAGAGAAAATATACCGAATGAGGAATACTTTTACGGCGCGGCTATTCCCCGACCTTCGCGAGGAACTCGTCGGCGGTGAGGTCTTCCCAGCTTGCGATGAGGAAGTCGGCGCGGGCGAGCAGGGCCTCACGGGTACCGGAGATATCGTTGTCGTAGATGGCGCCGGTGCGATAGCCCGCGGACCGCAGGGTGTCCAGGGCATAGGCGGCGTCCTCGAAGCCCCAGGTGTGGGCGCGGTCGGTGCCGAGGAAGCTGCGCGCGTGGTCGTAAACGGCCGGCTCGCGCTTGCTGGTGCGCAGGTCGTCCACCGACACGACCGCCTTCATGTAGGGGGCGAATCCGCAGCGCTCAACGCAGATGGCCAGCATATCGGCCGGCGTAGAGGAGGCCACGGCCATGGGCACGCCGCGCTCGGCAAGGCCCCGCACGAAGGCGAGCGCCCCGGGCCGGGCTTCCACCTCGTTGGCGTAGAAAGCGCGCATGCGCTCGAAGATCATGGCGAGCACGTCCTCGCTGCTGGCCCCCAGGCCGCACCGCTCGTGCAGGTAGGCGCTCGCCTCGGGCAGCGACATGGTGGTGATGGCGTCGGCGTCTTCCTTAGTCAGCGTAATGCCCGCCTCGGCCGCCAGCGTGCGGTCCACGTCGTGCCACGCGCCCATGGAATCCACGAGTGTCCCGTCGCAGTCGAAGATAACGCCTATGTTCTCGGCCACAGCCTGCTCCTTCCGACAAAATGGGCGGGGTAAACCCCGCCCCTAGGATTTGCGATCGTCTCTCGCCTGCGTTCCTACCCGCGTTCCTACTCTTCCACGCGGATGACCGAAGGGGTGTCCAGCACCACGTTGTCCAGCGCCAAGGCCTCTTCCAGCGCCTCGCGGATGTCGCGCTCGCGGCAGCGATGGGTGACCACCACCTGGTCCACGCGCTCGGCGCCCGAGCGGCCGCGCTGCACGATGGACTTCACCGAGATGTTGTGGCGCGCGAACACACCCGCCATGGTTTCCAGAACGCCGGGGCGGTCGCTCACCGAGAAGCGCAGGTAGTAGCGCATGACCAGCTCGTCCATGGGTAGGATGGGCAGCTCGTCGGTGCAGGTGCAGCCCACGATGGGGGCCACGCCCTGCTGAACGTGGCGCGCCACTTCCAGCACGTCGCCCATCACCGCGCTGGCCGCCGCTCCGGCACCGGCACCTTCGCCGAAGAACATGGTCTCGCCCACGAAGTCGCCCACCACGTAGATGGCGTTGAACACGCCGTTCACCGTGGCCAGCTGGTGGCTCTCGGGGATCATGGTGGGATGCACGCGCACGTCCACGCCGCCCTCGCGACGGTGCGCGATGGCCAGAAGCTTGATGACGTAGCCCATATCGCGGGCGGCATCGATGTCCACCGGGCTGATGTTCGTGATGCCGTCGGTGAACACGTCGTCCAAGGTCACGCGCGAGTTGAAGGCGATGGAGGCCAGAATGGCGATCTTGGCGGCCGCGTCGAAACCGCCCACATCGGCCGTGGGGTCGGCCTCGGCGAAGCCCTTGGCCTGGGCCTCGGCCAGCGCGTCCTCGTAGGACAGGCCGTTGTCGGCCATGCGCGTGAGCATGTAGTTGGTGGTGCCGTTCACGATGCCCATGACCGAGGTGATCTCGTTGGCGATGAGCGAGTGCTTCAGCGGGTCGATGATGGGAATGCCGCCGCCCACGCTGGCCTCGAAGGCCAGTTCCTTGCCAGCTGCCTCGGCCGCTTCCATGACTTCCTTGCCATGGGTGGCCATGAGCGCCTTGTTGGCCGTGACGACGGCCTTGCCCGCAGCCAGCGCACCCAGCACCACCTCGCGCGCCACGGTAGTGCCGCCGATAAGCTCCACCACGATGTCAATTTCCGGGTTGCTCAGAATGTCGTGGAAGTCGTAGGTGAAGATGTCGGCCACCCCGCGGGCCTCGGCCTGGGCGATATCCCGTGAGCACACCTGGGCCAGCTCGATTTCAACGCCATAATGGCGGGCGAAAGCCTCTTTGTGCTTCTGGATAATGTCGATGCAGCCGCCACCCACGGTGCCGGTGCCCACCAAGCCGATCTTCACTGCCATGTTGCGTCCTCTCCCGAGCGCGAAAGTTCTCTCTGATCGGACGATTATAAGGGCGCACGGGGCAAAAGCCGCGACGGCTCAGGGGAGAGGGCCGTAATTCACGGCCGTCTGAGGCTTCGCGATGCTACGCGAAGATCTCCTTTTCCACGACGAGCTCGTTTTTGATGTGGCCGACGAGCTTCTGCAAGGCGTCGATGCAGTTCGGGCGCGGCAACGGGCAGTTCACTCGAAGAGGTAGACATCCTCGCGCCCATCGGCGAGGGCCCGCAACTCGTCCGTAAACCCGCCAATGCTGAAAACGGCAAAGGTCGGCGCGCTCCTATAGGGACCGAAAACCGGGTCATCTAAAGCTCTTTGCGCCTGTTTCTCAAGATGCTCCAACACGCCAACTCCCACCGGCTTCGTCCAGAACTTGCACTCGCCAAACAAGACTCGCCCTTCTTCCGTGCTGAGGGCCACCGCGTCAAGTTCCACATCGCGGGCGCCCCACCATGCACCCACACGATTCGGCATGAACGGAATCACCCCCTGCGCGCCCAGGTCCCAGAGGCGGTCGCGGCACACGTCCTCGTACACGTAGGCGACTTGCCCGTCGATGAAGTTTCTTCTTATCGCCTTGAGCGCTTCCTCTCCGCGACCAGTCTCCAAAAGGCCCATCTGGGGAAAGACGAACCGGAACCAGAAGCGCAGGTAGTTGTCCTTAATACGGTACAGCCCTTTCTTGCTCTTCTGGGGATTCAACTCAGTCACCGGCACCACGCGCTCAAGCACATCAAGCTGCTCGAGCACTTTCAAGTACTTCGATAGGCCCGTCTGCTTCACGTTCAGCGCTGCGGCAATGTCACCGCTTTTGCGGTTTCCCATAGCTACCGCCCGCAAAATGGAGAAATATGTGCCTACCTCGCTCACTTCCTTGGACAGAAGGAAATTGGGCTCGTCGTACAAGTAGCTGTTGGAGTTCAGCACGCTCTTCGCGATGCCCCGGTAAATATCCTGGGCGCTCCTAAAGCTCTCGATATACTTGGGCACGCCTCCCGTAACGCTATAGCGCTCGACAAGATCGCGATACGCAGCCCCCTCGGGAAAGAAGTCGCCGTAAAACCGGAAGGGTATCTGCTTCATGCGAATTTGGGCCGTGCGTCGCCCGTAAAGCGGGCTGCTGTAGGACAGCACTTGGCTCTCCATGAGAGAGATGAGCGAGCCGCAGAGAATGATCATCACATTGCGTTTGCCGAGCATCGTATCCCAAATACGCTGGAATACCGAGGGAAACGCGCGGTTCGCCTTGCCGAGATACTGGAACTCGTCCAGGGCGATGATGAGCCTCTCGTCGGTTTTCGTAAGCCGGTCGAACAGGATATCCCAATTGTCAACGGGCGCCTGGGCGAGCAGATCATCGTCGAGGAACGCCGCCACTTGCCGCTGAAAAGCGGCGCGATTCTGTTCTTCCGATTCCTCTGTTGCCAGAAAATAGAGGCCGCGCTTATCTCGCATAAACTCAGCGATAAGAGCCGTCTTGCCCACGCGGCGACGACCGTAGATGACCACCATAGCCGCCTGCCGGCTGGCAAACTGCTCTTCCAATGTGGCCATATCCTCAACACGGTCGACAAATGTTTCCATGGCGAAAAGCCCCCTCCGCTGCACGGTCTTAGAGATGGAGAGATATTATACTACAAAGTATTATACTCAAAAGTATAATACTTAGATCTATAGAGGAAACCGCCTATCAGGGCGGGGAGAAGGCCCGTTCGCCAAGCTTCTCCTCCGCTCTGCCAAAGACTTCTACGCGAAGATCTCCTTCTCCACGACGAGCTCGTTTTTGATGTGGCCGACGAGCTTCTGCAGGGCGTCGATGCAGTTGGGGCGGATGTCGGCGCCGATGAGCACGTACATGAGCGAATCGCCCACCTCGCAGCGGCCCTCGTTCAGCCACGTGCGCACATAGTAGACGCCGGGCCAGGTGAGCGCCTCGGCCTCAGCAGCAGCCAGGCCCTCGGCGTCGTAGGAGAATTCCACGGCCACCACCTCGCCGAGTCCTTCCACGCCCTCGCGCACCTGGGCCTTCGGCGTAATGCGCACCACGCCGTTATGGGTGAGGAACATGCCACACTGGGCCGCGGCCGGATCGGCCTTGGCCTCACGCAGCCACTGGTCCACGGAAGGTTCGATCTTCGCCATGTTGGTTCCTTTCATCGGGCGCCACCGCAGCAGCAATTATCCACTGACGAGAACATACCATAGAACCGTCGCTTCACGACCCAGCCCTCGCTCTTGCACACCCTATCAACAGCTCCTTAAATTCCAAAGCTCTTCAGCAGCACCTCTTATTAACACCGAAGAACAACAACGGGGCGCCCCTCCCGCACCTCTTGGAAAAACACCTGGTCAGATCTGTGAGCTTCGCCACTTCCTTATTGCCTTCTTATTATCATTCAATTAACAAGGGGGCATGGGGCACATTGCTGGAACACGCCTGCCTCTCGAGCGAAGATGCGTGAACGGAGCGAGATGCTGGGTGGTTTCGTGTCTCGCCTTCCAGTGAAGCCGCTCAATTACCGGTTGGGCGATTTAACGAGTCGGACATACGCAGGCAGCCGGCAGGCTGGTAAGATACGGCCATTCACGAGAGAAACATGGGTGCAGACATGCCCCCCCCCGCCGAGATGCCTGCGAGCGCTCGGCGAAAGACATACCTGATGCCCGAGAAGAAAGGAAGCGGAAATGGCCCTGCCTGCCTCCGACCTCACTAAGAAACCCGACATGCGCACCACCATGGAGCTGGGCGCCGTGCTGCCCGAGACCGCCGAGGTGCGCGACGACCACCTGTTCATCGGCGGCGTCGACATGGTTCAGCTCGCCTGCGACGAGGGCACCGCGCTCTACGTGTTCGACGAGGCCGACCTGCGCCACCGCATGGAGGCCTACCGCGAGGCCTTCCGCAGCCGCTACGAGAACTCGGACATCATCTACGCGTCGAAGGCGTTCCTCAACAAGGAAGTGGTGCGCATCGCCGAGGCCGAGGGGCTGTGCCTGGATGTGTCCGGCGGCGGCGAGCTGGCCTGCGCCCAGGCCGTGGGCTTCCCCATGGAGCGCGTGTTCGTGCACGGCAACAACAAGACGCCGCGCGAGCTGGAGGAGGCCATCGGCGCCGGCGTGGGCTGCATCGTGCTGGATTCCCGCATCGAGCTGGCCCGCGTGAACGAGATCGCCGGACGCCTCGGCGTGGTGCAGGACGTGTACATGCGCATCACCCCCGGCGTGGAGGCCGACACCCACGAGTACATCCGCACCGGCTGCGAGGATTCCAAGTTCGGCTTCACCATGCGCGAGGACTTCGCCTTCAACTGCGTGGGCGACGTGCTGGCCGCCGAGAACGTGCGCCTGGCCGGCCTGCACTGCCACATCGGCTCGCAGATCTTCGCGCTGCACTCCTTCCGCGAAGCGGCGGCGGTCATGGTGGAGTTCATGGCGCGCATCCGCGAGCGCTACGACTACGTGATCGAGGAGCTGGATCTGGGCGGCGGCCTGGGCATCGCGTACCTGGCCGACGACGCCCCCTCTTCCATCGACGACTTCGCCGAGGTCACCTGCTCGGCAGTGCGCGACCTGTGCGAGCGCCACGGGCTGCCCCTGCCGCGCCTTTTGGTGGAGCCGGGCCGCAGCCTGGTGGCCAACGCCGGCGTGACGCTGTACACCGTGGGCATTTTGAAGACGCTGCCGGGCATCCGCAAGTACGTGGCCGTGGACGGCGGCATGTCCGACAACATCCGCACAGCGCTCTACCACGCCGACTACGAGCCCACCATCGCCAACAAGGCGGCCCAGCCGCGCGAGGAGATCGTCACGCTGTGCGGCAAGCACTGCGAGAGCGGCGACGCCGTGGTGGTGGACATGCCCCTGCAGAAGGCCGAGCTGGGCGATATCGTGTGCGTGTTCGGCACCGGCGCCTACAACATGACCATGGCCAGCAACTACAACGGCCAGCCGCGCCCGGCCGTGGTGTTCGTGCGCGACGGCGAGGCGCGCGTGGTCACCCGCCGCGAGACCTACGAGGATCTCTACCAGCGCGACCTGTAGGACAGCGGGGGCTGCAGGCAGGGAAGACACCCGAGCCGCAGTACGACGCTGCGGAAAAGCGGCCGCAGCAGCATCGGCCGCAAGTTTCGCGAAAATGCACGACTGAGGGATGCAGGATCCGCGCATTTGCGCGGATCCTGCTGTTTTCGCCCGCATCTTCTATGCATTTGCGCGGATCTTGCGAGAGAGGGAGAGAGGATGGGGAGATCCGAAGGCGGGAGCACGGGATCCGAAGGCGGGGGGGGGCGACAGTAAGTTCTTGTCGGTTCCGTAGCAGGGGGTTCGCAGATTAGTAATGGGCGCGACCTTCGCCCACCTCCTCCATTTCCCAGTCGTTAGAGTGGGAGTTCGATACGACTATCGCGCCCCGAAGCGCGCTCTCATGCCGAGGCCGACCCCTCCCACCGGCCCGGCTCTTACTGGCGACAAGGATCGAGGACTACTTCATGAACGCCATTTTCAAGCGATGCAGCGTGCGCCAATTCACCGACGAGCCTGTGAGCATCGACGACATCGAGCGGCTCATGCGCGCCGCCATGGCCGCCCCGTCGGCCGGCAACCAGCAACCCTGGGAGTTCTTCATCGCCCGCGACGAGACCACCCGCATGGCCCTGGCCGCCACGAGCCCCTACGCCGCGCCGGCGAAGCTGGCGCCGTGCGTCATTGCCGTGTGCACCCGCACCGAAGGCCTGCGCTTCCCGCGCTGCACCCCGCTCGACATGAGCGCCGCCGTGGAGAACATCCTGCTGGAGGCCGCGAACATCGGGCTTGGCGCCGTCTGGCTCGGCATTGCGCCCGAGGCCGACCGCATCGCGGCGGTGGACGTGGCCCTCGGCAGCCCCAAGGGCGTGGAACCGTTCGCGCTCGTGGCGGTGGGGCATGCCCTGAATCATCCCGAGCCGAAGGGGTCTACCCGCTACGACGAGACACGCGTCCACTGGATTTAAGGCACGCGGCTCCCCTTGGCTTTGCGCTGGGCGTCGCGGTGGGCGTGGTTGCGCTCGGCAGTCACGTCGCTGAAGGCACGGGTGAGCCCCCGCAAGGCGTTCAGCATGGTCGCGCGGTCCTCGGCCGGCGCGCGCATCACGCCGTCGCGCAGAATAGCCCATTCGCGACCGCCCTCGAATATCTGCGCCGCATCGGTAATGCCCGCAGCCCGCACCGCGTCGAACAGCGCGTCCACCATGCGCTCGCGGTCGGCCCCGTCCATGGAGGCGAGCCAGCGTTTCAGGGCCTCGGCCCGGCGCTGGGTGCGCTCCGGCAGCTCCGGTAACGTGACGAAGGTCGCTGCGCCCTCGCCCGACGCCACTTCCCAGCGGTACACCGAGTGCTGCTCGAAGCCCCGGCCGGTGGCGCTCACCACCTGGGTGGGCATGCCCGATTCCATGAGGATGCCCACCATGGAGTCCTCCGGCACCTGCTTGGTCATGCGGCCGGCCAGAGGCGCGTAGTCGTCCTCCGAGAACGTGCCGACCATGAAGCCCGGGCCGTCGTGGCTGTACAGATGCGCGATGCGGGCCTGCACCGGCGGCGCCGCGGTGAGCGCCGCATACTCCGCCAGGTTGCCGCCCTTGGAGTGGCCGCCCAGAATGAGGGCTTCGGGCAGACGCGGGTCGGCCGCCACCGCCGCCAGATAGCGGGCAGCCATGTCCTGGGCCGGCACAGGCACCATGTAGGCCATGTTGAAGTCCTCCCGCCAGCCGGTGAGCGTGGTGTCGGTGCCCCGGAACCCCACGTAGGCGAACTGATCCGGGCACACGAAGGTGGTGGCGGCGAATTGCAGCCCCAGCTCCTCGTCGAAGGCGGCGGCGTGATCGTAGATGAGCAGATCGCGGAAGCGCGGGCTCGCCGCCATGAGGAAGAGCTGCTGCTTCATCTGGGCCGCATGCATGCCGGAGAACATCGTGGGGAACAGCTCCGCCCGCAGCAGATCGGCGAAGCGCACCGAGCTCGCGGGGGCATCGGCCATCTGCAGGGCCTCGAGCCGGTCGTGCGCGGCGGCCGACGATGCTGCGGCGGAGCCACGGCCGTCCGGCCCTCGGGTCGGCGCAACCTCGTCTGCTGTCCCTTCCGGTGCCTCCCCTTCCGCAAGCGTCTTCCCCAGCGTCGCCGTCCGAGCATCCCTGCCGTCGGACTCGCCGGGGCCGTCCTCGCGCCCATCGCCGGTGTTCTTGCGCCTGCGGCCCCGCCTCAGACCACTCTCGCGCACGCGCCGCCACTCCGCCCGCAGCGCCGCGAGTCCCCGGAAACGCCGCGCGCCCGTGCCGGTGCCTCCGGCCTCGCCCGCAGCTTCTTCCCCGCGTCCCAGCACCCGCGGCATCACACCCTCGCCGCGGGCCATGCAGAACTGGGCGAGCAGCGCCGAGTCCACGGCGTTGAGGGGCTCCTCGCTAAACGGGGCCAGCTGCTCTTCTAAATATGTGAGTACATCGTTCATGATTTCATTATGCCGCACTGCACGCGCGCCCGCACACTCCCCTCTCCCCCAGACACAAAGCCGTTGCCAATCCTCCCGCCGCTTACCATGACCACACTGGTCGCCTTCCGCTACAATGGCTGCTGCAATTTCGTTCAAGCGCGTCGCCGGCGAAGTCCTGCGGCTCGGCTGCAACCCAGCCCCCTAGGCCGCCCGCGCCCCGACGCCCGAGCACCAGGAGCAATCATGGCCACCGACCCCGCTTCCATTCCTGCCCCGGCCCGCGATGCGGTCGCACCCGCCCGCGACGCCAACCCCGCCGGCGGCGACATCCCCGCCGGCATCGGCAGCGCTGCCGCGCCCCGCGAGCACTTCGCGAGCCGCCTCGGATTCATCCTCTTCTCGGCCGTCTGCGCCATCGGCCTCGGCATCGTGTGGCGCTTCCCCTACATTGCCGGCGAGTACGGCGGCGCGGCGTTCATCCTCATGTACCTGGTGTTCCTCGTCATCCTGGGCCTGCCCGTGATGGTAATGGAGTTCGCCGTGGGCCGCGCCTCCCAGCGCTCCGGCGCGCTCGCCTTCGACATCCTGCAGCCGTCGCGCCGCTGGCACTGGTTCAGCTGGTGGGGGTATGTGGGCTGCATGCTGCTCATGATGTTCTACACCACCGTATGCGGCTGGATGCTCGCCTACACCGCCAAGATGGGCACCGGTACCTTCGCGGGGCTCGATCCCGAGGGCGTCGCCGGCGTGTTCGGCACCATGCTGGCCAACCCCTCCGAGATGGTCGGCTGGATGCTCGCCGTCATCGTCATCGGGTTTTTCGTGTGCAGCTTCGGCCTGCAGAAGGGCGTGGAGCGCATCACCAAGATCATGATGATCTGCCTGCTCGGCGTCATGGGGCTGCTCGTGGTGCGCTCGGTCACCCTGCCCGGCGCCGCCGAGGGCCTCGCGTTCTACCTCGTGCCCGACTTCGGGAAGATGTTCGCCGGCGGCGCGGCCGGCTTCGGCGAGGCCGTGTATGCCGCCATGGGCCAAGCGTTCTTCACGCTGTCGCTCGGCATCTCGGCCATGGAGGTGTTCGGCAGCCGCATCGGCAAGCAGAACTCGCTCACCGGCGAGGCCCTGCGCATCTGTGGGCTCGACACGCTGGTAGCCATCTTGGCGGGCCTCATCATCTTCCCCGCCTGCTTCGCCTTCGCCGTCGCCCCCGACTCGGGCCCCTCGCTCGTGTTCATCACCCTGCCGAGCGTCTTCGAGCAGATGCCCTTAGGGCAGCTGTGGGGCACGCTGTTCTTCGTGTTCATGAGCTTCGCCGCGCTGTCCACCATCATCGCCGTGTTCGAGAACCTCATCACCTTCACCATGGAGAAGTGGGATCTGTCGCGCCGCGACGCCATCAAGCGCACGGCTATCCTGGTCACGGTGCTGAGCCTGCCCTGCGCGCTCGGCTTCAACGTGCTGGCCGGCGTGACGGTGCCGGGCATCGGCGACATCCAGTCCATCGAGGACTTCATCGTGTCGAACAACCTGCTGCCCCTGGGAAGCCTTCTGTACGTGGTGTTCTGCGTGAGCCGCAAGGGCTGGGGCTGGAACAACTTCCTCGCCGAAGCGGACACGGGCGACGGCGTGAAGTTCCCCCGCTGGGCCCGTGGCTGGCTCACCTTCGGCCTGCCGGTGCTCATCATCGTCATCTTCATCATGGGCTACGTGCCGAAGATCATGTTGTGGATGGGGCTGGCGTAACGGGCCTTGCCCCGTGCGGCCGTAACGCTCTGCGCGGCTGCAAGTCATAGCGCCCGCGCAGCGCCGACGCGAGAACCTTCTGCGGTTTCTTCTCGACGGCATCCCGCGCTTCCGCTATACTGCGTAGATGCGCCTAAGCCCGGGTGGTGGAACGGCAGACACGACGGTCTCAAAAACCGTTGCCGAAAGGTGTGCGGGTTCAAATCCCGCCCCGGGCACCATGAAGCAACAGCGGCTCCCCTTGGGGAGCCGCTTTTCGTTGCGGGCAGGGGACGGCAGGGCAACGATGCGCCTCGGCAGGACGACGGTGCGCCCAGGCGGGACGACCTGGCAACGCGCTCAAACGGTCTCGTGGTAGTAGATGAACGTGTCCTCGTATGCGCCGTCCTTGTTGAGAAAACCGCCGGGAATGCGCCCGATGCGCTGGAAGCCCAGCTTCTCGTACAGCGCCATAGCCCCCGTGTTGCTGGCCACCACGGCGTTGAACTGCAGGCCGCGGAAGCCGAGGCGCGCCGCCTGACGCAGCGAGTCCTCCACCAGAAGGCGTCCGAGCCCGCACCCGCGCGCCTCCGACGACACCGCGTAACTGGCGTTCGACACGTGCCCGCAGCGGCCCACGTTGTTGGGATGCAGGATGTAGAGCCCCACGACCTCTCCGTCCAGCTCGGCCACTCCCGTATAGGACTGTTCCGCGAAGAACGCCCGCGCGCTCTCCGCCGTCAGCGGGTCAATCTGCGGAAAGGCGCGGCCGGCCTCCACCACGGCATTCCAAATCTCCGTCAGAGCGGGTACGTCCTCCTCGCGGTACGGCCGCACAACTCGCCCTGCCAATCCATCAAGCGCGCTCATTGCCACATCTCCCTTCTCAATCCCATAAAGAAAGGCTCCCTCGCGGAAGCCTTTCCCGTAAACGCTATGCCCGCGGCCTAGATGTCGGCCAGGGTGAAGTCCTTCTCGCCGTTGAACACGGCCAGGGCGTCGGCCACCGTCCAGTCGGCCAGGGTGATGGCGGAGATGGCCTTGGTCAGGCGCACCGCCTCGTCCAGGGAGCGCTGGTGGATGTTGCGGCCCGTGGCGTTGCCGCAGGCACCGCCCACGTGAATCTGGTCGTAGAGCTGGGTGAGGAAGGTCTCGGCATCCACCGTGGAGCCGCCCGCGCACACCAGGCCGCAGCGGCCGGCAGCGGTCGAGGCGATCTTCAGCGCCTCGGCGGGAGTGCGACCGTCCTCGGGCTTCGGCGGGTTCACCTTCACGAAATCGGCGCCGAGGCAGAGTGCCACGCCGGCAGCACCGGCGATGAGGTCCGGGTCCTTCTCGGCGGTCACGGCCTTGCCGCGGGGGTAGATCCACAGCACCACAATGAGGCCGTTGGCATGGGCCTGGGCGATGAGCTCGCCGGCCTCGGCCATCATGGTGGCCTCGTACTCGGAACCCAGGTAGATGGTGTAGCCGAGGCCCACCACGTTCACGCCGGCCTCCTTCATGGCCAGCACGGCGTCCAGATCGTACAGCTGCGGGGAGTAGGGATCCTCCTGCTTGGTGCCCACGATGTTGGTCTTGGAGTTCATCTTCACGAGGTAGTTGATCTCGGGATAGTCGGCCGCGTACTGAGCCACCAGACCGCGCTGGCCGGCGAGCACGCCGCAGACGCCCTCGTTGCCGATCTTGAACAGGTGCTCCGGATCGAGGTCGGCGATGTCGATGCCCTCGCCGTAGAAGTCCGCGTTCAAGTGCTCGATCTTCTGATCGCAGGCGAACAGCATGAGACGGCCGGTCTCGCGCGTGGCCTTCATGTAGTTGGAAATGTACTCGTCACGCATCTCGGGCATGACGTCGGCGGGAACGCGCACCTGATCACGGGTGATCTTCGGCATGGGTATCCTCCTTGGGGTCGCATCAATAACGGCGCCTATTGTACCGAAACAAACTCTGACCGCGCGTTCTTTCACAAAGAAAGTGGCGAAGGGAGGGGCTGGGGATCCGGAACTGCGGGCATCGCCGCTTCACCCCACGGCACAGCTGCGACGAGCCCCCTGCTACTTCGACGCGCTGTCTTTCGGCGTGTCCGTCTTCTTCGTCACGCGGCTGTACACGACAAGCGCCACCACGGCCACCACGGCGGTCACCGCGAAGATGGCCACCGACTCCGCGATGTTGCCCGACACGAGCCCGGCCGCTGCATAGGTGGACAGCACGATGCCGGGAATGCGGGCGAAGTTCGAGATGAGCACGAAGTTGCGCATGGTCATGTGCGTGAGCGGCGTGATGTAGGTGAACACGTCCTTCGGCAGCCCGGGGATGAGGAACAAGATGAACACGATGGCGTTGAACTTCTCGGAGCTCTCCCACTCGCGGAACTTCCCCATGTACTTCTCAGGCACCATGGCCTGCACGAACGGCGCGCCCAGCTTGTGCACGAGCACGAAGATGAACGAGCTGGAGATAACGCAGCCGAGCCAGATGATGAGCGCGCCCACCCACGGCCCGTAGATCATGCCGGCGGCCACCTGCACCACCTCGCCGGGGATGAAGGCCACGACGATCTGCAAAAACTGGATGGCCAGCAGAATGAGGAAGCCCCAGGGGCCGGCGTTGCGGATGTCGGAGGTGACGCGGTCCACCCCGCCCGGCTCGAACAGCTCGTGGATCATGGGCCAGACGGCCACACACACCACGATCATGATGACGAAGAACGCAATAAGGCCCGCGAACTTGAAGATGTTGGCCGCGGGCATCTCGTGACCGGCGACGGACTTCTCCTCGTGGGCCTTGGCCCCCAGCTTCTGGAGGCGCTCGGATTTGGGGCGGTTGTTCTCGTGTGTACTCATAGGCTCCAGTGTAACGGAGTGCCCCGGGCATCGGGGCACTCTTCGGAAAGTCTTTACCTTGGTGACGGAATTGTAAGCAATCGCGTCCCCGCCACAGCGGCGCAAGAGGGCATGCGCCCGGCGCGCACGCATGCTCCGGCGCCCTCGCGACCGGCAGGCCGGGCCCGGAGGAAGCGGGACGGCAAAACGGCCCTAGTCGTCGTCCTTGCGGGCCTTGTCGTACTCCTCCTTGAAGGCGGAGAACATGCCGCTGGCGCGCTTGATCTGGCGACCCGTGGCGTAGGCGCCGGCGTTCACGGCCTTGCCCGCCGCCTTCGTGGCGGAGGACACCGCCGGTTTCACCGACTCCACGGTCTCCCGCGCCCGATCGGCCACCACCGCCGTGGCCTCGCCGGCCTTGGCGGCCAGGCCGCCCTCGGCCGCGAGCTCGGCCGCCTCGTCGGCCACGAGAATGGCCCCGAGCACCGGGTTCTCCTCGTCGGCCGCGCCGTTCACGGCAAGCGCCGTGCCCACGCCGCGCTTGAAGCCGCGGATCATGGACCCGGGCACCTCCTTCACGCCGAGCAGCGCGTTGGCGGTGGCGCCCTGGGTCACGCGCAGGGAGCGCACCTCCCCGGTCTTCGGGTCGAAGGACACATCGCCCACCGTGCCGTACACGGTGCCGTCCTCGCTGATGACGGGCAGGCCCTCCCACAGCACGCAGTCGTCGTAGCTCACGCCGAGCGCCTGGCAGGCTCCCTTGTCGGTGGCCGCCGGGTCCTTCAGCACCACGATGCGGCCGTCCACCACGTCGTAGCCGTTGTAGGCCACGAACACGTCCTTGCGGCGGAACATCCACAGCAGGTCGGGCCGCTTCACGATGAAGCCGACGAAGCGGCGCTGGCTGGGATGGAACACGCAGTGGCGCACCTTTCCCAGCCGCCCTACCGCCTCGGGCTTCTTCGGCGTGCTCTTATCGCGGAGCACGCGCTTGCCGATAAGCTCACCGGTGGTGCCGTAACGCTTGGCCATGATCTACTTTTCGTCCTTCTTGTCGGCGTCCAGGGCCTCCTTGGCCTCGTGGGCGGCGCTCTTCACGGCCTCGCCTGCATCGGCAGCGGCGTCCTTCACGTCCTCGACGGCGTCGGACACGGCGTCGGCATCCTCGCCGGCGTTCTTGCTCACCTGGTCGGCGATGCGCTGGCGGGCGGCCTCGATCTTCTCGCGCAGCTCGTCGCCCTTCTCGTTGATGGTCGGCGAGATGTTGCTGGCGGCCTCCTGGATGGAAGCGGCCACATCGGCGCCGCGCGCGGCGGCCTCGGAGGCGATTTCCTGACCGCGGGCGGTAACGTTGTTCACCACTTCGGCGCCCTTCGTGGCGGCCTCCTGGTAGATGTGCTGGGCGCCGGCCGCGGCCTGCCCGCCCCACTGCTGGGCGTCGCCCAGGATATCGTTGGCCTTGTCGGCCACCATGGCGCGGGTCTCCGCGCCCGGACGCGGAGCGGCCAAGAGGGCCGCAACGGCGCCGACGACGCCACCGATCAGAAACATTCCAAACTTGTTGGCCATGACTGCCTCCTTTATCGACAGGTTATCAAGTTCGCTCATTATAGGGTGCGGCGAACCCGAAGGGGCCGCGAAAGCCCGCTTCTCACCTTACGGTAAACAAGTTGTCAAACATCATCGATAAGCAAATCTCTCATAGAAAAACTCACCCCCTGCGCAATATGGGCACAGGGGGCGAGAAATCGTGCGCGAAAACGACCGAGGCCGAACATTTCGTTCGACCTCGGATTCGGCCTCGGGTAAAAGCAAACGAGTACGGGAAGGGGCCGGCGAACGCCGACCGCCAGACCGCGCTGCTACCAGGCCGTCGGTTCCCTAGAACTTGGCACCGCGGGCGTAGGCCTCCACGACGAGGCTGTCGAGCACCTTGGGCAGGGTGAGCCCGGCAGCGTCGCAGGCCATGGGGAACAGCGAGTGCGGGGTCATGCCCGGGGACACGTCCAGCTCGAAGCAGCGGGCCTGACCGCCGTCCCACACGAGGTCCACGCGGCCCAGATCGCGGGCGCCGTAGGCGCGGTACACTTCCAGGGCGGCCCGCTCGATCTCCGCGCGGATGGCGTGGGCCGTGGCTTCATCGGGCGAGAGCGACGCCGAGCGCACGGGGCAGAAGAACTCCACGGCGTCGTTGCGCATGCGGGCTGCGGCGTCGAAGAACTCGCCCTCGCGGGCCACGATCTCCACCGGCGGGAGCGCATAGGCGTCCCAGCCGGTGCCGAGGATGGCCACCGATACCTCCACGCCGTCGATCCACTGCTCGATGTTCACCGCATCGTCGAAGGAGAGCGCGTCGAGCACCGCCTCGCCCAGCTCGTCCTGGGAGCTCACCTTGTGCACGCCAAGGGCGCTGCCGCCGTGGGCCGGCTTCACGCACACCGGGTAGCCCCCGATCACGCGATCGGCCACCATGTCGAGGGCCGTGGCGGCGCCCATATCCTTGAAGGCGTCGCGGGACAGGTACACGCCCTGGGGCCAGCTTGCGATGCCCTCCTCGCCGGTGATGTCGCGGTACTTCTCCAGCGAGGAGTGCAGCGCGTCCTTGTTCCAGGCGCGATGGCACACGCTGGCCGGCGAGCCCACGAAGGGCAGGCCGACGAACTCGAGCAGGCTCTGGATGGTACCGTCCTCGCCGTGCTTGCCGTGCAGGGCGTTGTACACCACGTCGGGCCGCTCGCTGCGCAGCGTGGGCACCAGATCGGCGTTCGTGTCCAGCGGCACCACCTTGTGGCCGGCCTCTTCCAGGGCCTCACAGACCACCTTACCCGATGCCAGCGACACCTCACGCTCGAAGGACTTGCCTCCCATGAGCACTGCTACTTTCATGTTGCCTCTCTTTCACCTATGAGTAGGGCACGGATGCGGGGTGTGCCTCCGCGCGCAGTTCCGCAGCGACTGCAAGTGTCCAGTGGACACTTGCACCAAGCGAGGACTGTCTGAGCACGGAGGTATATCCCGCAGCCGCGCCCGGACGACCGCGGAGTATGCCCCCTGGCCCCCGCTGAACGTTCGTCGTTATTCCGCCGCTTCCTCTTCGGCGGCGGCCACCTTGTCCTCGGCGATGTCGATCTGAGCGGCATCGCCCTCGCGGGCCTGCATGACGGCCTCCTCGTTCTGCTCGGACGCCACCAGCACGTCGTCCCAGTTCTCGCGTTCCTTCTCGGCCATGACGGCCTCCTTTCCGTAACCCGGCAGCGCGCCGGCGTTGATGAACACGCGGTACAGCTCCAGACGCTCCTCGATAACCCCGGCCAGACGGCGGATGGCCTCGGTGATGGACTCCGGCGTCTCGAAGCTGAAGTTCACGCGCATGGAGTTCTTGCCCGTGATACCGTCGGGGAAAAACGAGTTCCCCGGCACATAGGTTACGCCCGATTCCAGCGCCTCGGCAAGCATCGAATCGGTATCCATATAGTCGGGCAGCGTGATCCAGAGGAACATGCCGCCCTCGGGGCGCGTCCAGGTGGCCTCGGGCGGGAAGAACTCGTCCAGGGCCGCGAGCATGGTGTCGCGGCGCTCCTTGTACACGCCGATGAATTTCTGTAGCGTCTTCTGCCAGGGGATGTCGGCGAAGTAGTGCTGCACGATGAGCTGGTCGAACGAGCTGCCGCACAAGTCGGCGCCCTGCTTCACCAGGTTGATGCGGGCAAGCACCGCCTCGGGAGCGGCCACCCAGCCCGTGCGCAGGCCCGGACCCAGCATCTTCGAGATAGTGCCCAGGTAGATGACCGAGTCGTCCATGGCCTTGAGCGGCACCTGGTGGCCGCCGTCGTAGCGCAGACGACCGTAGGGGTCGTCCTCCACCACCATGAAATCGTACTCGCGGGCCAGCTCCAGCAGGCGCCGGCGGCGCTCGGCGGTCATGGTGACGCCGCCGGGATTTTGGAAGTTCGGGATGGTGTAGCAGTACTTCAGGCGCGGGTTGCCCTTGCCGATGCGCTTGAGCTCCTCTTCCAGAAGATCCATGCGCATGCCCTCGTCGTCGAAGGGGATGGCGCGGATGTCGGGCTCGAAGGCGGAGAAGGCCTGGAGCGCCCCCAGGTAGGTGGGGCCCTCGGTGATGATGATGTCGCCCGGATCGATGAAGGCCTCGGCGATGAGGCTTAGGGCCTCCTGGGCGCCGGTGGTGACGAGCACCTGGTCGGCCTTCACGCGGATGCCCAGATCGCGCATCATGTCGGCGAGCACCGCGCGCAGGCCCGCAAGGCCGTCGGTGGGGCCGTACTGCAGCGACACGGCCCGGGCAGCCGGGTCCTCGATGGCGGCCAGGGTGGCGCGGCGCACGTCCTCCTCGGGAAGGAGCGAGACGGCGGGCATGCCGCCCGACAGCGAGATGACGTCGTCGCGGGTGGCGGCGGCGAACAGGTTGCGCACGGCCGAGGGGCGCATCTTGCGCACGCGGCGGGCGATCTTGTCGCCGGTGGTGTCGAAGGTGATGTGAGCTGATGACATGGCTATTCCACCATCCCTTCCATGAGCGCCCGGGCCGCCTTCAGGGCCGCCAGGGCGATGAGGTCATCGGTAAAGTTTACTTCAACGCGGGCCAGACCTTCGCGCTCGTTCAGCCATTCCGTCGTACCGACAAAAGTAGCCGCCGAGCGGTCGTCGAACTCAGCCTGGAAGTCGATGACGAGGTGCTCCAAGATATGGGGAAGCGAGGTGCGGTCGAGGATGGCCCCGAAGGGCTCGCCCTGGGCGTTCAGGCACGCGTGCTCGGCCAGATGGGGGCGAGCCCGCAGAAGCCGGGCGGCCGCCTCGGGCGACAGATGCGCGGCCGGACCGCCCGCCACGCGCACGAGCAGCACCATGCGGTCGCGCTCGATGGCCACGCGCTCGACGGCGAGGGGCGCCATCAGACGCCGCTGCCCGAGGCCGTGCCGCTGCTGGAGGCCGACCCGCTGCCCGAGGCCGTGCCGCTGCCGGATGCGCCAGCCGCGTCGGCGGCACCGGACGCATCGTCGGAGGCACCCGAGGCGGCCGCGTCGTCGGCAGCCTTGTCCTGCGGGTCGTTGATGTCGGCGGGAATCTTCCCGGACAGATCGCCCACCGGCTCGTCCTGAATGGTCTGGGCATCGCCGCCGTCCCCGCCATCCGCGGACGCGTCGCCGGCATCATCGGCCCCGTCAGCTGCGGCCCCGTCGGTGTCCCCCGAGCCGCCCCCTTCCCCATCGTCGGGAGCCGGCGTGTCTCGCACGGCCTTGGGATGGGCCGAGGCGCCCGAGGTGGGCGTGCGCGAGAGCAGCGTGAGTCCCTTGCCCGACTCCTCAGCCGGAGCGAGATCGCCGTCCCGCAAGCGCTCGACGAGGGCCTCCAGCGTCCAGCCAATGTCGCGCCCCAGTGTGTCGGTACCCGTGAACGTGCCGTCCACCAAGGCGAGCTCGTCGCGGTCGAGCGAGAAGCGGTAGCAGCCGCCCCCCGTGAGGCTCCCGAAGGTGAACTCGATGGTCTTCGCGTTCGGATCGAGCGTGTAGTGGTAGGCCACATCCTCGGTGAGCTGGATGCGCTCGTCGTCGATGACGATGGGCGTGGAGGTACCGGCCAAATACCACGTGCCCTGGATGTCGGCCGCATCGTCGTGGGCAAACCAGCGCAGCCACGAGAAACCGGCGATCACCGCGCCCGCGAGGGCCACCACGAGCAGTGTCAGCACGAGGGCCGCGACCTTTCCCCGGGTCCAGCGGCGGCGGCGCGCCACGGGGCGCTCGCGCCGGCTCGTTTGTGCCGTCGCCCGGGGGCCGCGGTCGGACACTGCCGACGATGCCGCCCGGGAGCCGCGGTCAGATGCGACCGAGCGCACCGCGGAGGGCGCAGCCGAAGTTGCCCCCTCGGCGGCCAGGGCGTCCGCTTCCCTTCTCGTCCGCTCGGCGTGGGCGCGGCGACGGGCGGCGATGCCCGCCCCGCGCGACTGCGTACCCATGGCGCTCTTAGACCTCTTCCGGCCCGATCACCGTCTTGCCGCCCATGTAGGGCACGAGCACCTTCGGCACGGTGATGGTGCCATCGGGGTTCTGGTAGTTCTCGATGACGGCGGCCATGGTGCGGCCCACGGCCAGACCCGACCCGTTCAGCGTGTACACGAAGCGGCTGCCCTTGAAGTTGGCCGGATCGCGGTACTTGATGTTGGCGCGGCGGGCCTGGAAATCGGTGCAGCAGCTGCACGAGGAGATTTCCTTGTAGGCGTTGTAGCTGGGCAGCCACACCTCCACGTCGTAGGTCTTGGCTGAGGAGAACCCGATGTCGCCGGTGCACAGGCTGATGACGCGGTAGGGCAGCTCCAGCTTCTGCAGGATGTTCTCGGCGTCTTCCACCATGGACTCCAGCTCGGCGAAGCCGGTCTCGGGGGTGGCGAACTTCACCATCTCCACCTTGGAGAACTGGTGCACGCGGATGATGCCGCGGGTGTCGCGGCCGGCCGAACCCGCCTCCTCGCGGAAGCACGGCGTGAAGGCGCAGTAGTGCAGCGGCAGCTGGTCGGCGTCGAGCACCTCGCCGGCGTGCAGGTTGGTCAGCTGCACCTCGGCGGTGGGGATGAGGTAGAGGCCCTCGGTGGTGTGGAAGAGATCCTCCTCGAACTTCGGCAGCTGGCCGGTGCCGGTGAGCGTGGCGGCGTTGGCCATGGCGGGCACCCACCATTCCTTATAGCCGCGCTCGGTGTGCTGATCCAGCATGAAGGAGATGAGCGCACGCTCGAGGCGGGCGCCGGCGCCCCCCAGCACGTAGAAGCGGCTCTCGGCCAGCTTCACGCCGCGCTCGAAGTCGATGATGTTCAGGGCCGGCCCCAAATCCCAATGTGCCTGGGCCTCGAAGCCCTCGGCGGCGAAGTCGCGCGGGGTGCCCCAGCGGCGCACCTCGGGATTGTCGTCCTCGTCCTCACCCACCGGCGTGGAGGCGTCGCACAGGTTCGGCAGCGCCATCATGAGGGCATCGAGCGCCTCCTCGGCCTCGGCGCGGGCCGCGGCGGCCGCTTCCAGCTTCTCGTTGATCTGGCGCACCTGCTCCTTGGCGGCCTCGGCCTCGTCCTTCTTACCCTGGCCCATAAGCGCGCCGATCTCCTTGGAGATGCGGTTGCGGTCGGCCTGGAGGGCCTCCTCCTCGGCGATGACCTCGCGGCGGCGCACGTCGAGGGAGCTGAACTGCTCGGGGTCGAAGGAGGCATGGCGGTTCTCCATGGCGCGGGCCACCTCGTCGAGATGTTCACGTACGTACTTGATGTCCAGCATAGGTTGCTCCTCGGAGTCGGGCGTTTGGATTCGACCAGTATAGCACCGGCCCGCAGAGGCGGGCCGGCATCTTCGCAAAGAGCGCTCAAGGGCGCGGGTGGTGGCGCGGGGCGTAAGGGCTCCGAGACCGCCGGCAGGACCGGCGAGCGCGGCGGCGCGCAGACGAGGGGGCGCACCAGACGGCCCCGGCGACGAGAGGCGTCGGGCTAGTTGCCCTCCTCCTCGTCATCGTCGTCGAACAGCGACCAGTCGTCCTCGGTCTTCTCGTGGTTCTTGTACTGCTTGCGGGTCTTGCGCTCCAGGATGAGGCACACGATGATGCTGATGACAAGGCCGCCGCCGACCAGAATGCCGATGCCCGGCATCGTCTCGAACAGGAAATGGTAGAGCTCTTCAACGTTCATGGATGCATCCCGCCTTCTTCTTGCAAGCGCCTGCGTCCAGGCGCCGGGAGGTTTCGCCACGTGCGGTGCCAGTATACTATGATGCGCCCGCTGAAACGCAATCTCCATCACCGAGCGCCGCCCGGCAGGCGGCGAGAGCCGCATCTATGCGGCCAGCTCGCCCTCGTCCAGGTACCACTCCTCCTCGGCCCAGCGGGCGCGGTCGGGCGCGTTCATGGCCGCCGCCGCAATGCCGAGCACACCGGGTACCAGCGCGCCGAGCAGCGCTGCGGGCTCGGGCAACCACGAGCCGCCGAAGGCCGTCAGGTGGGCGGCGGCGCACACCCCCAGCATGAGGATAACGGCGCAGGCCACCGAGCCGGCCATATCGAAGGCCTTAGTCCCGCGCACGCAGAACAGGCTGTAGACGGCGGCGGACAGCACCCAGCTGATGCCGATGACCCAGGTGCCGCTCTGCGCGAGCATCGAGAGGCAGGCCGCCTGAGGGTTGCCCGAGAGCTGCAGGTGGAACACGGCATCCCAGTTCATAACGTCCAGCGAGCCGAAGCTGGCCATGACGAGCGCCGTCACGAAGGCGAAGGCGGCCGAGATGGCCGACTGGATGACCGGCAGAAGCACGCCCGAGAGCACCGGAGCCACCCCCGCGAAGCCGAAGGAGCCGAACAGCGGCTGAGCCAGAGCCGCCACCGCCTGGGTCGTGCCGCGGCGCCCGACGAAGTACCACCACACGCCCGTGACAGCCGCCAGGAACAGGGCGAGCGCCCAGTCGCCGTGGGCCCCAAGGGCCACCACCAAGCCGCCGTAGCCGAATAGCGACCCCACGGAAGGGCGGACGGCCGCGACGGCGGCCGCAAGAGCGACCACCACCCAAAACGCCACCGGCGAGTCGGTGAGCAGGCCGAACGAGGAGCCTGCGTTCAGGTGGATGTTCGCGCAGGCCACGGCGGCCATGAGTCCCACGGCCACGGCGGCCACCCCGTGGCCCAGCACGGTGAGTCCGCGCAGGCCCAAGCGGTCCACCAGAGGCGGCAGGGGGTCGACGGGCAGCGCGGGTTCGGGCGCCGCGACGGCATCCTCCTTCCCCTTCACGATGTCGGCGAGCACCTTCTTGCCCTTCTTCGCGTTGCCGAGCAGGGGCATGAGAGCCTCGGAGAACTCGGCCACGGTCTCGAAGCGCTCGTCCTTGTCGGGGTCGAGGGCGGCGAACATCACGTCGTCGGCCTCGGCGGGCAGCTCGTCCCAGCACAACGAGGGGAGCACGAGCTCGGCGTCCTCGATGGCCTCCTCGGCCTCGCGCAAGTCGTCGGCGAAAAACGGATTCTCGCCCGAGAGCATCTCGTAGGTGAGACTGGCGAGCGCCCATTCGTCGGTGCGCACGTCGAGCGGCTCCTGGCGCATCTGCTCCAGCGGCATGTAGCCGATGGTGCCGCCGCCGGTGGTGCCCGAGCCCGAGGCGTCCATGAGGGCGGCCAGGCCGAAGTCGGTCACCTTCGCCACGCCCTTCGAGTTCACGATGACGTTCTCGGGTTTGATGTCCAAATGCAGGGTGTTCTCGCCGTGGGCGACCTCCAGGGCGTGGGCCACCGCCGAGAACACGGCGGCCACCACGTCCAGGGTGATGCTGTCGTCGATCTCGTCGATGATCTGGGCGAGCGTCTTACCCTCGATGTACTCCATGATGACGTAGGCGCGGCCGTCCTCCACAGCGCAGTCGTACACCGTGACGATGTTGGCGTCGGAGAGCTTGGCCACCGAGCGGGCCTCCTCCAGACCGGGGATATGCTCGAACAGATCGGCATCGTCCGGCTCGTCGAAATCGGCCGAGGCCCCGGGCGCCGGCGCCGACACGGAGGCGACCGCCGAGCGGGCCGCCTCGGCGCGCACCGTCGCGCCGCCCTTGCGCCGGCGCTGGCGCTCGGAGCCACCGT
Organism: uncultured Adlercreutzia sp.; assembly: GCF_958431955.1. Lineage (GTDB taxonomy): Bacteria > Actinomycetota > Coriobacteriia > Coriobacteriales > Eggerthellaceae > Adlercreutzia. The sequence goes on along the minus strand of NZ_CAUASN010000020.1, from coordinate 6,865 downwards.
CGATGGTGCGCGAGGCGCGCACGGGGCGCAGGTGGCGCACGTCGACCGCGCTCTCGTCGAAATAGTCGCTCATGGGCGCGGCGTCTTGCACCTCCACGGCCGGCGCCGAGGGGGCCTCGGGAGCATGGCGGGTCTTGCGCGGGCCCACCCGGCCCTCCAGCCCGCGGCGCGGCGCGGCGCCGCCGAAGCCGGCGGTGCCCGCGTCCCAGGGGATCAGCGATCCGTCGAGATCGACGACTCCCGCGCCCTCGTCCTCCCACGGGGGGATCTCGTCGGCAGAGGCGGCGCGCTGCGACGGGGACGAGCCCCGGCCGCGGCGCTCGTCGACGCCCCGCAGGAAATCGGGGTCGGCGGGAAATCCCCCGGCCGGGGTCGCAGGTGCGCTTCCGGCTGCGCTCCCGCGGCCCGCGCCTCCTGCCGCGATGCCCGTCCCGCGATCGGCCGCCGCGACCGGGGCGTCCTCGCCCGCGCCCTCCAGATCGGCGGCCATGCGCGCCTCCAGGGCTACGAGGCGGGCACGGGCCACCTCGTCTTCCGACAACTCGATGCACTTGATGGCCACGTCGCGCTTCAAGTGGGTATCGAAGGCATGCACCACGGTGCCGTAGCCGCCGGCGCCGGCGCGGTCGATAACCCGATAGCGATTGAGGATGAGTTTCATGGGAGCCATGGAGCGGAATACCTCTTCTTGTCTTCATTTGGGCTGCGTCGTTTGAGGTAGCGCCATTCTACCATCGGCGCGGCGCCAATGCGACCGCCTATCGGCGCGCGCGGGCGGAGCGCCGTCGGCAGGACGACGCCCGCGCCCGTGGCCGGCGCCCTGCGACCGCAGCGCGGGTCCGCCCGCAGCCTACAACTGCAGCCGCAGCTGCCATTCGGGACTCGTTTTCGTTTTTTGGCCAAAAATGGCCCCGAGTGCGCTCGCAGAACCCCGAAATTCGACTTCACGGCCCCTCGTGCAGGCTAATCAACGGCTTAATGAACGAATTTCGACAGTCCGAGAGCCCAAAAGAGCATTGAACTATGATCTTTTGCAGCGATACGAGCGCACTCGGGGCCACTTTTGGCCAAAAAATAAAATCGACTTGTCGAAAGGACGCTCTCATGCTCACCATCGGTTGCCATCTCTCCAAACGGCGCGGCTATCTCGAAATGGCCGAGGAGGCCGCCTCAATCAACGCCAACACCTTCCAGTACTTCACCCGCAGCCCGCGCGGCAGCGAGCAGGCCGCCCTCGACGAGAAGGATGTGCGCGCGTACCTCGCCTTCTGCGCCGAGCACGACATCCGCGACGCGCTCGCCTACGCCCCCTACGACACCGACCCGGCCACGGGCAAGATGGCCGAGCGCGACTTCGCCCTCATGGTGTACGCCGAGGACCTGGCCCAGCTGGCGGAACTCGAGGGGACGATGTACCTCGTGCGGCCGGGCAGCCGCCTCGGCATCAGCGTAGAGGAGGGGCTCGCAGATGTGGCGGACGCCCTGAACAAGGTCATCACGCCGAGCCAGAAGACCACCGTGCTTTTGGACACCATGGCCGGAGAGGGCACGCAGGTGGGTACGAGCTTCGAGCAGCTCGCCTCCATCATCGGCCAGGTGAAGCACGCCGATCACGTGGGCGTGTGCTTCGACTGCGCCGGGGTGTGGGCCGAGGGCTACGACATCGTGGGCGACCTCGATAGCGTGCTGGGAGAGTTCGACCGCGTCATCGGCCTGGACAAGCTGCGGGCCGTGCACCTGAACGACGCCACCCACGAGCGCGGCAGCCACGTCGATCGCCACGCCCGCATCGGCGAGGGGAAGATCGGCTTCGATGCGCTCGCGGCCCTCGTGAACCACCCGAAGCTTGCCGGCGTGCCCTTCTACCTGGAAGAGCCCGACAGCACGCTCGTCATCTACGAGCGCGACGTGGCCCGCTTCCGCGAGGCGTATACGGGCAAGTAGGCGACAAGGAGCGCGATAGCTGCGGCAAGGCCCCCGCTCGCCTCGGCGAGCGGGGGCCGTCCCGTCGATGGGTGCGGTTTAGCGCGCGTGGCGGCCGCGCGCCTGGGCTTGGGCCTGGGCCACGGCGGCGGGCACCGGGGCGGCCGCGCCGCCATAGGGGCGCACCACGCCGGGCTGGCTCGCGCGCGCCGTTGCGGAGGCGGCGGCTGCGCGGGGGCTCGTCGCACGCTGGGCGCCGCGCGGAGCGGCCTCCTGGGCGCGGCGGGCGGCCTGACGGGCCTCGAGCTCGGCAGCGGCGCGGGCGGCGAAGGCGCGCTCAGCCTCGCGGCGGGCCTTGCGGGACATCTTCTTGCCCGGCATCACGATGGCCTGGGCGCCGCCTCCGGCCTGCACCCAGGAATCGACCTCCTGCCCCGTGGGCAGGGGAATGCTCGTAGGAGTCCAGCCGTTCGTGGCAGGCTGGGGCGTGGGCGCCTGCGCCGGGCGGCCGCCCCGAGGCGCCGGCGCCGCCGCTGCGGCTTGGCGGGGAGGAGCGGGACGGGCAGCGCTCGCCGGCGCAGGCGCCGGGGCCGGTTGGGTAGCCTGGGGGCCGCGGGGAATCGTCGGGGTGTTGCCGCGGCCGCGACCGGCGGGAGCGGCCTGGCGGGGCGCGCGCTGCGCAGCGGCCGCCGGGACCGGGGCTGCACCGGGCATGGGCGCAGGAGCCGGAGCGGGGGCCGTGCCGGGCACAGCGGCCGTCGCCATCGGGGCGCCCGCCTGCGGCATCCCGGGCGCGGGGGCGGGAGCCGCCGCGCGGGGCGCCGGGGCCGCCTGGGAACCGCGGCCGCCGCCGTAGCTGCGGGCCGCGTTGTTGCGGCGTCCGATGACCATCTGCATCTCAGCCACCTTGCGGCGTTCCGCCTCCAGGCCGTCGGCCATGCCGCGCATACGGCGGTCGAGCGTGGTAATCCACAGGCACAGCGCCAGCACGGCCACGGCGAGCACGCCGAGACCCACGGCTACCAAGCCGAACGGCGAAGACAAGAACTCAAACACAGGAGCAACCCCTCCCCGAGGCGGGTAAATCATCAGTTATTGGGATGATAAACGACGCGGGTACGATTGTCGATACAAAAATGCATGGCCCATCGGCCAAAAGGACGAACGACCGCAAACGCAGAACGAGCGTCAACAAGGGCGCCGCCCACCCGATCGCGAGACAGCCGGCCGAGCCGCGCCCCCTCAGCCCTCGGGCACCTGGGCCACGAGCTGCGCCAGCTCGGCCACGGTGGCCTCGTTGCGGGCGGCGGCCTCCTCTTCCTCGCGGCTGGCGGGAGCCGCCACCTCGTCCAGCGCGGCCGCGGCGGTCGTCGGCACCTTGGCGCATCCCGGGCAGCGCAGCGTCACCTTCGTGCCCACCCCCAACTCGCTCGTGTACACCATCTGGGCATCGGGCCCGAAGAAGCCGATCATGCGGTCGTGCACGTTCTTCACCGCGATGCCCAGGCCCGTGGACGACTCCACCTGGGTGATGTTCGCGCAGGTCTCCTCGCTCATGCCCACGCCGTCGTCGCCCACCACGATGACCACGTCGTCGCCGTCAGCCTCGGCATCGATGCTGATGGTCAGCTTGCCCTCCGAGGGCATGGCGTGCTTGATGGCGTTCTCCACGAGCGGCTGCACGAGGAAGGGCGGCACCATCATCGACTGGAGCTGCGGGCTCGCCTGCACCTCCAGGGCCAGACGCTCATCGCCGAAGCGGGCTAGCTCGAAGTTGAAGTAGCGCTGCACCTGATCCAGCTCGCGGGCCAGCGAGATGCGCTCGGTGGAGTCCTCCAACGTGCGGCGGTAGAACACGGCGAACTCGCGCAGCAGCGTGCGCGCCTTCATGGGATCGGTGCGAATGAACGACGCGATGGTGTTGATGGTGTTGAACAGGAAGTGCGGGTTGATCTGCGTTTGGAGCATCTTCAGCTCCATGGCCGTGGCCAGCTTTCGCTGGGTCTCCATCTCCACGGCGGCCATCTGGGTGGCCAGAAGCTGGGCGAAGCCGTGGGCGATGGAGCGCTGGGTCTCGGTGATCTTGTTGGCGTTGCGGTAGTAGAACTTCAGCGTGCCCTCCACCCGGCCGCCGACCCACAAAGGCTCCACGATGGCGGCCTTGATGCGGTTCTCGGAGGCGCCCGTCGGCAGCCCGATCTCCTCGGGCGTGAGCAGCACGAGGGTCTCGCCCTGGCGAATGGCCTCGTGGGTGGCGTTCGTGCGGATGGGGATGCCGGCGGGGTTGTGGGCCTGCTGGTAGCCGGCGTAGCCGAGCACCGACTCGCGGTCTGTGAGCGCCACGGCAATGGCCGAGGTGTTGGGCAGCAGCAGCTCGCACACCTCCTGGGACGCCTGCTCGGTCAGCCCCTCGCCCATGGCGTCGATCATGGAGCTGGCCAGCTGCAGCATGGCATCCGACTGCAGGGCGCGCACCGAGTCGGGATCCATCATCAGCCGGATGACCACCACCACCGACACGGTGAACACCGCGCCGGACACCACGAGCACCGGCACGGGGAAGTCGGGCTGCGAGAACGTCCACACGAGCGTGATGGCCGCGATGGCGGCAATGGTGGCCCCCAGCATCTCAAGGTTGAACTTGGACACCCCGATACCGCGGCTGAACGCCGACTCCGCCTCGCGCTTGGCCATATCTCCCCCTGATCGTCTCATGAGTTGACGCCAGTATAACAGAGAAGCCTAGCCCCACAGGCCCAGCTGATTCACCACGAGCAGCACGGCCGCCACCACGAGGAAGCCCGCGAACAGGAAGCGCAGCTGGCGCTCGGGAACCCGCGGGATGAGCTTGGCGCCGAGGGCCGCGCCGGGAATGGACCCGCAGGCCACGGCGATGCCCGCCACCCAGTTGATGTTGCCGAGCACCGCCTGGGCGATGACCCCGGGCACGGCCAGGATCATGACGGCGATAAGCGAGGTCCCCGAGGTGAGCTTCATGGGAACCCGCAGCAGCGACATCATGAGCGGCACCATGATGAAGCCGCCGCCCACGCCCACGTACCCCGAGGCCAGCCCGGCGAACAGCCCGATGGCCGCGCCGATGCCCATCTCGCGCGCGCCCACGCTCGGCGCCTCGAGATGCGCCCGCTCGATGGCCGCGGCGCGGTCCTCGGCGGCAGCCTGCGCCGCGGCCACGCCGGCGTCCGGCAGCGCGCCGTCGCTCTTCGCGGCGCGCGGGGCCGCCTTCGGGGCCTTGAGCGCCTTGCGGAACATGGTGATGGAAGAGTACGCGATGATGAGCGCCGCCGCGCCCATGACGCACCAGTCGGGCGACGCGGCGGCCAGCGCCACGCCCACCGGCGAGGTGCAGGCGCCCCCGATGCCGGCGGCGATGCCCAGCTTCGGCAGGCAGGTGCGGTTGCGGATGTGGGAGACGGCCCCCGAGATGGAGGTGGGGATGATGGTGAACAGCGAGGTGGCGGTGCACATGAGGGAATCCATGGCGTAGCCGAGCTTGAACGCCGGCACGAGCAGCATGCCGCCGCCCACGCCGAGCAGGCCCGCCAGCACGCCCACGACAAGGCCCACCACCAGCGAGACGACGAACAGGACGATGGTTGCCTCCATGGGGCTACTCCCCCATATCCAGGCGAATCTGGGTGGTGGCGCCCGGGTCGATGGAGGGGCGCGGCACCGCGACGGGCGTGGGCTCGAGCGTCGCCATGTCGACAGCCGGCCGCGGGCGGCTGCCTCGGGCCCCAGCCCCGGCGACGCCGTCGGCGCCGACGGACGCCTCGTCATTGGGCATTTCGGCCCTCTCCTGCTCCGCGCGGGCGCGCGCGGCCCGGGCGGCGGCGCGCTCGGCCGCATCGGCCGCGGCCGCCTCCACCCTCAGCATGCTCGACTTCACGAGGGCCTGGGAGAGCAGCTGGTCGGATTCCATGCGGCCCATGGCCTCGGGCCACACGTACTGGAACTCGAAGTACTTCGCGCAGTGGGCCTCGGCGTAGGCCGACGCGGCGCCCGTGGCGGCCTTCGCGGCCAGGCGGTAGGCCTTCTTGTCGGAGCAGGCGAAGCTGCGCAGCCACGCCGTGATGCGGATGCGGTTGCGCAGGCCCGGCTCCAGAAACGGCCCCGGATAGGGCTCGAGCGAGGCGGCCTTCACCTGCTGCAGGTCGATGAGCGCGCGGCTGTACTCCAGCTTGCGGTACTCGTAGAGCCAGCGGAAGATGTCCTGGCGGAAGCGCGTGCCCTCGCTGTTGGTGGCCGGCGGCAGGTGGCGCAGCACCCACTGGTTGTCGAACCAGATGTCCGAGCCGTACATGCGCAGATCGAGCATGTAGTCCAGATCCTCGCCGCGGGTGATCCACGGGTCGAAGGCGAGCCGGCGGAAGGCCTCCTTGTGCACGGCCAGGCAGCCGCCGCACACGTGGTTCGAGCGCGACAGGCGCGGGCCCTTCATGGCCTTGGTGATCCACTGGTTGAAGTAGCGCCCCTGCTGCCAGAAGCGGTTGTACCACTTGTCCTCCCACTTCGAGAGGTAGGAGCCCTCGTCGTTGAGGTAGTAGCCCGTCTTCGCCACGATGGGCACCCCCTGGCGGGTGAGCTTGCCCAGGCCGTACATGGCCTTCTTCAGGAACTCGGGGTCGTCCACCACCTCGTCGTCGTCCAAGAAGACCACCGCGTCGAAGCCGAGCACGTTGGCCACGAGCAGGCCCAGGTTGCGGATGGCGCCGTAACCCGACAGCCCGATCTCCTTGGAGAGGCGCTCGATGTTCAGCTGGGCCATGCGCTGCTCGATGAGGGCCAGCTCGGCCGCGCCGATGACGAGCGTGGTCACGCCGGGATGCTCGTTGCAGATGGCCTGCACCTTCTCGGCGGCCTGGGCCTCGATGGACACGTCGGCTGATACCAGGATGACCACCAGCCCCAGCCCCTCCAC
>NZ_CAUASN010000019.1 GCF_958431955.1 uncultured Adlercreutzia sp. | reverse complement strand
CCTCTAAATTGAAGAAAAATATTGATGACGGAAAAGAATTAGAGTAAAGTGTCTTTCTGCGAAGCGAGGATCCCGCTTCGCGCTAGTTTTGCAGGATTTACGTGAGGCAAGGAAAGGAGGTGCAGACATGTCCTATGGAGTGAAGGTTGAGGTGTGGGGCGACTACGCGTTGTTCACACGCCCCGAGCTGTCGGTTGAGCGTGTGTCCTACGACGTCATTTCTCCGTCGGCGGCTCGGGGTATCCTGGAAAGCCTCTACTGGCATCCCGGCATGAAATACCAGGTAGATCGCATCCATGTGCTCAACCCGATTCAGTTTACCAATGTTCGGCGCAACGAGGTGAGATCGAAGGCGCTGGCGTCGTCGTTCCGTACCGTTATGTCAAATGGCGGTGATCTTCCCAGTATCTATACGTCCGAGGATATCCAACAACGGGCATCCATGATGCTGAGGGATGTGCGCTACGTCATCGAGGCCCATTTCGATATGACCGACAAGGCGCAGCCGGGGGACAACCCGGGTAAATTCAAGGACATTCTCATGCGTAGGCTTAGAAAAGGGGCATGTTATTCGCAACCGTATTTGGGAACGCGCGAATGCAGCTGCCACTTTAGGGAGTGGGACGCCGTAGAGCCCCCGCGAGGGTTCTACTCCGATGACGGGCGACGTGACTTCGGCATTGTCCTCTATGACATGGATTACAACAATCCAGGCTCCATTGTGCCCATGTACTACCGGTGCGTTATGGAGAATGGCGTCATCGATGTCGCTGGAAGCGAGGTGCTGCGCTAATGCTGAGGTCTCTCGTCGACTATTATGAGTATCTTCTCGATAACGAGGTCGAGGGCGTTGCGCGTCCCGGTTGGTCCTCCGTATCTGTGAGCGCCCTCGCCGAGGTTGATGAGGCGGGAAACCTTGTCGGTATTATTCCCGCTGAGGAGAAGGCGGGGTGGAAGCGGCAGGTACCGCAGCGTGTTGAGCGTTCCTCGGGCGTGTCGGCCAACCTTCTTTGCGATACCTCGTCCTATTTGTTCGGAGTGGACGCAAAGGGCAAGCCCGATCGGGCGGTGAAGTGCTTCAACGATGCGAAGGAGAAGAATACTGGGCTGCTCGAGAGGGTCGACTCTCCGGCGGCACGAGCGGTTCTGGCGTTCTTTTCTCGCTGGGAGCCCTCCCAGGCGCTCGATCATCCGGCGATAGCTTCCAACAAAGAGGTTGTGCTGAGCGGCCGTAACATTGCCTTCTACTTCAAAGGCAAGGAAGTTCTGGAGGACGACGAAGTTATCGCAGCGGTAAACCACGCCGCCCAAAGATCGAATGCGGACGATGTGGCGGAAATGCGCTGCCTGGTGACGGGGGAGAGGGCGCCCGTTGCCCGGCTCCATCCTAAGATCAAGGGCGTTTTGGGTGCGCAGTCGAGCGGAGCTTCACTAGTGAGCTTCAACGCGGCTGCTTTTGAATCGTATGGGCGTGAAGAGGCGCAGGGGCTTAACGCTCCGGTGAGCGAATATGCGGCCTTCGCCTATGCGACGGCGCTGAACTATTTGCTTTCCGATCCGATGCATCATGTGCGTATTGGAGACACGACGGTGGTGTTCTGGTCCGTCGAAAACGACCGTGAGGCGGTGGCGGTATTTCGGGAGGGCATAGACCCTGGGTTTGCCCTGCGATTGCCCGGAATGGGGGATGCCCCGAAGAAGGATCCCGGGCAGTGGGCTCGCGATGCGGATGCGTCGCTCGATGCCGCTATGGCCTCGATTGCCAAGGGAAGGACCCCAGACGGTGTATCGCTAGATGTTCCCTTTTTCGTTTTGGGTCTTGATCCGAATGCGGCTCGTGTCTCGGTTCGGTTTTTTCTCCGAGACTCACTCGGCGCATTCATGGCGAACATAGCCGAGCACTACAGGCGTCTAGCTCTCGCGCACGGACCGCACCAGGGCAATTACCTTTCTCCCTATCGTCTGGTCATGGAAACACAGAACCCCAATGCGAAGAAGGGCGATGCTGCCAGTATTTTGGCGGGCGCGTTGCTGCGTTCCATTTTGGCGGATGCCCCTTATCCTGCGGCACTTTACCAAAACGCTCTCTTGCGCGTCCGCGCGACACAGGACAATGATGAGAAGAAAATAAAAAAGGTCAGTTACGGTCGAGCGGCAATCATGAAAGCTGTTCTCATTAAAAACTACGGAGTAAGCGAGGAGGTTCTCACAGTGGATTTGAACGAGGAAAACGCGAGTGTTCCCTATCTGCTGGGCAGGTTGTTCAGCGAATTGGAGCAGACGCAAGCCGATGCGGCATATTTAGATGGGCGAAAACTGAACGCCACCATTGTCAATCGGTATTTCAACGCCGCTTGCGCAACGCCGGCGATGGCGTTCCCGGAGATTATGAAGCTGAACATGAAGCATCTCGATAAGCTGTCGCGGACGGCGAAGGGCTCGCGGCATGCCCGGGCCATCGGGGAGCTGACGGAGACGATACACGCGCAAACGCCCTCTTTTCCTGCTCGTTTGACTATCGAGGAGCAGGGCGATTTCATTATCGGGTATTGGTGTCAGCGGCAGAGCAGCTTTGCGGCAAACAACGAGAGTGACCATTCCGGCGAGGAGGAATAGCATGAACGAGCCCATTAAGAACCGCTACGATTTCGTCGTTTACTTCGATGTGGAGAACGGCAATCCCAACGGCGACCCCGATGCGGGAAATATGCCGCGCGTCGACCCCGAGGAGGGGTACGGCTTGGTGACGGATGTCTGCCTGAAGCGCAAGATTCGAAATTATGTTGAGGCCGTCAAGGAAGGCGAGCCGGGATTCGACATCTATATCAAGGACAGCATTCCGCTCAATGCGAGCGATCGCAAAGCCTATGAGCATCTTGGTATCGACAGCAAGGAGATCAAGAAACTGAGGAAGGACGATCCCGAGCTCGATATCAAAGTACGCGATTTCATGTGCGAGAACTACTACGACATTCGGACATTCGGTGCGGTCATGACCACCTTTGTCAAGGACAATCTCAATTGCGGTCAGGTGCGTGGGCCGGTGCAGCTTACATTCGCGCGCAGCGTCGAGCCGATCATTCCGCAGGAGGTGACTATCACGCGCGTCGCCATTACGACGGACGCCGATGCCGAGAAGAAGAGCACCGAGATGGGCCGTAAGCATATCGTGCCCTATGGGCTTTACCGTTGCGAAGGATTTGTGTCTGCCAACCTTGCCCGGAAAACGACGGGCTTCTCCGAAGAGGACCTGCAGCTGCTCTGGGAGGCTATTATCAATATGTTCGACCTTGATCGCTCGGCCGCGCGGGGAAAGATGGCAGTGCGTGAACTGATCGTCTTCCGACACGATAGCGAATTTGGTAACGCGCCTTCTTACCAGCTCTTCGACGCGGTTACCATAAAGAAGAAGGACGGAGTGGAAACGCCACGATCTTTTGCCGATTATGAGCGAGCGGCAGTGGACGAGGAGGCTATTCCCGTCGGCATCACGGTAGAGAAAAAACTTCCCTAGCCCATGGCTTATGAAGACGATGAGCTGCTGCCCCTTTCCGGCATCCAGCACTATTCGTTCTGCCCGAGGCAATGGGCTCTCATTCATGTGGCTCGGGATTGGGCAGAGAACGCCCTGACTGTCCAGGGAGGCATCGTGCATAAGCGTGCTCACGATGCCTCCCTTCGGGAGCGGCGCGGCGATACCATCGAGCTGCGTTGCGTGAATGTCTGCTCTCGGCGCCTAGGACTTGCTGGGCAATGTGATGTTGTCGAGCTCGTTCAAACGGAAAGCGGTGTGACCCTGGCTGGCGAGGAAGGGCTGTGGAGTGTTTTCCCTATAGAGTATAAGCGAGGGCACAGAAAGTCGATCGATGCCGATCGGTTGCAGCTGTGCGCCCAGGCTATGGCACTTGAGGAGATGCTGTGCTGTGATATAGGCGAAGCGTGCCTCTACTACCATGAGACGAGATCGCGCGAACGAGTTATTCTCGATAGCGCACTGCGCGAGGAGACGCAACGATGCGCTCGAGAGATGCATCGGCTCTTCTCCCGGAAACATATTCCCAAGGCACGGCCGCGGCCCTCGTGCCGATCGTGCTCGATCAAGGACGCGTGTCTGCCCGCTACGGCAAAGCGGGAAAGTGTGGATGACTACTACCAGCGACGAATCGGGGAAGTGCTATGAGGCGCCTTCGCAATACGCTCTATATCTTTACTGAAAATGCCTACCTTGCACTTGATGGGGAGAATGTCGTGGCGAGGGTATCGGGCGATGAGATAGGCCGGATTCCTCTCCATACGCTTGAGTCGATCTTTTGCTTCACGTATCCCGGGGCGAGTCCACAGCTTATGAGTGCGTGCTCCGAGCGCGGGGTTGCGCTGGCGTTTTTCAGCCCGCGGGGGCGCTTTTTGGCACGATCGTATGGCAGATGTCAGGGAAACATACATCTGAGGCGCCAGCAGTATCGTTTGGCAGATGAGGAGGCGTGGTCGCTCGGTGTCGCGAAACGCTTTCTGATCGGGAAGATATACAACTCACGGTGGGTGCTTGAGCGAGTGGTGCGTGATCATAGTTTGAGAATCGAAGCCGATGCGGTACGCAGGGCTTCGGGGCGTTTAGTGGCAGCACTTGCAGCGATAGAGGAGTGCAGGGATGTCGCCTCGCTCAGGGGAATTGAGGGCGACGCGGCGTCGGTCTATTTCTCTGTATTTGACGAGATGATCCTGCGCGACAAGGAGTCGTTTCGGTTTGTCGGACGTAATCGGCGGCCGCCCACTGACCGGGTGAACGCCATGCTCTCGCTCTTCTATAGTGTCCTTGCGACAGATTGTGCTTCGGCGCTCGAGGGAGTTGGCCTAGATCCATACTGCGGGATCTTGCATGTTGATCGTCCGGGCCGAGAGTCCCTGGCCCTGGATATCATGGAGGAGCTGCGCCCTGTGCTGGTTGATCGGTTTGTGGTGACGTCCATCAACAATCGGGTGGTCTCTCGCAAGGATTTCGTCGAGTTGGAAACAGGGGAGGTGCGTCTTGCCGACGCGGGCAGGAAGAGGCTTTTTGAGGTGTGGCAAGAGAAGAAGCGCGAGCAAATAACCCATCCGTATCTAAAGGAGAAAATCGACAGGGGTCTGATTCCTCACGTGCAGGCATTGCTCCTCGCGCAGTATATACGGGGAGATTTGGACGACTACCCTGCCTTTTTATGGAAGTGATCAAAATGCTGACGGTTATTACCTACGACGTGAATACAGAGACCGCTGAGGGTCGAAGGCGGTTGAGGAAAGTCGCCAGGCACTGCGTCAACTATGGGCAGCGCGTCCAGAACTCTGTATTTGAATGCGTGGCAGATGCTGCCACAATGGTCAAGATAAAAGCAGAGCTGATTGCCATGATGGGGGAGGATGATAGCCTGCGCTTCTATGATTTGGGCAACAATTACGCCGGGAAGGTCGAGCATTACGGCAGTCATGAAACTTATGAGGCAGAAGGCTTTCTCTCGCTGTGATCCGTTCCGAGCGCAACGGCCTGGTGGGCGCTGGCTTATCTGATGAGATCGGGCGGACGGTGCGAACATGGGGCGTTCAGAATAACTACGTGAGGTTCGCACCACTTTGAGACCTGGTATACGTTTTCAAGAGACTGGCATACACCCAATGCGGGATGCATTTCGGCATATCTTGACATCAAGCACCTTAACAATGCAATATGTAGCGGTCGCTCCCCGCAAGGGGAGCGTGGATTGAAATCATCGGTGTTCGATGGGAGTCGATTTTTTCAGCACGTCGCTCCCCGCAAGGGGAGCGTGGATTGAAATGACCGTCGCGCCCAGGACGAGCAGCCAACGCAGTCGCTCCCCGCAAGGGGAGCGTGGATTGAAATTGGGATACGTTTTACCTTGAAATGGGCGGCCTGGGTCGCTCCCCGCAAGGGGAGCGTGGATTGAAATCATCAGGTACTGCCTTTCGCAGTCGAGCCACCGACGTCGCTCCCCGCAAGGGGAGCGTGGATTGAAATACAGTCTGGAGCGTGGTCGTCTCGCCCAGACTGAGTCGCTCCCCGCAAGGGGAGCGTGGATTGAAATTCCCAAATGAAGTTCCACGGGGCGAGGAGTATGTCGTCGCTCCCCGCAAGGGGAGCGTGGATTGAAATGCCGACTATATCGCCGGCGTGAGATATTTAGAGGTCGCTCCCCGCAAGGGGAGCGTGGATTGAAATAGCTTCTGAAGCCACCCAGCAGGGGAATTGGAGGTCGCTCCCCGCAAGGGGAGCGTGGATTGAAATACTGTGAAGCCCCTCGCCAAGCAGATATCCGAGGAGTCGCTCCCCGCAAGGGGAGCGTGGATTGAAATCGTTAGTGTACTGGGTATCATAGGTCAAATTGGCGTCGCTCCCCGCAAGGGGAGCGTGGATTGAAATCATCCTGTCGAAGCAGCTCGTCGACCACAAGCAGGTCGCTCCCCGCAAGGGGAGCGTGGATTGAAATAAGCAGGGCCGCATCGCCGATGCGCTGGGACGCAACGTCGCTCCCCGCAAGGGGAGCGTGGATTGAAATTCTCCGGCGCGCGCGAGCGCCTCGGAGATCGCCGTCGCTCCCCGCAAGGGGAGCGTGGATTGAAATTTCCCGTCGAGCGCGGAATCGCTCATATCGTTGAGGTCGCTCCCCGCAAGGGGAGCGTGGATTGAAATTACCATTTCGGCTCGTAAGGGCGACGGGTGAGCCGCGTCGCTCCCCGCAAGGGGAGCGTGGATTGAAATTTGAGCGCCACCTGAGGGCGAAGACCTGCGTGTGGTCGCTCCCCGCAAGGGGAGCGTGGATTGAAATAACCCGCTGGACGGCGGGGGCGTGCGAAACGACAGTCGCTCCCCGCAAGGGGAGCGTGGATTGAAATATCGACTACGTGGCCGGGCTCGGGCCGGAGTACGGTCGCTCCCCGCAAGGGGAGCGTGGATTGAAATTTTGTCTGATGGCATTAGTCCTTTGTCTACTACGTCGCTCCCCGCAAGGGGAGCGTGGATTGAAATCGCGTATAGGTCATCGCGGCCGCAGCGGAAGAAGACGTCGCTCCCCGCAAGGGGAGCGTGGATTGAAATTGAAGGAGCTGGGGTGGTCGCGCTCCGAGGAGATGTCGCTCCCCGCAAGGGGAGCGTGGATTGAAATCGCACCTCCCCGACTCGGCTTTTCCGGGCCTTGGTCGCTCCCCGCAAGGGGAGCGTGGATTGAAATCTGGTCAACCGCATCGGGTACACCTACGCCCGTAGTCGCTCCCCGCAAGGGGAGCGTGGATTGAAATATTGGGAGGCGTGGAACAAAGCCCGTATGTCGCGTCGCTCCCCGCAAGGGGAGCGTGGATTGAAATACGCCCTGGAAGTCGTGGGAGAACGGGGACGGGGTCGCTCCCCGCAAGGGGAGCGTGGATTGAAATAACAACAAGGCCGAGGTGCTGACGGCCATGGGCGGTCGCTCCCCGCAAGGGGAGCGTGGATTGAAATTCGTCGAGGTACCCGCACAGGTACGCGACGTAGAGGGTCGCTCCCCGCAAGGGGAGCGTGGATTGAAATTCATCGAGCAGAAAACCGTTAAGCTGAGTGATCGTCGCTCCCCGCAAGGGGAGCGTGGATTGAAATTTGGCCATTACTCCTCCTTCGCGACCACGGCCGAGTCGCTCCCCGCAAGGGGAGCGTGGATTGAAATGCGAACCAGTAGCGCAGGCCCCAGCGGGTTAGCGTCGCTCCCCGCAAGGGGAGCGTGGATTGAAATACGTACCGGTTCAGGTTCGTGTCGTGCACGCACCTCGTCGCTCCCCGCAAGGGGAGCGTGGATTGAAATTTGAATTTGGAGTCGTAGCGGAAGTCGACCATGAGGTCGCTCCCCGCATGGGGAGCGTGGGTTGAAATGTCTACGGAACCGACGACGGCACGAAGGTGGAGCGTGGGTTGAAATAAGCACCACATCGCCTACGAGGAGGCCTGGGGCGTCGCTCCCCGCAAGGGGAGCGTGGATTGAAATCGCACCTCCCCGACTCGGCTTTTCCGGGCCTTGGTCGCTCCCCGCAAGGGGAGCGTGGATTGAAATCTGGTCAACCGCATCGGGTACACCTACGCCCGTAGTCGCTCCCCGCAAGGGGAGCGTGGATTGAAATATTGGGAGGCGTGGAACAAAGCCCGTATGTCGCGTCGCTCCCCGCAAGGGGAGCGTGGATTGAAATACGCCCTGGAAGTCGTGGGAGAACGGGGACGGGGTCGCTCCCCGCAAGGGGAGCGTGGATTGAAATAACAACAAGGCCGAGGTGCTGACGGCCATGGGCGGTCGCTCCCCGCAAGGGGAGCGTGGATTGAAATTCGTCGAGGTACCCGCACAGGTACGCGACGTAGAGGGTCGCTCCCCGCAAGGGGAGCGTGGATTGAAATTCATCGAGCAGAAAACCGTTAAGCTGAGTGATCGTCGCTCCCCGCAAGGGGAGCGTGGATTGAAATTTGGCCATTACTCCTCCTTCGCGACCACGGCCGAGTCGCTCCCCGCAAGGGGAGCGTGGATTGAAATGCGAACCAGTAGCGCAGGCCCCAGCGGGTTAGCGTCGCTCCCCGCAAGGGGAGCGTGGATTGAAATACGTACCGGTTCAGGTTCGTGTCGTGCACGCACCTCGTCGCTCCCCGCAAGGGGAGCGTGGATTGAAATTTGAATTTGGAGTCGTAGCGGAAGTCGACCATGAGGTCGCTCCCCGCATGGGGAGCGTGGGTTGAAATGTCTACGGAACCGACGACGGCACGAAGGTGGAGCGTGGGTTGAAATAAGCACCACATCGCCTACGAGGAGGCCTGGGGCGTCGCTCCCCGCACGGGGAGCGTGGATTGAAATGTGAGCCAGTAGCGCAAGCCCCACCGGGTGAGTAGTCGCTCTCTGCAAGGGGAGCGTGGATTGAAATGGGATCTATGCGCTCGAACCCCGCGAGACCTTCGTGTCGCTCCCCTATCTTGGGAAAGCCGACGTCCGCCTCATCTCGGGCATACTCAGATCGAGGGACGATTGCTACGGCGACGTGGTGAGGCTTCTATCGTGCTACACGGGATGCGCTGATGAGCGCGGAGAGTGTTTTGCCCAGAGGCCCGCCGACGAGTTGGGTGTGACCGTCACGGCCCCCGCGGGATGCTGTGGCTCTACGGCGACGGGTCGTTCACCATCGGAGAGAAGAAGGGCGCGAGCACTGGAAGCATGGTACAATTCGAGCCAAGGAGGAAGCGATGACCGACGCATTCGCAGAGTACGAGAGCAAGAACGACCTCGTAACCCGCGACTACAAACCGGGCGAGAAGGAGGCCCTGCTGTCCTATATGCGATCCTTCCATTACGACGCCGTAGCCGCAGGGTTCTTCGACGATGCAGTGACTGGCGAGATGAAGGTCGGCATCAGCTACCTCGCGTTCGATGACGGCACCTTCTCCTGGACCTCGCGGGACACCTACCACGTGGAGCACTACGACCTGGCGCCCTGCGACGAGTTCCTGGCGGCCGCGCTCGCGGCCTAGCAAAACGGCAAGATCCAGGGCGACGATATGTTGTTTCTGAGCGACGACATTCTGGCTGGCGCGCAAACGGAAACGCGAACGGAAACGGCGCGGCTTAACCCCTACCTGCAGTCGCTAGCGCGGCAGCTGAGGATCTGCCCGAAGTGCAGGTCGCGAGGGCTGCGTCTCGAGGAGACGCTGAACCCGAACGTCGGCAAATGGAGGTGCGACTGCGGGTACTTCATGGCGCAGAAGTGCCCTGAGGCGGCGAAGATCCCCGTGACGGAGAATCCGCCAGAGAGGCCCGGGGCGCGTATAATAAGACCTGATTTCGGAAATCGCGGATGCTGAGGGGATGCGGCGTCGGAACGGGAGAGGTCCTGGCGCGACGCGGTTTCGGGCCGGTGGCATTCTGGCCGGCGCTCGAGCGAGAGGAAGCAAAGCCATGGGAATCTTTAGCAAGCGATGGCTCGTGCGTGGGAACCGGGGCGAGCCCCTGGTGCTCATAGCATCGCGCAGGCGGCTCGAACTAAGGCACGCTGGCTTCGGCGGCGGCACTGAGTTCTCCTACGAGGATCCGGGTGCCGAGTTCGGCGAGGGCTGGGCGAACAAGGCCTTCTACGTCAGGGGCGGCCAGCGCAAGCGCGTCACGCGGGCGAGGATCTACGACCTGTCGAAGGGCGGCGGCACGCGGATAGTCGAGTTCCGCAACACGGCCGAGGGCAACAGCTTCAGGCGCTGGTTGGAGAGGCGGGAAAAGAAGTAAGCCCTGCGCGGCCTGCTGGGTGCTCGAGTGAGCCAGCGAATAGGCCTCCCGAGGCCTGCGAGCGAGACGAGGGACTAGGGCCCTGGCGCGTCTGCTGATGATCGCGGTTGCCGGGGTTTGCAATGGCGGAGGCGGTAGGATTTGAACCCACGGTACCTTTCGGCACGACAGTTTTCAAGACTGCTTCCTTAAGCCACTCGGACACGCCTCCGCGTTCGGTGAAGCGCAACGCGACCTGCGCATTGCCGCAATGAAGCGAAAAAAGGATACCACATGCACCGCCCCGGCGTGCGCCAAATCTCGCAACGGGGCCGCGAGGGCGCCGCCGCCCGGCGGCCGCGAGCCTAGCGCTCCACCAGGTCGATGAGCTCTTGCTGGGAGTGCACGTCGAGCTTCACGTAGAGGTGCTTGATGTGGGAGCGCACCGTATTGGGTGAGATGACGAGCTGTTCCTGGATGAAGCGCGTGTTGCGCCCCTTCGCCAGCATGAGGAAAATCTCCCGTTCCCGCTCCGTCAGGCCGGCAGCCTCGGCGAGCTGGTCGCAGCGATCAGCGAGGCTTGCGCCCGCCTCGCTGGAAGGCAGGGGCCGGATCGGCTCGACGTCTCGAATGGTCTCGGTGAAGCTAAACGACCTGAATCCCAGCCAGAGGAAGACGACGAGGATGAAGGTGCCGCCGGTGGCGATGGCTCCGGTGGCGTCCTGCCCCCAAACGGCCATGGAGGCGTGGGCCGCCGCTGCACCGGCTTCGGTGCCAAGCGATGTCATGATATCGGCGAAGGCGAAGGTGGGCACGAGCGCGAAGATGTTTCGCGAGCCGATGGAAGACAGCGTAAGCCAGCGCAGGATGCTGAAGCAGACGCCCCCTGCGGCAAGAAGCGAGCTGGCCCACGGGCGCGCATCGGCGATGCCGAGGGGAATCAGCAGAAATCCCCCGATGACGAGGATGACTGAGAGCGAGAAGAGATCGTCGGCCCGTCGCCCCCGTCGCGAGAAGACAAGCCAGAGAAGCGCACCGCCGGCGGCGACGATGGAGAGATCGACGGGCGCAGTTCCCGCGTACTCGCTGAGCACCGAGCCGTAGCTTCCCGCCATGGTGAACAGGAGGATGCAGATCATCAGGGGGTGGAAGAGGGAGATGAACGCATCGGGGGCCTCCGGCTTCAGCTGGTTGGCCGGAGGACCGCTTGTCACCATGGAAAGCGCCGGGCGAACCAGCCGCCACAAGATCGCCATGGTGCCGACTTTGAGCACAAGCGCGGCAATAAGACCTACGAGCGCGCTGGGCGTTGGGAGAAAAAATGACAGAAGTGCTCCTGCGAGCAGGCCGGTTGCCGCGACGATGCTTCGGAGCCGTGGGGTGGCGAGCGAGGCGAGGGCGAAAAGGGCCATGGCGGCGGGCCAGATGCACCCCATCGAATACAGGAAGAGGCCGAGGGTCGCGAACGGCGCGCTCTGCGCTTGGGCGGCCAGCGGCACGATGAGCGTGGCGCTGAACAGGCAGCCTGCGGAGACAAGCGCCATCTGCCCCAGATCGAGCAGGCGCGGCCGGTAGAAGGCGGCAAGCGCGACGAGCGCAAACGCCACAACGGAGAAGGCCATGTTCAGGTCGCGCGCCAGGGGAAAGTAGGGAATGACGGAGGCGAAGACGCTGCCGTTCGTGAGCCAGCCGTGGAGAGACTGCGCGGCAAGGGCGCATCCCGCGAGGACGGCGTCGCGTCCGCCTCCGGCGCCGGGCCTGGATCCATCAGGCGCGCTGTCTTTTCCCGACCGAGGGGCGGCCATGTCGCTCTTCGCTCGGTGCTCGGTATTTTCGCTGGTCATAGTGGCGCTCCTGCCCATAGACAACCCCTCTCACCTTAGGTGGGTGAGGACGGCGCGCCCTCTCGAAAGCACCTGCCGCAGGTGAAGACGGCCCTCTGCTCGCTGCGTAGTATACCAGGCAGCGAACGCCTTCTCCGGAAGCGCTCGCACGGCAGGAGGGGTGCCGCATCTCGGCACCGCATCGACGATTGAGGAGGGCCTCATAATGAGTCAGAACATGGAGAACGGCGTGAACGTTTCGCGGCGCGGATTCCTGGCGGGAGCCATGGGCTTGGGCGCGATGGCGATGGCGGGAATGTCCGGCTGCGCGCCCCAGCCGGCGAGCGCCCACGCGGCGGCCGAGGATGCGCCCGCCGACGCCCGCTCGTGGTTGGGCGAAGCTCCGGAGATCAGCGAGATCGCGGCCACGCAGGAGTGCGACGTGCTCATCGTGGGCGCCGGCTGCACCGGTCTGGCCGCCGCCGCGACAGCGACCCAACTCGGCGTCGATTTCATCTTGTGCGAGAAAACCGACCATATCGCCGACAACCACTGGGACATCGGCGCCATCAACACCAGCTACACGCCCGAGGGGCATGAGGTGGACAAGGGGCGCCTGCTCAACGAGCTCAACCGCTACGCATCGTTCAAGAACGACGCTTCCGTCTCGAAGGTGTGGATCGACGAGTCGGCCGAGATGATCGATTGGCTGGCCGGCCTCATGGCGCCGTGGGATGTCTCCTGCGAGGTGGACGAGGAGAACGGCGGTGATGGCCGTGCGGGCGGCACCATGTACTACATGCCCTATCAAAAGCATGGGTTCGTCTACAACAACCCGGAGTTCGAGGGCTGGCCCTTCATCTCGCAGAACCCCTGCTTCCAGCAGGTCATCGAGGAGGCGGGCAATGAGATTCGCTTCAACTTCGATTTGGTGAAGCTGGTGCGCGACGGGGAAGGGGCCGGCCGGGTGTCGGCGGCCATCTTCGAGACGCCCGACGGGTATGTTCAGGTGAACGCGCGCAAGGGCATCGTCCTGGCCACGGGCGGCTATGCCGGCAATCCTACGATGGTGCGCGCCCTGAACCCCCTCGTGCCGAAGTGCGTGACGGCGGTGGACTTCAACCAGAACAACACCGGCGCGGGCATCAAGGCGGCCATGTGGGTGGGAGCCGCGAAGGATGTGGATCCCGCGGCGATGATCTTCGACCGCGGCGGAGTCGAGCCGGGAGTGGACGCGGGCTATGTGGACGACAGCGAGGACGCCATCTTCCCCGGCCAGCTGCAGCAGCTGGGCATCGGCTCCATGCCCTTCCTCAAGGTGGACCGTCGCGGCCTGCGCATCACGAACGAGTCGGCGAACTACGATGCCATCTGTCATGCGGCGGCCCAGCGCCCCGGCGGCGTGTGGTGCGAGGTGTTCGACGTGAACGCCCCCGAAGACGTTCAGATCTTCAAGACTCAGGGCTGTTCGAACAATGTGTGGCGCAACACTCTGAACGGTCACAGCATCGATGAAGCCTACGCCAAGGAAATCGAGATGGGGGTCATCCTGAAGGCCGACACCCTCGACGAACTGGCCGACAAGCTCGGGTTTGCGGGCGAGGACAAGGAGAGGTTCCTGGCCTCCATCGATCGTTACAACTACCTGTACGACCAGGGGGTAGACGAGGACTTCGGCAAGGAGGCGTACCGTCTCTCGGCCATCCGCGAGGCCCCGTTCTACGGCGCCTGGTTCGGCGGAAGCCTGCTGACGACGCTCGATGGCCTGCGCATCAACAGCAACATGCAGGTGCTCGACGAGCAGTGCAACGTCATCGAGGGACTCTACGCCGCCGGTACCTGCTCGGGCAGCTTCTACAGCGGCAACTACCCCGTCTACCTCGTCGGAAACTGCATGGGCCGCAACATCACCTTCGGGCGCCATGCGGTGCGCCATCTGGCGGGCGACATCGCCTAACCTCGCAGCATCATCGCCTCCTCGGGCTTTCGGCCTGACGGAGATTTGGAAGAGCGCGGCCGACCCTCCCCGGCCGCGCTCTTCTATCTTTTCGTTCTCAGCCTGTTGCATGCCGCACGTTGCCCTTAAATCGCAAATGTTTCCAGAATTATGCCGCAAATCTCTCCAACAAAGGGGAGCTATTCAGTGTAAAATTCGACGTAGACACTATAATTTTGCAAGCAGTGTGAAGGAAGTGATCGATAATGCGGTATCGTAGTCGCATTGCGGACCAGGAGCTCGAACTTCGCTTGGAATCTTTTGGCGCCACGCTCATCGTGGGCCCTAAGGGCTGCGGCAAGACTACTACCGCTAAGCAAAAGGCTGCCAGTGTTGTGGAATTGCAGGATGAGGACAAGCGCGACAACTATCTTGCCGTAGCGAGAATGCAGCCATCGCGGCTGTTGGAAGGGCCGAAACCAAGGCTCTTCGACGAGTGGCAAGACGCGCCGAAGCTGTGGGGAGCTGTTCGCAAATCGGTGGATGATGAGCAAAAGAACGGGCTCTATATTCTTACGGGGTCGACATCTCGAGAAGTGGAGACCCCGCATACAGGTACCTTACGCATATCAACGATGAAAATGCAACCGATGAGCTTGTTCGAAAGCGGCGAGTCGGACGGCTCTGTCTCTCTCAAAGCGCTTTTCGACGATTCAGCGAGCTACGATGGCTGCATTTCGAAGCTCTCTGTCGACGAACTGATTGTAGCGATATGCCGCGGCGGATGGCCGCATGCCGTCAATAACGCATCCCTGCGCTCGCAGCTGGCGGTGGCCAAGGATCTTTTTCGCCAGACGTGCTCTGTTGACATGTCCAACATAGATGGGCAGAGGAGAAATCCTCGATGGGTCGAGGCCATTCTACGCTCCTATGCGCGAAATCTATGCACGTTGGCAGAGACGAAGACAATCTATGGCGATGTGCGGGCAACGACGGAGCTGTCCGAGTCAACGTTCTACGATTACCTTGAGGCACTTGAGAAGCTCTATATTGTCGAGGATGTTCTCGCGTGGTGCCCTGCCATTAGATCCAAAACAGCGATACGGGCCTCAAAGAAGCGGAATATGGTGGATCCGTCCGTTGCCGTTGCCGCGCTTGGGTTGAGCCCGGCATATTTCAACGAAGACTTCAAAACGCTGGGATTCCTCTTTGAGTCTCTCTGCATGAGGGATTTGAAGGCCTATTCTTCCGCTCTAGGGGGCGAACTGTCATATTATCGCGATCGGTACGGATTGGAGGCCGATGCGGTGCTCCATCTTGGCGATGGGCGGTACGCGCTCATTGAGTTCAAGCTCGGCGAGAGCGAAATCGATGAAGGGGCAGAACATCTTCTTGAAATCGAGCGGCTTGTTTCCGAGCATAACAAAAAGGAGAAGCAAGTTCCGCTGCGTCTTCCCGATGTGAAGCTCGTGATTACGGCTACCGAGTACGGCTATCGTCGTGAGGACGGCGTTTGCGTAGTGCCAATTGGATGCTTGAAGCCGTGATTCTCGGTTCTGATCTGTAGAGGCCATCGATCTCCACCCTGGCCTGACGGAGATTTGGAAGAGCGCGGCCGACCCTCCCCGGCCGCGCTCTTCGCGTTCGCTATAATTCCCGCTATGAACGAACATCGCACACCTGAGGAGCAGCGCGCGCTCGACGAACAGTACATGGCCATGGCTTTGGAAGAGGCCCGGGCCGCGGGCGCTATGGGCGAGGTGCCCATCGGGGCGGTGGTGGTGCACGAGCCCATCGACCGCGGCACGCGGCGCCCCCTGGCCGAGCCCCGCGTCATCGCCCGGGCCCACAACCGGCGCGAGACCGACCGCGACCCGGCGGGCCATGCGGAGTTCCTCGCCATGAAGGAGGCCTCCCGCGCACTCGATGCGTGGCGGCTGGCCGGCTGCACGGTGTACGTGACGCTGGAGCCCTGCATCATGTGCGCGGGCCTCATGCACCAGGCGCGCGTGGCCCGCTGCGTGTACGGCGCGGCCGATCAGAAGGCCGGCGCCGCGGGCACGCTGTACGACATCCACGCCGATACGCGCCTGAACCACCAGTTCCAGGTCACGGCGGGCGTGCGCGAGGACGAGTGCGCGGAATTGCTCCGCGATTTCTTCCAGGCCCGACGTGGGAAGCGCTCAGCAACACGAGAGGAAACCGAATGACCGAGAATGCCCAGCGCAACCGCGAGGCGGAAGTGAACCTTTTGGCGGCGGCCCGCGAGGCCCAATGGTCAGCGGCCGCTTTCATGGGGCCGAACACCGTGAAGCTCGTCTCTCCGGCGAAGGTGAACCTGCTGCTGGCCATCGGCGAGCGCCGGACCGACGGCTACCACGACGCCGATACCATCATGCACGCGCTCGCGCTGCACGACACGCTGTATCTGCGCTGCGAGGATATTTCCGCTGACGAGCTGGCCAAGCGCGCGGCGGAGGGCGCGGGTCGCACCGACGCGGCCGTGGGCGGTCCTTCCGGCAACCTGTACATGACCATCGATCTTGCCGACCGAACGGGCCAGAATCTCGTGGTGCCGGCCGAGGACAACCTCGCCTTCAAGGCGGCCGACCGGCTGGCGCGCGCGGTGGAGCGCGATCTTCCCGAGGCCATTCAGCTGCGCATCGAGAAGCACATTCCTGCCCAGGGCGGTCTTGGCGGCGGCTCGTCGAACGCGGCGGCCGTGCTCGTGGGCCTGGCCCAGGCGTGGGACATTCCCGCCGATGACGAGCGCGTCGTCGATGTCGCCCAGTCCCTCGGTGCCGATGTGGCGTTTTTCCTGCACGGCGGCTGCGCGCTGCTCGGCGGCGTGGGCGAGGCGCTGCAGCGCACGTTGGAGCCATCGCGCCGGGCCGTGGTGCTGGTGAAGCCCGAAGGCGGCGTATCCACCGCGGCTGCTTACCAGCGCTTCGACGAGAGCCCCGTGGCCGTTGCCGCCGACGTGCTCGAGTGCGACCGCTCCGCCGCGAGGGCCGACGAGGTGATTCTCGCCAACAACCTGGCCTCTGCGGCCGATGCCCTGCTGCCCGAGCTGCGCGACGTTCGCTCCTGGCTTGCCGAACAGGCAGGGGAGGGCAACGTGCTCCTTTCCGGCAGCGGGTCTGCCACCTTCGCCCTCGTGGACACGTTCGCCGATGCCAGCCGCATCGCCACCGCGGCCACGGCCCGCGGCTGGTGGGCGCGCCCCACAAGCCTTTCCGGTCTGCGCGCCGCCATCGTGCCCTCGCGATAAGGGGATGGGTAACGAACCGCTGCGCTTTCTGCGAGAGGGCGGAATTATCGTATACACTGATGGCGTTGCAGGCGGCCGCGTGACCGTGCCGCCGAGCGAACTTGCGAGCGCCGCTGCCGAAGGGAGAGGGTGAGAAATGGGCTTTCTAGCACGCTTGTCTCGCGTGGTTCCCCTGCTCGTCATTATGGCGGTGGCCGCCGGGCTCATTTACGTCGTCGTCACCTACCGGCACTCTCCGGCGCGCGCCAAGGAAGTGCTCATCAAGGTGTTCACCTGGCTCAACGGCATCGTCATCGGCTTCTTTGCGCTCGTGTCCCTCTACGCCTTCTTCGACAATGCGCCTGCCGTGCTCGATCTTTCCCTCAGCTTCATGGTCGTGGGCCTTGTCGGCCTTGCCATCACGCGCCTATGCAACTGGCGCTTCCTCAAGCACAACCCCGCCTACCGCAAGAAGCGCCTTGCCGCCACCACCCGCCGC
Source organism: uncultured Adlercreutzia sp. (assembly GCF_958431955.1). GTDB lineage: Bacteria > Actinomycetota > Coriobacteriia > Coriobacteriales > Eggerthellaceae > Adlercreutzia. Next base: position 33,320 of record NZ_CAUASN010000019.1, on the reverse strand, counting down.
CGCTGGCCCTGGCAGCGCTAGGAGGCCAGAGGAGAAATAACGGTTGAGCCGTCCGCTGGTTATCTGCGGACTCAATAGATATTGTCCATCTCATGGTGCACGACTACTGATCCCATGGGAGCAATGAGTCCTCGTGCGTTTTGCGCTCTTCAGCTCTCTTCGGAAAGCAGCGAGATCTTCGCCTCGCGGTTGCGACCACTTTTCGACCACAGGGGAGGAGCTTGGGAAAAGAAAAGCCCCCTGATCAGGGAGCTTTTGAATGCAAGTGGCGGAGGAGTAGGGATGTCCGCGTATTCGCTGCGCGAATCCGCGAGGCCTGCGGGCTGGCGCCCTCGGCCGAAAACTGCCCACTGGGCAGTTTTCCCCTCGCGGGTTCGAATCCCTCCACCGCCCCCGACAACGAAAAACGCCCTCAGCTGAGGGCGTTGGCATTCAAGTGGCGGAGGAGTAGGGATTCGAACCCTAGATGCCCTTGTGGGGCATACTCACTTAGCAGGCGAGCACCTTCGGCCTCTCGGTCACTCCTCCGCGTAACAATGCATCTTACCCGAGCCGCCCGCATTCTGCAATGAGATATTTTCCCGCTGCGCAAAGAATCCTCCCGAGGCGCTCCCGGTGACCGCTTCGGGCCGCCTCGGCGCATCTGAACGAGGCGCTTAGGCGAGAAGCCCCGACGAGCGCGGCTATTTCTGGTACCCTGTTCATCACGAAAGCACGCAGCGCACGAGGGAAAGGACACGCACGTGATCGGTCGTTACACGCGCCCCGAGATGGGCCGCATCTGGGAGCTCGAGAACAAGTTCGCCATTTGGAAGGAGATCGAGGTTCTGGCCTGCGAGGCCCAGGCCGAGCTCGGCCAGGCGGGCATCACGCGCGAGGAGGCCCAGTGGATTCGCGATCACGCCGATTTCACCGTGGAGGAGATCGACGAGATCGAGAAGGTGACAAACCACGACGTCATCGCGTTCACCACCTGCATGGCCAACTACATCGACGCCGATATTCCCGAGGGCGGCGACAAGCCGAGCCGCTGGGTGCACTACGGCATGACCTCTTCCGATCTGGGCGACACCGCGCTTTCCTACCAGGTCACCCAGGCCTGCGACATCATCATCGAGGACATCAAGCGCCTCGGCGAGACCTGCAAGCGCCGCGCCTTCGAGTTCCAGAACACGCTCTGCGTCGGCCGCACCCACGGCATCCACGCCGAGCCCATGACCTTCGGCATGAAGTTCGGCAGCTGGGCCTGGGCTCTGAAGCGCGCCCTCACCCGCATGGAGGAGGCCCGCGCCGTGGCCGCCACCGGCGCCATCTCAGGCGCGGTGGGCACGTACTCCTCCATCGACCCCTACGTGGAGCAGTACGTGTGCGAGAAGCTGGGCCTCACGCCCGACCCGCTCTCCACCCAGGTGCTCGCCCGCGACCGCCACGCCCAGGTGATGGCGGCGCTGGCGGTATGCGCCTCCACCTTGGAATCCATCGCCATGCAGGTGCGCCTGCTGCAGCAGTCCGACGTCATCGAGGCGGAAGAGCCGTTCACCAAGGGCCAGAAGGGCTCTTCCGCCATGCCCCACAAGCGCAATCCCATCACGGCCGAGCGCGTGTGCGGCCTCGCGCGCGTGGTGAAGGCCAACGCCCAGGTGGCCTTCGACAACGTGGCCCTGTGGTTCGAGCGCGACATCTCGCACTCCGGCGCCGAGCGTGTGGTGCTCGCCGACAGCTTCACGGCGCTCGACTACATGTTCGCGAAGATGCAATGGATGCTCGACGGGCTGCAGACCTACCCGGCCAAGATGGAGCACAACCTGTGGCGCACCAAGGGCCTCATCTTCTCCAGCAAGGTGCTGCTGGCCCTGGTGGACGCCGGCATCACCCGCGAGGACGCCTACGTCATCGTGCAGCGCAACGCCATGAAGGTGTGGGAGGACATCCAGAACGCCGTGGACGGCCCCACCTATCGCGAGCGCCTGGAGGCCGACGACGAGGCCGCCGCGCTGCTGTCGCAGGAGAAGCTCGACGAGATCTTCGACCCGTGGGACTTCCTCACCCGCAAGGACGTGGTCTTCGACCGCCTCCAGGATCTGGAGTTCTAAAGAGCCTCCCGCTTGCCCCTACAACAAAGAACCCCCTCGCATCAGCGCGAGGGGGTTCTTTGTTGTAGGGCTGAAAGGCGCTGCTGCACCGCGCTGCTCTTCCCGGCCCCGCGACGCTCAAATCAACTTTACTAAAGTCCACTTTACTAAAATGAATTTGAGTATTGCTCGCTCAAGCACCGTTCGGCTGCATCGGCTCTACTGTGCCGCGGCCTCGGTGCCGTCGGTGAGCATGCGGATGCCCTCGGCGAGGATGGCGTCGTCCATGGCGCCCATGTAGCCGCCGATGATGTTGCCCTCGGCGTTGACGAGGTAGGTCTGCGGGATGGACGACACGCCGAAGGCCCGCGCCGCGCTGCTGTTGGCGTCGAAGTAGGCCGGGAAGGTGTAGCCGGCGTCGGCGAGGAACGCCTTGGCTGTCTCCTCGGTCTCGCCGCTCATGCCCGTCATGTTCACGATGACGAAATCTACTTCGCTGCCGTAGGTCTCCCAGGCTTTCTGGATGGCGGGCATCTCGCTCGCGCACGGCCCGCACCAGCTGGCCCAGAAGTTCAGGAGCACCGGGCGTCCGCGGAAGTCGGAGAGCGAGACGGTCTTGCCCTCGGAGGTGGTCATGGTGAAGTCGGGCGCCGGCGTTGAGTCGGCGTTGGCGCCGTTGCCGTCTCCCGTGTCCGCCTCCGCCTCGCCGTCCTCGCCGGCTACCGGCTCGGCCTCGGTGCGATGCGCGGCGGCAGTGCCCGTCGCCTGCACCTCGCGCTCGGCTGTGGGGGCCAGCACGCTGTAGGCCACGCCGGCGCCGATGAGCAGCACGGCGAAGGCCACGGCCGCGATGACGACCGTGCGATGGCTCTTGCGGTCGGCCTGGCGCCCCTCGGGCGTGGCGGCCGCGGCCGCCTCCTGCTGGACGGCCGCCTCGAGCGATGCGCCCAGGCGCTCGCCGCGCTCCGCGGGCGTCTCCGCCGCAGTGCCGCTCTCGTTCTCGGTATGCTCGTTCATGTCCGTACCTTTCTCCGCGGGGCGGCCGTTCTAGCTCAGCAGGCGCAGAAAGCCGCCGAGCAGCCCCGTGGCCATGAGCACGCCCACGACCACGAGGAACCAACCGCACACTTTGTTGATAATGCCGTAATGCCGCTTAATGGCCGCGAAGGCCCCCTTCAGCTTGTCGATGAGCACGGCTGCGGCCACGAAGGGAATGCCGAGGCCGGCCGAGTAGCACAGAAGCAGGACGACGCCCTGGGCTACCGAGGCCTGCTGGGAGGCCAGCATGAGCGCCGAGCCCAGAAACGCCCCCACGCAGGGCGTCCAGCCGATGGAGAAGATGACGCCGAACAGCACCGATGAGAAGAATCCCAGCTGGCGCCCGGCAAGCGGGTTCTTGCCCCCGCGGAACAGGTTCACCTTGATGAAGCCGAGGAAGTACAGCCCGAAGGCGATGACCACCAGGCCGCACACTACGTTCACGGCGCTCTGGTACTCGATGAAGAACGCGCCCACCGACGAGGCAAGCGCTCCCATGGCCACGAACACGCAGGTAAAGCCGAGCACGAAGCCGAGCGCGTTGCGCAGCACCACGCCGGTGCGCACCTCCTCGCCGGCGGCGAAGTAGGTCACGTAGATGGGGATCATGGGAAGCAGGCACGGCGATACGAAGGTGATGATGCCCTCCAGAAATGTGATGAGGTAGGTCACCGCACGTATTCCTTCCGCTCCGTGTCGATACAGCCTGCCGGGGCGACGGCGCAGCCGCCCGACCCGTGTTCGCTATTATTCCCGAAAATAGCGAAACGCGCGACGTCCTTCACAGAAAGTCGCGCGTCCGTTACAAGCACGTACATAAACGAAAGGGTGCGGCGCCCTTGCGCGAAGCTCTAGCCCTTCCAGAAGTCTTGGGTGAGCTCTTGGCGGGTGGCGTGGCCGGTTTTCTTCAGGATGTTGTGCACATGGGCCTTCACGGTGCCCAAGGCCAGCTGCAGCGAGCTGGCGATGTTCTGGTTGTCCTTGCCCTCGAGCACCATTTCCAGAATCTCGCGCTCGCGGGCTGTCAGGCCGTGGCGCTCGCAGTAGGCGGGCAAGAGCTCGTCGATGTAGGACTGCAAGTCGGGGTTGTCGGCGGCCGGCGGCTCCTTGAAGCGCAGGCGCAGCGTCTCGGCGGCGGCCCGCATGGCGAAGAAGGCGAAGGCCAGCACGAGGAAGTTCTCGGAGAAGTTGCGCTCCGAGAGGTAGAGGGGCAGAAGGCTGTCGGCGATGGTGTCCGGATCGAGCATGAGCATCATGAAGATGTCCTCGGCCAGAATGCACAGCACGAACGCGAAGGTGGTGAACAGCAGCGGTTCCTGGCGGCGCATGCGCGCCCGCTCGATGTCGCTTTGACAGGTGCAGTAGCGGAAGATCACGTAGCCGAGGCCCCAGAGCAGGAACAGCTGGCGCAGGCTGAAGTACAGCCACTGGCAGAAGGGGCCCTCGGGCAGCAGTCCGAGCACGAGGGCGCAGGCGCCGAGGAACAGAGCCAGGGGCAGCCACAGGAGCACAGGCCGGCGCTCGTTCTCGAAGTCGCACACGAGCAGCCACAGCGACTGCAGGGTGCCCGCCGCGAGCGCCGTGCGCATCAGGGGCCGATCGACGCCGTAGAACGAGTCGAAGGAGTAGGCGAGGTTCTGCCCCAGGTACTCATACTGGAAGATGAGGGCCATATCGAGGAAGTAGAAGAGGAAGAGCGCGCCCGCGTACAGGTAGGCGCGCCGCCGCGAGACGAAGTAGGCCGACAGGCATACCGACCCCGCCGCCACGCAAGCCACCATGATGAGGATGGTGTAGAGGTAGAAAGCTGTCTCCATCGCGCTGCTCCTTGGCCCCCGAATGTGCGTTGCCAGGTTCTAATCCGGATTAGAAAGCCGAATGCACCCGCTATGCGAGCCGCGTAAACCCCCGTTCGCACCAAGACCCCATTGAACCACAACTGCCCGCTCAGAGCCCTCAACTTCAGGATTATTTTGGATATAGATGCGGGTGTGAAATTTCCTGAACGCAAAATAATCCCGGTTAATGCTTCCCAAGTCTTCACGCCGCCCCCATGCTGTGCCCCAACGGATGCGGAGGAGCATCAGGGGACGGTCAGGCTGGCACGGCCTCGCCGCTTCCTTCGCGACAAGTCGCCCGCGGTCTTTCCGACCGAAGGCCGCGGATATATCCCTAAGGAGGATTTCCATGGTCAAGGATTACATCGACACCAACGACTTCACCAAAGAGGAGCTGCTCGGCATGGTGGATCTGGCCATCGCCATGAAGGGGCTCATCAAGGAGGGCGGCGAGTACCCGCTGCTGCTGAAGCACAAGACCCTCGGCATGATCTTCCAGCAGGTGTCCACCCGCACCCGCATCTCCTTCGAGACGGCCATGACCGACCTCGGCGGCCACGCGCAGTTCTTCGGCCCCGGCTCCATCCAGCTGGGCGGCCATGAGTCCATCGAGGACTCCGGCCGCGTCATGGGAAGCCTCGTCGACATCCTCATGGCCCGCGTCGACCGCCACAAGGACGTGGTGGACCTGGCGAAGTACTCCGCTGCCCCGGTCATCAACGGCATGAGCGAGTTCAACCACCCCACCCAGGAGCTCGGCGACCTCATGACCATGATCGAGAATTTGCCCGCTGGTAAGAAGATCGAGGACTGCAAGCTCGCCTTCATCGGCGACGCCACCCAGGTGTGCGTGTCGCTCATGTTCATCGCCTCGAAGATGGGCATGGACTTCGTGCAGTTCGGCCCGAAGGGCCACCAGATCTCCGACGGTGCCCTGCACGTGGGCACCGATGAGGAGCGCGAGGCCTTCGGCAAGCAGCTCATGGCCATCGGCGAGGAGAATTGCAAGATCTCCGGCGGCACCATCACCATCTCCGACGACATCTCCTGCATCGAGGGCGCCGACTTCGTCTACACCGACGTGTGGTACGGCCTCTACGACGAGGAGGTCTCCGGCGAGAACTACATGGACGTGTTCTACCCGAAGTACCAGGTGACCTGGGATTTGATGAACGCGGCCGGCCCGGACAGCAAGTTTATGCACTGCCTGCCCGCCACCCGCGGCGAGGAAGTGGTGGACGAGGTGATGGACGACCCCGCGCGCAGCCTGTGCTGGGACGAGGCCGAGAACCGCAAGCACTCCATCCGCGCCATCTTGGCCACGCTGTGCCCGCAGAGCGAGCCCGACGAGCAGAAGGCCACGGCCTACCGCGCCACCATCGACGCGTGCATGGCAAAGCTGGGCAAGCACGGTCTGTAAGACGTACCGGGTCGGGGGAGCCGCGGCTCCCCCGCCTTCATCTTCCAAGTAAGGAGCCACACTATGAGTGGTAAGAAGAAATTCTCCTTCATGTCCGTCATCCTCTCGGTGATCTGCGTGGTGTTCGTGTGCGAGGCCGCAGCGCCCGCCGCCGCCATCGGCAACCAGCAGTTCTTCTGGTGGATCTTCCTCATCATCACCTTCCTTCTGCCCTACGGCATGGTGGTGGCCGAGCTCGGCACCACCTACGACTCGGAGGGCGGCATCTACGACTGGGTGCGCGATGCTCTGGGCGACAAGTGGGGCGCCCGCATCAGCTGGTACTACTGGATCAACTTCCCGCTGTGGATCGCCAGCCTGGCCACCCTGTTCCCGCCGATTCTCGGCATGGTGTTCGGGGCCGACATCGAGTCGAACCTGGCGCTGACGCTAGCCATCGAGATCGCCTTCGTGTGGATCGTCGTGTTCATGAGCTTCTCGAAGGTGTCCGATTCCGAGTGGATCTTGAACGGCGGCGCCATCCTGAAGGTGCTCGTGGCCGTGTCGGTGGGCGTGCTCGGCATCTGGTTCGCCTGCACCAACGGGTTCGCCGGCTCCATGGCCCCTGAGACCTTCCTGCCCGACGTGACCAACACCGCCGCGCTCGGGTACCTGTCCATCATCATCTTCAACTTCATGGGCTTTGAGGTGGTCTGCACCTTCGCCAAGGACATGCAGAACCCGGCCCGCGACATCCCGAAGGCCATCATCCTGGGCGGCCTGGCCATCGGCGCCATCTACCTGTTCTGCGGCTTCGGCATCGGAGCGGCCATCCCCGCCGACCAGATCGACCCGGACTTCGGCATGATCGTGGCCGTGATGACCATCGTGGGCGAGGCGTCCCCCATCTTCATCATCATCGCCGTGGTGTTCCTCATCACCCTGTTCGCGAACATGGCCTCCTGGTCGTTCGGCGTGAACGCCGTGGCCCAGTACGCCGCGAAGAACCAGAACATGCCGAAGGTCTTCGCCCATGAGAACCCGAAGACCGGCATGCCCACCGGCGCCGCCGTCGTGAACGGCATCGTGGCCACGGCCGTGCTGCTCATCCAGCTCATCCCCAACGAGGCCATCTCCGACGGGCTGTTCTGGACCCTGTTCGCCACGTCGGTCGTGTTCCTGCTGCTCACCTACATCCCCATGTTCCCGGCGTTCATCAAGCTGCGCAAGGTGGATGCGAACCGCCCGCGCGTGTACCGCTTCCCCTTCACCGGCACGGCCATGAAGGTGGTGCTCGCCATCCCCGTGATCGAGCTGGTGCTGGCCTGCGTGGCCACCGTGGTGCCGCTGTCGGCCGAGGAAGTGGCCGATAAGATTCCCATGATCGCCATCTTCGTCGTCTTCCTGGTGATGGGCGAGGTGGTGCGCGTGGTGAGCGCCCGCGGCCGCAAGGAGGAGTTCACGGGCCTCACCGAGGCCACGGCTGCCGAGCGCCTCGCCGCCGAGGCCGCCGGCGAGCCCGACTCGCTTGAGCCCGCCGACCCGGCCCAGATCGAGCAGATTCTTGCCGCTGACGGAGGCAAGAGCGAAAAGGTTCTGTAGCCTCAACCGTCAGGATCTCCGTGGAACCGAGGCGGGTCTGTGCCGGCCGCCTCTGACCAAGTGGAAGCGGGGCGCGCCCGAGCTCTCCGACGCGCCCCGCCCCCGAAGCCATTTCACTCCGAAAGGATTTCCCCATGAAGACCATTTACGAGTCCGAGTCCACCCCCGCCGCCGACGGCTTCTACATGCCCGCCGAGTTCGCCCCGCAGGAGCGCGTCTGGATGGGCTGGCCGCACCGCACCGATACCTGGGCCCACGGCGCCAAGCCGGCCCAGGCCCAGTACGCCGCTATCGCCCGGGCCATCGCCGAGTTCACGCCGGTCACCATGTGCGCGAACCAGGCCGACTACGCCAACTGCAAGGCCGTCTTCGAGGACGACGAGAACGTGACCGTCATCGAGATGACCACCGACGACGCCTGGTTCCGCGACACCGGCGCCACCTACGTCATCGACGGCAAGGGCGGCAAGCGCGCCTGCCACTGGCACTTCAATGCCTACGGCGGCCTCATCGACGGCCTGTACTTCCCGTGGGACAAGGACGAGCAGATCGCGCTCAAGATGGCCGAGCTGTCGGGCTGCCGCCGCTACCGTCCCGACGACATGATCCTCGAGGGCGGCTCCATCACCGTGGACGGCGAGGGCACCCTCGTGGTGACCGACCAGTGCCTGCTCTCCCCGGGCCGCACCGCCTCCGCCGTGCTCGCCGAGGAAGCCGACGAGGACACCATCTGGCCGGCCTACGCCAAGCGCTTCGAGCCCTGGAGCGAGGAGCTGCGCGCCTACATGGACGAGGAGCTGAAGAAGTACCTCGGCGTGGAGAAGGTCATCTGGGTGCGCGAGGGCATCGATCCCGAGGAGACCAACGGCCACATCGACGACGTGGCCACCTTCGTCGCCCCCGGCGTCATGGCCTGCATCTGGACCGACGACCCGGACTACCCCTTCTACGAGCAGTGCCACGCCGCCTACGAGACGCTGTCGGGCGCGGTGGACGCGAAGGGCCGCGCCATCAAGGTGTACAAGCTGCCCATGCCGGTGAACCCGCTGTACATGGACCAGGCCTCCTGCGACAGCATCGACGCCGACGAGAACGCCGAGCCGCGCGTGGCAGACGAGCCGCTCATCGCGTCCTACATGAACTACCTCGTGACCAACGGCGGCGTCATCGTGCCGCAGTACGGCGACGAGAACGACGCGCTGGCCGTGGAGACGCTGCAGCAGATCTACGACGAGGTGTGGGGCGAGGGCGTCTACAAGTGCGTGGGCGTGCCCTCCGAGCAGGTCGTCTACGGCGGCGGCAACATCCACTGCATCACCCAGCAGGAGCCCAAGGCCTAAAGGGCGCTTGCCGGGCCGCGGCTTAATCGGAAGCTCAGAATTGGAAAGACGGCTCCAGCTCGGAGCCGTCTTTTTTTTGCGCGCTGGGCTTCGTGCCATATCGCCCCTCCGCAAGGGCGAATCCGGAAAGGGAGCCCCGCCTTTCATGTTTTGCGAGGCGCATGGTGGCCAGGACGAGGGACGAGGGGCGCCCGACGGCTGAATGCGCTATCATGGCGGCCTATCAACTTTCTATCACCAATGGTGACAGTAGTGAGACGAGGCGTTTATGGAAGAGATCGAGAAGCCGGTCGTACGCGAGCTGGCCGGAGAAATAGCTCATCTTATCAACGAGCGACAGTATCGTGCTCTGAAGCGGCTGAATACCAGCACCATAGATCTGTACTGGCGCATCGGCGAGATAATATGCGCTCGGCAAGAGCTGGAGGGATGGGGAAAATCGGTCGTAGAGGGCCTCTCTGATGAGCTCATGAAAATGTTTCCCGGCGCTAAAGGGTATTCAGCAGTCAATTTATGGAGAATGCGAAACTTCTATCTCACCTATCGCGACAACGAGAAGCTGTCACTTTTGGTGAGAGAAATCAGCTGGTCATGCAATCTGGTGATAATGAACAAATGTGATGATGACCTGCAGCGCGAGTTTTACCTAAAAGCAGCGGCGCGATACGGCTGGACCAAGCGGCTCCTCGCAAATTATATAGAGGCCGGCGCCTATGAGAGATTTCTCTCAAACCAGACGAACTTTGAAGCCACGCTTCCGCCCGAACGACGGGCGCAGGCAAAGCTTGCCGTTAAAGATGAGTATGCTTTCGACTTCGCCGAGCTTTCTCCCGAGTATTCCGAGCACGAGCTCGAGCTTCAACTGGTTTCGCGCATTCGCGACTTCCTGGCGGAAATGGGAGGCGCCTTCGCGTTTGTCGGCAGTCAATTCCACTTGAAGGCCGGAGAGCGAGACATTTACATTGACTTGTTGCTATTCCACCGAGGGCTAAAGTCACTTGTGGCTGTCGAATTGAAAGTGGGCGAATTTGAAGCAGAGTATGCGGGGAAAATGCAGCTCTATCTTTCTGCGCTGGACGATCAGGTGCGTCTCCCCGATGAGAACTCGTCCATTGGCATCATCATCTGCAAGAGCAAGGACAGAACCTATGTGGAGTATGCCTTGCGCCAGTCGTCTGCACCCATCGGCGTGGCTACCTACAGTTTGAGTCGCGCGTTGCCCGAGGAGCTAAGAGGCCAGCTTCCTTCACCCGAGATTATCGCCGCGAGACTCGCCGCGTTCGATGATGTCCCTTTTGGGGATAGCTAGCATCAGCGCGCCAGTAGCAATTGCGTGCCCAGCTGCTCTCCGGAAAGGGGAGGGCGCCGGAGGTTTGCTTCGGGCCTTCGGCGCCCTCAAATTAGGAGAAGTGCCCCAATGGGTTCATGCGCTGGCGCTCGATGGCGAGGGCCACGCGTTCGCTGCATACATTTTCTGGGATGAACGATCTGACGGAGTCCGTGAGCAGGACTCGCAGCCGCCCGCCAGTCCCCTTGCAGCTGGCGGGCGGTGTGCGTCGGGCCTTTTCCCATTTCGCTGGTTGAAAAAGCGGTGCGCCTGGCCTATGCTGGTCGGGCGCACTTACTTTTATATGCCGACGCGCTACCAGAGGAGGCCTCCCATGGGCATCTCGACCGATTCCGTTACCCGCCGCCGGTTCGTCTGGCTGGGCGCCGTGGGCGCGGCCACCGTGGCGCTCGGCGGCTGCGAGGCCGAGCCTGCGCCCGAGGCTCCCTCCGCGACGACCTTCGACGAGCCCGGCACCGGCAGCGCGGGCGGGGGAGCCGCCGCCGTCGATGCCGCCGAGCACGCCGCCGCCGAGGCAGCGGCCCGGCTCGATGCCATGAGCCTCGAGCAGAAGGTGGCCCAGTTGTTCATCGTGGCGCCCGAGGCTTTGGTGGAGGACGTCTCCCAGGTCACCCAGGCCGGCGAGGCCACCCATGCGGGCGTGACGGCCCACCCGGTGGGCGGCATCGTGTACTTCGCCCAGAACCTCATCGATCCCGACCAGACCACGGCCATGCTCGCCAACGTGAAGTCGTTCTTCTCCGAGGACGGCAACGTGCGCCCCTTCCTGGCGGTGGACGAGGAGGGCGGCAGCGTGGTGCGCGTCGCCGACAACGAGGCCTTCGGGGTGCAGGATGTGGGCAACGCCTCCGAGCTGGGGGCTGCCGGCGATACGGCCGCGGCGTCCCAGGCGGCCGCGGCGCTCGCGGCCTACCTGATGCCCCTCGGCTTCAACCTCGACTTCGCCCCCGTGGCCGACGTGGTGGATCCCACCCGCAGCGACACCATGGGCCTGCGCTCGTTCTCCCCCGATCCGGCGGTGTGCGCCGACATGGTGCGCGCCGAGGTTGAGGCCTTCAACGGGGCCGGCATGCTCTGCTGCGCCAAGCACTTCCCCGGCATCGGCGCGGCAGCGGGCGACTCCCACGACGACTCCATCACCATCGAGAAAACCATCGACGAGCTGCAGGAGACCGACCTGGTGCCCTTCAAGGCGGCCATCGAGGCCGGCGTGCCCATGATCATGGTGGGACATTTGAACTTGCCGAACGTCATCAGCGACGGCGTGCCCGCGCCCTTGAGCGCGGTGGTGGTGCAGGATCTTCTGCGCGACACCCTGGGGTATACCGGCATCGTCGTCACCGACTCGCTTTCCATGGGGGCCATCGCGAACTACTACACCCCGGCCGAGGCGGCCGTGGCGGCGCTCAGGGCGGGCTGCGACATCCCGCTCATGCCCGAGCGATTCGGCGAGGCCTACCAGGGCGTGCTCGACGCCGTGGCCGCAGGCGAGCTCACCGAGGAGCGCATCGACGAGTCAGTGCTGCGCATCCTTACGGCCAAGCAGCGCTACATCGGCCTGTAGGCGCCCGCGCCAGGGCGCTCCTCCGTTCCGCGCGGTTTTGGGAGGTTTCGGCTCCGCCCTAGGCGGCCGGCTCCCAGATGCGCACGAGGCAGTGCTTCTGCTGTTCACCGTTGATGGGGGTGTAGTCCACGTTGCAGTAGGTGACGGCCCGCTGCCCGATATGGGTGGAGGCGAGGAAGTCGTTGTAGTCGCCTGAGCCCTCCTGCAAGGGCAGGCGCGCGTAGCGGCGGCCCTCCAGGTCGATGGCACACACCGAGCTGCCCCCGCGCACGAGCAGCCAGTTCCCGCACCAGCAGGGGGCCGAGAGCGGGTTGGCCACGTAGTGGAACCAGCTATCGGCGCTGTAGAGCGGTGTCGTCAGGTTGGCGGCGCTTGCGGGAATGTGGGGGTCGTCGGTGCCTGGGCCCTCCACGCCCTCCAGGTCGGTGCCGGCCAGGCGCGGGCTGCTCAGCGTGTTCAGGGGCATGTAGGTGCCCAGGTTGGCGATGCCGTCCCCGTAGTTGTAGATGCCGTCGAAGGCGAAGTTGAACCCGGTGCGGCCCCAGCCGGCCTCGAGCGGCCGCATGGAGGAGGGCAGCACGCAGGCGTCGGTCACCGCGCCTGAGGCGCCGTCGATGCGGGTGAGCTGGTAGTAGGTGCCGCTCACGCGGGCGCGCGGGGTGGCCACCAGGCCGTCGCCGCAGGAGATGGGCGCGCAGGCCATGCGCCCCTGGGAGGAGTACACCACTTCCGCATCCGCCGACCCGAAGGGCGCGCGCTTGAGCAGGGAGTTCTCCACCCGCGCGTTGCCGTCGAGCTGGGGGAGGCGCTGCCAGAAGCCGTAGCCGCCGGCCACGGCGAGCGAGGGCATCTCCCAGTCGGCGTCGCCCTCGTCGAGCAGCCGCGGCTCGCCGAGCGATTCCCCGGAGAGGGCCGCGCCGTACACGCGCCACTGGCTGTCGAGGATGTCGGCCTCGGTCCAGATGGCGCCGTTGGCGTTCGCGCGCACGTCGTAGATCTCGAAGCCCTCGTCCTCGCCCACGGCGTGCTCGATAACGGTGGCGTACTCGCCGGTGGCGAGGTCCAGAAGGCCCACTTGGGCCAGGGGCTTGGCGGTCTCGGTGGGCAGCAGGCAGGCGGCCACGGCGTCGTCACTGCACCACAGCAGCGTGCCGTAGGGCAGTTCCGCCGAGGTGGCCAGCACAAGCGCGTCGTCGGTATCGTCGATCTGCTCCAGCGAGCTGTCGAGCACCACGTTGGCCTCGGGCACGGTGAGGGTCTCGAGCGCCTTCTTGTCGCTCGAGTTGCCCGCGGCCCAGGCGGCGCCGCCCCCGATGGCGGCGAGCGCGGCGGCCCCGGCGGCGCCGTAGAGGAAGTGGCGGCGCGTGAGCAGCAGCTCGTGGCCGCCGGGCAGCGCGAGGCGGCGCGCGACGGTGCCTTCCTGGGGCGCCTCGTGGGAGGCGTCGGCCGGCATGGCCCGGCGCACTTTCACCTTCTTGGCGGCGGGGCGCTCGGACGGACGGGGATGGCTCGGCCGCTTGCGGGCCGAGGAAGATGCGGGGGAAGTGGAGGCACGGCGGGCGCGCTCGGAGCGGTTGGGTCGGGGGGCGCTTCCGGAGGAGGCGGGCCGCGTGCGTGAGGTTCGTTTCTGTGGCATGGGTGTATTGTGTCATTTCGCATACGCCTCGGCGACCGTTCGGGGGTAAACGCTACAATAAACGCAAACACGACCGCCGGGCTGATATTTATCCTGGCAGCGGGAAAACCGCAGGTCAGGTAGGGTGTCGGCCGTGGCGAGCAAAAAGCGCACGGCAGCGAACACGAGGAGTGTATCCATGAGCAACGAGACACGACGCATTCTGCTCGTCGAGGACGAGAAGGCCATCCGCGATGCGGTGACCGCCTATCTGGAGCGCGAGAACTACTGGGTCACCGCCGTCGGCGACGGCCAGGACGCCCTGGAGGAATTCCAGAAGCACCACTTCGACCTGGTGATTCTCGATCTTATGCTGCCCCGTGTGCCGGGCGAGCGCGTCTGCCGCGTCATCCGCGACACGTCGGATGTGCCCATCATCATGCTCACGGCCAAGGGCGAGGTCGAGGACCGCATCATCGGCCTGGAGCTCGGTGCCGACGACTACCTCGTGAAGCCCTTCAGCCCCCGCGAGCTGGTGGCCCGCGCCCGCGCGCTGCTGCGTCGCGTGCACGCCGATTCCGAGCCCCAGCGCGAGGTGCTCGAGTTCGGCGAGCTGACCATCGACGTATCGGGCCACAAGGTGCTCGTCTCCGGCGAGGAGATCGATCTTACGGCCAGCGAGTTCAAGCTGCTCACCACGCTGTCGCGCTACCCGGGCCGCGTGTACTCGCGCATGGAGCTCGTGGAGAAGGTGCTCGGCTACGACTTCGAGGGCTACGAGCGCACCATCGACTCCCACGTGAAGAACCTCCGCGCCAAGATCGGCGACAACCCCCGCAGCCCGAAGTGGCTCCACACCGTGCACGGCGTGGGCTACCGCTTCGAGGATCCCACTAAGCAGTAGCCGCGTCCCGGCCTAGAAGGAGCCCCATGACTGAAGCGGAAGAGAAGCCGCGCATCCTGGAAACTGCTGAAGAGGTCGCCCCGCCGGCGGCCTCTTCGCCGTCTCCGGCGCGCAAGACGAAGAAGCGCCGCCGCCTGCGCTGGTCCGATTTCTCCTACACCACGCGCGTGACCCTGGCCTTCGCCCTCATCGCCGCCATGACCGCGCTCGTGGCCATCGGCGTGGTGTCGTTCGTGTGGGAGCAGCACTTCCGCACCTACACGGCCGACAACATGAAGACGCTGTGCCAGACCACGGCCGACCGCATCGCCGTCATCTACCGCGAGACCGACGATCTGTGGAACCCCGAGACCGCCAAGCCGGCGCTCCAGGCCATGGAGCTGACGAGCGGCGTGGGGGTGCGCGTGGTGGCCGCCGACGGCAAGACCGTTTTCGACTCGTCCATCGTCTACGACGAGGAGCAGGGCGGGCTGGCGAAGTCCATCGAGCCCACCGACCGTTCCCAGGTGGCCTCGGCCCCCATCAAGGTGGACGGCGAGGTGGTGGGCACCGTGCGTTTGTGGGTGTACGGCTCCGAGGCCCTCATGCGCCAGCCCGACCAGGAGTTCCGCGACAACTCCTACCAGGCCATGTTCATCGCGGCGGCGGTGGCCATCGTGCTCGCCTCCTGCATCGGCTTCCTGTTCGCGCGCAACCTCGTGGCGCCCATCAACCGCATCATGGGGGCCGCCCGCGCCATCGGCGACGGCGACCTGTCGGCCCGCACGAACCTGCGCGGCGAGGACGAGGTGGCGCGCCTCGGCGAAACTTTCGATGCCATGGCCGAGTCGGTGGAGAAGGATCGCGACCTGGAGCGGCGCCTCACCACCGACGTGGCCCACGAGCTGCGCACGCCGCTCATGGCCATCCAGGCCACGGTGGAGGCCATGGTGGACGGCGTGTACGAGGCCGACGAGGAACGTCTCGTCACGGTGAACTCCGAGATCCAGCGCCTAAGCCGTCTCGTGAACGCGCTGCTGAAGCTGTCGCGTCTGGAGAACCGCGCCGATCCCATGAAGGAGGAGGTGGTGAACGCGGGCGAGCTCATCGCCGGCATCATCGCCACCCACGAGATGTTCGTCTCCGACTCGGGCCTCACGCTGGAGTACAACGCCCAGCCCGACGTGATGGTGGTGGGCGACGCCGACATGATCCGCCAGGCCACCGCGAACCTCATCTCCAACGCCGTGCGCTACACTCCCGAGGGCGGCCACATCACCGTGTCGGTCACGAAGGGCGACATCATGGCCTCCATTGCCGTGAGGGACACGGGCATCGGCCTTTCCAAGGAGGAGGCCCGCATGGTGTTTTCCCGCTTCTGGCGGGCGGACGCCGGGCGCAACCGCGAGAGCGGCGGTCTCGGCGTGGGCCTGGCCGTGGTAAAGGAGATCGTCGACCGCCACGGCGGCTGGGTGCAGGTGGAAGGCGAGAAGGGCAAGGGCGCCTGCTTCACCATCCACATCCCCCTCTACGACGAGGACGCCGAGAAGCACCGCGCCTTCGGCTCCGGCAAGAAGCGCACCCCCCACAAGAAGCAGCCCAAGACTGCGAAGTAGCCCGGGGCCGGAAGCGGGCCTCGGCCGGAAGCAGCCCGGGGCCGGAAGCAGCCCCGGGCCGGACGTGGCCCCGGGCCGGGCATGGTCGCTGGGGGGCGCCTCTGCCCGAGCGGACACCGCGTTTTTGGCCGCAAACGCCCGCGCGGTTGCGTTGCGACCTGGAAGATGGCCGGGAATGGGAAGTTCGCTCGAGCGGAGATGCGGTTTCCGACCGCAGATGGCCGCTGGGATGGCCGCGTCCCGGGAGGGCGGCCGCAAACACGGTGTTCGCTCGAGCGGACATCGCGGTTTTGGCCGCAAACGGTCGTCTGACCGGACGAAAGCGGCCGACCGGGTCAGTTTGGGCCCCTTCGCGCGAGCGGACACCGCGTTTCTGGCCAGATGGAGCTGGTCGTGGGGCCGGGGTTGCGAACTTCGAGAAGACGCGGGATCCATGGTCGTGGGCCCCGGGAAGGCCCGGGGCCGCTGCGGCGCAGTGCGCGGGAAAAGGGGGCGGCGACGCCCCGAATCGTTCGCTTATGCTGAAACCGTCGCCGTAGGGGCTCTTGTAGGGGAGGAGCCTCGTTTTCTGTGCCATAATGGGCGGTACGCAAAAAGTGCGCTCGAAGTGCAGGTTTCGGGCGGGAGCCGAAGGGTGGCGGCCGCAGGCGCGGATGGGGTAAGCCCAGGCGCGAGGGGCCGGCATCGGGCTCACCTCAGGAGAAAGGGCATCCATGGCGGGAATCGACATCACTCCCGACGCGCAGGGCAAGGTGCGCGATCTGTACGATTTGGGCGACAAGCTGCTGCTCGTGGCCACCGACCGCATCTCGGCCTTCGACTACATTCTGGAAGACGAGATCCCCTACAAGGGCCAGGTGCTCACCCAGCTGTCGAAGTTCTGGTTCAACCTGCTCGACGGCGTGGTGGACAACCACCTCATCTCCACCGACGTGGCCGACCTGCCCGAGGCGTTCCAGCCCTACGCCGACTACCTGCGCGGGCGCTTCATGCTGGTGCGCAAGGCCGACATGTTCCCCGCCGAGTGCATCGTGCGCGGATATCTGGCCGGCAGCGGCCTGAAGGAGTACAACCGCGAGGGCACTGTGTGCGGCATCGAGCTGCCCGGCGGTCTGGTGAACTCCTCGAAGCTGCCCGAGCCCATCTTCACCCCCTCCACCAAGGCCGAGATCGGCGACCACGACGAGAACATCTCCTACGAGCGCCTTGTGGAAATCCTCGGCGAGGACGACGCGAGTGCCCTGCGCGATTTGGCGCTCAAGGTGTACACCACCGCCGCCGACCACGCGGCGGCCCGGGGCGTCATCATCGCCGACACGAAGTTCGAGTTCGGCCGCATCGGCGACACCATCATCTTAGCCGACGAGGTGCTCACCCCCGACTCGTCCCGCTTCTGGCCGGGCGACACCTATAAGGAGGGCGTCGACCAGCCCAGCTTCGACAAGCAGTTCGTGCGCGACTGGCTGACCGCGAACTGGGACAAGACGGGCACGCCGCCGCGTCTGCCCCAGGACGTCATCGACGCCACCTCGGCCAAGTACATCCAGGCCTACGAGACCATCACCGGCCAGAAGTTCGACCCCGAAACCTTCTAGGAGTTCCATCGTATGTCCCAGCGTAACCCCATGAACGAGCGCTACACCTCCGAAGAGCGCACCGGCGTGACCCGCAAATCGGCCGCCTCGGCCAAGCCCAAGAGCAAGGCTGCCGCGTCGGTCACCGTGAAGTCTGCGAAGAAGACCCCCGAGCAGAAGAAGGCCGCCGAGAAGGCCGCCCGCAAGGAGGCCGCCGCCAAGCAGCGCGAGGTGGAGCGCAAGTACTACAAGCCCGACACCCCGCGCTACAAGCGCCTGCGCGCCATCTGGTGGGTGATGCTCATCGCGGCCATCGGCTGCACCACCTTGAGCTTCGTCGGCCAGGGCGCCATGCCGCAGTGGCTCAGCGTGACCACGCTCATCGCGGCCTATGTGTTCATCATCGGCGCCTTCGTGCTCGACTTCTGGCAGATCAAGAAGGAGCGCGTGGCCTACCAGGAGCGCATGCTGGCCTTAGAGGAGAAGAACGCGAAGGCCGAGAAGCAGGCGCGCCGCGTACAGCAGGCCAAGCAGGTGAAGGCGAAGGGCTCCGGCAAGAACCAGAACCGCCATGCCGCGCCGAAGCAGGGAAGCGCCGAGGCGGCCGACGATGCCGCCAGCGCCGGCGAGTCCGACGAGGCGCCCGCGAAGCCCCAGCGCCGAGGCCTGTTCGGCAGCGGCTTCCGCCTTTCCAACCGCGAGAAGATGCAGGCCGAGAAGAAGGCCGCCAAAGAAGCCAAGGCCGCCGCGAAGAACGGCGCCGGCGCGTCCGACCAGCAGTAGCTTTCAAGGGGTGCCCGCGGGCGCCCCTTTGCGCGTCCCGCCGTGCAGGGTGCGGGGCGCGCCTTGTTCGTCCCCGCTCGTTCACTGAAGAGAGAAGAGAGAGGCACATCCATGGTATCTCGCGTCTATGTTGAGAAGAAGCCCGGGTTCGATGGCGAAGCCCGCGCGCTGGCCGCCGAGCTGCGCGACATCGTGGGCATCGCCGGGCTCGCCGGCGTGCGCCTGGTGAACCGCTACGACGTGGAAGGCGCCAGCGAGGAGCTGTTCGCCGCCTGCGTGCCCACGGTGTTCTCCGAGCCGCAGTCCGACGTGGCCACCTTCGAGCTGCCCGAGGCCGACGGCGCGGCCGTGTTCGCCGTGGAGTTTTTGCCCGGCCAGTTCGACCAGCGCGCCGACTCGGCCAGCGAGTGCATCCAGCTCATCAGCCAGGGCGAGCGGCCCGACGTGCGCTCGGCGGTGGTGTACTACCTCGAAGGCGACCTGACCGATGACGAGGTTGAGGCCGTGAAGCGCTACGTCATCAACCCGGTGGAGGCCCGCGAGGCGTCGCTCGATACGCGCGACACCCTGGCCATGGCCTTCGAGCGCCCGGCCGACGTGGAGGTCATCGACGGCTTCACTGCGCTTTCCGACGACGAGCTGGCCGCCTTCATCGCCGAGCGCGGCCTGGCCATGGACTTGGCCGACATCCAGTTCTGCCGCGCGTACTTCGCTAAGGAGGGGCGCGACCCGTCCATCACCGAGATCAAGATGATCGACACCTACTGGTCGGATCACTGCCGCCACACCACCTTCGGCACCGTGCTGGACGACGTGGCCATTGCGGATGCCAACGTGCAGGCCGCCTTCGACCGCTACCTGGAGCTGCGCCACGAGCTCGGCCGCGACGAGAAGCCGGTGTGCCTCATGGACATGGGCACCATCGGTGCGAAGTGGCTGAAGAAGGAGGGCATCCTCACCGGGCTGGACGAGTCCGAGGAGATTAACGCCTGCACCATCAAGTGCAAGGTGGACGTGAACGGCGTGGAAGAGGACTGGCTGTACCTGTTCAAGAACGAGACCCACAACCATCCCACCGAGATCGAGCCTTTCGGCGGTGCGGCCACCTGCGTGGGCGGTGCCATCCGCGACCCGCTCTCCGGCCGCTCCTACGTGTACCAGGCCATGCGCGTCACCGGTGCAGCCGACCCCACGGTGCCCGTGGCCGACACCATTCCCGGGAAGCTCCCGCAGCGCAAGCTCGTAACCACGGCGGCGGCGGGCTATTCCTCCTACGGCAACCAGATCGGCCTGGCCACCGGACACGTGCACGAGCTGTACCACCCCGGCTACGCCGCCAAGCGCATGGAGATCGGCGCCGTGGTGGGCGCCACGCCGGCCGACCACGTGCGCCGCGAGACTCCGGCGCCGGGGGATGTGGTAGTGCTGCTCGGCGGCCGCACGGGCCGCGACGGCATCGGCGGTGCCACGGGCTCTTCCAAGGCCCACTCGGTGGAGTCGCTGGAAAGCTGCGGGGCCGAGGTGCAGAAGGGCAACGCGCCGGTGGAGCGCAAGATCCAGCGCCTGTTCCGCCGCGGGGACGCCTGCCGCATGATCAAACGCTGCAACGACTTCGGCGCCGGCGGCGTGTCGGTGGCCATCGGGGAATTGGCCGACGGCCTGGACATCAACCTGGACGCCGTGCCCAAGAAGTACGACGGCCTCGATGGCACCGAGCTCGCCATCTCCGAGTCCCAGGAGCGCATGGCCGTGGCGCTCGCGCCCGAGGACGTGGACGCCTTCATCGCGCTCGCCCACGAGGAGAACCTGGAGGCCACGCCCGTGGCCGTGGTGACCGAGGAGCCGCGGGTGCGCATGCGCTGGCGCGGGAACACCATCGTGGACGTGAGCCGCGACTTCCTCGCGAGCAACGGCGCGCCGAAGCACGCGGCGGTGAGCGTGCCCGCCCCGGCCGAGGAGAGCTTCGCGAAGAGCCCCTGCGACCGCGCCTTCGAGGCGGCCGAGCAGCTGGCCGACCCGGTGGTGGAGGCGGCTCGCGAGGCCGACTCGCTCACCGAGGCCTGCGCGGGACTTATGGCCGACATCAACCGCGCCTGCAACAAGGGCCTCGTGGAGCGCTTCGACTCCACCATCGGCGCCGCTACGGTGCTCATGCCCTTCGGCGGCTCCCGTCAGCTCACCCCGGCGCAGGCCATGGTGGCGAAGCTGCCGGTGCTCGGCGGGGCCACCACCACGGTGTCGGGCCTGTCCTGGGGCTTCAACCCCTACCTGTCGTCGTTCGACCCCTATGCGGGCGCCTATATGGCCGTGCTCGACTCCGTGGCGAAGCTCGTGGCCACGGGTTTTGAGCGCGCGAACATGTACCTCACCTTCCAGGAGTACTTCGAGAAGCTGCGCCAGGACCCCGAGCGCTGGGCCAAGCCCATGGCGGCCGTGCTCGGCGCGCTCATGGCCCAGGTCGATTTCGGCGTGGGCGCCATCGGCGGCAAGGACTCCATGTCCGGCTCCTTCGAGGATCTGGACGTGCCGCCGACGCTCGTGTCCTTCGCCACGGCCATCGGGAAGGTGGACCGCATCGTGTCGCCCGAGCTGAAGGCGGCCGGCGCGCAGCTCGTGTGGATCGCCCCCGAGGACACCCTGGCCTCCAGCCTGTGCGCCACCTTCGATGCGGTGGAGCACCTCATTGGCGCCGGCGTGGTAAGCGCGTGCGCGAGCAGCGGGGCCGATGGCGTGGGCGCCACTCTCATCACCATGGCCGTGGGCAACGGCCTCGGCGTGGCGGTGGATGCGGCCGTGGGCGCGGGCCAGCTCTTTGAGCCGGCCTACGGCACCTTCGTGGTGGAGCTGGCCGCCGGCGAGACGTCCCAGTCCGTGGTCACGCGCCTGGAGGATGCGGGCCTTGCCGCCAACGTGGACGTGGTGGCCTTAGGCCAGGTGACCGAGGCCTACGAGCTTGCCTGCGACGGCCAGGTGGCCGACCTGGCGCGCGTGCAGGAGGCCTGGGAAGGCGGCATCGAGGGCGTGTTCCCCTACCGCACCCCGGCCGACGAGGCGGCCGCCGCCGAGGAGGTGCCCGCGCTCAGCTTCACGGCTAGCGCGCCGGCGGTCTTCCCCGGTCCGGCCGTGGCGCGTCCGCGCGTGGTCATCCCGGTGTTCCCCGGCAACAACTGCGAGTACGATTCCGCCGCCGCCTTCGAGCGCGCCGGCGCGGTGCCCACCGTGTACGTGGTGAACAACCTGACGCCCGAGGCCGTGGCAGAGTCCACCGCCGAGCTGGCGCGCCTCATCGGCGAGTCGCAGATCGTCATGATCCCCGGCGGCTTCTCCGGCGGCGACGAGCCCGACGGCTCGGCGAAGTTCATCACGGCGTTCTTCCGCGCGCCCCAGGTGACCGAGGCCGTGCGCGATCTGCTCCAGCGCCGCGACGGGCTCATGCTCGGCATCTGCAACGGCTTCCAGGCTCTGGTGAAGCTGGGGCTTGTGCCCTTCGGCGACATCCGCCCCATGGACGCCGACTGCGCCACGCTCACCTTCAATGACATCGGCCGTCACCAGAGCACGCTCGTGCGCACCCGCGTGGCCAGCACGCTGTCGCCGTGGATGAGCCGCATGGCCGTGGGCGACGTGCACACCGTGGCCATCAGCCACGGCGAGGGCCGCTTTGTGGCGCCGCAGCCGCTGCTGGACCAGATGATCGCCGGCGGCCAGATTGCCACCCAGTACGTGGACGCGGCCGGGATGCCGTCCATGGATCTGTCGGCGAACCCCAACGGGTCCGTGCTCGCCATCGAGGGCATCACGAGCCCGGACGGCCGCGTGCTCGGCAAGATGGGCCACACCGAGCGTTCGGGCGCGGGCCTGTACAAGAACGCCTTCGGCAACACCTACCAGCCGCTGTTCGAAGGCGGCGTGGACTACTTCCGCGGGTAGGGAAGCGGCACCGAGGAGCGTCCTCGCATTCCGAAACCTTCAAGGGGGCGGCCTGTGCCGCCCCCTCTCTTTTGGCGCCGATGGCTGGCGGGGAAGGGCCGTCCGCCGAGGGCGGTGACCCGCTGGATTGGCGCTCGCACGGCCGCTCGCCGACCAGTCGTCAGCTGCCTAGCGTCCCTCGAGCTCCGAGACCGAGACGGGCTCCTCGGGAGGCAGGGCTATGGTCACCGTGCCCTCGGCGACGTTTCCGGCAACATCGACGGCCCGCAGCGTGTATGGGCCAGAGGGCACTTTGAAGCGGTAAGCGGCCGCGTTCGGCACCTCCGCCGACGGGTCGGCCTCCGCCGAGTCGGCGGCGAATTCCGTCCCCTCCGCATCGGTCAGGCTCACGGAGGCCACTCCCGAATCGTCCGCAATCGTGAACACGGTGGCGCCGCGCTCGGTAGCCATGGCGATAAGCTCGGGGGCGGTCTCGTCGGCGGGCGCGGCGGGCGCCTTCGGTTCCGCCGTCGGCACCGCGGCCTCCTCAATCACCTCGGGCGCGGCGGGTGTCGGCCGCTCCAGCGACAAGGCCGCGCCCAAACACCCGATCACGGCGAGGGCCGATACGGCCGCCACGGCCCGCACGCCCCAGTCGAGGGCCGAGGCCGAGCGCGCCCGCGGCTTCGGCACGACGCCGGCGGCCAGCGGATTCTCCACCGCCTGGACCAGCAGCACGGGGAACGCGGCACCGCGCGGCAGGTCGCCCAGCTGCCCGCGCAGCTTGTCGAGTGCGCGCCGGATGGTGCGCTTCACAGTGCTCGGGGAAATGTCCAGCGCCTCGGCGATGGCATCGATGCGCATCTCCTGGTAGAACCGCAGAAGCAGCACCTCGCGCTCGCGCTCGTCCAGCTCGTCGCGCAGGGCGCGGGCGAGCCGCTCGCTCGTGTCGCGCGCGTCGGCCACCCGGGCGGGGTCGCAAGTCTCGTCGGCCATATGCTCGCTGAGCGGCGTGTGGTCGAGCGCGGTCACATCGGCGCGCAGCAGCGTGGTCTCATGGGCGTGGGCGGTGCGCTCGTAGTAGCGTCGGCACACGTTCTGCCCCACGGCCCGCAGGTAGCCCACGAAGGAGCGCGGGGCAATGTCGCCGATGCGCTGCCAGGCGATGAGATACACTTCCTGCAAAATGTCGGCGGCGGCCTCCTCGCCCACCTTGGCGATGAGGTTGAAATACTGGGCCTGGGCCGTGCGTCGATACAGCTCGCGGAACGCCTCCTCGTCGCCGGCTTGGGCGCGCCGTACCAGCGCTGCCAGCTCATCGTAGGGGTTCGTGCCCAAGCCCATGTGCCCACCATGCTTTCCGTCGAGTAGTCGGGCGCAGTGTACCATAGGCGAAGGGCCGGCTCGCGCTTTCCGGGGCGGCTGCCCGAGTGCGAAACCATGCTTGCGGAACAGGTCGCGGCCGGCGTTTCGGGGCGCTGCGTCTTTCGGGCCATCGGGGAAGATGTGAAGGAGTTGTGAAGGTGTCGGCTGCGCCACGAAAAGGGTGACCCGTTTTTCCTCCTCAACGGATATTAGGCTTCGATCTACTATCGGAAAATCTGTAATGCCTGATGAGAGAAGCATTTTGCTAAGGAGGAGTCGTTATGAGGAGAAGAGGGGAGTCTGCAATTCGCACCCAGAAGCAAGCCCTGCGTCCCCGTAGCCTCGAGGGAGCCCAAGGGCGCGAACGCCGTTCGCTTCGCACGCGCATTGCCCGCAGCTTGCTGGCGGTCGCACTGGCGGCAGGGGTGCTTCCGCTCGTGCCCGGGGCCCCTGCCGTGGAAACAGCCAACGCCCTCGCGGGCACGACGGATTACGACACCTTCTTTACGTGGGGAGATCGGCAGGGCTCACCTACCACCAAGCCTGTTGGCGGATACCTACGTGCTGCATCTACGGAGAAGGAATCCGATTACGACTTCTATTACGATCAGTCGGGATCTACCAGCTACTCTCGGATGAGCAGCGGCGTGTTCGTATCGAAGCAAGTGGTGTCGTTGAAACATGATTGGGAGCTGCGGTTCTCGGGGCAGGTATCTGATCCGGTTCACCCTTCTACCTATAATGGGTCAAACCATTACCTTTTCATCGGACTGAGTTCAAATGCTTCGCCTTCGCAGTTGAGCGGATGCGCTGTGGGACTGAAGAAGCAACACTCGCCCACCGAGTCCTACTCTATGCTGCAAGGACAGCCGATCAACAATAGTGCGATGAACAACCGGCCCTCAGGCTATAGGGGTGACTCTTTGAAAGAGAGCCGATATTCCGGCAGTGTGGGTAGCACGGTATCGGTAGTGGTGTCGTACAGCAGCGCTTCCGATACGCTCACATTTTCCGCTGCCGGGAAAAGCATGTCCATGTCAAATTGCAAGAAGAGCTTCGGCTCAGTTGACCGAGATAGTGCCTATATCTTCTTTGGCGGGCACATTCGCTGGAACGGAAAGACTTCATACGTACTTCCTGCGTCGCGATCACTTAATGTATCTGCTACGTTCTCTTCAATAACACTGCCTCATTTCGACCCTGTCATCAAGGACATCAAAATCTACCGCACCGACGGCACGCTCATCGGGCCGAATGATTACGTGGCGCCCGGCACGTCGGTGCGGGTGGAGGCGGTGCTGCAGAACACGAACGCCAGCGCGGGCAGCGAGGAGTTTCCGCTGCATCTGAAGCTTTTGGGCTCGACGCACTCCAAATACCCTACCGTCGGACTGACGACTACGGACGCCGTCAACTCGTCGACGGGCCGCGCGGTCATCCTTACGGGCAGGACCGAGAACAAGGTGACCTTCAACGCCACCATTGGCGGTACTACCGGTTCGGTGGTGAAGCTGGGGCTGCAGCTGGTGGACGACTCGTTTGGGGGTACCTACGAGAATGGCGCCACGCTTTTGGCGGAGCATCCCCTCAAGCCTGGGGACGGGTCGGGGTCGGGGACGGCGGGCACCGACTACCATTACACGCGGCTGCCTGCGCCCAATGCGAATGGGTGGAACAACTCGCCGGTGACGGTCACTTTCTATCCCGGCGACTTCGACCAGATGGAACTCGCGCCCTCCGACGGCGCGTCGGCCACGCTTACGGGCGACGACCCGGCGTGGACGCGGACGGACGACACCGACGGGCTCTCGCTGTCGGCCCAGGCGAAGAACACCGCCACCGGGGTGACCTCCACCCAGCGGGCCGGTTCGGTGAAGATAGATACCTCGGCCCCGCGCATCGAGCGCGACGCGGCGCTGTCGGCCTGGACGATCACCGACAATCCGACCGATGCCTCGAAGGTGACCTCGGGCGTGTGGCGGCTGTACCGCACGAACTCCTCGGGCGCGTCGGCGGCCGATGCCCGAGCGGCGGCCTTCCGCGAGTTCGCGCTTACGGGAGACGCCGGCGACCGCCACGGCGAGGAAACCCAGGCCGTGGGCAACCTTCCCAACGGATACTACGTGGCCGAGGATGCCGCTGGCAATCGGAGCGCGCCGGTGAAGGTGGGCGACACCGAGCCGCCGCAGGTGGAGCGCCCCGCCGGCAGCATCGTGGATCCCGACGACCCGAACCCGCCCACGCCCGTGGGGCCGCCGGTGGGGCCCGGCGATACGGTGCCCGACCCGAGCATCACCGAGGACGAGGAGGGGCTGCGCCATGCGGTCATCGAGGAGACCGTCTCCGAGATCATCGATCCGGCCGCGCCTCCCTTCGCCGGCTCGCTCGATGCCGCGAAGGCGACGGCGATGATGGACTACCGCTACGCCTCCACCTCTGCCGCCGCGCCCACCACCCAGCGCGACGAGCTGTTGGATTCAGCCGGCAACCCGCTGGATTCCCTCGACACCACAGCTCCGGGGGAGTGCCTCGTTCGGCGCACGATCACCGATGCCGAGGGCAACACCACGACCATCCTGCTGCACTATCGCCTCACGCGCGACAGCTGCCCGGTCATCCGCCCGCTGGAGCCGGTGGACCCCGACGATCCTACCGGTCCCACCGAGCCCGGCGAGCCGCTTGAGCCCGACGGGCCGGTGACCCGCAAGCCCGATGGCACCCAGTACGTCGAGGTGTCCTGCGAGGCTACTGAGGCCGCTTCCCGCGGCACGATGGACGCCGACGGGGCGGCGGACCTGTTGCGTCGCCACTTCGCCTTCGCCTCTGCCGACGGCAGCGACGGGGCAACGCTGGAGGTGCAGTCCATGGAGAACGCCTCGGGCGGCAAGGTGGGGACCATCGACCTCTCGCGGCCGGCGGACTACCGCATCACGTACCTGGTGCGCGATGCCGAGGGCAACACCACCGCCGTGCGCCTGACCTACCATTTGATCGCTTCCAACCTCCCCGGCGTTCTCGTGACACCCGACCCGGGCAGCGATCTGGACCCGCAGCCGGGCGATGATCCCCTGCATCCGCAGCCGCGTCCGCTCGACCCGGTGACGCCGCCCGCGGTGGCTCCCGACGGAACTCAGCACGCCGTGATGGAGGACGTCATGAAGGTGCCGGTGGAAGAAGGTGCGCAGCTCACCTTGGCCGACGCGCGGGCGCTCGTGGAGCGCCGCTACACCTTCACGCCCCTTGCCGGCGACCAGGTGCACGAGGTGTCCCTCGGGCTTGCCAACAGCGCGGGGGATTCCGTAGAGGCCATCGACCGCTCGCGGCCCGGGGCATGGGTGATTACCTACAAGGTGGCCGATGAGGCCGGCAGCACCATCACCTTGCACCTGCGCTACCTGGTGGTGACCGACCCGCCCACCGTGACGCCTACCGACCCCGATGGCCCCGGCGGCGGGGATGACGGCAACGGCGGCGGAGACGGAGACGGGCCCGGCAGCAACGGCTGTGACGGCTCGGGTAGCAACGGCGGCGGTTCGGACGGCAACGGCGGCGGCTCCGGCGGTCGCGACCCGCTGCCGCCCACCTCGTCGACGGTGGATCCCGAGACGGGGCTGACCCATGCCGTGGTGGAGGACCACCTCATCGCGGGAACCTCCGACGAGCCGCTCACCTCCGAGGCGGCCGCCGCCCTCATCGCGAGCCGCTACCAGATTGCCGCGTCCATGGGCGGCGAGGTATCGGCCGGCGAGGTGCGCATCACCGATGCCGCGGGCACTCCCGCTGAGGTCATCGATCGCACCAAGCCGGGGGTGTGGCATATCGAGCAGGTGTTCACCGACCGCTTCGGCAACACCACCACGCTGCGGCTCATCTACGAGGTGCGTGAGGGGTTCGTGGACGGGGGCATCTCCGACGGCGACGGGCCGGCCGGCGACCCCAACGGCCCGTCGGTGAGTGAGGCGGGGCCGAGCAGCCATGCCGGCGCGAAGGACGGCGACGGCAGCCGGTGGGCCTCGTGCCTGCGGCAGCTGCCCCAAACCGGCGGCATCTTCGGCCCGTGCCCGCTGCATATCATGTTCGTGCTGATCATCGTGCTGGCGAGCGCCTACAGCATGATGCGCCTGCGCCAGGAGGCGTCAAACCGGAGAGAGGACTCCCGTGAAGCTCTCGGATAAGCTGCTCTATGCCCTGTTCATCCTAGCCGCGGCGGCGCTGGCATCGCTGAGCTTCTGCGCGGCCGACTGGGCCTGGGGCGTTATCACCATCGCCGTCGTTCTGGCCTGGGCCTGGATGCTCCACAGTCGCTGCACCCGCGGCCGCCAGAAGGGGGAGGATTCCCCGGGCCGCTAGCCGGCGGGCGCCTACTCCCAGAGGCGCACTTCGGGCTCGAGGGTCACGCCGCTGGCCTCGCGCACGCGGCGCTGCACCTCGGCGATGAGCGCGAGCACGTCGGCGGCGGTGGCGTTCCCGGTGTTCACCACGAAGCCGGCATGCTTCTCGGACACCTGGGCGCCGCCGACCGAGGCGCCCTGGCAGCCGGCCTTTTGGATGAGCGCGCCGGCGAAGTGCCCCTCGGGGCGCTTGAAGGTGGAGCCGGCCGAGGGCATCTCCAGGGGCTGCTTGCTCGCGCGGCGCTCGCGCAGGTCGTCCATGCGCGCGCGGATGGCCTCGGGAGAGTCGGGTGCCAGCTGCAGCGTGGCGCCGAGCACCACCCATCCCTCGTCCATCATGCGGCTTGTGCGGTAGCCCCACGCGGCCTTGGCGGCGGGCACGTCGGCGGCAGACCAGCCCCCCTCCCCGTCGGGCACCAGGCAGCGCACGCTGACGGCCACATCCGAGAACTGCCCGTCGTAGGCGCCGGCGTTCATGATGGCCGCGCCCCCTACGGTGCCGGGGATGCCGCTGGCGAACTCGTAGCCGGCAAGGCCGGCCGTCAGCGCCGCCTCGGCCACCGCCTCGTTGGTGGCGCCGGCTTGCGCGCGCACCCGGCCGTCCGGCAGCGCCTCCACGGCCGAGAGGTTCTCGGCCAGCTTCATCGTCACACCCGAAAGCCCCGCGTCGGGGGCGAGCACGTTGGAGCCGCACCCGAGCACCCGCCACGGCACGCCCGCGTCCTCGCAGGCGGCTACCACGTCGGCCGCCTGCGCCTCCGTTCGGGGCAGCACGAGCCGCGCGGCCGGGCCGCCGATGCGGAAGGTGGTGTGCTCGGCGAGGGACTCGTCGGCGCGCACCTGCGCCTCTCCGACGATTTCGCGCAGCGCGGCGTCGAGAGTGGTGTAGTCCATGAGGCGTTCCTTCCATTCGTCGTGCCCGATGGGTAACCGTTGGTGACCCGTTTGGCCCATTGTACTAGAATACGCCCATGACTATTTCGCCCACATATCGTGCGGAAGCGGGGTGCTAGGCCCGTGGCTCGCAAGCATCCCGTCATCAAGCCCGCCTCGCCGGTGGCGGCCATCACGCTGGTGCTGCTGTCCATCATCAGCTTCATCATCGGGCTGTGGACGCTCATGGCGCTGACGCGAATCGTGCTGGGGTAGCGCTATGTGGCAGCGATTCACCTTGTACGACCTGCGGGTCATCGGCCATTACCTGGGCACGCTCACCCTGTTCTTCGCCGTGCTCATGATAGCTCCCTTAGGCACCGCGCTTATCTTCCAGGAATGGGAGCCGGCCTCGCGCTACCTGGTGGCCATCGGCATCGCCATGGTGGGCGGCTGCTCCCTGCGCTTTCTCCGCATCGAGCCGGGGCGGCTCTCGCGGCGCCAGGCGCTGGCCGTCACCGGGTTCGCCTGGGTGGTGCTCGCGCTGTTCGCCTCCATCCCCCTGTACTTCTCGGGGCACTACGCCACCTACCTGGACGCCGTGTTCGACGGCGTGTCGGGCCTGACCACCACCGGCGCCTCGGTCATCGTCGATCTGGACCACCTCTCCTACGCCGACAACATGTTCCGCTTCGCCATCCACGCGCTCGGCGGCCTCGGCCTCATCGTGGTGGCGCTGTCCTTCGGGCTGTTCGGCCGCGGCGGGGGCGCGTCGCTGTTCTCCTCGGAGGGCCGCAGCGAGCACGTGGTGCCCAACGTGGTGCAGACCGCCCAGTTCATCGCCCGCATCACCCTGCTCATCGTCACCGTGGCCACCCTCATCATTACGGCGCTGTGCCTGTGGCTCGGCATGGAGCCGGCCCGCGCGTTCCTCAACGCCCTGTGGGTGTCCATCTCCGGCTTCATGACCGGCGGCTTCGCGCCCATGCAGCTGTCCATCATGTACTACCACTCCTTCCCCTTGGAGTGCATCCTCATGGTGCTCATGATCCTGGGCTCCATCAGCTTCGTGTTGTACGCCGAGGTGTGGAAGGGCCGCGCCGGGGCCTTCTTCAAGGATTTGGAGACGAAGACCATGGTGCTGTGGATTGCCGTCATGGCCTTCGTGTTCACGGCGACGCTGTCGTCCTGGGCGCTGTTCGACGACATGCTGACGCTTCTGCGCCGCGGCCTGTTCATGATCATCTCGGTGTTCACCACCACGGGCTTCCAGGTGGTCACCACCAACCAGATCACCACGGTGTTCTCCAACGGCGCCTTCCTCACCCTGGCCTTCGTCATGGCCGTGGGCGGCAGCTCCGGGTCCACCTCGGGCGGCATCAAGTTCTCGCGCATGGGCATCATCTTCAAGTCCATCGTGGCGAACGTGAAGGAGGCGCTCGCGCCCGACTCGGCCCGCGTGGTGGTGGCCTACAACCACCTGGGGCGCCGCACGCTCACCCCGAGCATCGTGAAGGAGGCCATGACGGTCTTCATCCTGTACGTCATCACCTACGTCATCGGCGCGCTCGTGGGCATCGCCCACGGCGGCGAGGCGATTCCCGCCATCTTCGAGTCGGTGGCCATGACCTCCAACGGCGGCATCACCACCTCGCTCGCCCAGCCGGGCATGCCGGCCACGCTGGAGCTGTTCTACATCCTGCAGATGTGGGCGGGCCGTCTGGAGTTCGTGACGCTTCTGGCCCTCATTGTGGAGGTGGGCGCCTCGCTGGTGCCCCGCGTGAAGCCGAGGTCGCGCTCATGAGGTGCGCGCGCCGGACGCGGCGCTGGGCGGCATGGAGCTTGGCGGCGCTGCTCGCCGTCGCCGTGGCCGGGGCGGCCGGCATGGCGGTTGCGGGGGGCGGCGCACCGGTCGCATGGGCCGACGACCCCATCAACGTGCCCGAGAACGCGCCCACCAACCAGGACGTGCCTACCGACGAGGCTGGCGTGGTAGACCCCTCTGCGCGCGAGGAGGCGTCCGACTCGTCGGATGCGGGCCAGGACGCATCGGGCGCGGGTACGGGCACGGGTGCGGGTGCCGGCGCCGATGGCGAGGGCGCGACCCCGGCACCGGAGGGCGCGGAGGGCGCATCGGGCGCCGAGGGGACCGCCGCGTCCGGCGCCGAGGCTCCCGCGGGCGTGGTTCCCGAGGAGGGGGCGGCCGAGCTTACCCCGCCTCCGCCGCGGGTGACCGACCCGGTGTTCGGCGACGGCGTGAGCGAGAACAACCTGGTGAACCCCCAGCAGAAGCCCGACAGCTCGTTTATCTACGACACCTCCATCGGGGCTTTGCAGGAGGCCGACTCCTATCTGAACAACCAGATCGTGCAGGTGACCGGCGAGGTGGTCGGCGACCGCATCAACGCCGAGTTCGACCCCGGCTTCTGCTGGATCGTGCTGCAGGGCAACGACAAGGCGCGCTCGGAGGTGCCGGTGTTCATCGCCACTGACGCCACCGAGGGCATCGACACCTACGGCGCCTACGGCAAGCGCGGCACCATGCTGCAGATTCGCGGCATCTTCTACCTGTCGTGCCCCCAGCACCAGGGCCTCACCGACCTGCACGCCGACACGGTGAGCGTGGTGGAGAAGGGCTCCATCACCGAGCAGGTCTTCGACATCAGCTCCTTCGTGCCGGGGCTTGTCCTCGTGGGGATCGGCGCCATTATGATCATCGTGTTCCACCGCATGCGGGAGGGGCAGCGCTGATGGCGGGGACCCTGCGCACCGGGGAGGTGGTGAAGCTCGACCGGGGCTACCCGCTCGTGCAGTTCCCCGACGGCGAGCGCGTGCGCTGCGAGCACGCCACGGCGCTCGTGAAGGGCCACGACCAGCGGGCCGTCATCGGGGATATGGTGTCGGTGGCGGTGCCCGACGCCCACGACAAGGGTGTCATCGAGGCCATCGCGCCGCGCACGCGCGAGTTCGTGCGGAAGGATCCGACCGAGCGGGCGCTTCCCCAGGTACTGGCCGCCAACTTCGAGCGCGTCATCGTGGCCCAGCCCGTGGGCGAGGTGAACCTGCGGCGTTTGGAGCGCGAGCTGGTGCTGGCCTTCGAGACGGGCGCGGCGGTGACGGTGGTGCTCACCAAGGCCGATCTGGCCGACGGGGACGCCACGGCCGCGGTGGAGCAGGCGGTGCGCGATCTGGCCGGCCCCAAGACCGAGGTGCTCGTGGTGAGCGAGGCCGATCCCGCCTCCGTGGAGGCGGTGCGCCGCCTGCTGGCGCCCGGCACCACCACGGTGCTCATCGGTCGGTCGGGCGTGGGGAAGTCGAGCCTGGTGAACATGCTCGTGGGCGCCGAGGTGCTCGATGTCGGCGCTGTGCGCGCCGGCGACGGGAAGGGGCGCCACACCACGGTGAGCCGCGAGATCGTGGAGGTGCCGGGCGCGGGGCGCATCGTGGACATGCCCGGGGTACGGGGGCTGGGGCTGTGGGATGCCGAGGCCGGCATCGAGGCGGCGTTCCCCGACGTGGCGGAGCTGGCCTCCCAGTGCCGCTTCCGCGACTGCACCCACACCGGCGAGCCCGGCTGCGCGGTGGCCGCCGCCCTGGCCGCGGGCGAGCTGCCGCAGGCGCGCTACGAGTCCTACCGCGCCCTGCGCCAGGAAGTGGCCGCGGTGGACGAGCGGCGCGAGCAGGCGCGGCGCCTGCGCAAGGAGAAGGCCTCCGACGCCAAGCGCGGCCCCCGGCAGGGCCGCCGGAAGGGAGGGAGCGCCCCGCCCGGGCGCGCCGGCCGCCGCCGCTAGGGGCGGCGCCGAAGCCTTCCGAGGGGGATGGCCTCCACGGCGCGAGGGGCGAGCGTGGAGGCGGGCGCACGCGTTGACGGACGGTTTCCCGCCGCGCGGCGCCAACGGTTACAATAAGCACGTTCGATATATTTCGAGCCAACGAGCCCCGAGAGGAACCTTATGAACCCCGTCGTCATTATCCCCACCTTCATCTACCCCCGCCGTCACCGCGGGGGCTCGGATGTGGTGGCCACCTACGACCATCCCACCGCCCCCAACCAGCCCGGCGAGCTCGGCCGCTGCCTGGAGTCGCTGCAGAAGGTGGAGGGGCTGGGGC
>NZ_CAUASN010000018.1 GCF_958431955.1 uncultured Adlercreutzia sp. | reverse complement strand
TGAGCACCACCCCGCGGCCCGATCTCGGGGAGATGCGACAAAGAAGGAGGCTCCCGGTGGGAGCCTCCTTGGGTTGCGGGGCATGTTCGCGCCGGGCTTTAAGCCTTGAAGCGGTAGCCGTAGCCGCGGACGGTTTCCACGAGGGCCGGGTCGTAGCCGGCGGCGTGGATCTTGTCGCGCAGGCGCTTGATGTGGGTGTCCACCGTCTTGGTCTCGGTGAGGTACTCCCAGCCCCAGGCGTCGCGCAGCAGATCCTCGCGGGAGACCACCTTGCCGGCGCTCTTCATGAGGCTCGCCAGAAGCTCGAACTCGCGGGGCGTCAGGTCGATCTCGCCGTGGTCGCCGGCGGCGGTGTGGGCGTCCTCGTCCAGGGTGATGCCGGAGGCGGTGATGGAGTTGGAGGCGCCGGGGAACTCGCCGCCCTGGCCGCGGCGCAGCAGAGCGCGGACGCGGGCGATGAGCTCGCGCACGCCGAAGGGCTTGGCCAGGTAGTCGTCGCCGCCGATTTCCAGGCCCACTACCTTGTCCAGCTCAGTGTCGCGGGCGGAAAGGAACAGCACGGGCGCGGTGGTCTTCGAGCGCAGGCGGCGGCACAGCTCGTAGCCGTCGATGCCCGGCAGCATGATGTCGAGGACGAACAGATCGTAGTTGTTCGCGCTTGCCAGGGCGAATGCATCTTCGCCATTGTCGACGACGTCGGCCTCGTAACCTTCCTTCTTCAACGCGTAGCTTACGAATTCAGTGATCGACGGCTCGTCGTCAACGACAAGGATTCGGCTCGGTGTCTCAATCATGGGTCTTGCCTTTCTCTCGTCATTCCGACGATTGCCCTTTGGGGGCATATCGTTTGAACCTTGATATAATCAAGTACAGTGTCGCTATAAACACTGTGTCACATTTTACTGGAAAATTGAGAAAGATTGTCATAATTATGTTACTTGCCATCGACATAGGGAACACCCATACCGTCATCGGAGTTTACGCTGGTGAGAAGCTTGAATCTATGTGGCGGATCGCCACGAGCCGAACGGCGACGGCCGACGAGCTGCGTGTGACGCTCTCGTCGCTGTTCACTCTGGGCGATCTGGCGTTTCGGGACGTGAGAGCGGGATCCGTCGCCTCGGTGGTTCCGTCACTTACCCAGGCATGGGTGCGCGCGGTGGAGGACGCCACGGGCGTGGCGCCGCTCGTGTGCTCGGCTGCGACGGCAGAAGGGCTGTTCGAAGCCGATTATCCCCGTCCGGCCGAGATCGGCGCCGACCGCGTGGCCGACGCCGTGGCGGCGCGCGTTTTGTACGGGGCTCCGGTGGTGGTGGTCGACTTCGGCACGGCCACCAACATCGAGGTCGTCGATGCCGAGGGGCGCTTCCGCGGCGGCGTGATCGCTCCGGGCGTGCAGACCTCTGCCAACGCCCTGTTCTCCCATGGCGCGCGCCTTCCCGTGATCGATTTGGTGGTGCCGCCCCGGGTCATCGGCACCTCCACGGTGGAGGCCATCCAGGCGGGCATCATGCTGGGGGAGGCCGACCGCGTGGACGGCCTTGTGCGCCGCATCTTCGCCCAGCTGGGCTACGAGGCGCCGGTCATCGCCACGGGCGGCCTGGCCCCGGTGGTGGCGCCCCATTCGTCCACCATCACCGCCGTGAACTCCGAGCTCACCCTGGAGGGCCTGCGCCTCATCGCCGCGCGCGCCGAGGCGTAGCTGGCCCCTGACGGCCCCTGCGTCCCCGCGCCCGTCGGCCTCCGCAATGCGGGGAAGTTGCGCCCTTTGGGGATGCGGGCGCTCCGAGGCCCGCGTGCCTCGCTAGAATGGGGGAGTGCTCCCGGAGGCGGCTGTCGCCGTCCGCGCAGGGCACGTCCGCGAGGAGAGGCGCACCGGAGCTTCCCGGCGCCGCGACAAGAGAAAGAAGGGCCCGACGTGTTGACCGACATTGAAATTGCCCAGGCGACCGAACCGAAACCGATTGGCGAGATCGCCCGCATCGCCGGCGTCGACGAGAAGTACCTCGAGCTGTACGGAAACTACAAGGCGAAGGTCGATTACAACCTGCTGCGCGAGGAGGAGCACGCCCCGGGCAAGCTCATCCTGGTGACGGCCATCAACCCCACGCCCGCCGGCGAGGGCAAGACCACCACCACCGTCGGTCTGGCCGATGCCCTCGCCAAGCGCGGGAAGAACGTGGTCGTGGCCTTGCGCGAGCCGTCGCTCGGGCCCGTGTTCGGCATCAAGGGCGGCGCTGCCGGCGGCGGGTACGCCCAGGTCATTCCTATGGAGGACATCAACCTGCACTTCACCGGCGACTTCCACGCCATCGGTGCGGCCAACAACCTGCTTGCGGCGCTGCTGGACGCTCACATCCAGAACGGCAACGAGCTGAACATCGACGTGCGCAAGATCACCTGGAAGCGCGTGGTGGACATGAACGACCGCCAGCTGCGCCACATCGTGGACGGCCTGGGCGGCAAGGCCCACGGCGTGCCCCGCGAGGACGGCTTCGACATCACCGTGGCCAGCGAGGTCATGGCCATCTTCTGCCTGGCCACCTCCATCACCGACCTGAAGGAACGCTTGGGCCGCATCGTGGTGGGCTACACCTACGACGATAAGCCCGTCACCGCCCACGATCTGAAGGCCGAGGGCGCCATGGCGGCGCTTCTGAAGGACGCCCTGAAGCCGAACCTCGTGCAGACGCTGGAGGGCACGCCGGCCTTCGTGCACGGCGGCCCCTTCGCCAACATCGCCCACGGCTGCAACTCCATCATGGCCACCCGCATGGCCATGGCGCTGGGCGACTACTGCGTCACCGAGGCCGGCTTCGGCGCCGATCTGGGCGCGGAGAAGTTCCTCGACATCAAGTGCCGCCTTGCCGGCCTGAAGCCCGACGCGGTGGTTGTGGTGGCCACGGTGCGCGCGCTCAAGAACCACGGCGGTGTGGCCAAGGCCGACTTGAACGAGGAAAATCTGGAAGCGCTGGAGGCGGGTCTGCCGAACCTGCTGCAGCACGTGGAGAACATCACGAACGTGTACAACCTGCCCTGCGTGGTGGCCATCAACGCCTTCCCGACCGACACCAAGGCCGAGCTGGATTTGGTAGAGGCCAAGTGCCGCGAGCTGGGCGTGAACGTGGCCCTGTCCGAGGTGTGGGCGAAGGGCGGCGAGGGCGGCCTGGCGCTCGCCGACGAGGTGGTGGCCCTCTGCGAGGACGGCGACGCGGCTGGCCGCTCGGCGGAGACCTTCTCGTTCTCCTATGAGAGCGATCTTTCCATCGCCGAGAAGATCGAGGCCATCGCCAAGCGGGTCTACCGTGCCGACGGCGTGGTGTTCGAGCCCGCCGCGCAGAAGGAGATCGCGCAGCTGGAGGCCCTGGGCTTCGGCGGCATGCCCGTGTGCATGGCCAAGACCCAGTACTCCTTCTCGGACGACGCCGCCAAGCTCGGCGCGCCGCGCGACTTCACCATCACGGTGCGCCAGGTGAAGGTGTCGGCCGGCGCCGGCTTCATCGTGGCGCTCACCGGCTCCATCATGACCATGCCGGGCCTGGGCAAGGCGCCGGCGGCCCACAAGATCGACGTGCTGGAAGACGGCACCATCACGGGCCTGTTCTAATGGTAAACACCGAGTTCATTGAGGCGCTGGCGTCGAAGGAGCCGACGCCGGGCGGGGGCGGGGCCTCGGCCTATGCGGGCGCGCTGGCTTCGGCCCTGGCCTCCATGGTGGGCAACCTCACCGTGGGCAAGAAGAAGTACGCCGAGGTGGAGGAGCGCGTGCAATCGGAGCTTCTGGAGCTGGCCGACACGCGCCTGCGCTTGCTGGAGCTTATCGATGCCGACGCGCGCGCCTTCGCGCCCCTGGCTGCGGCCTACGGTATGCCGCGCGGCACCGACGAGGAGGCCGCAGCCCAGAAGGCGGCGCTTCAGGCGGCGCTCGTGGATGCCTGCGAGGTGCCGCTCGAGATTATGCGCCAGTGCGTGCAGGTGGTGGAATCCTGCGTGTTCCTCGCCAAGCATGGCAGCACGCTCGCTGTGTCCGATGCGGGCGCGGGCGCGGTGCTCGCGAAGGCGGCCCTGCTAGCGGCCAGTTTGAACGTGCGCATCAACATCGCCTCCATGGACGATGCCGCCCGGGCCGGAGCCTACCGCGAGGAAATGGAAGAGCTCATCGACGCCGGAGGCGCTCTGGCCGACGATGTGTACGACGACGTGGTAAGGCGGTTGGGCTAAATGGCGAAGCTGCTGACGGGCAAGGAAGTGTCCGCTGATCTGGCCGAGCGCCTGGCACCGCGCATCGAGCGCTTGGCCCAGGCGGGCGTGGTGCCGTGCCTGGCCATCGTGCGCATGGGCGAGCGGCCCGATGACTTATCCTACGAGCGCACCGCGATGAAACGGGCCGACGCCCTCGGTGTTGCAGTGCGCCGCTTCACGCTTGCCGCCGACGCACCCCAAACCGAGCTGGAGGCCGTGATCGATGCGGTGAACGCCGACGATGCCATCCACGGCTGCCTGATGTTCCGCCCGCTGCCGCCGCATATCGACGAGCGTGCGGTGTGCGACCGCTTGGCGCCGGAGAAGGACATCGACGGCATCGGCGCGGCGTCGCTGGCGGGTGTGTTCGCCGACACGGGGGAGGGCTTTCCCCCAGCCACGGCCCAGGCGTGCCTGGAGGCGCTCGACTTCTACGGCATTCCCGTGGCGGGCAAGCGCGTGGTGGTGCTCGGGCGCAGCCTGGTGATCGGTCGTCCCGTGGCCATGATGCTCTTGGCCCGCCACGCCACGGTCACCATGGCCCACTCGCGCACCGAGGACGCCGCCGCCCATACCCGCGAAGCCGACATCGTGGTGTGCGCCACGGGCCAGGCCCGCGCCTTCGGGCCGGAGTTCTTCGCGCCGGGTCAGACCGTGCTCGACGTGGGCATCAACTTCGATGAGACGGGCAATCTCTGTGGGGATGTGGACTTCGCCGCCGTGGAGCCGCTTCTCGGCGAGGACGGCGCCATCACGCCCGTGCCCGGTGGTCTGGGCGGCGTGACCACGGGGGTGACGCTGGCCCATGTGGTGCGCGCCGCCGAACGGGCCGCGCAGCGGGAGGCGGCCGAATAGGGTGGCCCGCAGCCGCGCCGCCAGCCGATTGGTGCGGCATCGGCGCGGATACGGCCGCCGACTCGTGAAATGATATGTCCTTCACTAATGTTTGCGAGAAGGAGGGCGCCCCGTGGCCATCTTCACCCCCACCGAGATCACCGACAACTACATGAAGGCCTCCGTGGGCAAGGCGAAGTCGCCCGCGTGGCGCCTGTTCGTGCTCGCCGTGGCCGCGGGCCTGCTCATCGGCCTGGGCGCGGTCACCTCCTCCACGGCGGCCCATGGCCTTGAGAACGCGGGGCTCGTGCGCCTCATGTCGGGCCTCATCTTCCCCGTAGGCCTCATGATGGTCATCCTCATGGGCACCGAGCTGTTCACGGGCAACGCGCTCATGATCACGGCGGCCTTGGACGGCAAGATCAGCTGGGGCCTTCTGCTGCGCAACTGGGGCATCGTGTTTCTGGGCAACCTGGTGGGCGCGGTGGTGCTGGCCGCCTGCATGGCGTTCTTCGGCCAGCTGAACATCGGCGGGGGCGACTTGGCCGTGTACACGGCGAAGGTGGCCGCCACGAAGAACGCGCTTCCTTGGGTGAACGCCTTCGTGCTCGGCATCTTCTGCAACCTCATGGTGTGCATCGCGGTGTACCAGGCCAACACCGCCCAGGACACCGCCGGGCGCATCCTCGGCATCTTCTTCCCCATCATGGGCTTCGTGCTGGCCGGCTTCGAGCACTGCGTGGCCGACATGTACTACGTGCCGGCAGGCATCTTCGCCTATATGAACCCGGCCTACACCGGCATGATCGATGCGGCGGGCATCAACACGGCCCTGCTCACCTTCGGCGACTTCATCACGGCGAACCTCATCCCGGTCACCCTCGGCAACATCGTGGGCGGCGTGCTCGTGGGCGTGACCATGTACGCTTGCCATCGCACGAAGAAGGAGCAGTAGCCCATTGTCGGGAGGCCGCCTCCAAAACGCGACCGTGATATTCCCCGGCCTAAGAAAAAGTAAGGAATATGGGTAATTCGGTCGGGTTTTGCGGCGTCATCGTGGCGGGGGTTGCGCCGCGGGGCGCGAGCCGTAAGATAGGGGCATGGCAAACGGACTGACATACCAGCGCACCACCTCCACGTCCGAGGCGACCAAGCAGCTCGCCTCCACCCTGGCGCCCTACCTGCACCCGGGCGATGTGGTGGTGCTCGACGGCGATTTGGGCGCGGGCAAGACCCAGTTCGTGCAGGGGGTGGCCGCCGCCCTCGGCGTGCGCACGCCGGTGACGAGCCCCACCTTCAACATTCTCCTGGAATACGGCGAGGGCCGCATTCCCGTGCGCCATTACGACCTGTACCGGCTGGACGACCGCCTTCAGCTGGAGGACATCGACTACTACAGCGCCATCGACGGCGACGGGGATGGGGTGGCCTTCGTGGAATGGGCCGAGAAATTCCCCGAGGACATGCCCTACGACTACCTGGAGCTGACCGTTACCGTGGAGCCCGACGGATCCCGCCGCATCGTGGCCCACTCCTACGGCAGCCGCGCCCGCCAGCTGCTGTGCGTATGGGCCAACGACTCCAAGGCGCGCCTGGGGAAGTGCAAGCTGTAGGGCCTCGTGCGGTTTGTCTCGCGACGCCGCTGCGCAGTGGAGTACAATAGGGCGCTGATCTGTTGTCTTCGGGAAGGTCCCCCTTTGAATACTGAGCGCTCTTACGTACTTGCCTTCGATACGGCCAACGAGGTGATCACCATCGGCTTGGGGCTCTTGCATCCCGATGCGCGTGAGGTGGAATGCGTGGCCGCTGTTGAAGTGGAGGCGCGGCGGGCGTCGAACACCCAGCTTCTGCCCCGCATCGACGGGCTGTGCGCGGCGGCCGGTGTGGCGCGCGGCGGGATCGCCTGCGTGGCAGTGGGCCGCGGGCCGGGTTCGTTCACCGGCGTGCGCATCGCGCTTGCCACGGCCAAGGGCATCGCGAGCGCGCTCGAGGTGGCGCTCGTGGGCGTGTCGTCGCTCGACGCGGTGGCCTGGGGCGCATGGGCCGCGGGCGTGCGCGGCGAGGGAACCGTGGTGGCCGACGCCATGCGCCGCGAGGTGTACCCGGTGCGGTTCGCGCTTACCGATGCGGGCGTGGTACGCCTCTCGGCCGACCGCGTGGTGAAGGCAGCGGAAGCGGCCGAGGAGCTGGCGGAGGGGGCCGCGGCGCGTTCAGCCGGCGGTCCAGCTGCCGGGGTTGACGGGCCCCCCGCTTCCGATGCCGCGCTGCCGTTTGTGACCGGCGACGCCCTGCGCAAGTACGGTGAGCTCTTCGCGCCGTGCGGGCACGTGCTGTCCGAGGAACTGTGGACGCCCACGGGTGCGGGGCTCCTCCTCGCCGTCCAGGCAGCCTGGCGGGCGGGGGAGTGCGATCCCCTCGACGCGCGCCGGCATGACCCCGGCTTTCTTCTGCCGGTGTACACGCGTCTCTCCGATGCCGAGGAAAACGAGCGGACGCGCCTGGCCCAGGCCGGGGAAAACCTGGCCGGCAAGCGCGGCAGCAAGCATGTGACCATGAACGACACCGCTATTGCGAACGCGCGGGCCAACGGGGAGGGCATCGCCTACAAACCCCTCGATGCGCGCCATGTGGCCGACGTGGCCGCGCTGGAAGCGGAGGTCATGGGGTCGGATGCCTGGAGCGAGACCCTGGTGGCTGACGAGTTGGGACGGCCCGACCGCGTGTGGTGGGCCGCCTACGCCGCCGACCCGAAGATGCCGCTTGCGGCCGATGCGCCTTTGGTGGGCTACGCGGGCGGCTGGGTGGTCGACGGTGACGTGCAGATTTTAAAGGTGGGGGTGAGCCCCGACTGGCGCCGCCACGGCATCGCGCGGGCCCTGCTGGCCCGCGTGGCCGACGATGCGCGCAACCTGGGCGCGCGCACGAGCTCGCTCGAGGTGCGCGCTGCCAACGGGGGCGCCCAGGCGTTGTACGCGGCCCTCGGCTATAAGAACGTGGGGGTGCGCCCGCGCTACTACTCCGACGGGGAGGACGCCGTCATCATGCAGGGGCCGCTGCCCACCATCACCTTGGCCGCCGTGCCGAACGGGGAATGGGCAGCGGCGCCGGACGGCGTCCCAGAAACGCCCGCCGGCGCTCCCGAGCCCGCCCGCCCGCTCATCCTGGCCATCGAGTCGTCCTGCGACGAGACCGCCGCGGCCGTCATCGACGGGGTCGGCGCGCTGCGCAGCGACGTGGTGGCGAGCCAGGTGGACTTCCATGCCCGCTTCGGCGGCGTGGTGCCCGAGATCGCCAGCCGCAAGCACATCGAGGCCATCTGCGGCGTGTGCGACGAGGCGCTCGATGCCGCGGCCGCGAGTCTCGCCCGCCCGTCGGTGCGCTGGCGCGATCTGGACGCGGTGGCCGTCACCTATGCGCCGGGGCTCGTGGGCGCGCTCGTGGTGGGCGTGGCCTTCGCGAAGGGCGCGGCCTGGGGGGCCGGCATTCCCTTCATCG
Source organism: uncultured Adlercreutzia sp. (assembly GCF_958431955.1). Classification (GTDB taxonomy): domain Bacteria; phylum Actinomycetota; class Coriobacteriia; order Coriobacteriales; family Eggerthellaceae; genus Adlercreutzia. The sequence goes on along the minus strand of NZ_CAUASN010000018.1, from coordinate 51,030 downwards.
TGGTGAACCATTTGGAGGGGCATCTCTACGCCAATAAGATCGGCCTGCCCGATTTCGCGCCGCCGGCGGTGGTGTCGCTCGTGTCGGGCGGCAACACGCTGCTCGTGTTTATGGCCGACTGGGGCGACTACAAGGTGCTCGGCGCCACCATCGACGATGCGGTAGGCGAGGCCTTCGACAAAGTGGCCAAGGCGCTCGGGCTGGGGTACCCCGGCGGACCGGTGGTGTCGAAGTTCGCGGCGGAGGGCGATCCTGCCGCCATTCCCTTCCCGCGGGCCATGCTGCACTCGGGGGACTTGAGCTTCTCGCTCTCGGGTCTGAAGACCGCCGTGGTCACCTACATCAACAACGAGCGCGCCGCCGGCCGCGAGCTTTCCGTGCCCGACATCTGTGCGAGCTTCGAGGCGGCTGTGGTGGACGTGCAGGTGGCCAAGGCCCGCACCGCCCTGCGCGAGACCGGCGCCCCCACGTTCTGCCTCGGCGGCGGCGTGGCGGCAAACCCGGCCCTGCGACAGGCCTACGAGAAGATGTGCGCCGAGGAAGGGGTGCGCCTCGTGATGCCCCCGCTCGCCTCCTGCGGCGACAATGCCGGCATGATCGCGGAGGTGGCGCTCGACCGCTATCGCGCCGGCGCCTTCTCGCCGCTGTCCGCCGATGCCCTCGCCCAGGGCGATCTGGAGCAGCCCTACTAGGGGAGTCGCCTGTGGGGCCGGGGAGGGGGAGGGGTCTCGGCGGCCGTCTGAGCGCCCTCCGGAAAACGCGGCTCATAAGAAGCAGATTCTACTTCAGCAGCAGCGATGCGGGGACGGTACCGACCTGCGTGCGTCATCTTCTCTGCTTCGCTTGCCGCGTTTGGAGGAGGACAAGCGCGAAGTCGGCCGCCGAGACCCCTTCTCCTCCCCGACGGGTGGTAACTCCGCCTTAATGCCGTCTTAATATCTGCGCGGGAACCTTAACGGCGCATTTATTCCCCTTTGCCTAGACTGCTTTCTAAGGATGCGTAAGGCTGCGCACGGCGCGGCGCCGCATCGGGAAGGCAGGCGGCCCTTGGCGGGGCCTTGAGGCGAAAGGGTGGCGAACATGGCGCAGGTGACCGCAATCGTGGGCGTGCTGGCCGTGGCCGCGATGGTGTACCTCGCGGTGCTGCTTCTGAGGGGCGGTGAGCGGTGATGGGAGCCGAGGTGGGCGCGGCCCTGCTCGAGGCGGCGGCCCTGCTGGCGCTCGTGCTGGCGTGCGCCGTTCCGCTGTCGGGCTATCTGGTGAACGTGATGGAGGGACGCTCCTGCGCGGCCCGGCGGGTCACCGGCCCGGTGGAGCGGGCGGCATTCCGGCTGCTGAGGGTGAACCCCGACGATGCCATGGGCTGGAAGCGCTATCTCGCGTGCGTGCTCGTGTTCACGGGTGTGTCGGTGGCGGGGCTGTTCGTGCTGCTCGTCGGCCAGGGCGCGCTGCCCGGCAACCCCGAGGGCTTTCCGGGCCTTCCGGCCGACACGGCCCTCAACGTGGCGGTGAGCTTCGCCACCAACACCGACTGGCAGGCCGTGGCCGGCGAGTCGCACCTGAGCTACTTCTCCCAGGCCGCCGGCCTCGCCGTGCAGAACTTCCTGTCGCCGGCGGTGGGCATCGCGGTGGCCTTCGCCCTCATGCGCGGCATGTGGTCGGCGGCCGCCGGCACGGTGGGGAACTTCTTCGCCGACGTCATCCGCGTGGTGCTGTGCGTGCTTCTGCCCCTGTCGCTCGTGCTGGCCGTGGTGGAGGTCTCCCAGGGCACGCCCCAGACCTTCCAGGGCTACGAGACCGTGCAGCTGCTGGAGCCGGTGGGGCTCGACGAGGAGGGTAACGTGGTGGACGCCGACGACCCGGCGGCCGTGCAGGAGGTGACCGAGTCCGTGGTTCCGCTCGGCCCCCAGGCCTCCCAGGTGGCCATCAAGCAGCTCGGCACCAACGGCGGCGGCTTCAACGGCGCCAACTCCGCCTCCGCCTTGGAGAACCCCACGCCGCTTGCGAACCTCGTGCAGTGCGCGGCCATCATGCTTCTGCCCCTCACGCTCATCCTGAGCTTCGGGCGCATGGTGGCCGACCGCCGCCAGGGCCGGGCGCTCATGGCCTGCGTGCTGGTGCTCCTGGCCGCCGCTCTTGCGGCCATCGTGGCGGCCGAGTTCGCCGGCACGCCCCAGCTGGCCCAGGACGGCGCGGTGTACACCGGCTCGCTCGGGCAGTCGGCCGGCAATATGGAGGGCAAGGAGTGCCGCGTCGGCACCGGCGAGTCGGCTATCTGGACGGCGTTCACCACGGCGGCCGCCAACGGGTCGACGAACGCCTCGCTGGAGGGGCTCACCCCCGCCGGCGCCATCGTGCCGATCGTGCTCATGGGCCTCGGCGAGGTTGTCGGCGGGGGCGCGGGCACGGGGCTGGCGGGGCTTCTGGGATTCACGGTGCTCACGGTGTTCATCGCGAGCCTCATGGTGGGCCGCACGCCGGAGTACCTGGGCAAGAAGATCGGCCCGGCCGAGATGCGCGCCGCCGTGGTGATGGTGACGGCGCCGGCGCTCGTGATCCTCGCGGCCGCCACGGTGCTCTGCCTGGCGCCCTCCTCCCTCGTGCCGGTGGGAGAGCCGGGGTCTGCCGGCTTCACGGAGATCCTGTACGCGGCGGTGTCGGCGGGGGCCAACAACGGCTCGGCCTTCGCGGGGCTCGACGCGAACGCGCCCTTCGTGAACGTGGTGCTGGCCGTAGAGATGCTCGCCGGGCGCCTCATCCCCGTGGCCTGCGCGCTCGTTCTGGCCGGCCGCCTCGCCCAGCGCGAGCCGGTGGCGGCCGGGGCCGGCTCGCTTTCCACGGCCAGCCCCCTGTTCGTGCTCCTCCTGTTGGTGATTATCGTACTCGTCGGCGCGCTCACGCTGCTGCCGGCCCTGGCCCTGGGTCCGGTTGCCGAGCAGGTCGGCGCGGTGTTGTAGGAAAGGCGGCGTGTGATGACGACGTTGGCAGAGAAGGCCCCGGGCGCGTCTGCCCCGCGGGGGCGGCGCGAGGGGGGCGCCGACCTGCGCCGGGCCCTTGCGGGCGCCGTGGCGAAGCTCTCCGTGCGCGAGCAGGCCAAAAACCCCGTGATGTTCATGGTGTACGTGTCGGCCGCGCTGACCACTGCGCTGTTCGCGCTGGCCCTGGCGGGTATCTCCGATGCGCCGGCGGGCTACATCGCCGCGGTGACCGCCATCCTGTGGGCCACGGTGCTGTTCGGCAACTTCGCCGAGGCCCTGGCCGAGGGCCGCGGCAAGGCCCAGGCCGACGCCCTGCGCTCGGCCAAGCGCGACGTGGCCGCCCTGAAGGTGGACGCCGCCGCGCTCGCCGCGGCGGCCGAGGCGGACGATCCGGTGGAGGCGCTGCGCCGGGGTGCCCGCTCGGTGAGCTCCACGGCGCTGGCGCGCGGGGACGTGTACCTCGTCGTGGCCGGCGAGCAGGTGCCGGCCGACGGCGAGATCCTCATGGGCGCCGCGAGCGTGGACGAGAGCGCCATCACGGGCGAGTCGGCCCCGGTGGTGCGCGAGAGCGGCGGCGACCGCTCGGCGCTCACCGGCGGCACCACCGTGCTGTCGGACTGGCTCGTGGCCCGGGTGTCGGCCGAGGCCGGGCACAGCTTCCTCGACCAGATGATCGCCATGGTGGAGTCGGCCGCCCGCAAGAAGACCCCCAACGAGCGCGCGCTCGAGCTGTTCCTCATCGCGCTCACCCTCGTCTTCCTCGTCGTGACCTTCGCGCTCTACGCCTTCGGCGCCTTCTCGGCCGGCCAGGCCGGCGAGGCGAACCCGCTCGGCATCACGTCGCTCGTGGCCCTGTTCGTGTGCCTGGCGCCCACCACCATCGGCGCGCTCCTGTCCGCCATCGGCATCGCCGGCATGAGCCGCCTGAACGCGGCCAACGTGCTGGCCACGAGTGGGCGCGCCGTGGAGGCGGCGGGAGATGTGGACGTGCTTTTGCTCGACAAGACGGGCACCATCACGCTCGGCAACCGCCAGGCCGCGGCCTTCCTGCCCGTGGACGGCATCTCCGAGCGCGACCTGGCCGACGCCGCCCAGCTGGCGAGCCTCGCCGACGAGACGCCCGAGGGGCGTTCCGTGGTGGTGCTCGCCAAGGAACGCTTCGGCATCCGCGAGCGCACCTTGTCGGGCGGCCACTTCGCCGTGGTGCCCTTCACGGCCCAGACGCGCATGAGCGGGGTCGACTTCGACGGCCACGAGATCCGCAAGGGGGCGGCCGACGCGGTGCGCGCCTACGTGGAGGCTCTCGGGGGCGCCTGGCCGGCCCAGGTGGCGGCCCTGGCCGACGAGGTGGCGCGTTCGGGCGGCACGCCGCTCGTGGTGGCCCGCGACGGGCGCGTGCTCGGGGTCATCCATCTGAAGGACATCATCAAGTCGGGCATCCGCGAGAACTTCGCCGACCTGCACGCCATGGGCATCAAGACGGTCATGGTCACCGGCGACAACCCGCTCACCGCCGCGGCCATCGCCGCCGAGGCGGGGCTGGACGACTTCATCGCCGAGGCTACGCCTGAGGCGAAGCTCGAGGCCATCCGCCGCTACCAGGCCGAGGGGCACCTCGTGGCCATGACCGGCGACGGCACCAACGACGCCCCGGCGCTCGCCCAGGCCGACGTGGCCGTGGCCATGAACTCCGGCACCCAGGCGGCGAAGGAGGCGGGCAACATGGTGGATCTGGACTCCTCGCCCACCAAGCTCATCGAGATCGTGCGCATCGGCAAGCAGCTGCTCATGACCCGCGGCAGCCTCACCACCTTCTCCATCGCCAACGACCTGGCGAAGTACTTCGCGGTCATCCCGGCGCTGCTCGTGCCGCTGTACCCGGGACTCGAGGCGCTCAACATCATGCACCTGGCAAGCCCCGCCTCGGCCATGCTCGCCGCCATCGTGTACAACGCGCTCATCATCGTGGCGCTCATTCCGCTCGCCCTGCGCGGGGTGAAGTACCGCGAGGGCACGCCGCAAAGCCTGCTCGCCCGCAACCTGGCGGTGTACGGCCTGGGCGGCGTTGTCGTCCCCTTCGTCGCCATCAAGGCGCTCGATATGCTGATGGTCGCCCTGGGCGTTGCCTAGGCGCGGCCGCGGGAAAGGAAGCATCATGAACGGAAGCCAAATCGCGCGCATCGCCGCCACGTCCGTGGGGCTGCTGCTGGCGGCCACCGTCGTCCTCGGAGGGCTCTACCCGCTCGTCGTGACGGGGGTGGCGGCTGCGGCGTTCCCGTCCCAGGCGACGGGGTCCATCATCGAGGTGGACGGCGTGAAGTACGGAAGCGCCCTGGTGGGCCAGCCCTTCAGCGACGAGGACCACCTGTGGGGGCGCCCCACGGTGGCCGACGCCTCCACGTTTTCCGGCGCGGACGGCGAGCCGCTCCTGTGGTACGGCCCCGAGAACCTGAGCCCGGCCAGCGACGAGTTCGCCTTCCGCGTGGCCGAGCGGGTGGCGGCCGTGCGCGCGGCCCATCCCGACCAGGGCGACGCGCCGGTGCCGAGCGAGCTGGTCACGGTGTCGGGCTCCGGCTTCGACCCGCACATCTCGCCGGCCGCCGCCGAGTACCAGGTGGGGCGCATCGCGGCGGCCACGGGCCGCACCGAGGAGGAGGTGCGCGGCATCATCCGCTCCTGCACCGAGCGGCCGCTTCTGGGAGCCCTCGGCGAGGCGCGGGTGAACGTGCTGAAGGTGAACCTCATGCTCGACGGCATCCTGTAATGCGCTCGCCTGCCGGAGCCTCACCGACTTCCTCGGACGCCTTCCTGCCATTGATTAACTGTTGATTGGGCGAAACCATCGCGGCGCGCCGTGATGATAGGATGATGAAAACGGTAATCTATGGCATGCGGAAGGAGCGAGGGCTATGCGCGAGGGGCGCGAGACGCGGGACTTGGTCGATGTCCGCCGCGATCCCGACGCCATTCTCCAACGCATCCGCGAGGAGGAAGCCGAGGGGGAGGCGGCCGAGGAGCGCGCCTCGCGCGGCAAGCTGAAGGTGTTCTTCGGCTACGCCGCCGGCGTGGGGAAGACCTACGCCATGCTCAGCGAGGCCCACCGGGTGCAGGGCGAGGGCGCCGATGCGGTGGTGGGCTACGTGGAGCCGCACACCCGGGCCGACACGCTGGCGCTCCTCGCGGGCCTCGAGGTGCTCGAGCCCCGCGTCGTGGAGCACCGCGGCATCGCGCTGCGGGAGTTCGACCTGGACGCCGCCCTGGCGCGGCATCCCCAGATCGTGCTCGTGGACGAGCTGGCCCACACCAACGCCCCCGGTTGCCGCCACCGCAAGCGCTACCAGGACGTGGAGGAGCTGCTGCGCGCCGGCATCGACGTGTACACCACGGTGAACGTGCAGCATCTGGAGGGCCTCAACGACCGCATCGCCGCCGTGACCGCCGTGGCGCCCTCAGAGCGCATTCCCGACCGCATCTTCGACGCCGCCGACTCGGTGGAGATCGTCGACGTGGAGCCGGCCGAGCTCATCGAGCGCCTCGAGGCGGGCAAGATCTACGCTCCCGAGCGCGTGGGCACCGCGCTCGCCCACTTCTTCTCCCGTCCGAACCTGGCCGCCCTGCGCGAGATCGCCCTGCGCCGCGCCGCCGACCGCCTCACGCGCAACGCCCCGGCGGCCGTGGCGCCCCATGCGGCCGGCGGCGAGGACGTGCTCGTGCTCCTCGGCTCCGACAGCACCGCCCCCCGGGTCATCCGCACGGCGGCGAACCTGGCCGAGGCCATGCACGGCTCGCTCACGGCCCTGGTGGTGGAATCGGGGAGCTCGCGGGGCGAGGGGGAGGAGCACGAGGCCCGCGACAGGGCCGTGGCGCTCGCCGAGGAGGTGGGCGCGCGGGTGGTCACCCTCGCCGGCGACGATCCCGTGCAACCGGTGGCGCTCTACGCGGCCACCGCCGGCATCCGCCGCATCGTGGTGTCGGCCGCGTCCGCCCGCCCGCGCCTGTTCGGGCGCGGGGAGGTGGCCTGGCGGCTCATGCGGGCGGCCCCCGAGGCCGTCATCACCGTGGTGCCCGCGGTGGACGCCCCCTCGGTGCTCGAGCGCCTGCGGGCCTCGACGGGCTTTCGGCCCACCGCCGCCGATGCGGGCCGGGCCGCCGCGGCCGTGGGGCTCGCCTCGGCCGTGAGCGCCGTGGCGTGGGCGGTGAGTCCCACCACGTCGGTCATCCTCATGATCTACCTGCTCGTGGCGCTGCTTCTGGCCACCCGCGCCGACGGCTTCCTCTACGCGGTGCTCGCGGCCCTCGGCAGCGTGGTGGCCTACAACTTCCTGTTCACCGCGCCGCGCTTCACCTTCCACGCCTACGGGCTGTCGGCACCGGTGATATTCGCGTTCCTGCTGGTGGGCACGCTTGCGGCGTCGTCGCTGGCCATTCGCCTCAAGCGCCAGGCGGCCCTCGCGGCCCGCCGCTCCTACCGCACCGAGGTGCTCCTGGAGAGCAGCCGCAAGCTCCAGGCCGCGCCCACCCTGGACGCGTGCCTCGAGACGGCGGCGGCCCAAGTGGTGAAGATCCTCGATCGACCCGTGGTCATCTACCGGGCCGACGCGTCCGCTCCGGGCGGCCTGGCGCCGGCCCGCGTGTTCGACGTGCCGGGCACGGGCGGGGGCGATGCGGAGACGGCGGCGCTCACGGCCCCGGGCGAGGCGGCCGTGGCGGCCTGGGTGGCGGCCAACGGGGAGCCGGCCGGCGCCACCACCGACACCCTGCGCGAAACGCGCTGCCTCTATTTACCCATCCGGGCGCGGGACCGCGTCTTCGGCGTGGCGGGGCTCGTCATGGGCTCCGACAGCGACGACTTCGGTTCCTTCGAGAAGAACCTGCTCATCGCCCTGCTCGACGAGTGCGGCCAGCAGGCCCAGGCCCTGGCGCTGGCCGCCGAGCGCCGCAACCTGTCGGTGAAGGCCGAGAAGGAGGCCCTGCGCACCAACTTGCTGCGGGCCATCTCCCACGACCTGCGCACGCCGCTGACGAGCATATCCGGGGACGCCGACATGCTGCTCGCCGCCGAGGGGGCCCTCGACGCCGAGCAGCGCCGGCGCCTGGCCGCCGATATCCACGACGACGCGAACTGGCTCATCGATCTGGTGGAGAACCTGCTGTCGGTGACGCGCCTCGACGACGGGGCGGTGGAGCTCGCCTGTGCGCCGGAGCTTCTGTCCGACGTGTTCGACGAGGCCCTGCGCCACGCGAGCCGCGCCGCCTCCGAGCATGCGGTCGCCGTCGAGGTGGAAGACGAGCTGCTCATGGCCCAGATGGACGGGCGCCTCATCGTGCAGGTGGTGGTGAACCTGCTGAACAACGCCGCGGCCTACACGCCGCCCGGCTCGGCCATCGCGCTGTCGGCCCGCCGGACGGGCGGTGCGGGCCCCGCGTGCGTGGAGATCGCGGTGACCGACAACGGCCCGGGCATCCCCGACGCCGAGAAGGAGCGGGTCTTCGACCTGTTCTACCACGGCAGCCGCGCCGAGGGCGGCCCGGCCGGGGAGGGGGGCGATACCCGCCGGGGCATGGGGCTCGGCCTCGCGCTGTGCCGTTCCATCCTGCGCGCCCACGGCAGCGACATCGTCCTCGAGGACGCCCCCGGCGGCGGCTGCTCATTCTCGTTCCGGCTGCCCGCGGCCGAGCTTCCCGCGCAGGACGGCGCCTGGAGCGCCCCCGCCGTCCCGCCGGCCGGCGCCGAGGCGGGAGGGGGTGGAGGCGATGGCCGCTAGGAACTCGGGCATCATCCTCGTGGTGGAGGACGACCCGGCGGTGCGCAACCTCGTGGCCACCGCGCTGGACGTGAACGGCTACGCCCACCGCGAGGCCGCCTCGGCCCGCGCCGCGCTCGCCGAGCTCACCTGCTCGGCCGACATCGAGATGGTCATCCTCGACCTGGGGCTGCCCGACCGCGACGGGGTGGAGGTCATCGCCGCCCTGCGCGGGTGGTCGCGCATGCCGGTGATCGTGCTATCGGCCCGCCAGGAGGACGCCGACAAGGTGGCGGCCCTCGACGCGGGCGCCGACGACTACCTGACGAAGCCCTTCTCGGTGGAGGAGCTTCTGGCCCGGGTGCGGGTGGCCCTGCGGCGCCTGTCCTACGACGCGCCCGCCCCCGCCGCGCCGGATGTCTGGCGCAACGGCGGGCTTTCCATCGACTTCGACGCCGGCGTGGCCTCCCTCGACGGGGCCGAGCTGCACCTCACGCCCATCGAGTACAAGCTGCTCGCGCTTCTGGCCCGCAACACCGGCAAGGTGCTCACCCACAACTACATCCTGAAGGAGGTGTGGGGGCAGGCCGTGGCCTCCGACCTGCCGAGCCTGCGCGTGTTCATGGCCACCCTGCGCAAGAAGATCGAGCCCGACCCCGCCAACCCGATCTACCTCCAGACCCACGTGGGGGTGGGCTACCGCATGATGCGGGTGGAGGAATCCCTCGGACGCCCCTCATAGTAAACATTTGTTCGATTTCTCCTTCGCATTTCCCCGAAGCCATGGTAGGATAGGCGCCATGGATACCTTATTTACTGCAATGGAGAACGATCGCCGGGCCGATGTCGCGCCGCTCGCGGTGCGCATGCGGCCCCGCGCGCTCGACGAGGTGGTGGGCCAGGCCGAGGCGGTGGGCGAGGGCAGCTGGCTTAGGGCCGCCATCGAGAACGACACCTTGAGCTCGGTCATCCTGTTCGGGCCCGCGGGCACGGGGAAGACCTCGCTCGCCCATGTGATCGCCGAGTCCACCAAGGCCACTTTCGTGGAGGTGTCGGCCATCGGCGGCACCGTGTCCGACCTGCGTCGTGAGATCGGCGAGGCCGAGCGCCGTCTCGTGTCGGGGGGCCTGCGCACCATCCTGTTCGTGGACGAGATCCACCGGTTCAATCGCAGCCAGCAGGACGCGCTGCTGCACGCGGTGGAGGATAGGCTCGTGGTGCTCGTGGGCGCCACGACCGAGAACCCGTTCTTCGAGGTGAACTCCGCGCTCATCTCCCGCTCGCGGGTGGTGGAGCTGCACTCCCTGGCCGATGACGACGTCGCGCGCCTCGTGCAGCGCGCCGTGGCCGACGAGCGGGGGCTTTCGGGCTGCTATGGGCTCGAGGATGCGGCCCTCGACGCCATCGTCACCCTGGCAGGCGGCGACGGGCGCGGGGCGCTTACCACGCTGGAGCTAGCCGCGGGCATGGCCGCGCCGGGCACGCCCGCCTCGCCGACGGCCATCACCGAAGCCATGGTGCGGGCCGCCACGCCGCACCGGGTGCTGCCCTACGACAAGAACAAGGACATGCACTACGACATCATCTCCGCGTTCATCAAGTCCATGCGCGGCAGCGATCCCGATGCCGCCGTGTACTGGCTCGCCCGCATGATCGACGGGGGAGAGGACCCCAAGTTCATCGCCCGGCGCATGTACATCGCCGCCTCCGAGGACATCGGCAACGCCGATCCGCAGGCGCTGCTCGTGGCCGAGGCCGCCTTCCGCGCCGCCGAGGTCATCGGCTATCCCGAGTGCCGCATCAACCTGGCCCAGGCGGCCATCTACCTGGCGCTCGCTCCGAAGTCCAACGCCGCCGAGGCCGCCATCGACGCGGCCCTTCGCGAGGTGCGCCAGGGGCCGGTGCGCAAGGTGCCCGACTACCTGCGCGACCGCCACCGCCCGGGCTCGGAGAACTACGGGCAGTACAAGTACCCCCACAGCTACCCGGGCGGTTGGGTAGATCAGCGCTACCTGCCCGAGGGGCTCGAGCGGGGCTGCTTCTACCAGCCGAGCGAGCGGGGTTGGGAGGCCTACCGCGCCGAGGCGGCCGCGCGCGATAGGCGACCGCCGGGCCCGCAGCAGGGCAGTTGACGCGATGCCAACTTCCGTTAACGGAATGGCTACTGTGTGACGGCCTTCTGTGAAATGGGAAAAGGCGCAATTAGAATGGGCGCGGTAATAGTATAGTCAAGTCTTCGGAATTATAAGGAGGCTCATCATGGATTTCGCCGCTATCGTGGACATCGCGCTGCCCGTGGTATACGTGCTCGTCGGCGCGGTGCTCGTCTGGTTCGTCGTGGAGCTGGCGCTGACCATCCGCTCGACGCGCGCCACCATCGACGATGCCCACGAGGAACTCACCCCCACCCTGCGCAACGTGGAGAAGATCACCTCCGAGGTGACGCCCCTGGTGGGCAACGTGAACACGCTCCTCGTCGAGCAGGTGACCCCCCTCATGGAGAAGGCGAACGCCATGGCTGAGGAGGCCAAGCCCGCCGTCGGGCGCGTGGACCCGCTCGTGGAGCGCCTCTCCCTCACGGTGGACGCGGCGAACCTCGAGCTCATGCGGGTCGATCAGATCCTCGAGGACGTCACCCAGATCACCGACTCGGTCTCGAAGGCCGCCGGCGCCGTGGACACGGTGACGAGCGCGCCTATCGATCTGGTGAACACGCTCACCGGCAAGCTGCGCAGCAAGTTCAAGCCCCGCTACGCCTCCGACGAGTCGGTGCGCCTCGGCGGCGCCTCGAAGCCCTCCGCGCCCGAGCGCTCCGCCACCGTGTCCGAGGCCGTGAGCGCCGTGGGCGATGCGGCGAGCGCCGTCATGTCCGAGCAGAAGGCGCGCCGCGCCGCCCGCAAGGCCGACGCGGCTGCCCGCGCCACCCGCACCGACGCCTTCGAGAGCCAGCTGGGCTCCACGGCGGCCACGATCACGAACGCCGCCGTCTCCGCCACCGACGCCGACACCCCCGCCGCGGCCCACGCCGCCCCGGTCTCGGCCCCGGCGCCGGCCCCTGCGGCCGATGCCGCCTCCCCGTCGCTGTCGCCGAATGCCGCCGCGGCCCAGGCCGCCCCGGCTCCCGTGGACGGCGGCTTCCGCGCCGCCCGCTAGTTCGCGTGGATTCTGTGAGGAAGAGTCATGAGCAACGAGGCCCCTGTCGCTAACAACCCGCGCCTGACCGCCGACCGCACCCTGACCGCGCGCCAGCTGAGGGCGCGCGCCCGTTTCCTCGATCTGTGGTCGGTCATTGCCGCCATCATCCTTCTCGGCGGCGTGGTGTGGCTCATGGGCATCCTGTCGGTGCCGGTGGCCATCCTCATCTGGACCGTGATCATCGTGTTCTGCCTGCGCGGCATCGTGAACGGCCTGGAGCGCATCCACGTGAACCGCGCCATCGGCACGACGGTGGCCTATATCGTGATGGCCCTCGTGCTGGCGGCGGTGGGCTTTCTCTTGTTCTCGCCTATGTTCGGCCTGAACTCCCAGTTCAACGACTTGCTCACGAGCATGCCCCACTACGTGGAGGCCATCACCGCCTGGGGCAACGACCTTTACGCCCGCTACGCCCAGTTCTTCGAGGACGACACGGTGAAGAACCTCATCGCCGAGGCGCAGAAGTCGGCGGCCTCCTGGGCGGCCGGCGTGGCCTCGGGGGCCGGAAGCGGCGTCATGGCCTTCGGCACCACGCTCGCCAACGGGCTTATGGCCCTGGGCTTCGGGCTCGTTATCGCGTTCTGGGTGCTCATGGAGCTGCCGGCCATCGGCCGCGAGACGCGCCGCCTCATCGGCCCGAAGCACGCCGAGGACGCCGAGTTCTTCCATGCCACCTTCACCCGGGTCATGGGCGGCTACATCAAGGGCACGCTTCTGCAGTGCGCCATCATCGGCGTGGGCTGCGGCATCCTGTTCGCCGTGGCGGGCGTTCCCAACGCCGCCGTGCTCGGCCTCATCACCGGCGTCATGAACATCATCCCCATCATCGGCCCCTGGATCGGCGGCGCCCTGGCGGCCATCGTGGCCATCTTCGCCGGGCCGGTGACCGCGGCCATCGCGCTTATCGGCACCATTATCATCCAGCAGCTCGTCTACACCTTCATCTCGCCGAAGATCATGGCGAACTCCGTGGACATCCACCCGGCCCTCACCCTGTTCGCCTTGATGGTGGGCTCGGCGCTCGGCGGCGCCATGAGCGGGCTTTTAGGGTCGCTCGTGGGCATGCTCGCCTCCATCCCGCTCGTGGCCGTGGCCAAGTCGGTGTTCGTGTACTATTTCGAGAAGAAGACCGGCCGCCACCTCGTGGCCGAGGACGGCGTGTTCTTCAAGGGCACTCCCGACGACGCCGAGACGGTGAACCCCATCGCCGACGCCACCGCGCCCGGCACCACGGGAACCTTGAGGCCCATCCGCCTGGAGAACATGCCCGGAATATCGGGGCGCCTCCCGAAGCTGCACATGCAGGGCCACGGCCGCATCACCCCGCGCCACTCCCACGACGAGGACGACGGCCGCAAGTAACTTGTACTATAATGCTCGGTTGGATATTTTCGGCAATCCGCAAAGGACGGACAGGATACCTATGCAGTACATGACAACCGCTGAGATTCGCGAGAAGTACCTGAACTACTTCCAGGAGAAGGGCTGCAAGCTGGTGCCGTCCTCCTCGCTCATCCCCGACGACCCGTCGCTTCTGCTGACGAGCGCCGGCATGGTGCAGTTCAAGCCCTACTTCCTGCAGCAGAAGCAGCTCGAGGCGCCCTATATCGGCACCACGAGCGTGCAGAAGTGCGTGCGCACCAACGACATCGACATCATCGGCACCACGGGCCGCCACTTGAGCTTCTTCGAGATGCTCGGCAACTTCTCCTTCGGCGAGTACTTCAAGGACGAGATGTGCGCCTGGGCCTACGACTTCTCCGTGAACGTGCTCGGCCTGCCGCCCGAGCGCTTGTACTTCACCGTGTTCGAGGACGACGACGAGACCATCGAGATCTGGAAGAAGCTCGGCGTGCCTGAGGACCACATCTCGAAGCTGGGGGAGGACGACAACTTCTGGCGCGCCGGCCCGACCGGCCCCTGCGGCCCCTGCTCGGAGATCTACTACGACCAGGGCCCCGAGTTCGGCTGCGGCAGCCCCGACTGCGCGCCGGGCTGTGACTGCGACCGGTTCCTGGAGTACTGGAACTGCGTGTTCACCCAGTACGACGGCCAGGAGGACGGCACGCTTGAGCCCCTGCCCAAGAAGAACATCGACACGGGCATGGGTCTGGAGCGCATGGCCGCCATCATGCAGGGCGTGCAGTCCAACTACGAGACCGACGTGCTGCGCAGCCTCGTGGCCGTGGGCGAGCGCCTCTCCGGCCGCACCTACGGCGAGGACGCCGAGGTTGATCTGGCCCTGCGCATCATCGCCGACCACTCCCGCTCGGTCACCTTCATGATCGCCGACGGCATTCTGCCGGGCAACGAGGGCCGCGGCTACGTGCTGCGCCGCCTGCTGCGCCGCGCCATCATGAAGGCCCAGCTCATCGGCATCGAGGGCCACTTCCTGAACGAGTACGTGGACGAGATCGTGCGCCTCATGGGCGACGTGTACCCCGAGATCGTGGAGAACCGCGAGCTGGAGCGCGGCCTCATCATGGCCGAGGAGGACCGCTTCGGCGCCACCCTGCGCCAGGGCCAGGCCTACCTGGAAGACGCGCTTGCCGCCCTTGAGGGCACGGTGCTCTCGGGCGAGGAGGCCTTCACCCTGCACGACACCTACGGCTTCCCCGTGGAGGTGACCCAGGAGATCGCCGAGGGCCGCGGCATCACCGTGGACATGGCCGGCTTCGAGGCCGCCATGGAGGCCCAGCGCGAGCGCGCCCGCGCCGCTGGCGCCAAGGACGCCGAGGCCGCCTGGTCCACCTACGGCGGCATCTACGCCGACCTGCTGCGCGAGCTCGGCCCCACTGAGTTCGTCGGCTATGAAGCCACGGACGCCGAGACGCGGGTGCTCGCCATCGTGGTCGACGGCGAGCGGGTGGGCACCCTGGCTCCCGGGCAGACCGGCGAGGTGGTGCTCGCCGCCACGCCGTTCTACGCCGAGATGGGCGGCGAGGTGGGCGACACCGGCCTCATCGAGAACGGGGACGCGCACATCTACGTGCTGGACACCAAATCGCCCGAGAAGGGGCTGTTCGTCCACGCCGTGCGCGCCGACGAGGGCGGTCTGGCCGAGGGCGATACGGTGGTGGCCCGTGTGGACGCCAACCGCCGCGCCGCCATCGAGCGCAACCACACTGCCACCCACATCCTGCACGCCGCCCTGCGCCGCGTGCTGGGCGATCACGTGAAGCAGGCCGGCTCCTACGTGGGCCCCGACCGCCTGCGCTTCGACTTCACCCACTTCGAGGCCACCACGGCCGAGCAGCTGGCGGAAGTGGAGCGCGAGGCCAACATGCACATCATGAGCGCCACGCCCACGACCATCTACGAGACCTCGCTCGATGAGGCCCGCGCCGCCGGCGTGACGGGCCTGTTCGGCGAGAAGTACGGCGAGGTCGTGCGCGTGGTAGAGGCGGGTGACTTGTCCCGCGAGCTGTGCGGCGGCTGCCATGTGTCCAACACCGCCGAGATCGGCTTCTTGAAGATCACGAGCGAGTCGAGTGTGGGCGCCAACGTGCGCCGCATCGAGGCCGTGACGAGCTACGGCGCGCTCGCCTATGTGAACAAGGTGGAGGCCGAGTTGCGCGGGGCCGCCGAGGTGCTGCGCGTGCCGCCCTTCGACGTGGCCGAGCGCGTGGCCGCCGACCAGAAGGCCATGAAGGAGATGCGCGCCAAGGCCAAGCGCGCCAAGGAGATGGTGAGCGACGACATGTTCGCCGCGCTGCTCTCCCAGGTGCAGGAGGCGCCGGCGGGCTACCCGGTCATCATCGCGCGGACCGAGGTGACCGACGGCGGCCAGATGCGCAACATGTGGGACGTCGTGCGCAGCCGCATGAGCGCCCCGGGCGCCATGGTGGTGGCCGCGGTGAGCGACGGCAAGCCCGTGCTCATGGCTGCCGGCACCGACGAGGCCGTGGCCGCCGGGTTCAACGCCGGGGCCATCATCAAGGCCATGGGCCCGGCCATCCAGGGCGGTGGCGGCGGCAAGCCCACCATGGCCCAGGCCGGCGGCAAGAACCCCGACGGCATCGACGACGCTTTGGAGATCGCCCGCAACATGATTCTGTAGGCTCCTTCGCGCCATAGAGAGCTATTACCCCGAGGGGCGGCCATGGCCGCCCCTCTTTTCATGGCGCCTCCGTTGATTGCGTGGGGCGCGGAGGCGGGCCCGGCGGGGCGGGGCGGGCGCGTGGTATGATGGCGGCGAAATGAACGGTGGTGCCTGCGAGGCGCCGAGAGCGTGATGAGGATGGTCGATGGCGACGTATCGGACGGGACAGGGGGTGCCCCAGCAGCCCCACGACGGCTGGGGGCGACCTGCGGGCGAGCCCCAGCAGCCCGGTCCCGAGGCTACCTACGAAGTGCCCTGGGACGACCCGGCTCCCGCCGGCGCGCAATCGTCCGCGACCGGGCCGGCGGGAGCGGGGGCCGCGCCATCGCCCGGCGCTGCGGGCTCCCCGCGCTCCGCATCCTCGTCGTTCCGGCCGGGGGAAAGCCCCGTGCCCGGCATGTCGGCCAAGGACTTCGAGCGGATGTGCCGCTCGGTGGATAAGGCGTTCTCCCAGTTCGCCAAAGCGGTGGAAAGGGGCGTGGACGAGGCCGCCGCGGCCCTCGGCCAGTCGCCCGAGAAGAACCTGAAGGCCCATAAGGAGCTCCAGGAGAAGCGCAAGAAGCAGCAGAAGCAGGCGCAAAAGGCCCAGAAGGAGGCCCAGCGCACCGCGCAGCAGGCCGCTTACCAGCAGTCCCCCGGCGCTGCGCCGGGTGGCACGGCCCCGGGCTACCGGCCGACGGCGGCCTACGTTGCGCAGCAGGCGCAGCAATGGGCGCCGCTCGCCAAGACCAAGGGCAGGTTCCGCTCATCGGCGGGGCTGACGGTGTCGGGCACTTTGATGACGGCCGTCGGGGGCGCGGGCACCGCGTTCTTCGCGATCCCCACGTTGGTTGCCGCCATCACCGAGGCGGCCATGGGAGCTACAGGCGTGGCCACGACGGTGGTGCTCGGGCTTATCACCGCCGGTTTCGCCACGCTGCTCGGCTTTGGCATTCGCCGGCTCCGTCGCGCCTCGAAGCTGAAGGCGCTCGCAAGGGCCGTGGGGGAGCGCGAAGCCGCTGCCATCGAGGATATTGCCGCACGCATGCAGGTAAGCCCCAAGGCGGCGCTTGCCGCGTCGCGCAACCTCATCAAGGGCGGCTACCTTCCCCAGGGCCGCATCGACGACGAGCAGACCACCCTCATGGTGACCGACAACGCCTATCGCCAGTACCGCCAGCTGCAGATGGCCCAGCGCCAGTCGCTCGAGAACGAGCGCGCCGCCGAGGAGGCCCGCGCCGCCGAGGCCGCTGCCGCCGCCGCGCGCGAGCAGCATCTGTCCGAGAACCTCACGCCCGCCCAGCGGGCCTTCATCGTGCAGGGTCGCGACTACGTGCGGCAGATGAGCGCGCTGAACGCGGCCATCGACGATGCGGCCGTGAGCGAGAAGATTGCCGCGATCGAGGAAGTGGTCGGCCGCATCCTCGCCCGGGCCGAGGCCGAGCCGAAGGTCATCGCCGGGCTCGACCGCCTGAACGCCTACTACCTGCCCACCTGCGTGAAGCTGCTCGAAGCCTACGACAACCTGGAAGAGCAGCCCGTGCAGGGCGAGAACATCTCCAGCTCGCGACGCGAGATCGAGCGCACCCTCGACGTGCTCCACGCCGCCTTCGAGAAGCTCTTCGACGACACCTACCAGGACCTGTCGCTGGACGTGTCGGCCGACATCTCGGTGCTGCATGCCATGCTCGCCCAAGAGGGCCTGACCGATGGCCCCTTCGACGCGAAGTAGAACCCGAAAGGATTTCCCATGACCAACGAACTGACAAACCTCGAGAACATCCCCGCGCCCACCCTCACGCTCGACCCGGTGACCGACGGGGCCGACGCGGTGGAGGCCACTCTCGTCGAGGCCGAGCCGCCCGCCGCCCCTTCCCTCGCCGACTCGCTTTCGGCCGAGGAGCTGGCCCAGGTGGACGCCTTCGCCAAGCAGATCGACATCGCCAACTCCCAGCAGGTGCTCACCTTCGGCGCCGGCGCCCAAAAGAAGATGGCCTCGTTCTCCGAGACGGCCCTTGAGCGCGTGCGCACCCAGGACCTTGGCGAGGCCGGCACGCTCATCGCCAACGTGGTCACCGAGCTGAAGAGCTTCGATGCCGACGAGGACGACAAGGGCCTCTTCGGCCTGTTCAAGCGCCAGGCGAACAAGATCGTGGCCCTGAAGGCGCGCTACGACACCGCCGAGGCCAACGTGGACAAGATCGCCAAGGCGCTCGAGGGGCACCAGGTGCAGCTCATGAAGGATGCGGCCACCCTGGACAAGCTCTACGACTTGAATCTCACCTACTTCAAGGAGCTCACGATGTACCTTCTGGCCGGCCGCCAGCGCCTGGCCGAGGTGCGCGACGGCGAGCTGGCCGAGCTTTCGGCCAAGGCCCAGGCCTCCGGCTCCACCGAGGACGCCGAGGCGGTGCAGAAGCTGGCCGCGGCGTGCAACCGCTTCGAGAAGAAGCTCTCCGACCTGGATCTGTCCCGCACGGTGGCCATGCAGATGGCCCCGCAGATCCGGCTCGTGCAGAACAACGAGATGCTCATGATCGAGAAGATCCAGACCACGCTCGTGAACACCATTCCCTTGTGGAAGAGCCAGATGCTTTTGGCCCTGGGCCTCGCCAACAACGAGGCGGCCCTGCGCGCCCAGTCGGCCGTGACCGACATGACCAACGAGCTTCTGCGCAAGAACGCCGAGAAGCTGAAGCAATCGACGGTGGAGGTGGCCCGCGAGTCCGAGCGCGGCATCGTGGACATCGAGACCTTGAGGGCCACCAACGAGAACCTCATCCAGACCTTCGACGAGGTGATGAAGATCCAGGCCGAGGGCCGGGCCAAGCGCGCCGAGGCCGAGGCCGAGATGCGCCGCATGGAGGCCGAGCTGCGCGCCAAGCTGCTGGAGGTGAAGTAGCGCGCCCGTCCGCGCTCGGAAAGGAGGTGTGCCGTGCGCGTGATGGCGCTCGATATCGGGGAGGTGCGCGTGGGGGTGGCCGTGAGCGACCCCGGCGAGCGGGTGGCAAGTCCCGTGTGCGTGCTGCCCGCCCCCGACGTGCTCGCCCACGGCAAGGCGTTCCGCCGCGTGCTGGAGGACTGGGAGCCCGAGCTGCTCGTGTGCGGCCTTCCGCGCACGCTCTCCGGCGAGGAGGGCCCCCAGGCCGTTCGCATCCGCGGGGCGGCCGCCCGGATCGCCTCCGCGTGCGGCCTTCCCCACGTCTTCGCCGACGAGCGCCTCAGCTCGGCCGAGGCCAAGCGGAGTTTGCGTGAAAAGGGCTGCTCCGAGCGCGATATGCGCGGAAAAGTCGATATGATAGCCGCGAGTTTGTTCCTGCAATCGTGGCTCGACGAGCGCGCCCGCGGCTAGGGGAGGCCGCGCCCTTCGGAGGGGCTCCTGCCCGTGTCGTGCCCGCGTCCGATCTGCGAAGGCCATAGAGAAAGGCATGCCCGTGGCTCTGCACAAGAAGACGGTCACCTACTCCTCGCGCCCCACCCACGCGGCCCGCGCGGCCCATGCCAAGGGCGATCGGGAGTTCCGCACCTACGACACGAGCGCCATCATGCCCAAGCGCGATCCGAAGCCCGCCATCTTCCTGGGCGTCGTGGCCCTCGTCATCATCGCGGCCGTGTGCTTCTTCGCCTTCCGCGCCTGCGCTACCCCCGCTCCCGAGCTGCTCGCGCCCGGCGAGACGGTGAACGTGACCATCGCCGAGGGCGAGAGCGCCACGGCCATCGGCGACGCGCTCGTGCAGGCGGGGCTCATCGCCTCGGCCCAGGACTTCACCAACGAGGTGACGCGCCTCGAGGCGGCCGCGGCCCTCATTCCCGGCACCTACACCTTCGAGGGCGGCAGCACTCCCGAGCAGCTGGTGCGCCTCATCATGGCGGGCCCCGCCTCCACCGGCGACACGCTCACGGTGCCCGAGGACATCACCCGCGCGGCCCTGGCCGACCTGGTGGCCCAGGCCACGGGCGGCCGCGTGAGCGCCGACGACTTCCTCGCGGCGTCCGCCGACGCCAGCGTGTACGCCGCCGACTACGCCTTCCTGGAGACGGCGGGCACCAACTCCCTCGAGGGCTTCCTCTTCCCCAAGACCTACAGCCTGACGGCCGAGGACGACGCCGCGGCCATCGTGCGCATGATGCTCGGCCAGTTCGCCGCCGAGACCGCGAACCTGTCCTACGAGTACCCCGAGGGCCAGGGGCTCAACCTCTACCAGACCGTCACCTTGGCCTCCATCGTGGCCAAGGAGTCCTCCGACGATCCCGCCGTGCGGGCCGAGGTGGCCGGCGTGTTCTACAACCGCCTGGCGTCCGAGCGCCCCTACCTGGAGTCCGACGCCACCACCGCCTACGCCGTGGGCCACGACCCCTCCGCCGAGGAGGTGCACGCCGACGACCCCTACAGCACCTATACCAACGAGGGCCTGCCGCCCACGCCCATCTGCTCGCCGGGGCTGGCGAGCCTCGAGGCCGTGTGCGCGCCGGCTGAGACGAGCGCCATGTTCTTCTTCTTCACCTCGGGCGAGGACGGCGCGGTGCAGCACTTCTTCAGCGATACCTACGAGGAGCACCAGCAGGTCATCGCCGACCATACCGGCAACGGCTCGGGCAACGGCGACGAGGGCGACGGCTCCTCCGAGGAAGCCTAGGGCGCGCTCTTCGCCGCCCATGCGATTCGGCGCTTCCGCCTGAGGACGACCATGGCCCTGCTCACCCCCGACCGCTACTTCTCGCGCATCACGAGCATCGACATCCAGGCCGATCTTCTCGATCGCGGTCTGACGAACGTGCTGCTCGACATCGACAACACCGTCCGCGCCCGCGACACCCACAGCGTCCCGCGCGACGTGGGGCTGTGGCTCGGCCGCGCCCGCACGGCCGGCGTTGAGTTCTGCCTCGTGTCGAACAACTGGCATGCCGACGTGTACCAGTTCGCCGGCGAGCTGGAGATGCCCATCGTGGCGAAGGCCATGAAGCCCCTGCCCTTCGCGTTTTTGGCGGCCATGAGGAAGATCGGCGCCGGGCGGAAGAACGCGGTGGTGGTGGGCGACCAGCTGGCCACCGACGTGCTCGGGGCCCATGCGGCCGGCCTTCCCGCCTACATGCTGCAGCCGCTTGTGGAGCAGGATCTGCCCCACACACTGCTTCTGCGCAACGTGGAGCGGGTCATTCTGGGAGATAGAGTGCCGGAGCCGGCGGTGAACATGCAGAAGACGGAAGGAGAGCGGCCGTGACCGAGCAGCATCTGTACATTTTGGGGCATCCCATCGGGCACTCGAAGTCGCCGGTCATGTACAACGCCGTGTACGAGAAGGCGGGCCTTCCCTGGGTCTACGGCGCGCGCGATCTGCCCACGGCGGCCGAAGCCGAGGCGTTTTTGGCCGCGCGGGAGTTCCTCTCCCTTAACATCACCACGCCCTACAAGCCCGAGGCCTTTGCCGCCGCCGATGTGAAGGCGGCCTCGGCCCAGCTCGCCCACGGCGCCAACGTGCTCGTGAACCATGGCGGAGCGCTCATCGCCTACAACACCGACGGCCAGGGATGTGTGGCCTACCTGGAGCGCGCCGGGGTGCGCTTCCGCAAGAAGTCGGTGGTCGTGTGCGGCACCGGTCCCACGGCGCTGTCCATCCTGCACGCCGTGGCCCAGGCGGGGCCGGCCGAGGTGGTGCTGCTCGGCCGCGACAAGGCTCGGGCCCAGAAGGTCATGCGCGCCTACGCCGACGAGCTGGGGGCCATGATCGGGCGCACGGTGGATATGCCCGCCGCCAAGGAGGGTCACCTGAGCTTTGCGCAGGTGTACGAGAAGGTGGCGTTCAAGTTCGGCAGCTACGACACATCGCGCCGGGCCCTCGCCGCGGCTGATATCATCATCGACGCCACGCCGCTCGGCATGAGCGCCGGCGATGGCGCGCCCTTCGATACGAGCCTGCTCTCTGCGGGCCAGACGGTATTCGACGTGGTGTACGGCCACGGCGAGACGGCCCTCGCGCAGGCGGCCCGCGCTGCCGGGTGCACCTTCTTCGACGGCGCCGGCATGCTCGTGGGCCAGGCGGTGGTGACGGTGAACATCCTGCGGGACATCACCGGGGAAGGCGCCCTCGACATCCCCGAGGACGAGCTGTTCGCCATCATGGCCGCCGCCGCGGGATTCGACCTTAGCTGATCGCCGCACCGGCGCCGGCGGGGATCGCCTCGCCTTCCGTGGCCGCTCGGGCCGCGTCCTGCTATGATGGGTGCCGGCAGAAAACGTCTTCGATTCTGAAGGAGAGCGCCCCATGGATCGCATCAAGATCGCCCAGCTGTACGCCGACGCCGACCGCTTCGACGGCGAGCGCGTCACCGTCGCCGGCTGGGTCAAATCCGTCCGCGATATGAAGAACTTCGGCTTCGTCACCTTGAACGACGGCAGCTGCTTTAAGGATCTGCAAATCGTCATGGAGCGCGAGGCGCTGGCCAACTACGACGAGATCGCCCACCAGAACGTGTCGGCGGCGCTCGTGGCCACCGGCGTTCTGCGCCTGACCCCCGACGCGCCCCAGCCCTTCGAGCTGGCGGCCGCCGAGATACGCGTCGAAGGTCCCTCGGCTCCCGATTACCCGCTCCAGAAGAAGCGCGCGACGGTGGAGTTCCTGCGCACCCAGCAGCATCTGCGCCCGCGCACCAACCTGTTCCGCGCGGTGTTCCGCGTCCGCTCGGTGGCCGCGGCCTCCATTCACCGCTTCTTCCAGGATCGCGGGTTCGTCTACGTGCACACGCCCGTCATCACGGCCAGCGACTGCGAGGGGGCCGGCGAGATGTTCCGCGTGACCACCTTCGATCCGGCGCACGCCCCGCGCGTGAGCGAGGAGGCGGCCGCCGCGAGCGGGGGCGCGCTGGTGGCCGGCGAGACCGACTGGAGCCAGGACTTCTTCGGGGAGGCGGCGTCGCTGACGGTATCGGGCCAGCTGAACGCCGAGAACTTCGCCATGGCCTTCGGGGACGTGTACACCTTCGGGCCGACGTTCCGCGCGGAGAACTCCAACACCGCCCGCCATGCCGCCGAGTTCTGGATGGTGGAGCCGGAGATGGCCTTCGCCGACCTTAACGACGACATGGATGTGGCCGAGGCCATGCTCAAGTACGTGATCGAAGACGTGATGGAACGCTGCCCCGACGAGCTGGCCATGCTCAACAAGTTCGTGGACAAGGGGCTGCTCGAGCGCCTGCGCCATGTGGCCGGCTCCGATTTCGCCCGCATCACCTACACCGAGGCGATAGACATCCTGCTGGCGGCCCAAGAGGCCGGGCACGCCTTCGAGTTCCCGGTGGAATGGGGCATCGACCTGCAAACCGAGCATGAGCGCTACCTGACCGAGGAGCATTTCCGCTGCCCCACCTTCGTGACCGACTACCCGGCGGCCATCAAGGCGTTCTACATGCGCCTGAACGACGACGGGCGCACGGTGGCGGCCATGGACTGCCTGGTGCCGGGCATCGGCGAGATCGTGGGCGGCTCCCAGCGCGAGGAGCGCCTGGAGGTGCTCGAGCGCCGCATCGAGGAGCTGGGCATGGATGCGGAGGATTATCGGGCCTACCTGGACCTGCGCCGCTTCGGCACCTGCTCCCATGCCGGCTTCGGCCTCGGCTTCGAGCGCATGGTGATGTACCTGACCGGCGTGAGCAACATCCGCGACGTGATTCCCCATCCCCGCACCGTCGGCAACGCCGCATTCTAGCGGCGAGGGAAAACGCGCCGTTCGGGTTCGGGCCGCTGCGGGTTTGCGAGCCTGCGGCGGCGCGCGGCTCCGACTGCGCTACAATAGGGCGTTGTACCGATTGCGCGGCCTTTTGGAGCGCCGCGCCATGAGAAAGCGTCCACCATGGAATACATCACAGCGGGCGAGAGCCACGGGCCGGAGCTCACGGCCATCGTGACCGGCGTGCCGGCGGGCCTTCCCGTATCCGAGGAGCACATCAACGCCGATTTGGCGCGCCGCCAGGCCGGCTACGGCCGCGGCGGCCGCATGGCCATCGAGAAGGACAAGGTGCGCGTGACGAGCGGCATCCGCTTCGGCCGCACCATCGGCAGTCCCATCGCCCTTACCGTGCGCAACCGCGACTGGGAGAACTGGACCGAGCGCATGGCCGCCTTCGGGAGCGCCCCGTCCGATCTGGTGCGCGAGGTCACGCCGCGCCCGGGCCACGCCGACCTGGTGGGCGCCCTGCGCACGAACACCGACGACTGCCGCAACATCTTGGAGCGCGCGAGCGCCCGCGAGACCGCGGCCCGGGTGGCCGCGGCCGGCATCGCGCGGGAATTCCTCGCCGAGCTGGGCGTGGACATCATGAGCTACGTGGTGTCGGTGGGGGATGCCGCCATGGCCGAGGAGTCCATGGCCGACGCCGCCGAGCACAAGCCGCTCGACATAGAGCTCTCGGAGATGCGCTGCCCCGACGCGAAGGCCACGGTGGCCATGAAGAAGGCCATCGACCGGGCGAAGTCCGACGGCGAGAGCTTGGGCGGCACCTTCCGCATCGTGGCCACGGGGCTCGTGCCGGGGCTCGGCACCTACGCCACCGGCTCCGACCGCCTCACCTCGCGCATCGGCGCGGCGCTCTTCTCCATTCCCGCCATCAAGGGCGTGGAATTCGGCCTGGGCTTCGAGGCGGCGGCCCGTCCCGGCAGCCAGGTGCACGATCCCATCCTGCTGGAGGGCTGCGACTTCATCCGCGCCTCGAACAACACGGGGGGCCTGGAGGGCGGCATGACGAGCGGCATGCCGCTTATCGTGACGGCGGCCATGAAGCCCATTCCCACCCTCATGCAGCCCTTGCAGACGGTGAACCTGGACACGCTCGATGTGGAAGAGGCGTCCAAGGAGCGCTCGGATGTGTGCGCGGTGCCGGCGGCGGCCGTGGTGGCCGAGGGCGAGGTGGCCTTCGCGCTGGCCAACGCCTACCTGGAGGCCTTCGGCGACACGTGCATGGCCGACATCAAGGCGTCCATCAAGGCCTACAAGCAGCGTCTGCGCACCATGGGGCGCTAGCATGGCGGCGGAACTTTCGCGCCCGGTGTTCTTCGTGGGCTTCATGGGCGCCGGCAAGACCTCGGTGGCGCGGCGCTTGGCCCGCACCTGCGGCGTGGCCTCGGTGGACATGGACACCTACATCGAGCGGCGCGAGGGCAAGAAGGTGAAGGACATCTTCGCCGCCTCCGGCGAGGAGGGCTTCCGCGCCGTGGAGACCGACGTGTTGCGCGAGCTGGCCGCGGCGGAGAACCCCATGCTCGTGTCCTGCGGCGGCGGGGTGGTGGTCACGCCCGAGAACCACGAGGTGTTCCGCGAGGGCGGCTTCGTGGTGTATCTGGAGGTGACCGCCGACGAGGCCGCGAGCCGCATCAGCGACACGTCCACCCGGCCCCTGTTCCAGAACTTGGAGGCGGCCCGCGCCCGCTGCGCGGAGCGGCTGCCCCTGTACGAGGCGGTGGCCGATGCCACCGTGAGCACGGCCGGCCGCTCGGTGCCGGCCATCGCGCGCGACGTGCAGCGCATCTTGGAGAAGGAGGGTATCTTATGCCCGCAACGAAGATAGTCGTCAACATTCCCGGGGAAGCGCCCTACGACGTGCGCATCGGCACGACGGTGCTCGAGGGCTTGGGGGCCTCGCTCAAGAAGCTGCCCGGCGTGGCCGATGCGCCGCGCCTGCTCGTCATCACCGACGCGAACGTGGGTCCGCTGTACCTGGAGGCCGCTAAGGCGTCGCTCAAGGCCGCGGGCTTCCGCGTGAGCGACATCACGGTGCCGGCCGGCGAGGAGGCGAAATCGCTCGCCGTGGCCGGCGAGGTGTGGAACGCCATGGCCGCGCTCTCGCTCACCCGCGACTGCGCCGTGGTGGCCCTCGGCGGCGGCGTGGTGGGGGACCTGTCCGGGTTTGTCGCCTCCACCTATATGCGCGGCATCCCCTTCGTGCAGGTGCCCACCACCCTTCTGGCCATGGTGGACTCCTCGGTGGGGGGTAAGACCGGCGTGAACCTGGATGCGGGCAAGAACCTCGTGGGCACCTTCAAGCAGCCGGCCTACGTGGGCGCGTGCACCTCGGTGCTGGCCACGCTGGACGAGCGCGAATGGGCCTGCGGCTGCGCCGAGATCGCCAAGGCGTCGGTGATCGACTCCGACGAGTTCTTCTTCTGGATGACCGACCACGCGCCGGCGCTCGCCGAGCGCGATCCGGTCGTGGTGACCGAGGCCATCGCGCGTTCGGTGGTGTTCAAGGCCAACGTGGTGGCCGAGGACAAGACGGAGAGCCGCGGGGTGCGCGAGTGTCTGAACTACGGCCACACCCTGGGGCATGCCGTAGAGGCGCTTGCGGGCTACGGCACGTTCTCCCACGGGGCGGCGGTGGCCGAGGGCATGCGCTTCGCGGCGCGGCTCGGCGTGGCGGTGGCGGGCACCTCCGAGGAGCTCGTGGCTGCTCAGGACGAGCTGCTCGACGCGCTCGGGCTTCCGGCCCTTCCCTGGTCGGCGCCGGCCGAGGAGATGCTCGCCGCCATGAAGCGCGACAAGAAGACCCGCGCCGGGGAAGTGCGCTTCGTCATCCCGCGTGACATCGGCGACTGGGAGCTTACGGCCGTGCCCGACGAGGTGATCCTGGAGCATCTGCGCCAGTGGGAGGCGTCGAAGTGAAGAGGATCCTCCTTGTGAACGGGCCGAACCTGAATATGCTCGGCGTGCGCGACCCGGCCATCTACGGCTCGGACACCCTGGCCGACATCGAGGCCATGGTCGCGGCCTACGGGGCCGATCGCGGCGTTGCGGTCGACTGCTTCCAGTCGAACCACGAGGGCGCGCTCATCGACCGGCTGCACGCGGCCCGGGGCACCTATGACGGCATCGTGTACAACCCCGGCGCCCACACCCACTACTCCTACGCCCTGCACGACGCGGTGGAGTGCATCGGCGTGCCGGTGGTGGAGGTCCATATCTCGGACATCGACCGGCGCGAGGAGTTCCGCCGCACCTCCGTCATCGCGCCGGCCTGCGTGGCCCAGGTGAAGGGCTTGGGGAAGGAAGGCTACCTGCGCGCGATGGATATACTGTTGGAAGCGGCGACAGCCGCGGACTGAGAGCCTGCAAGCTGCGATCATGGAGGACGCGGGAGCGGCGGGGCGTCCCGCGCGCAGGTTGCGCAGCGAACGGAAATGTCCAGTGGACATTTCCGCCGAGCGAGCCATTGCTTGAGCACGGGACGTCCCGCCGCTCCCGCGGCCGGACGATGAGATGAAAGGCACACCTATGACCGTCTTCGACGAACTGCACAACCCGGTAGCCTGCGAGTGGCATATCGGCCAGCTTCTGCGCACCATGAACCAGCTGCGCGACGGGCGGCCCTCGCCCATGGTGGTGCGCGACACCTCGAACATCCGCTGGCTCACCGCCTTCGACGACGTATTCGACGACGAGGACGCCCACGCCCTCTACGTGGCGCCCGACCGCGTGGTGCTGCACACCGACTCGCGCTACGCCAAGGCCTGCGAGCAGGCGGCGCGGCGCACGCCGGTGCGGGTGGACGACACGCGCGAGAGCCACGCGAGCTTCGTGGCGCGCCAGTGGAACGGCTCGTGGCTGCACGGGATGCCCGGGGCCCAGCTGCAGATCGAGGACACTATCACCTTGGCCGAGTACCGCGCCCTGCAGAAGGCCTTCCCGCCCGAGTTCTCCATCGGCGAGACCGACGGCGTGGTGCGCCGTCTGCGCTCGGTGAAGGAGCGCTACGAGGTGGCCCGCATGAAGGGGGCCCAGTCCATCACCGATGCCGCCTTCTCCCACATCGTGGAGTTCATGCGGCCGGGCATGGCCGAGCGCGAGGTGCAACTGGAGCTGGACGAGTGGATGCTGCGCCACGGCGCCCAGGGACTCGCCTTCGCCACCATCGTGGCCACCGGCGAGAACGCCGCGAACCCCCATGCGGTGGCGGGCGCGACGCTGCTCGAGGCCGGCCAGTGCGTGGTGCTCGACTTCGGTGCGAAGTCCTACGGCTACTGCTCGGACATGACGCGCACGGTGTTCCTCGGCGAGCCCGAGGGACAGATGCGGTCGGCGTGGGACGCGGTGCGCGCCGCCAACGAGGCCGTGGAGGCCATGCTCGCGCCGGGCGTGACGGGCAAAGAGGCCCACGAGCGGGCCGAGGAGGTTCTGGCCGAGGGCGGGTTCGCCGGCGCCATGGGCCACGGGCTCGGCCACGGCGTGGGGCTCGACATCCACGAGGAGCCGGTGCTCTCGCCGCGCAACCCCGAGCCGCTCGT
Source organism: uncultured Adlercreutzia sp. (assembly GCF_958431955.1). GTDB lineage: Bacteria > Actinomycetota > Coriobacteriia > Coriobacteriales > Eggerthellaceae > Adlercreutzia. The sequence goes on along the minus strand of NZ_CAUASN010000018.1, from coordinate 22,764 downwards.
AGAGGGCAACGTGGTCACGGTGGAGCCGGGCATCTACCTTCCGGGCAAGTTCGGCATGCGCCTGGAGGACTTCGGCGTGGTGACCGACGACGGCTTCGAGGTGTTCACGAACTCCACCCACGACATGGTGGTCGTCTAAGCGTGACGATCCAGGGTGCCCGCATTCTCGTGGTGGAAGACGACGCGGCCATCAACCGCGTCGTCTGCTCGTATCTGGGCAAGGCCGGCGCGGCGTGTACGGCGGCCTTCTCGGGCAGCGAGGGGCTGATGCGTCTGGAAGGCGGCGCGGCCTTCGACCTAGTCGTCACCGACCTTATGCTGCCCGGTGCGTCGGGGGAGGCGGTGGTGGCCGCTGCTCGTGAGCGAGGTATTCCCGCCCTGGTGCTTTCGGCGCGAACTGCCGTGGCCGACCGGGTCGACCTGCTGCGCATCGGGGCCGACGACTATCTCACGAAGCCTTTCGATTTGGAAGAGCTGCTCGCCCGATGCGAGGCGGTACTGCGCCGCAGCGGGGCATTTGCGGGCGGCGCTGGCGCGGATGCCGATTGCGATGGGGGAGCGGGCGCCTCCCTTCTGCACTTCGGCGCCTGGGAGCTAGATGAGGATGCCCGCACCTTCGCGGCGGCTGGTACGCCGGTGCGCCTCACACGCACGGAGTTCGAGATCATGCGCGCCCTCATGGCCGCACCGCGCCGGGTGCACACCAAGCGCGCGTTGTCGGCGGCTGCGGGCGGAGATGCGGCGGCTTTGGAGGACAAGACCGTGGCCACCCATATCGGCAACATCCGCGCCAAGCTGCGCCCCTCCGGCACCGACGACTACGTAGAGACCGTCTGGGGCGTCGGCTTCAAGCTGCGCGAGCTGTGATGTTGGAAAACGTTGAATTCTTGCCAAATCAAAACACGTAGGATGACCAGGCTATACGTACTATAATCGCAGGTCAGGGTCGTGGCAAGAAACCAACGTTTTCCAACGAGCAGCCGCGAGGGCATCGTTGCGGGGACTGCGGATGCCCCCTCGTTCTTGTCCCTTTCTTGGAACTTTCTGGCCGGTTCCTGAAAACGGGCTTCCTAAGATGGAGGGGAAATCGGTAGCCAAGAGAAAGGGTGAGCCTATGGAGGCGCTGTGTTGCGAGCACGTGAGCCGGGCATTCCGGGGAAGGCGTGTGGTGGACGATGTGTCGCTGGCGGTGGAGCCCGGCGACATCTACGGGCTTGTGGGGCGCAACGGGGCCGGCAAGTCCACGCTGCTGAAGCTGCTTGCGGGCTACCTGGCCCCGACGGACGGTACGGTGGCGGTGTGTGGTGAGGTGCTTGGGCCGTGCCAGACGAGCGCGCATCTGGGTTGCCTCATCGAGCACCCCGCTGTGAATCTCGGGCTCACGGGGTTTCAGAACGTGATGGTGCGGGCGCTCGCCCAGGGGCTGCCCGACCCCAAGGCGGCGGTGGCCGAGGTGATGGAGGCCGTGGGGCTTGAGGCTGTGGCTGGGAATGTTGCCAAGGGCTATTCCCTCGGTATGAAGCAGCGCCTCGGATTGGCGCTTGCTCTCATTGGGCGGCCGGATGTGCTGCTTTTGGACGAGCCGTTCAACGGCCTCGACCCCGAAGGGGTGCGCCAGGTCCGGCGCCTGCTGGCCGACCTCGCCTTGCAGCGAGGGTGCGCCGTGCTCGTGAGCTCGCATGTGCTCGACCAGCTGGAGCGTCTGGTCACCCGTTACGGCGTGCTGCGCGAGGGGCGCCTGGTAGCTCAGATGACCGCGCAGGAGGTGGAAGATGCCTGCGCCGACTATCTCTGCGTGGAAACACCGGAGACGCCGCGAGCTTTGGCGGTGCTGGAAGGGGCGTTTCCGAATGCCGCCTTTACGGTGATGCCCGACGACGCCATCCGCGTGGTCGGCCCCGATGCCGAAGCGGTGGGCCGCGCGCTGCTTGAGGCCGAGGTACCTGTGAGCGGGCTGTACGTTCACGCCCGCGACATCGAAGACTACTTTGTGGAACTCATGGGAGGTGCGGGCGCGGTACGTGCCGACTCCGAGAAAGGGGGTGGCAGCGATGCTTAATCTGCTGCGAGCTCAGTGGTACTCCTTGGCGCACAATCGGATGTTCTGGGGGTTTCTCGTTCTGTTTGCGGTCGTCATGGTGTGGGATATGGTGTCCATCGGGCAGAACTACCATGGGCAAGAGGGCTTCCGCAACATTCCGTTTGTCTACCACGAAGACGTGACGGTGACGCTTGATCCCGAGGGCTATTTGGGGGAAGGCGGGGTGATGTACTTTCTCGTGCCGCTTGTGCTCCTGTTCGTGGCGGTGTTTTTCGGCGAGGGGTTCCGCACGGGAACCTGCCGATCGTTCGTGGTCGGGCCGTCTTCGCGATGCGACCTCGCGCTGGCCTCGGCGGTGACGGTGGCGCTGCTGACCGTGCTGTTCGTGCTCGTCGGCCTGGTGGCGGTTTACGCGGTCATTCCCCGTTTCCCTCTTCTGGATGTGGGTCTGCCAACCGGGCGTACCCTGCGTTGGGCGCTGCAGTTGGTGCTGATCGTGGAGGTATACGGGTTGCTGACAGTGGCCGCGGCGGCGGCGACGAAGCGGGTCGCGCTTACGGTGATTGCAATGCTGCTTCTGGCCACGGGCCAGGCAGAGGTGCTGCTGATGAACCTGTATGTGATCGCGAGCCAGCTAGGGGTGGCCATTGGATTGCCCGAGTTGTTCGCAGCGGCCGAGGTGTCGTCGGCGTTCTTTGAGACGGCGGCCATGGTGCCCACGTGGCTGCCGGCCGCCCAGCTGCAGTGGATGATGGGAGAGGGCTGCACGCCGGTGGCTGGCGACATCGCGCCGGTGGCGTTGTTGGCTGCGGGGGCTTTTAGTGTCGCCTTGCTGGTGATACGCCGACGGGCGCTTTGAGGGCGATGGGCTGCGGAAAGGAGCTGCGATGATCTGGCTCGGAGTGCTGTGCGTCCTGCTTGCTGTTACGCTCGTGGTTTACGTGGCGGCCACAGAGCGGCAGATGCGCGGTTTGGCGGCGTCGCTGGCCCAGCGTTCCCACGAGGGGCGGCGCGTGCGGCTGGCCTTTCCCACAGCCGGCGCCTGTGCATTGGCCCGTGAGGCCAACGGGCTCATCGATGAGGCCGACGACGTCCGGCGCCAGGCCGCCGAGGAGCGGCGCGTGCTGCAGGAGAACCTGGCCTCGTTCTCCCACGATGTGCGCACGCCGCTCGCGGGCGCCCAGGGCTTTCTTCAGCTGTACGCCGTGGCCGACGACGATGCCGAGCGCGACGAATGCGTGGCGGCCGCTGCCGAGCGCCTGGGTGCGATGCGGGGACTCGTGGATGCGCTCTTCGAGTACGCCAAGGCCGGCGACGGCTCCCGCGCGCTTGCGCAGGAGCCCGTGGATGTGGCCGAAGTGGTATCGAGCGTGCTGGCGGCGCTTTATCCCGCCTTCGCCGAGCGCGGGTGGCAGCCGGCGGTATCGCTGGCGGAGGGCGTGGTTGAGGCCGATGGCGAGGCTGTGCGCCGTATCGTGGAGAACCTGCTCGCGAACTGCCTGCGCCACGGGAGCGCCGCGCCCGCTGTCGAGCTGCGCGCGGCCGAGTCCGGGGCGGCCGAGTCCGGGGCGAGCGGCTTCTCCCTGATGGTTTCCAACGCGGCCGAGGATCTGGATGTTCTGGATGCGAGCCGCCTGGGGGAGCGCTTCTATCGCGGCGACCCGTCCCGCCGCGCCGGCGGCAGCGGGCTCGGCCTTGCCACGGCCCGCAGCTTGGCCGATGCCATGGGGTTGCACCTGCGGCCGTCCATCGAGGGCGACCGCTTCATCGTGACGTTCTCGTCTTGAGGGGGAGTACCGGCTCCTTGGTGGCAGCAGGCATTGCAAAGCGGCTCTGTCGAGAGCGGAATCTGCCCTTGTGGACCCTCTCGGGATCTGCAAGCACGCGCGCTCCCTGACGGGAGCGCGCGGGGGAGGGCGTGTGGGGTTTGATGCGAGCCTTAGGCCTCCAGGCCGGCGAGGCGACGGCCGACTAGGTAGCCGAAGGTTAGGCAGCGTCCGTGACTGACGGCGCTCATGTGGTGGGGGTAGGTGCCGTTGAACATGCTGCCGGAGGTGTTGCCGAGGGCGTAGAGCCCCTCGATGGGCGCGCCCGAGCCCGTCAGCACGCGGGAGTCAGCGTCGATGCGCAGGCCGTTCACCGTGACCAGGCAGCAGCCGCTCTCCTCGATGGCGTAGTACGGCCCCTCCTCGAGGGGAATGAGGTCGCCGGGCTTCTTCCCGAAATCGGTATCCTCGCCGCTGGCGCACAGCTCGTTGTAGCGCGCCACCGTCTGGGCGAGGTTGGTGGCGTTGATGCCGCACTTCTCGGCCAGCTCGTCCAGGGTCGGCGCCTCCACGAGGACGTCCTTGATGGAGTCGTACATGTCCTCGGGCGTCCAGGGGGCGCCGCCCTTGGCCTTCTCGAGGGACGCGAGGATATCGGTGCCCGAGAGCAGCACGAAGTCATGGGCGCCCGGCTGGTACATGATGGCGTTGCTCATGTACTCGAAGGAGAGGTTCTCGTTCACGAAGCGCTCGCCGTTCTCGTTCACGCGCAGGAAGGCGAGCATGGCGCCGTTCGCGCGGCTGCCCGTCTTGGCGCCGGCGGGGTCGTTCATGAGGATGTGCGGCCAGTCGTCCTCGGCAGCACCCGCGGCAAGCCCCATGAGGATGCCGTCGCCCGTATTGGTGATCGTCGGGTTGATCCAGGCGTACACCGCCAGGTCGCGTGGGCGGATGCGCTGGGTAAGCATGTCCCAGTTGAACTCGTAGCCACCGGTGGCGAGCACGACGCCCTTCGCGGCCTCGATCTTGATGATGCCGTCGGCGCCCTTCGCGTAGACGCCCGTCACTTTCCCGTCCTGGACGGCCAGCTGCACGGCCGGCGTGTTGTAGCGAATGTCGGCACCCTGGCTCTCGGCGATGCTGAGGAGCATCTCCACGAACGAAGCGATGCCCTTTTCGATGCGCACGCCCGAGCCCCAGGTGGTGACGCCGCAGAACTCGGTGTTGCCGCCTTTCACCGTGAAGGAGCCGCAGGCATCGCCGACGGTGTCCATGGCCCAGTCCAGCGCTTCGCCCGAGCGCTCGCACCAACGCTCCCAGACGGAGCGGTCGCAGCGGAAGTGGGCGGTTGCGAGGCCGTCGTTCATGAAGTCGCGGGCGCTCAGCACGATGTCCGCCTCCGCATGGGCCCGGTCGCCGAAGGCCGCGACCTCCGTGCCGCGGGCGGCAAAGGTCGTGCCCTTCTCCAGGAGCACCACTGACAGCCCGTTCTCGGCCGCGGAAGCGGCGGCGGCCACGCCCGACATGCCCGCTCCGCAGATGGCGACGTCGCATGAAAGGGTCTCGACGACGTCGTCGTCGGAGATGGGCTCGGCGATATAGGCCACCTCGGCGCCGTTCGGCGGGAAGAACTCCAAGTTACCGGTATTGGGGATGGTCGTCTCGCCACCGTCGGCGGCCGTGCTCGCGAGCTCGGAGGCCTCGGTGTCGGGTTTGCCGGGCGTTCGCGGCGCGCAGGCGGTAAGCGATGCGGCCGCAGCGGCCCCGAGCGCTCCCAGTCCGATGAAGCCGCGCCGTGAAAGGTTCTTCTCCATAGTGCCCTCCTCAAGGTAGGTTTCTCCGTCAGGCGGCCGGGGACTTCTGCGCTATACTTGCGATTTGCATCTTCCGCACGGCGTCTGCTCCCGGCCGCCGCGCCCGTTGCACCGGGCATGGACGAGGCTAAGGGAATGGAGGGACCATGTCATCTGACCAAACGGCCAAATATGGCTTGGGCCGTGTCTGCCAAAAAGTAGGACACGGTTTATCGGGCATTTTCTCCGACAAAACGTCGTTCATCTATATTTTCGGCTTGGCGGCGTTCTACGCGTGGAACTTGGTGGATATCTTCGCTCCGCCGCTTGTGGGCTCGGGCGGAGGGCCTGGCATCGAGGTGTCCACGGTCGTCTCGTCGGTCTGCAACGTGGGGAGCTACATCGCCATCGCCGTGCTGCTCTCCCGATTCCGATCCTTCTTCGCCCTGGCCTTCGCTGCTGCCGTGGCGGCGGCTGCAGCGGTGCTCGGAGCCTGGGTCTTGTGGTCGGTCGGACTGGCGGGCTCGTCCGAGGCCTCACTTGCATACAAGGGGGCAACACGGGTGTGCGCGGCCTTCGTGATCGTCGCCTGGGGGATGCGCTTCAGCGAGCTGGAGGGTTCAGCGCTCACCCAGCGGGCCCTGGCCGCCTTCTGCGTGGCGACGCTGGCCTTCCTCGTCATCGGCGCGACGCGCGGGTTCTTGCAGTGTGGGCTGTTCGCGCTGCTTCTGCCGCTCTCGATGGGCTTGTGCTTTCGAGCGACGGGCGGATGCGCGGCGGGGGAGGGCGCACTGCGGCCTACGCAGGGCGAGGTCCCTCCCGATTGTGGGGAGACCCCGCCTGCCGCATCGGGGTCGCATGACGGGGTGAGCCGCTTCCTCTCGTCGGTCTGGCGCCTGCTGCTCGTCTTCACGCTGTTCGGCATCGTGACGTGGGTCATGATCCTCGGGGCGCAGGCGGGTCTGTCGGCGGCCTTTCCCGGTTCCGTCGTCGCGGGTGCGGCCTTCGCCGTTATGGCCTGCCTGCTCGTCGCCTCCTGCGTTTTCGAGGGAGTCGTCTCCTATCGCTATGTGTACAAGCTGGTGCTGCCCCTCGTCATGGTGGGGCTGCTGCTCGTGGCCGCGTTCGAGGGGTTCCGTGGCGTGGGGGCGGCCGTCGTGTCGGTGGGGTTCACGTGCTTCGATTTGTTCTGCTTCGTCATGGTGGCGACGGCCTGCCGCCAGAGCGGCGTGCGGGCGGGCGCGGCCTTCGGCTGGTACCGCGCCCTGGAGAGCTTCGTTCCCATGGTGGCCTTGGGACTCATGGCAGCCCTCGGGCAGCTCGGTGCTCGCGGTGGCAACACGACCCTGTACGTTCTTGTGGCGGCGTGCGTTCTGGTCCTCGCGGTGGTGCTCGTGTTCGACCGGGGGAACATTCTGGAGCGCGGGCGGCTGAACCCGGACGTCGTCTATCCCCACGCCGAGGCCCTTTACTTCGCACGTCAGTGCGAGGAGGCGATTCGCCTCTATGGGCTCTCGCCCCGCGAGGCAGAGGTCCTGAGTCTCGTGGTGCGCGGCCGCAGCGTCCCCCACATCGCCGAGCGCCTCTATCTCTCGCGCGGAACGGTGAAGACCCATATCACTCGCATCTACCAGAAACTCGGCGTGGGGGATCGCCAGGAGATGATCGACTGCATTGAGTCGTTGGAGCTGCCTGAGGACGAGCGGTAGCCATCTTTTCCTGCCCGCGCCCCAGCTGCCGTTCGTCGGCGGTGAGCGGCGGGGTGTTGGCCGTCTGGCCTTCTCGTGGTTGTGCTCGCGTAATTGTGCGGGCTCTCGCGCGGCACCGTGCCTTATAACTGAAAGGGTAAGCGAAAGCCGCGATGCCGGAGAGGACGGTGAGGAAACGATGACGGAACGGAAGATCAATCGTGGGAGCGAGATTCGGACCAAGGGCAAATCCATGGGGCGCGAGCGCTCGGGCGCATCTGCCGATCCGTCCGACAGATCCTCATCCGGCGCAACGCCGGCCCCCGCGCCCCGAGCTGCCGCGCGAACGGTTGCTGACGGCGCGGCAGGCGAGCCCCGCTGGCGCCAGCGCAGCCCGCGGGCCGTGCTCTTCCTGGCCGGCCGCGTGGTGCTCATGCTGGCGGGCATCGCGGTCATGGCCCTCGGCATCGATGTGGTGGTGAAGGCGAATCTGGGCAACTCGCCCATTTCCGCCACGCCCAACGTGCTCTCGCTCGGCTTTCCCGCCGTCAGTTTCGGCACGTTCATGCTGGGCTGGCAGTGCGCGCTCGTGTTGGTGCAGGTGGCGCTTCTGCGGCGCGACTTCCGCCTGGTCGATTTGTGGCAGATTCCCATCTCGGTGTTCTTCGGTCTGTGCATCGATTGGTTTATGGCGCTCATCGGTGCTGCCGAGCCCGCGAGTTATGCCGCGTCGTGGCTGTGGCTTGCGGTCGGCATGGCGGTGCTCGCCGCGGGCATCGTGATGACGGTGGTGTCGGGCACCGTGATGAACTGCGGCGAGGCCGTGGTGCAGGCCGTGGTGCGCAAGACGGGCATCCGCTTCGGCACGGGCAAGGTGCTGTTCGACCTCGCCTGCGCGGCGCTTGCGACCCTGTGCGCGTTTCTGTTCGTGGGGCATCTGGCCGGCGTGCGCGAGGGCACCGTGGTCTGCGCCGCGTTCACCGGCGTCATCGTGAACGCCTACATGGGCCTCTACGGGAAGGCGCGCGAGGCGGTTCGGCGCCGGCGGAGCATGACGCCCGAGAGCGCCCCGGCCGAGGAGACCGCGCTTGCCGAGTAGCGCTCCCTTTGCAGGATGCCCGTAAGATGGCTATAATGTAACGGTTTGAGTCAGGCGCGACGTGCGAGCACGAGGGTTCCGCGGCGCGTGAACATGAAAGGAAGCACTCGTGGCAACCATCTCTACCGCCGATTTCAAGAACGGCATGTGCATCATCAACAACGGCAAGATGTGCACCATCGTCGAGTTCCAGCACGTGAAGCCGGGCAAGGGCGGCGCGTTCGTGCGCACCAAGCTCAAGGACATCAAGACCGGCCGCGTGGTGGACTACACCTTCAACGCCGGCACGAAGTTCGACTCCGTGCGCCTGGAGTCCAAGAAGATGCAGTACCTCTACAACGACGGCGCCGACTACTGGTTCATGGACAACGACACCTTCGAGCAGATGCCCATCGCCGCCGACGTGGTTGGTTCGGTGTCCGACTGGCTGAAGGAGAACGACGAGGCCACGCTGCTGTACGCCGGCGACGAGCTCATCAGCCTGGAGCCCCAGATGTTCGTTGAGCTCGAGGTGACCCACACTGAGCCGGGCTTCAAGGGCGACACCGCCACCAACACGCTGAAGCCGGCCACCCTGGAGACGGGCAAGGAAGTGCAGGTGCCCACCTTCATCGAGATCGGCGACGTGCTGCAGATCGACACCCGCGACGGCCGCGTCATCAAGCGCGTCTAATCAAGCGGGAAAACCACGCAGATCGGGAAGCCTCCTTCGGGAGGCTTCTTCTATTCCCGGGCGAAGAAGGCGAAGGCGACGCCATCGGGGCCGACGTGGGTGCCGATGACGGCGCCCACGAGCGTGAGCGGCAGTTCCACGGCATCGGGGCTCTCGATCATGCCCGCATCCGCGGCGATGGCGAGCGAGTCGGCGATGTACTTGCGGCCGATCTTGTCGGACAGGCCGGAGTAGGCCACCCATACCGGGCGCGTGAAGTCGATGCCGCCGGCCTTCTCGATCTCCTCGAACACCATGGAGCGCGAGGCCTTCGAGCCGCGGGCCTTCCCCAAAACGACCACCTTGCCGTCCACGACGCCTACCACGGGCTTGATGGACAGAAGGCCGCCGATGGCCGCCGCCGCGCCCGAGATGCGGCCGCCGCGGCGCAGGTACTCCAGGCCGTCCAGGGCGGCCACGAGGCGGATGTCCTTCTTCTCCTGGTCGAGGCAGTAGGCGATGTCGCCCGCGGTGAGCCCCTCGTCGCGCAGGGCCCAGGCGCGCTCGGCTAAGATGCGCTCGCCGACGGTGGCGTTCTCGGAGTCCACCACGAAGACGGACTCCTTGAAAGGCGCCGCCGCGATGCAGGCGCTCTGGTAGGTGCCCGAGATGTGACTGGAGAGAGTGATGACCACGGCCGTGTCGCCGGCGGCCACCACCTCGGCGAAGATGTCCTGGAACACCATGGGCGGGATTTGGCTTGTGCGGGGCAGCTCATCGCTCTCGATGAGGCGCTCGAAGAACTCCGTGCGGGTGATGTCGACCCCCTCGGCGAACTCCTCGTCGCCGAAGCTGATGGTCATGGGGATGATCTGGATGCCGTGGGCCGCCGCGTAGTCCTCTTCCATATCCGCCGACGAATCCACGATGATGCGAATGGCCACAATGCCTCCCTCGTTGCGTTTTCTTCCCCGTATTCTATAGTGCAGGGGCGCTGGTCGGCCAAATCTCCGAAAAGGCAAGTAAATTGTTCATAATTCGCAGACGATTTCTCGATTGACGTGTTCGCGGAAAAGTGGCTGCTGGGAACTGCTCGGGGAGTCAGGGAGCGTTTGGTGCGAAGGGCTGCTCCCGTCAGCGGTTGCCAATCCTGTCGTAGGGGGCGCTTCGCTGTCTGTGCGAGCGCGTTCCCGCAGCAGGCTTACTCCTCCACCAGGTCGATCAGCTCCTGGTGGGAGTGGATGCCGAGCTTGGCGTACACGTGCTTCACGTGGGCCTTCACGGTGTTGCGTGACACGACGAGCGCCTCCTCGATGTAGCTGCGGTCACGGCCGCGGGCGAGCATGGCGAACACCTCGGCCTCGCGGGGCGTGAGTGAGAACTCGCCGGCGATGGTCTCGCAACGGGCGGCGAAGGCCTCCTCGGGTGTGCGCGCCGCATCGGGGGCGGCCTCGGGGGAGACGGCCACAGGCTCGATGCCGTCGATGGCCCCCGCGAACGTGAAGCGCTTCAAGCCCACCAGCACGTAGGCGGCGAATACCAGCAGAAGCACCGCCGGAATGGCCGCCCGCAGCGCTGGTGAGCCGGCGGCGAGGCCGTTGGCGATCATGCCGGCGGCTGCTCCCGTAAGCGATCCCAGAGCCGACACGCCGTTGCCCCAGGCCACGGCCGTCACCGCGCCCAAAGGGTTGCGGGCGGCGATGGCCACGAGCGCCATCTGGGCGGCCATGGTGAACAGCCCGTTGCCGGCATTCAACAGGGCCACATCGGCCGCCCCGCCGCCGACGGCGAGCAGGGGCTGGGCCGACAGCAGAAAGCCCGCCATCACCACGAGGGCCGAGAATTGCACCACGCCGTCGGCGGGGAAGCGCCGCCGCGAGAGAGCCACATAGAGCACGACGAGCGCCAGCGGTGCCGCCGAGAAAAGCGACATGCGCGGGGTGCCGGCCACCTCGTCGAAGCGCAGGGCGAAGCCGAAGGCCACCTGGAACAGGAACAGGCACCCGAACAGGGCCGAGAAGGGCGCGAGGAACGAGGCCGGCCGCGTGACGGACAAATCGCTCGGCGAGGGGCGGTCGCGAACTGCGTCGAAGAAGAAGCCGCCGCCTGCTGCCGTGAGAGCGAGCGCGACCAGGGGAAATGCCAGGAAGAGGACGACGCCCAAGGCAGCCGGCAAAAACGCACACGCGGGGCTTGCGGCCAGCTGCAGCGTGTAGGCCACGGCGATGGCCACCGCTGCCTGATGCGAGGAGAGGCGCGCCAGGTACAGGGAGGTCGTCACGGTGGCCGCCGCGCGGCCGATGGCAACGACGCACGCCCCCAGCACGAGCGGCGCCGGCGAGGCGAAGGCGAGGCCGGCCGCGAGCAGCGCGCCGCCGAAGACGAGGCATGTCGCCGCCCTGACGACGATCGCCCGGCGGCGCAGCATGGCCGGGGCGCGGTAGGCCGCCAGCCCGAGTGCCAGCAGCGTGGCCGCCGAGCAGGTGACGGAAATGTCGCGGGCGAACATGAAGACGGCATCGAACTGGGGAAAGATGGAGCCGTTCATGAGCGCGGTGGCCCCGAGCACCAGCAGAAGCGCCGCGAACCCGCGCACCGGGCGCACGGGCGGGGGAGTGCCGGTCTCTGACGATACGGCCCTTTCGCCCGCGCCGCTCTCCTGCGCAGCGGCCCGCTGCGCCCCGTTCTCGGACACTGCCTCAAGCGCCGCGCTTCCCGCCTCTTGTTTAGCCATGGCCCTCCCTTCCGTTCCCTCCATTGTACACGCGAAGACCCCCGGCCCGCGCGGGGCTGGGGGTCTGAAAACAAAACCGCTGGTCGCTGGGAGGGAGGCGCGACGGGCGGTATCCCAAAGGAAGGGCAAAGGGGAAGAGGTCGTAGCTGCGAAGTGCTGACCGCGGGCCCGCAAGCCCCCGGTGCGAGGCTTGCGGGCCCGTAGGGCAGAGGCCGCTCCTAGGCCTGGCCCGTGGCGGCCAGCATGCCGGCGCGGCGCCCGAAGGTCATGGTGCGCCCGCAGGCGAGGCCCGTCAGCAGATTCGGATAGCTCACGGAGAAGAAGCCTCCCGAGTCGTTGCCCGTCAGGTACAGGCCCAAAATCGGGTCGCCGTTCTCGTCGCAGGGGTGCATGTTCGTGTCGATGGTCACGCCGTCGAGCGTCGCCAGGAACCACGCGCCGGTGCGCACGCCGTAGAACGGCGGCGTGTCGATGGCCATGAGGCGGTGCTTCTCCTTGTAGTAGTCGGTGTCCTCGCCGGCGGCGGCCATCTCGTTGTAGCGCTTCCAGGAGGCCACGGTGGTCTCCACGGGCAGGTTCAGCTTCTCGGCCAGCTCCTCCATGGTGTCGGCCTGCTGCACGTAGCCGTCCTCGATGAGCTTTTCGATCATGCCGTCCACCACGGCCATGGGAATGTTGTTCTTCGCTCCGTTGGGGAAGGGGAACAGGCGGCAGCAGCCCACCTCGTCCATGGCCTCGGCCTGGGCGGCGTGGTTCGCGTCCCAGATGTCCACGTAGGTCTGGTGCGGCTGCATGATAGTGGAGTGCAGCATGTAGTCGTAGGGACCGCTCTCGTTGCAGAAGCGCTCGCCCTTCAGGTTCAGCTTCAGGAAGGGCTGCTCGCCGAACCAGAACCAGCGGCCGAGCACCCCGTCGCCGGCGTACTGGTCGGGCTTCACGCAGGCGCGGTTGAAGGTGCACGCCGCGCCGAGCGGGTCCATGGTGGCGCCGAGCCACAGGGCCGCCTTGATGCCGGAACCGGTCGGGTTGCCGCCGGAGCCGGGGGCCGCGATGCGAATCTTCTGGTTCCAGGCCTGGCGGTCCTCCATCATCTCCAGGTTGTTGCCGTAGCCGCCCGTGGACAGGATGACGCCCTTGCTGGCGTTGATGCGCAGGTAGCGGCGCTCGCCCTCCACCTCGCGGGCGATGACGCCGGTCACGCGCCCGGCCTCGTCGGTCTCGCACTTGATGAACTCGGTGTACCAGCGCACCTCGGCGCCCTGCTCGGCGGCGTAGGCCAAGATGGACTCGGCGAAGCCCCACTCCTCGTTCTCGGCCACGGCGTCGGTGAGCTGGGGGCTGTGGCCGGTGGCGAAGGCTTTGTCGCGGCCCGGGTCGGTGGTATCGCCCACGCCGCCCTCGAACTCCATGACCATCTTGCCGTCGCGCTCTACGATGTCGGTGAGCCAGTCCACCATGGCGCCGGACTCGTCGGCCCACAGCTTCACCAGGTCGTAGTCCACGAAGCCGTTGGCGTAGCGGACGATGTCCTCCACGGCTTCCTTCTTCTCGATGCGGAACTCGGGGAACTCGTCGAAGGACGCCTGCTGCAGGCGCGAGTCGATGGCGCCGATGTCCTCGCGGACGTTGTGCGGGCTGCCCTGGCGGTCGATGCCGAGCACGCGCGCGCCGTTCTCGGCCGCCGAGATCATGGCCGGGATGCCGCCGGTGCCGATGCCCACGACGAGCACCTCCGTCTCCAGGGTTTCGGCGATATCCGACTCCTCGATGACGGGCGGCGCGCCGAGCCAGGAGGGGCCGCCGAAGTCGCCGGCGCTCAGGTTCGCGGGCTCTTCGGCCGCGTAGCCGTGGCCGCATCCGGACAGCGCGGCAGCGGAAAGACCGCCCAGGGCGGCCAGGCCCGCGCCCTTGAAGAAGCTGCGGCGTGAGACGTTACTCTGCATTGGGGGCCTCCCATCCTTCGGGCAGGGTCAGATCGTGGCACTCGTTGCACACGAGCACCTGGTTCTCGTGGATCTTGTGGCAGTCGCCGCACTCGAGCGCCATGTCCTGGTGGCTCGCGTGGGGGTTGTACTTCTCGTCGTTGCCGGCAAAGCCCCACAGATTCGCGGTGATCTCGTCGAAGGAGGTGCCCGCGGCGTGGTGGCATTCGGGCCGTGCGCAGAACTCCTCGCTCGCGAACTGCTTGCCGGTGGCGAGCATGGTGCCGTCCTCGGTCATGGGGTAGGTGTCCGACACCCAGGCGCACACCTCGGCCACCTGGGTGGTCAGCTCGGCGGTGTGACAGTCCAGGCACGCCTCGCCGGCCTTCGCGTGGGCCGTCACGCCGAGCTGCGGGTTGCCGTCGTCGTAGGTTTCCACGTAGTAGTCCATGGGGCTGTGGCAGATGGCGTTGCAGAAGCTCGGCTGCTCGTGCCAGACCCAGAAGCCCGCGCCGGCCACCACGATGACGGCCACCACCACGCCGGCGACGATCCACCCGCGCCGCCGCGGCTTCTTGGGGGCGTTCGCTCCGGACACGCTGCCGGCAGCTTCAGCACTCCCGCGGTCCGCCGCATGGGCGCCCGGGCCGCCGGGCCCTCCCTCCTGCGGTGCGGCCGTCGTTGCGGCCTTTTCCTCGTTGATACTCATGATCGCTTCCTCCCTTCCTCGTCATAGTGAGAAACGATGGCGCCAGTGTGCGCCGCAAGAGCGCGAAAAGCTATTACCCCAGCGGGGTAAACTTTGCGTTTAGCCTGATGGGAATGGGGTAGCAGCCAACGGGGAAGAGAGCGGGGCGAGACTTTCACGCCAGCCCGCAGCAGCGGGACAGCGATGCCCGCAAACGCGCCGCGCTGCCTCCTCCCGCCGCTTCGTTGATGTTTCTTGTCGGCAAATCGGGCGTTCGCGTGGCGGGGCGTGCATGACGTCCCCTATAATGCAAAACTTGATCTTTGACTATCTATAAGGAGGTGTGAGTTCATGCCACGGCTTCAGATCATGGATACGACCATCCGCGACGGTCAGCAGAGCCTGTGGGCCACCCGCATGCAGATCGGCGACATGCTGCCGATTCTGCCGAAGATGGACCGCGTGGGCTACTGGGCCATCGAAGCGTGGGGCGGCGCGACGTTCGACTCGTGCCTGCGCTTTCTGGACGAGAATCCCTGGGAGCGTCTGCGCGCCATCAAGGCCAACACGCCCAACACCCCGCTCGCCATGCTGTCGCGCGGCCAGAACCTGGTCGGCTACAAGCATTACTCGCGCGATATCGTCAACCGCTTCATCGGCGCGGCGCACCGCAACGGCATCGAGGTCTTCCGCGTGTTCGACGCGCTGAACGACATCCGCAACGTGGTGGACAACGCCGAGGCCATCAAGGAGCACGGGGGGCTGTTCGAGGGCGCCATCTCCTACACCATCTCGCCGGTGCACACGCTGGACTCCTACCTGGAATACGGCCAGCAGCTGAAGGACTTGGGCGCCGATACCATCGCCATCAAGGATATGGCCGGCATGCTTACTCCCTATCGCGCCGAGCGCATGGTGAAGGCCTTCAACGAGGAAATCGGCCTGCCAGTGCACATCCACTGCCACTACGTCGGCGGTATGGCCCCGGCCAACATCCTGAAGGCCGCCGAGGCCGGCGTGGCCGTGGCCGACACCGCCCACGCGCCGCTCGCCTTCGGCAACTCGCACCCGGCCGTCGAGATGATCGTGGCCGCCCTGAAGGAGAGCCGCTACGACACCGATCTTGACCTCGACCTGCTCTTCGAGATCTCCGAGTACTGGGAGGAGATGCGCAAGCGCGGCCACTACAAGCGCGGCGTGTCGTCGCTCATCCACATGCAGGTGTACTCGCACCAGGTGCCCGGCGGCATGATGAGCAACCTCATCAGCCAGCTGGAGGTGCAGAAGGCGGCCGACCGCCTGCCCGAGGTGATGGCCGAGATCCCGAAGGTGCGCGCCGAGGTGGGCTATCCGCCGCTCGTGACCCCCATGTCGCAGATCGTGGGCACCCAGGCGGTGTTCAACGTGCTCACCGGCAAGCGTTGGAGCGTCATCTCCAAGGAGATGAAGGACTACGTGTGCGGCTACTACGGCAAGGCGCCCGGGCACATGGACAAGGAGATCGTGGCGAAGGTGGCCGGCGACTCAGAGATTTTGGATCCGAGCATCGCGCCGGGCACCCTTGTGACCACCACCTACGACGAGGTGGCCAACGAGATCGGGGATTTGGCCCACAGCGAGGAGGACGTGCTCATGTACGCCCTGTTCCCGAACGAGGCCCGCACCTACCTTTCCAAGCACCGTGTTTCCGAGAAGGTCGATTTCATGCTGGAGCAGGAATCCAGCGGCACCAAGGAGGACGATTACGTGGATATCAATCAGATTCGCGAGCTGGTTCGCGTTGCCGAGGAGAGCGGCGTCGGCGAGATCGTAGTTGAGGAAGAGGGCGTCCGCATCGCCGTGCGCATGCCCGGTCAGGGCGCGCCTGCCGCCGCGGCTCCCGCTGCTGCCGCTCCGGTGGCCCAGGCCGCCCCGGCCCCGGCTGCCCCGGCTCCGGCTGCCGAGCCGGCCAGCGACCGCCCGGCCAGCTGGAAGCCCGTGGTGGCCCCCATGGTGGGCACCTACTACGAGGCCCCCGCGCCCGGCGAGCCGCCCTTCGTGAAGGTGGGCGACGAGGTGGCCGCCAACGAGACGCTGTGCATCGTGGAGGCCATGAAGCTCATGAACGAGATCACGGCCGAGGAGATGGGTACCGTGCGCGAGGTGTGCCTGTCGGACGCCACGCCGGTCGAGTACGGCACCGTGCTCTTCTACGTGGAGCCCCACGAGTCCGTGCCGACCCTCCCGGAGAACTAGTCATGTTCAACAAGATTCTCGTCGCGAACCGCGGCGAAGTGGCCCTGCGCATCATGCGCGCCGCCCGCGAGCTGGGCGTGAAGACCGTGGCCGTGTACTCCACCGAGGACGCGGACACCTATCCGGTGCACTACGCCGACGAGGCCGTGTGCATAGGTCCCGCCCAGTCGGCTAAGAGCTACCTGGTGATGCCCTCCATCATCGCGGCGGCGAAGAACACCGGCGCCGAGGCCATCCACCCCGGCTACGGCTTTCTGGCCGAGAACGCCGACTTCGCCCGCGCCTGCGCCGACAACGACCTCGTGTTCATCGGCCCGGCCGCCGAGTGCATCGAGCGCATGGGCGACAAGTCGAGCGCCCGCGAGACCATGAAGGGCTGCGGCGTGCCCACCGTGCCCGGAAGCGACGGCTGCCTGGACACCGTGGAGGAGGCCGCGGCCTTCGCCGAGCAGGTGGGGTATCCCGTGCTCATCAAGGCGACGGCCGGCGGCGGCGGCAAGGGCATGCGCGAGGTGCACGACCCGGCCGACCTGGCCGCCCAGTACAAGGCCGCCCGCACCGAGGCCGGCGCCGCCTTCGGCAACGACGGCGTGTACCTGGAGAAGCTCGTGCTGCGCCCCCGCCACGTGGAGGTGCAGGTGCTCGCCGACGACCACGGCAACGCCGTGGCGCTCTGCGAGCGCGACTGCTCCATCCAGCGCCGCCACCAGAAGCTTTTGGAGGAGGCCCCCTCGCCGGCGCTTACCGACGAACTGCGCCGCGCCATGGGCAAGGCGGCCCTGAAGGCCGTGCGCGCCGTGGATTACCGCAACGCCGGCACCATCGAGTTCCTGCTCGACGAGCGCGGCGAGTTCTACTTCATGGAGATGAACACCCGCGTGCAGGTGGAGCACCCCGTCACCGAGGAGATCACCGGCACCGACATCATCAAAGAGCAGCTGCGCATCGCCGCCGGCGACCCCATGAGCTGCGCCTCCCGCGCGCCGTTTACGCCCGCGGGCCACGCCATCGAGCTGCGCATCAACGCCGAGGACCCGGCCCACGGCTTCCGCCCGTGCCCGGGCACGGTGAGCACGTTCATCCCCCCGGCGGGGCCGGGCGTGCGCGTGGAAACTTATTTACGGCCTGGTTCTAAAATCTCGCCGCACTACGATTCCCTCGTCGCAAAGGTTATCGTGCATGGTCAGGATCGCGAAGAGGCCGTGGCCCGTGCGCGCCGCGCCTTGGACGAGTTCGTGATCGAGGGCATTGCCACCACCATCCCGTTCCACCAGCGCGTGCTGGAAAACGAGGTGTTTCTGGCCGGCGAGGCCACGACGGACTTCATCGAAACCCAGATGGGAGACGTACTATGACCAGTGAAATGAACGTGGAAGGGCTCTCCATCGCCCCCGGCGTCATGGAGACCATTATCTCTGTGGCCGCCAGCGAGGTGGACGGCGTGGCCTCTTTGGGCAACTTCGCCACGAGCGGCATCCGCTCGATGCTGGCGAGCAAGCCCTCCACGAGCGGCATCGAGACGAAGATGGGCGAGGACGGCAAGCTGTACGTGGCCGTCCACGTGGAGGTGTACTACGGCTACGTGCTGCCCGAGCTGGCTGCCGCGCTGCGTACCGCTATCGCCGAGTCGCTGGCCACCCAGGCCGGCGTGGAGGTGTCGGCGGTGGACGTGTACATCGACGGCATCCAATTCAAATCCTAGGGGAGCGTTGATGGCTTCAAGGAAACACGAGAGGACCCGCGACCGCGCCTTCGCGGTGCAGGTCCTCTACACGAGCGAGCTTCAGGGGGAATCGCCCTCGAAGCTTCTTGACGAGGGGCTCTGCCTGGTGGCCACCGAGGCCGACCCGGAGCCCGCGCCGCCCGAGGCCGCCGACGAGGCGCCCTCGGAGTTCGGCCGCATCTGCGAGGGGGCGCTGACCGAGTACGCCCTCGGGCTCATCCGCGGGGTGCAGGAGCATCAGGCCGCCATCGACGAGCGGCTGGAGGGGGCGTCCGAGAACTGGGCGCTCTCGCGCATGCCCATCGTGGATCGCTCCATTCTGCGCATGGCCGTCTACGAGATGTTCCAGCGCGAGGATGTGCCGGTGTCGGTGTCCATCAACGAGGCGGTGGAGCTGGCCAAGGCCTTCGGCGGTGAGGACGACTCGCCGCGCTTCGTGAACGGCGTGCTCGGCCGCATCGCCCGCACCATGGACGAGGCCCCCGAGCTGGTCGTGGCTAGCGCGGAGGAGGCGGAAGCGGGGCAGGCGTCGGAGGACGCCGCGCCTGCGGCCGTGGCCGACGAGCCTGCCGCGGTTGCCGAGGGCAAGCCCGCCGAGGCAGCGCCTACTGCCAGCGAGTCCGCCGCTGCGACGCCCGATGCCGTCGCCTCCGACGCCGTGGTGGGCGCCTCGGGCGCGGCAGCCTGCGTGCAGGGGGAGGTGTAGCCTTATGGCCGATGCCGAGGGCCGCACCTTCGAGGGCGTGCACGAGCGCCTCTCCCAGATCGTGGACGAGGTGTCCGCCGAGGACATCTCGCTCGACGACGCGCTCAAACTGTACGAGGAGGCCGTGAAGCTGGGCCTTTCCGCCTGCGACCTGTCCGAGCAGGACATCGAGGCGCACCTGGCCGCCGCCGAGGGCGAACCGGGCGCGGACGTTGCTGCCGAGGGCGAGAATGCCACGGGCGACGAAGATGTCGCAGGGGATGAGACCACCCCCGCGGCCGGTGCTGCGGCCGGAGCCGGCGCTTCCGCCGAGCCTTCCGCCTCCGATGCGGAGGCTCCCGAGCCGACCGGCGAGCTATCGTAAGGATATTCCCATGGCCGCACCGCGCATACTGGACGCTATCAGCTCCCCTTTCGACTTGAAGGTGCTCGACAACGACGAGCTGGCCATTCTCGCCCGCGAGATTCGCCAGGAGATCGTCGCCACCACCTCGGTCACCGGGGGGCATGTGGCCTCGTCCCTCGGCGCGGTGGACATCATCGTGGCCCTGGAGAGCCTGCTCGACATGCCGCGCGACCGCGTGGTGTTCGACGTGGGGCACCAGGCCTACGCCCACAAGCTGCTCACCGGCCGACGCGAGGCTTTCAAGACGCTGCGCACCTACGGCGGCATCTCGGGCTTCACGAAGCCCCACGAGAGCCCCTACGACGTGCACTACTCCGGCCACGCCTCCGACTCGCTCTCCATCGCGACGGGCCTGGCGAAGGCACGCCAGCTGAAGGGCACCGACGAGAAGGTGGTGGCGCTCATTGGCGACGCGTCGCTTGCCGGCGGCATGGCCTTTGAGGCGCTGAACTACATGGGCAACGAGCAGCTGCCGCTCGTCGTCATCCTGAACGACAACGAGATGTCCATCTCGCGCAATGTGGGTGCCCTCATGAAGCATCTGGGAAACATCCGCGCGAACAGCCATTACCGCGAGGCCCGCGAGGGCCTGCAGGCGGCCATGGAGCAGGGCGGCCCTGCCACCCGCGGCTTGCTCGGGTTCGGGAAGAACATGAAGGAATCGCTCAAGCAGATGGTGATTCCCCATACCATGATCTACGAGTCGCTCGGCATCGTGTGCACTGCGCCCATCGACGGCCACAACATCGCCGAGCTGCGCGACATCCTCTCGCTCGTGCTGGAGATGGACGGGCCGGCGCTCGTGCACGTGGTCACGCGCAAGGGCGAGGGCTACGAGCCCGCCCGCCGCGACCCTGAGGCGTTCCACGGCACGGGTCCCTACGACATCGCCACGGGCAAAGCCGCGAAGAAGCCCGCGAAGCACCCGAGTTACACCGAGGTGTTCGGCGCGGCCCTGGCCGACGAGGCCGCCCGCGACAGGGACGTGGTGGCCATTACGGCGGCCATGACCGGGGGCACGGGCCTGAAGACCGTCGCCGCCGAGTTCCCCGACCGCTTCGTGGACGTGGGCATCGCCGAGGAGCAGGCCGTCGGCATGGCGGCCGGCCTCGCCTCGGGGGGCAAGAAGCCCGTGGTGGCCCTGTACTCCACCTTCATGCAGCGGGCCGTGGACCAGATGATCATCGACTGCGCCCTGCCCGAGGCCAACGTCGTGTTCGCCTTCGATCGCGCGGGCCTGGTGGGCGATGACGGCCCCACGCACCACGGCGTGTTCGACATGGTGTACTCCCGCATGGTGCCCAACGTGCGCGTGCTCGCCCCCTCCGATGAGGCGGAGCTCGTGCACGCGCTGCACACGGCGCTTACGCTACCCGGACCGGTGACGCTGCGCTACCCGCGCGGCGAGGCCGAGGGCGCACCGCTGCCCGATGCGCCCGAGCTTCTGGACGTGGGGAAGGCCCGTGTGGTACGCGAGGGCGCCGATGCGGCCCTGCTCGCCTTCGGGCGCATGGTGGGGCAGGCCCGCGCGGCCGCCGACCTCTTGGCCGCCGAAGGTATCGAGTGTCAGGTGGTGGACATGCGCTGGGTGAAACCGCTCGATGAGGAGGCTATCGCCGAGGCTGTGGCCACGGGGCTCGTGGTCACCGTGGAGGAGGGCGTCGTCGCCGGCGGTGCCGGCCAGGGCGTGCTCGAGGTGCTCGCCCGCCAGGGCGCGACCGTTCCAGCCGTCACGCTCGGCATTCCCGATCATTTCGTCGGCCAGGGCCCGGTGGGCCAGCTCTTCGCCGATTTGGGCCTGGACGCCGAGGGCATCGCCGCCACCGTGCGCGCGAAGCTGGCCGCCTCCCGCTAGCCCCGGCGCGGATCTGTCTCGTGGCTGCCTGCGAGCGGGGGGCAGTCTCGAAATTGCGGCGTGTCCAATTTTGAGACTGCAGGGCGCCTGCGACATATCCGCAGGCGCCCCTTCGCGTTCCCCGGGTTCTGACGCGCTTGCCTCAGCGCTCGTAGATGTAGTCGAAGTCGAGGAGCTTCTTGTAGGAGTTGAACATCTGGTGCGGGCCCAGGGCCACGTCGCGCGGGCGCATCTCGTAGCGTTCGGAGGCGTTTGCGACCAGATCGACGGCGAAGACCTCCTCGGAGATGCTGATGGCGCCCTCAGGGCAGATGTCGGCGCAGCAGCGGCACTTCACGCAGCGGGCGGGGAAGTGGTCGATGCCGAAGGCGCCGTCGGCCTCCGTGAACTTGCGCAGGGCCCCGGTGGGGCAGAAGGTCGCGCACATCTGGCAGGAGTCGCAGCGCGCAGCGTCGATGATGACGTGGCCCCACAGCCGGGTGCCGATCATGACGTCCTCGGGCTCTCCCAGGGAGGCGAGCCCCTTCAGGAGTCGCGTGCGGCGGTTCGGCAGGGCGTGGGGCAGCGTGCCGTCGTCGCCCACCTTCTGGAAGAGGGGCTCTTCGGCATTCTTCTCGTGGATATCGAGCGCATCCCGCACGGCCACCTCGGCCGAGGCACGGGCAGCGTCGCGGGCGGTGCCGATCATGTCGGCGAGGAAGGCCCGCCGCCCCTCGTTGAAAGCGGCCTCATCGCCGCGCTTGGCGAAGGCCGGCAGCTTCTGGGACACCTCGGCCACCGCCGGCGCACCCCAGGTGGCCAGCAGCGCGTTGGCCGTATCGCATACGGCGGCCGCCATGGCGGAGCCGGGGTTGCTGCGGCATCCCTCGCAGGTGCCCTCCACGAGCACGACGCGCTTCGCGCCGGCCCGGGCGAGCAGCACGATGAGGCTCTCGTCCACGCGCCCCAGGCAGGTAACGCCCACGACGCGCGCGGGATCGTAGAGGCCCTCGGCGGCCTGAAGCATGTTCTCGCACACGATGGCGACGCGCCCCTCGGCGGCCTGCAGCGCCGCCACGCAGGCCTCGAACAGCTCGCGGTCGGTGGGGTTTTGCGGGGTGAGCGCGCCGGTGGGACAGGCCGTGGCGCAGGTGCCGCAGCCGATGCACTCGTCGGTGCGCAGGACGAGCTGACCGTCCTCGTCGGCGGAGATGCAGTCGGAGGTGCAGGCCTCGGCGCACTTCAGGCACGAGGCGTTCTTGTTGCGCACGAGCACGCAGCGGTTCTGATCGACGGCGATGTCGATGCTTCGCAAGGCCTCCCAGACGCCGAGGATGTGGTTAATCTGGGCCATGGCGGCACCTTCCCTTCTTATTCTTCGGTGCGAAAGATCGAGGGCGCTCCGCGTAAAGTCGCGCGGGCGCCCGAAGCGTGCGGAGGTGGGAACCCCTCTCGGGAAGGACGCGGAGGGAGGGGG